>NZ_CP004388.1:1367500-1967500 GCF_000300235.2 Thalassospira xiamenensis M-5 = DSM 17429 | reverse complement strand
ACGGGTGATTGCGCCCCATCAGGGCAACCGCGATCCCGACAAAGCCGTACCCGGCCGTGAAATCAATCAGCAACCGGTGCTGGACCCCCATCACTTCGTTAAGCGCCATGAAGGCCGAAAGCGCGCCTGAAATCATCATCGCCATGATGATGTAACGTCCTGGCTCGATCCCGGCATAGGTCGCGGCAACCGCATTGGCACCAACCGTGCGGATCGCATACCCCCATCTGGTATGCCAGATGAACAGCCAGACCAGAACACTGCAAACAAGCGCATACACAAACGAAAGGTTCAGCGGACTGCTGGCCATTTCGATACCAAAGGTGGCCGCGATATCATGAATGAACGGTAAACGCAGATGTTCGGCAATCTGTTCGCTTTCCGGGGTCATTGATCCCTGCGGGCGCAGAACATTGACCAGCAGATAAACCATCAGCGACGACGCAATGAAATTGAACATGATCGTGGTAATCACGACATGCGACCCGCGACGTGCCTGTAAATAGGCCGGGATATAAGCCCACGCCGCACCGAAAACTGCTGCGGCCAGAATGGCAACGATCAGCATGATCGGGAATGGCAGGAAATCAAGGTAAAGGGCCGCCAGAATAACACCAAGGCCACCGACATAGGCCTGCCCCTCGGCACCGATATTGAACAGACCGCAATGGAATGCCACGGCAAAGGCCAGACCGGTAAAGATGAAGTTGGTGGTGTAATAAAGCGTATAGCCCCACGCCTCTTCATAGCCAAACGCGCCATAAAGCAGGATTTCAACGACTTGCGTCGGGCTTTCACCAATCGCCAGAACAACAAGCCCCGAAACAACGAGTGCCAGCAAAAGATTAAGCAGCGGCAACGCGCCGACATCAATCCAGCGCGGCAGTTGAACACTGTCACTCATGCCTGCCCCTCCGCAGCTTTGGCTTCATGGGGATCAACTCCGGCCATCATCAGGCCAAGCACCCGTTCATTGGCATCAGCAGCAGAAACTTCACCGATGATGGCACCATCACACATCACCAGTATGCGGTCGGCAAGAGACATGATTTCGTCCAGTTCGACGGATACCAGCAAAACGGCCTTGCCAGCATCACGCATCGCAACAATACGTTTGTGAATGAATTCGATGGCACCGATATCGACACCGCGCGTCGGCTGTCCGACCAGAAGAAGCTCTGGATCGCGCATGATTTCACGCGCCAGAACCAGCTTCTGCTGGTTGCCACCGGAAAAATTGGCCGCTTTCAGATCAGGATCATTTGGCCTTACGTCGAATTCCGACATCATATGTTCGGTAGCATCGGAAATTGCATGCCAGTTCAGGAAAAGCCCATTCTGATAGGTCGCGTCATCCTCGTAACCGAGGATAGCGGCCTCCTTGGCCGAAAATGACGTCACCATTGCCATGCGATGGCGATCCTCAGGCACATGGGCGACACCGCGCTTACGCAGTTCGGCGGCATCCACACCACGACCGGGCGTCACATCCTGCCCGTTTAAAAGGACCAGGCCTTCGGTTACCGTACGTATCCCGCCAAGCGCTTCAAGAAGTTCGCTTTGCCCGTTGCCGGAAACCCCGGCAATGCCGACGATCTCGCCAGCACGCACCGTAAAGCTGGCATTCTTGACCTTGCGCACCCCCTGCGATGTTTCAACACACAGATTATCAACCTCAAGAACCGTTGCCGCCGGTGCGGCCTCACCCTTTTCAAGGCGCAAAAGCACCTTGCGGCCGACCATCAGTTCGGAAAGTTCTTCGGGGCTGGTTTCGGCCGTTTTGCGATGGGCCACCATTTCACCCTGGCGCATCACGGAAACATTGTCCGTTGCCGCCATGATTTCGCGCAGTTTATGCGTGATCAGAACAACCGTTTTGCCCTGCTGTTTCAGGGTTTCCAGAATGCGGAACAGATGATCGGCTTCCTGCGGGGTCAGAACCCCGGTCGGCTCGTCCAGAATTAGAATTTCGGCCCCCCGATAAAGGGCCTTCAAAATTTCAACGCGCTGCTGCAAGCCAACAGACAGATCACCCACAATGGCATCGGGATTAACGTCAAGCGCATATTCACGCTCCAGACGCTTAAGCTCCTCGCGGGCTTTGTCAACGCCCTCGCGCAGGATCGCCCCCCCCTCGACACCCAGAATAACGTTTTCAAGAACCGTAAAGGGCTCAACCAGCATGAAATGCTGATGGACCATGCCGATGCCAACCGCAATGGCATCTTCAGATCCCTTGATGACACAAAGCTTGCCATCAACATGGATCGTGCCGCCATCGGCCTGATAAAATCCGTACAGAATGCTCATCAAGGTCGATTTCCCTGCACCGTTTTCGCCAACGATGCCGTGAATCGTGCCTTTTTCAACCCTAAGATCGATTGATTTATTGGCGTGTACCGCTCCGAACCGCTTGTCTATGCCACGCAGTTCAATAGCGGGTTGCACGGCACCGGTTTCCCCGGCGCCGTGCATTTGATGTATCGTATCCGACACTACAAATCCCCGGTTTTTCTTTGCTGCCTTACATTGGGCAGGCGCTGTCGCTCATATAGTCATGCACTGCAAGCGACCCCGAAGTAATTTCTTCGGTTGCCTTTGCAACAGCGGCTTTCATGTCATCGGTGATGAGTTTGTCGTTGTTCTCGTCGCGTGCCCAGTCAACACCGCCTTCGGCCAGACCAAGAACACTAACACCCGGTTTCCAGGTGTCATTAGCCGCATCTTCGAATGCTTCATAGACAGCAACGTCAACACGTTTAAGCATCGAAGTCAGAACCGATCCCGGATGCAGGGCATTCTGGTTAGAGTCAACACCAATGCCCAACTTGCCAGCATCAGCCGCTGCCTGAAGAACGCCAACGCCGGTACCGCCCGCCGCGTGATAAACAACATCCGCACCACGATCGAACTGCGATTTGGCAAGTTCGCCGCCTTTTACCGGATCGTTCCAGGCCGCACCCGTGGTGCCGGTCATATTCTGAAAGATTTCCGCATTCGGATTGGCGTATTTAACGCCCTGTACGTAACCACAGGCAAATTTACGGATCAGCGGAATGTCCATGCCACCGATGAAACCAACCTTGCCGGTTTCAGACGCCATGGCGGCCAGAATACCAACCAGGAACGATCCTTCGTGTTCTTTAAAGACCACGGACTGAACGTTCGGCAAATCAACAACCATGTCGATAATGGTGAACTTGGTTTCCGGGAATTCCTTGGCAACTTTTTCAAGGGCAGATGCCTGCGAGAAACCAATCGCCACAATCGGGCTCATGCCGCGGCGGGCAAAATTGCGCATCGCCTGTTCGCGCTGCGAATCATTCTGGATTTCGAAATCGCGATACTCGGTCCCTTTGTCGGCCTTGTATTTCTCGGCACCGTTATATGCGCCCTGGTTAAACGAACGGTCAAAACGCCCGCCCATGTCATAAACGACGGCCGGCTTGATTTCGGCGGCGGTAGCTACCCCTGCATAGCAAGCAGCAGCCGCGACCATGGTGGTCAGAAGCTTTTTCATTCCGATGCCCTTCTATTGCTTGATTCTCTTTTATATCCCGCCAGCGCCCTTAACCGGCGGAACTCCCTCATCGAAAAAACTGTCCATGCAGCAGCATCACATGTCGTCCCTTCTATCGGGGCGCTATCCGTGCACCTCTGCTGCAGAATGTCTATGGTAACTACAAAATGTAGTGCTCTGTAAATAGCAGACCCTATGCGACGCACACATATCCTGTCCATTTGGTCAAAAATCATTCTACTCCGGCGTGCCAATTTGGGGTCTATCTGCGGGGTTTCCCTTAGTTTTTAGCCACAGGGGTGGTGCCGGGATTTCATCATCAACCAATACTATTTCCAAAAGAAATTCATGTTTCCGGTTCACGTATTTTATGTAATCGCGCCAATGCCCGCCGAAAACCTGTGGATTCCGATTCTGCATTGCCCCGCATTCCGGCTTTTAAATCCGGGCACAGCGTCGCGATAATTTAACCCACCGGTCATCAACACGGCGTACCCCGATCAGAATTTTGATGTTAGGATCACAGGTGTTCAGGCATTTGACTTTTCGTGCCACGCCGGGTCGTGGGACCCCGACGATGTGACCTTTTTGGGAGATCAAAATGAAACGGAAGATTGCCGGGCTGCTTTCGGCCTGTACCATGCTGACATTTAGTGCCGGTTCGGCACTTGCGGATTATGATCTGCGCATCCTGCATACCAATGACGTTCACGACCGCGTTGAATCGGTTACCAAATACAACAATACCTGTGAGCCCGAAGACGATGCCGCAGGCAAATGTTTTGGCGGCTATGCCCGCCTGGCAACCGCCATTCGCGACAATCGCGCCATGGGCGGCAATATTTTGGTTCTTGATGGCGGCGATCAGTTTCAGGGGTCGCTTTATTATTCGACCTACAAGGGCGAACTGACCGCCGAACTGATGGCAATGGCCGGTTATGACGCCATGACCATCGGGAACCATGAATTTGATGATGGCCCCGAAGTCCTTGCTGCCTTTATCAAGGCCAGCAAAATTCCGGTCCTGTCGGCCAATGTCAAACCGCTTGGCGGGTCGGGTCTTGAAGGTTTCATCAAACCCGACAGCATCATTGAAGTCGGCGGCGAAAAAATCGGTCTGATCGGCATCACCACCGAAGAAACCCCCGACATTTCAAGCCCGGGCGATCATGTTGCGGTCACGGATTCCGAAATGGCGCTGCGCTATTCGGTGGCGCGCTTACGTCTTAAAGGCATCAACAAGATCATCGTCATGAGCCATTCCGGGTCATACAAAGATTTTGAACTGGCCAAAACCGTTTCCGGCATCGACGTCATCGTTGGCGGCCATGACAATCAGCTGTTTTCCAACACCAATGAAAAAGCCAACTATCCCTATCCAGTGGTCGAAACCGCCCCGGATGGCAAACCGGTTCTGGTGGTTCAGGCCTATGCCTATAGCCGCTATCTCGGCGCGCTAGAAGTCACCTTTGACGATGATGGTGTCGCGAAGGCATGGTCGGGGGAACCGATCACCCTTGATGCCAGCATCAAACCGGCCGAAGACGTCCTGGCAAAAATCGCCAAGGTCAGTGGCGCAGTTGACAAAATTCGCACCCTTGAAGTCGGAAGCTTTACCGCCCCGGCCGATGGATCGCGCGAAACCTGCCGCGCGATGGAATGTTCCATGGGGTCGCTTATTGCCGATGCCATGCTGTGGAAAGCTGGCGAAGGCTACCAAATCGCCATCCAGAACGGCGGCGGTATCCGCGCCAGCATCGATGAAGGTACGGTCACCATGGGCGAAGTCCTGACGGTACTGCCCTTCCAAAATGCCTTGGCGACCTTCAAGCTTTCGGGTGCTGATGTCGTCGCATCGCTTGAACATGGTGTGTCGATGGTGGCAGAGGGCAAAGGCCAGTTCCCACAGGTTTCCGGCCTGAAATTCGATCTGGATCTGAATGCCCCGGTCGGATCGCGCGTTTCAAACGTAATGGTCAATGAAAATGGCAGTTTTGCGCCGATTGATGCCCGCAAAACCTATGGCGTGGTATCGAACGACTTCATGCGCAATGGCGGCGATGGATATGCCCTGTTCCGTGACAAGGCCACCGATGTCTATGATTTCGGTCCGAACCTTGAGCAGGCGGTTGCCGATTATATCGGCATGAATTCACCGCTAAGCCCAATGACCCATGATCGCATCATGATGAAATAACCCGTCATTCCAGACGGCTAAGCAAAGGGCGGTACAGCGTTAATCACTGTGCCGCCTTTTTTGTTTTGCTTGCCATCAATTGGCCCCGCGGCTTATGACTTGGCGCCAGTCCTCAAAAATCAACAGATAAGAAACAGAGCATCGCCTTGATCAAACCATCGGCCAATATTCTTTGCCTCGGTGCCGCCCATTTCGACCGCACCCTGCAATGCACGGAAACATTCGTGCCTGCGGCGTCAAACCCTGTGCGGACCCTGCATCACAAACCGGGCGGTGTCAGTCGCAATATCGCGGTTCATTTGCGCCTTCTGGGCTGCAATGTCGCGATCCTTTCTGCGGTTGGCGATGACGGCGATGGGGATCAAATCGTTCAATCCCTGTCCGAACTGGGTATTGATACCCGCCAAATTCGCAAAATTCCGGGCGGCCATACGGCGGGTTACACCGCCATCCTTGACGAAACCGGTGAACTGGCGCTGGGCCTGATGGATGCCGAAGTCTATGACCGGCTGACCCCCGATTTTCTGGCCGGTCAACTTGGCAATCTGCGCTGCTGGCCCTGGTGGATGGTCGATGTCAATCTGCCGATGGAAACGCTGGACTGGCTGGCCGATCAAAAACAAACATCAAAATTCTGTGCCGCCACCGTATCCCCGTCCAAGGCTGCACGCCTCAAACCGGTTCTGGGCAGGATTGATTTGCTGATTGCCAATCGTGCCGAAACCAAAGTCTTGACCGGCATTGAAATCAACGAGATTTCCGACGCACCAAAGGCCGTAATGGCCCTGCGTCAACATGGTATCAAACATATGGTCATCACGCTGGGCGCAATGGGCGTTGTATCCGCAGATGACACTGAAATGGCGTTCTGGCGGCCCCTGCCAACCAAGGTTGTTGACGTCAACGGTGCGGGTGATGCGTTTTATGCCGGCTTCCTGTCAACGTTTAGAAAACCGGGTGCCGCATTTGATGATGCCATCGCCACCGGCCTTGCCATGGCAAGCCTGACGGCTGAAACACAGGGCACGACCGTGTGGAACCTTGATCTGAAATCAGTTCGGAAACGGGCCTTAACCGCCGCCAAGGAAACGATTTAAACCGTTTTCGTGCCGACTGAATATTTCAACCAATTGGCAAGTTCAATCAGGCGGCGTTCATAACGCAATGCGTCATCGTCAATGCCGTATTGCCAGGCCAGATCACGGCGATCCGGGTCCTGATGCAATGTCACCCAATTGGCCGACATGGTTTCAAGCGCGTCCTGATCGGCAAAAAGCCCCGCATCAATAAGACGCTGCCCATACCGGCGGAAAATAGCGGCCAATTCGGCCAAGGTATATTCCGGGTGATATTGCACGCCCCAGAATTTCATCCCGTCATTTTCCATCGCAAATGCCTGAATATGGCTGTGATCGTTCCCGGCAAGGATCACAGCCCCCTTGGGGGCCACGCAAACTTCGTCCATATGAACAGTCAGTGCGGAAAAACACGCCGATTTTCCGCGATACATCGGATGGGAAACCCCTGCCCGGTTCAGGCGGATCATCCGGCCCACACCAATTTCACGCCCTTTGGGCGCGGCACGAACCTCGCCGCCAAAGGCACGGGCAACAATCTGCATGCCCCAACAACTGCCAAATACCGGCAAACCGGTTTCAACCGTCGCCTTGGCCAACGGCAACTGGTTCAAAACCGCATCTTCATCGATATAGGCATTAAGGGCTGATCCAGTCCAGGCAATGCCATCAAAATCGGTCAGTTTGACACCCTTGGGCAAACAATCCGGCCCGTCATCCGCAGGCCGAACAATGGTAATATCAAGATCGGGATCAAGGCGTCGCAGGGCCGCTTCATATCCTTCGCCCGATGGCGACCCGCCCAATGAACGGTTAAGCGCGTTCACATCGTGACGATTACCATCAACAATCAGGATTTTTCTGACGTTTTCCATACTAACACCTTGATCCCGTTATTATTTTAATTATCGTTGGTTCGGATCAACCAAGATCACCCGCACAGGCACGGCGGAAGATTGCCGCATATTCCTCCACCGAAAGATCAATCGGGTTGCCCCCATCCGACGGATCGGCCTTTGCCTTGGTTGCAACTTCATCGGCACGGTTCACATCCACACCAATTTCCGCCAGCGTATTGACGATGCCAAGACGGGTTCGGAACCCCAAAACCCATTCAAACAAAGTGTCAAAACTCGGCGCGGCAAGGTTCAAAAGACGACAGATGATTTCGCAATTGCCTTCAATCGCACGACGATTGGCCCGCATGACATAGGGCAAAAGGATGGCGTTGGTCAGGCCGTGATGGGTATCAAAAATCGCCCCGATCGGATGGGCAAGCGCGTGAACACCGCCCAAGCCTTTTTGGAACGCAGTTGCCCCCATTGATGCCGCCGCCAGCATGTCGGCACGGGCTTCGATATCTTTGCCATCGTCATAGGCCCGCGGCAATGCATCGGCGATCAACCGCATCCCTTCAAGCGCCACACCTTCGGCCATCGGGTGATAACCCGGCGCGCAATGGGCTTCGAAACAATGCACAAATGCGTCAACACCGGTTGCCGCCGTCACATGGGCTGGCAGGCCCACGGTCAGTTCCGGGTCGGAAATCACGATTGCTGGCAACATCTTCGGATGGAAGATGATTTTCTTTTCATGCGTGTCTTCTTTGGTGATGACACTGGCACGGCCAACTTCGGAACCGGTGCCCGACGTCGTCGGCACGGCAACGATGGGCGCAATACCCTCCGGATCGGCACGGGTCCACCAATCACCGACATCCTCGAAATCCCACATCGGGCGGGTCTGACCGGCCATCAGGGCAACCGCCTTGGCCGCGTCAAGTCCCGACCCACCGCCAAAGGCAATCACACCGTCATGACCGCCTGCACGGTAAACCGCCAAACCATCTTCGACGTTTTTACCCGTCGGGTTGCCTTTAACACCGGCAAACAGCCCGGTCGGCAAACCGGCGGCTTCGTTGGCGGCAATGGCATCACGCACCATCGGCAGGTCTTTAAGACCTTCGTCGGTAATCAGCAGCGGCTTTTTCATGCCGGTTGCCTTACAGGCATCTGCCAATTCTGCAATACGGCCCGGGCCAAAACGCACCGACGTCGGGAAGTTCCAGTTTCCAACAATCTTTTTCGTCATCTCTGTATCCTTTGCGCGTTAAACGCGCCGTTAAATCGTGGTCCGCAGGTGAAAGCTTTTCGGCCGGGTCAAAGATTCGTATCCCAGTTTCGAAAGCGTGCAACCACGTCCCGAATTCTTGACACCCGTCCAAGCCAATGCCGGATCAAGGTAATCTGCACGGTTCATGAAAACCGTCCCGGTCTGAAGACGGTCACCAATCGAAAGCGCGACGTCTTCATCTGCGGTCCAGATTGACGCCGTCAAACCGAATTCGCTGTCATTCATCAACGCGATGGCTTCCTCGTCGGATTTCACCTTCATGATGCCGACAACCGGGCCAAAGCTTTCCTCGGTCATCACGCGCATAGAATGATCGACATTGATCAAAACCTGTGGTGCCAGATATGGCGTGCCTTCTTTATTGGCGGCAAATTTCGCCGGATCAACCAATGCCTTGGCACCGTCACGGATCGCATCCGCAACCTGTCCGCGCACAAAGGCGGCCGATGATGTCCGCACCATCGGACCAAGATTGGTATTGGTATCAATCGGGCTGCCAAGGCGGTATTGCGATACCAAATCGGCGGTTTTTTCGGCAAACGCGTCAAACACGCTTTCATGGGCATAAATGCGTTCAATCCCGCAACACGACTGACCGGTGTTAAAGAACGCCCCGTCAATGATGTTTTCCACGGCATGGTCCAGATTAACATCCGCCCGGATATAGGCCGGGTCTTTGCCGCCAAGCTCCATACCGGTGGCAATAAACTTGCTGCCCACGGCCTTTTGCACGGCATGACCGCCCGGAACCGAACCGGTGAAATTAACGAAATCAACCCGGATATCGCCCATCAGCTTTTCGGCATCCGCATGGCTAAGATGCAAATACTGGAACAGGCCCTTGGGCAAACCGGCGGCTTCAAATGCCTCGGCGAAACGTTCGGCACAAAGCGGGGTCTGGTGCGAATGTTTCAACACCACCGCATTGCCGGCCATAAGGGCCGGAACAACACCGTTAACCGCTGTCAGATACGGAAAATTCCACGGAGCGATAATCGCAACAACGCCCAATGCCTCGCGGCGGATAAAGCGGTTAAAACCGGCCTTTTCGCCCGGATTGTAATCGCCAAGCGCCTCGGGCGCGATGTCGATCATGTAATCGGCACGTTCCTTGAAACCGGCAACTTCACCACCGGCCTGTGAAATCGGGCGGCCCATCTGCCAGCTGATCTCGGCGGCAATTTCGTCTTTCTTGGCGACAAAGGCGGCAACTGCCTTGCGCAAGATTTGCTGACGGGTGGCAACGGGCACGCGGCGCCATTCGGCTTGGGCCGCACGGGCAACATCAAGGGCCTTGTTGATCTCGGTCGCACCGGCAAGCGGGCGTTCGACATAAACAGATCCATCAACCGGCGAGATGGTGCGTAAACTCTCAGACATAATGCCTCACAATTGGAGAATGAGTTAGGGCGCGTAAGCTGTGTAACGGTGGTCAATCTGACGCGGGCGCGACGATGCGCCGCCCCGCGTGCCAGATCAAATAATTTCGAAGTAACGCTGTAATTCCCAATCCGTAATCGCCTTGCGGAACTCGCGTTCTTCCCATTCACGCGACTGGGCGTAATGGGTTACGAATTCTTCGCCAAACAATGATTTTGCCGCCTCGGATTTGCGCAGGCGTCCGGCTGCTTCATAAAGCGTTGCTGGCAGTGTCGTATCGTCGGGGAATTCCTGGGCATAGGCATTGCCCACAACCATGTCACCCGGCTCGATCTTGTTTTCAATGCCCCAAAGCCCGGAACCGATGGCCGCTGAAAGCGCGATATAAGGATTGATATCCGCCGCCGCAATCCGATATTCGACACGTTGTGACTTGGCACTTCCCGGAATAACGCGAAGGGCTGTGGTACGATTTTCAACACCCCATGTCGCCGTGGTTGGTGCCCAAAAACCCGGAACCAGACGGGAATAACTGTTTACCGTACATGCGACCATAGACAACAGTTCCGGCATCAATTTTTGCTGGCCGCCAAGGAACCAACGCATTTCATCGGACATGTTATGGGGCTTGTTCGCATCATAAAACGCCGCCCGGCCATCTTTGCCCTTAAGCGAAACATGCATATGCCCCGACTGTCCCGGCCAATCGGGGGACCATTTCGCCATGAATGTCGCCATCCATCCCGCGCGCTGGGCCAAAACCTTGGTAAAAGTCTTGAAAAGTGCAGCCTTATCGGCGGCTTTCATCGCCTCATCATGGGTCAGGGCGGCTTCCAGCACACCCGGACCGGTTTCGGTATGAAGTCCCTCAATCGGGAAATCCATGCTTTCACCCAGTTCAAGCAGGTCATGATAGAATTCCGAATGCACGGAATTGCGCAGCATTGAATAACCGTAAAAGCCCGGTGTGATGTTCTTCAGATTGCGATAGTTTTTCTCGCGCACGGAATGCGGGTCTTCCTCGAAAAGGAAAAACTCGAACTCGCAGGCGGCCGAAACGTCATATCCCATCTTATCGGCTTTATCGAGGACACGGCGCAATGTGCCACGCGGGCACACGGTTTCCGCCCGTCCCTCGAACTCGCCAAGGAACAGAACGGTATCGTCTTCCATCGGCAATTCGCGGCAGCTTTCGGGGATCACGCGCACCGGTGCATCCGGATATGCCGTGTGCCATCCTGTAAACTCGGATTTGTCATAGAGCTGGTCATTTGAATCCCAACCCAGAACCACATCACAAAAGGCAAAACCGGAATCGAGTGCCGACAGGAATTTTTCGCGATGCATGTATTTGCCGCGCATGATTCCGTCGACGTCGAAAATACCGATTTTGACGAATTTGATGTCTCGTTCCTTAATCAGTTTTCGTGCGTCATCGGCGGTTTTGACATCCTTCGCCTGCATCGGCGGCCTCCTGTGATTTGGGCTTTGTTTTTGTATCGGACTGACCGGTTCCTGCCCGTTTTTGGTCATCGCGTCTTGTGACGTCTTGTTGCGTAATATAAATTACACTATACAACAAATAAACATAAATTTTGCTTATTTGTATTATTTGTTACAAATTGGAACATCAACTAAACCCTAGGGAATGCAAGGAACACAGACACAAATGATGCGCCTGCGCCCCCTGCCCGGTCAAATGTGACCATTCCCGAGTGGCTTAGCTGTAACGATACGGCTTGCCCGCTTTTTCCATCACGGCAGCATACTGTTTGAAGATGTCCACAACTCTGGCGCAACGCGGGCTGGTCTGTGCAATCTCGTCCCAGAATTTATGTGCTTCGGCTTCAACCGTCGCCCATTCCGCATCGGGGATCGAAGTCAGCTTCAGCTTCGTACCCTGGGTCCGAAGCTTGGCTTCACCACCCCAGTACCAATGCTGGCGATAATAGTGCGAGCTGTCCATGCACAGCTTGAACAGAACTTTCAGATGTTCCGGAAGTTCGTTCCAACGTTCTTCGTTGGCAAAGAAAGAACCACACCATGCACCGGAAATGTTGTTGGTCAGGAAGTAGTTGGTCACATCGGCCCAACCGACCGTGTAATCCTCGGTGATGCCCGACCATGCAATCCCGTCAAGCTCGCCGGTCTGAACGGCAACCTCGATATCTTCCCACGGCAGGGTGACCGGTACAACGCCAAAGCGCGACAGGAATTTACCCGCCGTCGGGAAGGTAAAGACGCGTTTGCCTTTAAGGTCTTCCAGACTGTTGATCGGATCAACGGTTGCAAAATGGCACGGGTCCCATGAACCGGCCGAAAGCCATTTGACACCTTCAACTTCGCCATATGCCTCGTCCCAGATTTCATTCAGGCCGTATTCTTCAAACAAGACCGGAACGTCAAGGCTGTAACGGGTCGCAAACGGGAAATAGCCGCCAAAGACCGAAATATCGACCGGGGCCGCAATCGAGTCATCATCGGACTGAACCGCATCAATGGTACCGCGCTGCATGGCACGGAACAGCTCGCCGGTCGGAACCAGCTGATCGGCGTAATAAAGTTCGATTTCCATTTCACCGTTGGCGACCTTGTTAAAGGCATCAATCGCTGGCTTGATAACATGCTCGCCCAGTGCCGGACCGGCATAGGTCTGCAAACGCCAGGTGATCTTGGCATTCTGCGCCTTGACATAAGGTGCGGCAAAGGCGGTCGTACCCGCTGCTGCGGTTGCAACACCGGCTTTTTTCATAAAGTCGCGTCTCGTCGTCATTGTATCATCTCCCTGATCGATGAAGTTCGTTAACGCATTCATTAACTGCCCTGCCCGCCTAACGGGTCTGGCAGCGCCTCCTGTTGTTGGAAATTCAAACCTCCCCTGAATTGATTTTGTTTTGAACGGCGGGGCCTTCTGCGACCCCGCCGGTATCGGATTCGTATTGTTACCGGGCGTAATGCCATTCCGGCAGCCACAGCGCGATCTGCGGGAACACCATCACAATGCCAAGCGCCATCGCCATGATGATCACAAACGGTGTGATGGATTTATAGATGTCCTTTAACGTCACCTCTGGCGGGGCCATGGCACGCATCAGGAACAGGTTGTAGCCGAACGGCGGCGTCATATAGGCGATCTGGCAGGTGATGGTATAAAGCACGCCATACCAGACCAGATCGAAACCAAGTGCGCCGACCAGCGGCACATAAAGCGGCGCCACGATCACCAGCATCGCCGTGTCATCAAGGAACATGCCCATCAGGATGAAGGAAATCTGCATCATGATCAGGATCTGCCACGGACCAAGTCCAAGCTGATCGACAAAGAAACTTTCAATCGCCTTGACCGCACCCAGCCCGTCAAACACCGCACCAAATGCCAGTGCCGCCAGAATGATCCACATAAACATGCAGCTGATCGAAAGTGTCTTGCGAAGGGTTTCTTCCATGACCCCACGGGTCAGGCGACGCTTGGCAAAGGCGGCAATGGTCGCGGCAAGTGCCCCCACCGCCGAACTTTCCACAAGCGACGTAATCCCCATCAGGAACAGACCGGTCATCGAGAAAAAGATGAACAGCGGAACAATCCCCGCCTTCAGCAATCCGATCTTGTCACCCCAGGTGATTTCCGCGCGCTCTTCCTTGCTCAGTGCCGGGCCCATATCGGGCTGCAGCCAGCAGCGAATGGCGATATAAACGATGAACATCGCGGCCATCAGCAACCCGGGAAATACCCCCGCCAGCCAAAGCTGCCCGACAGGCTGACGCGCGATCATGCCATACAGCACCAGAACCACACTTGGCGGCACAAGGATGCCAAGCGAACTGCCCGCCTGAATAACCCCGGTCACCATAATCTTGTCATAGCCGCGTCGCAAAAGTTCCGGCAGCGCGATACTCGCTCCGATCGCCATGCCCGCAACGCTCAGCCCGTTCATGGCCGAGACCGCCACCATCAAAACAATCGTCCCGATGGCAAGGCCACCGCGGACCGGCCCCATCCAGACATGGAACATCCGGTAAAGATCGTCTGCCAGACCGGATTCGGAAAGCATGTAACCCATATAAACAAACAACGGCAGCGTGAGAAGCGGATACCACTTCATCAGCTTCATCGCGGCACTGAACGCCATTTCAGAACCGCCATCCCCCCACATGCCAAGCGCGAAGACAACGGCAACAAAACCAATGGCACCAAAAACCCGTTTCCCAGTCAGAAGCATCAGCATCATCGTGGAAAACATCAGAAGAGCGATCATCTCATAACTCATGAAAGGCTCTCCCCGCAGGCGGCTGCCACATCCTTAAAAAAGGTCGCAATCGCCTGCAGCAACATCATGAACACGCCAAAGGTCATGATCGCCTTGATCGGCGACATCGGCGGCGACCACGCGGAATAACTGGTTTCACCATACTCGAACGCATAGGCGGTCGATGAAACGCCGCCATACAGCAGAAACGCCAGATAAAAGATCAGAAACAGGATGGTGATCGCATCAAGCCCGGCCTGTTTGCGCGGCGACAATGCGCCATACAGCAAATCCATCCGAACGTGCGAGTCCAGCTGCATGGAATATCCCCCACCCAGTAGGAAATATGAGACCATCAGGAACTGCGCGGTTTCCAGCGTCCAAAGGGCCGGAAATTCCATAAGCTTGGTCGCAGCCGAATATAAAAGCACCGCAAGCATCGCAAAGATCAGATACATCGCAAACCGGCCGATGATCCGGTTAACGCAATCGACCCATCTGACGTAGGTCTTGATAAATTCAGGCATCTAACGCCACCCCAACATCTCCCTGTTCTATGGGTCGCAACAGCGGCTGGCCTGTCATCTGCAAATACGATCCTCACCGTTCGCATCCGGCGGACACGAACGGTGATCCGAAATGCCTTACCGCCCGGAAAAACCCGACAGGTCGAACATCGACACCAAATCTGGATGGAAGTATCCGCAGCCCTGACAACCCATATTGCATCCCCTTGTCTGCACTACCTTTTGCAAGGCCGTACCGTGTGATGAACCGCCTCCCGGGCGACCGACTTTTGCCAAGCCGTTGAATTGTTGCACCGCTTTTTGCGGCGCGGGTTTTATCCCCTCTGTAACGAACGTTACATGATTTCAATTTTGATGACAAGAATATCAAATATTGTAAAATTCATTACAATCATTGTATTTGTATGTCAGACAAGGTAAACCGCGCCCGAACAATGCATAAGCGCACTTTGCGGGTGTTTGGCCATTCCATGCGGATGGCATAACCGGGGAAATCTCGCCTTTGAATGTGAAGCAGCAGGCTACAAAGCCAACGGTCGCCGAACAGATCACGCAAAAAGCCGATACACTGACCGCATCGGAACGCAAGCTCGCTCAGGCTCTGCTTGGTAACTATCCGATGGCCGGCCTTGAAACGGTGGCGACCTTCGCCGAACGGTGTGGTGTTTCTGCCCCAACGGTGCTGCGTTTTGCCAGCAAGATCGGCTTTGACAGCTATCCCGACATGCAGGCGCGTCTGCGCGGCGAACTCGAAGCCCGCCTGCAATCGCCTTTAACGCGAAGCAGCCTGCCCCGCTCGCGCAATCATTCCGGTCATCCGATGGGGGAATTGCTTCATGAAATGACTGAGGCCACCATCAGCAACATCCGCACAAGCCTTGCCAATATCAATCCGGCCGAACTGCAAAGTGCCATCGAACTGATCGGCGACTGCAAGGGATCGGTCTATATCCTTGGCGGGCGGTTCACCTCCGCCCTTGCGGTATATGCCTATGAACATCTGCGCACCATGCGAAGCCACGTTAGGCGCGTTTCGGGCCAAAGTGCCAAATGGGCCGAAGACCTTCTGGATATCGGCAAACGCGATGTGCTTCTGGTCTTTGACGTCCGGCGTTATCAGGCCGATGTCATTGCCTTTGCCGAGGCCGCCGCAAAACAGGACGCCAAAATCATCCTATTTACCGATCAGTGGCTCAGTCCAATTGCGCAATTCGCCCGGCATGTCTTTCCGGTGCGCATCGAAACCGGCACGACATGGGATAGCTCGGCGGCCAGTATGGTGATGCTTGAAACCCTGCTTGAAGGGGTCGGGCAGCATAACCCGGAACAGGTGCGTGCGCGCATCAAACATCTTGAAATGCTGCGCCGCCCGCCGCAATCGTAATACGTAGCGTATATTCGCCGCAGTAATGATTGAAACCACCGCCGCACCGCGATAGCTTGGGGCATAATTTTTATCCCCAAATACCGGAGCCGCACCGATGCATCCCTTTTTCATTTTCGTGAAATGCGATCTGGGCAAAGCCTATGACGTTGCCACAGCACTGGTCGAGGAAATCGAAGGGGTCTCGGAAGTCTATTCGATCTCCGGCCCGTTCGAACTGCTGGTCAAGGTTTATATCGAGGACGGGCAGGATATCGGGCGCTATGTAAACGAAAAAATCCATCTGCTGCCCCATATCAAGGACACCCAGACAATCATTACCTTCAACGCTTTCACCTGATTTTCTGCAAAGATAAAAGATATACTAACAAAAAACGCGGTGAGATTTTCGCCGCGTTTTTTGTCGGTACCGCATCTGATGCTAGTTGCGCACCACATCGCGGATCACATCAAGGATGATATCGGTCCCCTTTTCAATCAGGACCACATCATTGCCGACAATCTGGCGAATGGCATCCGAACGATATGGCAGACGCGACTGAAAATCCGCCGGAAGATCGCGCTTGGCAATCCCCGGGGGTAAGGTGCCGCCGCGCTCAAGCTTCATGGCAATGCCTGGTGGCAATCCGTCTTTGTCTTTGCCGTTGCCGTTGTCCTTGCTCTTGCCACCTTTGCCTCGATTTTCGTCATCGCCAATATTGCGGTCAACCGCATCAAGCACGTCATAAATGATACGCCGTTCTTCTTGGCTAAAACCACCCGATTGCGCGATTTCGTAAACTGGCGCAGCAGCCGGTTTGCTCGCAGCCGCCGTTGCCGTCAGAACCATCACTGCCAGCAAGGTCGAACCCGCAAGTAACAATGGTTTGGCGATGGACTTGAACTGATCGAAATACATCATCGCAACCTCGTCGGATTATTAAAGCTGATCCATCATAGATGATGTTCGAGAACGCCATTAGCGAGCCCGCCTGATACGATAACGTTTGAAATGATTGTTTTATTCCCGGCCTAAAAGAAAAAAGCACCCTTTTGGGGTGCTTTGATCAATGGCGGACAAGGAGGGATTCGAACCCTCGATGGGGCTTTTGACCCCATACTCCCTTAGCAGGGGAGCGCCTTCAGCCACTCGGCCACTTGCCCTTATCTCTTTGCTGTTCCGTGCGGAACGACGCCTTTCTTAAACATCGCATCATCCCATGTCAATGCCGGAAACAGGCGATCTGGTCGTTTTCTTTTATCAAATCGGGCGAATGAAACCACCAGCTTTTTGAAGGGCTTTGCCATTGCCTTTTGCGGTTGAGGATCAAAAGAGTCTTCAAACCATCATATTGCTGTCATCGCAGCGAAAAACTTGGCTGTCATAAGGGCACTGTAAGCTTCTTTTTCCGGTTTGAACCCGTCAGAGACAGAAAGCAGGTTAAAGCATCATGCGCACCATCTATCAGAGCACGGATGACAACGGTCATACCCTTCGCGCCCTGAAACTCAGCAAGGAAGGCCACACAAGCCCGGTCTATCTCGGTCTTGTCATTCACGATCGCGAAGTGCTGTTTCGCACCCGTGAAAACTCATCTCGTGAATTTGTCCTGCAAAAGATCAAGGAATTCGTCGCGGCCCACAGCCCGACAATGAATGCACAACCGGCCTGAGGGCCGGTTTTTTATTGCCCGGATACAGCGGCGCGGTCATTCCCGCCCGTGACACCACGCGATACGAGATCGCGCCGGGGCGACACTCCCCGTTCGCCCTGCAACTCGAACCGCCGGTCGTTTGACCGGCGGTTTCTTTAATTACGTCATGCGCCTTGCGTCACCGGTTTGCGCCCCCCCGCCCACATCAGGAAAATGGCAACCAGAAGCACCGGCAAAACACCGAAATTGATGATGTTCCACCCTGCCCCTGCAATCAGCGCACCTGCCACCAGCGATGCCACGGTTCCGGTAATGCTGTTGCCAAGCTCCATCAGGCTTTGCGCATGGCCGCGTTCCGATGCGTCATGCCCCTCGCCCAAAAGAGTCGTCCCCGCCAGAAGCATCAGGTTCCAACCGATCCCAAGCAAAAACGAACTGATGAGAAACGCCGAAAAACTGATCCCCGACACGGCAAAGGCCACACTGAACACCAGCGCCAGCGCGCCGACCATCGCCATCAAACGCGCGCCAAACCGGTCAATCATCGGGCCGGCGGCAAAGGCCGGTAAAAACATGCCGATAATGTGCCAGCGAATGACATTCGCCGCCGTATCGACATCAAACCCGCAAAACTTCATGGCAAGCGGTGTTGCCGTCATCACAAGGATCATGATGCCATGCCCCGCGGCACTGATGGCAATCGCCCCGCGCAACCTTGGACGGCGCAACAGTTCCAGCATGACCGCACCACCTGTGCGCGTTTTTGCAGGAACCCCGCCATCACGCAACATCAACATGATCAGGGCTGCGATGGTCGCCAACCCGGCCAATGCCAGATACGATCCGGCAAATGGAATCGCGACCATGTTACGCGTATAGCTGGCAATTTCCGGCGCGATCAGCGCAGCCAGAACACCGCCACCAACCACAAGTGCCGCCGCACGACCTTTCTGATCATCGCGGACCGCCTCAAGGGCGGCATAACGGTAATACATTGCCGATGCCTGATATCCGCCAATCAAAAACGTGCCCAGACACACCAGCAAAAATTCCGTCTGATACACACCACCCGCCACGACAGCACCGCCAACCACGCCGCTCGCCGCTCCCAGAAACAATCCCGTGCGCCTGCCATAATGCTGCATGATCATCGACAGCGGATGCACACAAACCAGATTGCCCACAACCAGCAAGGCCAATGGCAGGGTCGCCAGTTCCGCCATCGGTGCCAGATCAATTCCAATCAGTGATGTCAGGGTTATCCCGATAAGCGAACAGGACCAGTAAAGCGCCTGGGCAATAAATAGCAGACGCACTGATCCATTGGTCAGTAACAGCATGTTGCCAACTCCAATAAAAACAGATGATTAAGAAAATATCTTCGCCGTTCACCTAAACCGGAACGGTCACCGGCCTTCGTCCGAAACGATCAGCATATTCCTGCGGACTGACAGATAAATGGCGTTGAAAGGCCCGGCGCAGGGTTTCCGGATGGCCAAAACCGCAAAGCCGCGCCACACGCGTCACCGTCATGCCATCATCCTGCAAAAGGGCGCGCGCGGCTTCGACCCGCACCCGTTCAACATAACGTGCCGGTGTCATGCCCAGATCACGGGTGAATACCCGTGAAAATGTCCGTGCCGACATTCCCGCACGATTTGCCAGAACTTCCAGCGACAGATCACCATCCAGATTGGCCGGTATCCATTCCAGCAATCCGACAAGCTGTGCCGTGGTTCCGATGGCGGGTGTCAGATAGGCAGAAAACTGTGCCTGCCCGCCCGGCCGTTTTAAGAACATCACCAGACGTCGTGCTACGGCAAGGGCAATTACCCGCCCGTGATCCGCCTCCACCAGTGCTAGCGCCAGATCAATACCCGCCGTCACCCCGGCTGAGGTAAAGATATGTGGATCACCATCCAGGCCCTGCGCATCATAACTGTACAAACGATCTTCGATCACATCGACCTTGGGGAAACATTTGCGCATCTCATCACATCGCGACCAATGCGTGGTTGCCAGACGCCCGTCCAGCAATCCTGCCTCGGCAAGGATCAACGCTCCGGAACAAACCGAACCAAGCCTTGGCACGCACATTTCGACCTGCACCAGCCAATCCAGTATATCCCGCCGCTCGCGCACCCGATTGACACCATCGCCCCCCGCAATCAGCACCGTATCGGTCGCTTGCAGCTCCAACTCCCGCCAATCCAGATCGGCATACAGCCTGAAACCGCCCGATGTCGGCACAGGCCCTGCCGCATCGGCAATCACCAGCACCTCATAGCCGCGTTCACGCCCCTGCCGCTCCAGTTCGGCATTGGCGGATGCAAAAACCTGTAAGGGCCCGACAACATCAAGACTCATGACATCGTCAAAGGCAAAACAGGCAATCATTCTGATGCTTGTGGTGTTGGTAATGCGCTCTGGCATGGCGATCCCCTTTAATCAGGAATGCAGCATGCCTCACGAAACGAATGGCAACAATGACAAACACCCCACGAATCTTGCCACAGCATATGCTGCAACAATCTTCGCGGGGTGTGTCTCTTCGCAGTTTTTACTGCGTCTCCCCACCAACCCCGGGTTCAGCCACCCTAAAAGCCGCTTCGCTGCAGCAGGGCATAGAAGTCACGAATCGTGCCTTCCTTGGCCGTCATGTCCTTGATGTCATCAACCAGCTTGTCGGTGAAATTGGGCTGCTTCAAATATCCGACGACCCTTTTTCGCGCCATCGATGCCGACTTTCCCTCAATCAGCACGCCACTCGAACAGAATTGCACCAGCATATAGGCGCGCTTGCGCAGATGAAGCGACGGATTGTCGATCCGCTCGATCACCTTTTCACGCACCAGATAATCGGCCAGTCCCTCGTCCAGCATTCTTCCGATCCGCTGTTTTTGTTTGTTCGGCAGTTCTGAGGCCAGAAGTGCCTGGTTCATTGCGCTAACAGTTACCATTTTGGCGCGTGGCTTCGCATCACTATCGCAGAAAGCCCGCAAACCCTGCATGTCTTTAACCGTACCCAAAAGCAGTTTGAATAACTCATCACCATAGCTCTCGACGATTCCGGAATTGGCAACGGCCAAAAGCCAAGACATTTTGCGCCAATTGGCTCGCAAACGTTCGGTGATTTCAGCCACTCCCTCAATCAAAGCCCGCGGACCGCCGATATTGCGTATACGTGCACCACGCTCGGCCAGCGCGGCGACCATTGGCCCGTCATAAGAAACCCCTTTTTCACTGATCAATCTGTCAAGAATACCCACCATGGGATCGGGGGCATTTTCCCGGTTTGTCAGGGTATTGGGACTGCGCAATTCACGAACAATGTAATCAAACATTGCATTCTGCGCACCTGCCAACAGACCGGCCCCAAACAGCGGATTAAGCAGCTCAAGGATATCATCTGCGGCTCCGGGATTACCGCGAGCTCGCCCCATCGCCAAGTCAATGTGCAGAATGATAGCCTCACCAAAGCTGCTCGAACTCCCTAGCAATTCCTTAAGGGCGACAGGAGAACCCAGGATATCCGTAACGACATCGTCCAGGATTTGGCGCGCTGCGTCGTCTTTCTCGTCACCCTTTAGCTGCAATACCAAATCCAGCTTTCCGACCCAGCTGCGGTTGGCTGACAACGCGCGCGTAAGCGCAACCATCGTTAGGAAGTCAGTATCTTCGGCAAGACGCAAGTTACCGATCTCATCACGAACTTGAGAAATGGTAACATCTTCAAATGCCGGAAGATCGACTTTTTCAACTTCACGGGCACGGGCGGCAAGCTGATCAATCGCTTCATGAAGCTTGTCCATGGCAGCCATGTAATCACCACCTGTCGCCCTGGCATGAATGCCCGCTACCTTGTCAACCGCTGTCGGCATCAATGTATCGTGGAACATCAGCTTTCGCAGGTTCTGGTAATTATACATTACCTCGGATGGTGTCAGAATTTCATGATCGAAATATTTGCGTAGCAGCCGATTGATGGTGGCCCGGCTTTCAAACTGTATAAGATCATTATCGGAATCACACAAAGGAGCATCGTCAATGTGCGAAATACGCACATCCTGATCATCGCCATCGCTGGAGCCAGCCTTCTCCAGAATCACTTTTTCGACATGACGACCGTCGGCACGTTCCCAATCTCGAACGACCCTGACAGCAGAGACTTTTGTTTTTAAAAGCTTCTCAGCCTCGCTGAGTGCCTCTCTTTCGACATCAAAGGTCGAATGAATGATCCAGCGGTCCCCACGCTGGACACGTACTTCAAATGTCTTATCCGACATACCGCGCACTGGCTCCCTAACGTCCTGTTTGGAGCGACATTTGCATGCCATTTCATAGTCAGGCGCATGTCCCAGTTATTGTGTTTATGTCTCTTTATAAGGTGAATATTGGGCTAAAAACAATAGATTGAATTCCGGTTCCCCAACAAAAAACCGACCAAATCAAAGATCGGGAGCCCTCTTCCGACCCGACATATTTTGGGTTACCTGTAAGACCGGGCAATAGAATCACTAAGCCGCCCCAAAAGGTCGCTCATGGCAGCGACAGTTGCCTCGGTTGTTGTATCCTTGGGAACCACGGAATCGGTAAACCGTTCGGATACGGCGGTTGCACCCGAATTGAAATTGACAATTTTCCAGCGCGCTACGATCTGCACCGAACCGTCCAGCTGACGTTCGAACTGTCCCAGATCGACCACGATCTGCCAGACAACCCCGTCGCGCGAGTTCCACGGGAATGTCTCGATCCGCTGCGGGCTCAACCGATGGTCAAGGTTTTCGATCAACACCCGCTGAATGTTTTCATCCAGCGGCTCGGCCCAGCGATCAAACTGGTTGATCACCAGCCGGTTGTCACTACTGCGCGTCACAATCTGGCTGCGATCAAGATGGCTTGGGATGGTTATCGGTCCCACCCCCATCACCGCCGTTCGGGTGGCCCCCGACGGGGCTGCAACATCGTCGGGGGATAACAGATAATAACGTTCCTGAACCGGTGTGCTGCACGCGAACAGGAAGCCAAGCGATGCCAAGAACACCCCCGCGATCAGCCGCTTGCGAATTGTCGCCGTTGTTTTCGGTTTCATTTGCATTTCCCGCATCATTCTTCCTCCCGGCGGCCCGGTTTGCCCAGGATCAGAGCATTCGGATTTTGCTCAAGGAAATCGGCCAGATCCCGCAACGACCGGGCTGCCGCCGAAAGCTCTTTCAGAGTTTCCTCAAAATTATAGCGGATCGGCGAATTCGGCGATGTCACGTCACGTACACCGCCAAGTGCAACCTGCGCGGATTCCAGCGCATTCTGAGTGGCTGGCAACACGCTGGTATCAAGGTTCGTCACAAGCTGGTTCACCCCGGCAGCCGCCTGTTTCAGGCTATCCATGCTCTCAATGATCGCAGGCGATGTAACAATGTTCTCCATCCCCTCGACAGTCCCCAGCAGTCGAATGCCGATTTCCTCAATAGGGAATGTTTCAACCTTTTCAAGCAACGAGGACAGGGAATTGCTGATCTCGTCGATCTTTTGCGGCAATGTCGGCAATTCTGGAATTTTCCCCTGCGCATCGCCCAGATAGCGGGGTGGTGTCACCGGATACATGCCCAGATCAACAAACAGCTGGCCGGTTATAAAGCTCCCGGTTTTCAGACGTGCCCGCAAACCACGTTCGACCAGAACATCCATGATCTTCGCATAATCGACATCGGCGGTGTCCTGATTGCCGACCATTTGCACCCGTTCGGGCTCCAGCGTCACTTCAACAGGCACCCGGAACGATTGATTGGGAACGACATATTCCAGATTGACGCTGTTGACCGTGCCGACGCGAATGCCATTGAATTCAACCGGCGCGCCGGGCGAAAGCCCGCGTACAGAGGAATCGAAATACAGCATGTATTTCTGCGTGATGCCATACGCCAGAATTTCCGCCTGTTTACGGCTGTCATTTAACCGGAACACCGTATCGGGTTTTGCTGTTTCCGAATTCAGGCTTTCGTCAGGCGTATAGAAATTGATGCCACCGGCCAAAACTGATCGAACAGATTGGGCACGCACCGATACGCCTTCCGCATTCAGATCAAGACTGATGCCGCTGGAATTCCAGAAACGCGTATCGCGCTTGACCAATCCATCAAACGGCTTGCGGACATAGATCGGGATCGACACCTTTTCGGCCGCGGAATCCAGATTGGTATCAAGGACCTCGCCAACCTCTACCCCGCGCAGAAGAACCGGCGTTCCCGACGCGACTGAACCAAGTTCCTCCGCCATCAGGATAAACCGTGTTCCGTCCGATCCATCAGGCACATATTCCGGTTCTTCCGATCCGGTAAACTCGCGGGCCTCTTGGCCAGACCTGTCTGGAACCGCTTCGATATAAGCCCCTGAAACGATGGTCTGAAGGCCTGAAATCCCCTGTGCGGAAACGCGCGGGCGTACCACCCAGAATTTGGTTTTATCGGTCAGATAGGGTTCAAAATCCGAATTCATCCGCATCGTCAGAACCACATGCCCGAAATCCTCGCTCAGATTGATTTCGGTAACCTGTCCGACATCAACATCACGATACCGCACGGCGGTTTTGCCCGCGGTCAGTCCCTCGGCCGTTTCGAACGTCACGGTAACTTCTGGTCCTTTGGCTGCCGCATCGCGCCACAAAAGCCAACCGCCGATGATCAACGCGACAATCGGCACGATCCAGATGACCGGCAGGTTCTGAAATGCCTTTTTCACATCGGGCCTGCCTGGCTGCCCCTGACCGGCATTCCGGCTGGTGTCGTCCGTCATGATGACATCCCCTGTTCCTTTTGCATTCCCGCCCGATCCCAGATCAGCCGCGGATCAAATGCCATTGCCGACAGCATGGTCAGAATGACCACGGCACAGAAGGCCACAGCACCAAAGCCCGGTGCAACGGTTGCTATGTTACCCAATTTCACAAGTGCTGCCAGTATCGACACCATAAACACGTCGATCATCGACCAGCGCCCGATCAGTTCGGTCACGCGATAGATCAATGTCCGTTCGCGAAGCGGCCCGGCAAGCCCCAGACCCGTTGCGGCATAAACCCAGCCAAGCAGGATAATCTTCATGATCGGCACCACGACGCTGGCGGTGAAGACAACAATCGCAATCGGCCATTGACCAGATTGCAACAGCACCACCACCCCGGAAAGGATCGTATCGGATTCCGCCCGCCCCAGATAGGTGATCGTCATGATCGGAAAAATGTTGGCCGGGATATACAAAACGACCGCCGTCACCAGCAGCGCCCAGGCCCGCGACAGGCTGCCCGACTTGCGATGATGCAGATGCGTACCGCAACGCGGGCATTTGCCCCCGGTTTCCCGTGCGGCACTGTCCGTTACGACAAACGCACAGATCTCGCAGGTCATCCAGCCTGTTGCCTTTTCCTGCCCGGTACCGGCACGCAATTCTTCCAGATCCTCTAACGTCGCATAACGCAAATTTTCCGGCGCCAGTCGCCGCCAGATCGTCCTTGGATCCAGCGTCGTGCTCATCAGCAATGTCGTCGGGATCAGAAAACAAACTGCATAAAAGGCTGGCCCCGCAATGACATCGGCAAAATCCGTCAGCTTCGTCAGCGCGACCAGAAGTCCGATCAGAAACACATCAAGCATCGACCAGGGCCGAATAACAGCCAAAACACGCCAGACTGCCCGCAAGCCCGGCACCACGAACCCGAAATAAAGCGGTGCCAGCACATAGATATAAGCCCCGATCAGCATCAGCGGGGCAGCAATCGACGTCAACGCGACCATAAAGGCCAGAAACGGGAATCCCTCCTGCCAGAAGGTCACAACCCCGCTCAGCAGCGTATTGCTCTCGGTGCGTCCTTCCATGGCAAAGGTCAGGATCGGGAATGAATTGGCAATCAGAAACAGGACAAGTGCCGTAATGGCAAAGGCCAGAGGCCGTTCAACCGTACCCTTCTGCGCCTGATACAAGGGCGACCCGCACCGGATGCAACGTGCCACAAAGCCCGGTGGAATGTCGTCTTCGACATGCAGGTAATCGCAATGTTCACAGGCAACAAGGCGATGCGGCATTCAATCTTCCTGTTTCCATAAGGCATTAGCGCACAATCTGGAAGTCATATGAGTAAGCGGCAGAATTCATCCCCTGTCAAATCCGATTGGCAAAGCCGATGGGTGGGCATGCCATATCGCCAAACCCGAAAACAAACGCGATCCCAACCGTTTAGTTCCCGATTTTGGGCAAATAATGGCGCGCTTCGCCCAGAACAATCTCGTTCACCTGCGACAGCAATCCGCTTTGCATATTCCAGTGATGCCAATAAAGCGGCCGTTCGATTACATGCGGGCATGGCTGCACCAACCGTCCGCTCTGTAAACCTTCCGCCGCCTGATGCTCCTCAACCACGGCATAGGCGATACCCTGCTCGGCCACGGTAACGAAACCTTGTGAACTTGGCACCGTATGGGCCGGAAATTCCCCCGGCACCAATCCGAAATACCTGTTTAAGAACTGGTTTTGCAATTCGTCATGGCGCGAAAAATTTACCGCCGGGCAGGATCGCAACGCATCCGCCGTGACCCCATCGGCAAAATACCGGTCACGGAATTCCGGCGATACCACCATGATATAGCGCATCGAGCCCAATGGCCGCACCCGGCATCCCTGTATCGGATCGGGCCGCAAACTGACCGCGCCCAACACCGTTCCGGCCTGAAGTGCCTCGTGATTAAGTGCCTCGTCCTCAACCGTCAGATGCACCAGCAGGTCAAGCTCATCAAACAGCTTCTTGGGCACATTGACAAACCATGTCGCCAGACTGTCGGCATTCACCGCAATCGCGATCTGGCCAAACCGGTTGGCCGAATGCAGCTTTGGTAATTCCTCATATAATTCCTGCTCAAGCAGACTGACCCGCTGATAATGCTGCAAAAGCCGCTTTCCGGCATCGGTCGCGGCAATCGGTTTAGACCGGATGATCAATGGCTGCCCCAGCCGGTCTTCCAGCAACTTGACCCGCTGCGATATCGCCGACTGCGTCAGACCAAGATCACGCGCCGCCTTTTCGAAACTGCCATGCCGGATCACCTCGGCACTGGCCTGCAACAGCTTGTAATCGATCATTTTATTATCCCCGCCTCATCCACCAGCCACGCATCCCCTTCATCGATGTATCGCCTACCACCAAAGATGTATCGCCCCCATCAGGGTATATCACCTGTCGTCACGACGATGCTTCCATGCTGCTTAAACAAGCTTGCGAGCCAAACGATACCAGGGCAGGCCATACGCTGCCTCGCGCACTCCTGCCATAAAATTTACTAATACTATATCATGATAATTCGATTTTCTTATTTCTTAAAACTGCTATCCCTGCCCCATCAACAGCGATTTTGCGGGATGAAAAATGCTTCTGACCTTTGCGACCGGATTTGGCCTTGGCGGCGGACTGATCATTGCCATTGGCGCGCAGAATGCCTTTGTTCTCGGGCAAGGGTTGCGTCGCAACCATCCGGTGATGGTGGCATTTGTCTGCGCGCTATGTGATACCATCCTGATCGCAGCCGGTGTTGCCGGTCTGGGAACGTTGGTTGCCAACTACCCGATCCTGACCAAAATCGCGACGTGGGGCGGTGCGGCCTTCCTGATCTGGTACGGGTTTGCAGCGCTCAGGCGTCTGTTTGAAACCGAAACCCTGTCAGAAAGCGATGTCAGGCAGGCGGGCTGGAAGGCAGTTCTGTCGACGGCGCTTGCCGTGACCCTCCTGAACCCGCATGTATATCTTGATACCGTTGTCATGCTGGGCGGGATTGGCGGGCAATTCCCCGCCGACGAACGGCTGACCTTTGCGCTTGGCGCGATGAGCGCAAGCTTCGTCTGGTTCTTTGCCATCGCGCTGGGCGCGGCGTGGCTGGCCCCCTATGTGGCGCGGCCGATCACGTGGAAAATCATTGATGGGGTCACCTGTGCGGTGATGTGGCTGGTGGCTTACACGCTGATCGCACCGGAAATCACGTCCCTGATTTATTCCTGAGTAAAAATGAATAATCGATGTGATTAAACATTTTTTGTGAAAAATAGGGATTCGGGCGGCTTATTTGCCCATCGCTTCCTTGAAATGCTGTCGGCAGACCGAGACATAGCGATCATTGCCACCGATTTCGACCTGGGCCCCCTCGCGCACCGTATTGCCGTTTTCATCAACGCGCAGAACCATCCCGGCCTTGCGTCCGCAATGACAGATTGTCTTAAGTTCGCTTAGCTTGTCCGCCCAGGCCAGAAGCCATTTCGAGCCTTCGAAAAGCTGCCCCTGAAAATCGGTACGGATGCCATAACACAGCACCGGCACGCCAAGCTTGTCGGCGACATCGGAAAGCTGCCAGACCTGATCCTTGGTCAGAAACTGCGCCTCGTCCACCAGCACGCAATCAATCCGGCCTTCATCAAGCTTTTCCCCAATCAGGGCGCAAAGATCGGTATTGCCGTCAAACAAGACGGCCGGGGCTTCAAGGCCAATGCGCGATGCGATCTTGCCGACACCGAAACGATCATCAAACGCCACGGTCAGCAGAAGCGTCTGCATGCCGCGTTCCTGATAGTTGAAGCTCGATTGCAAAAGCGTCGTCGATTTGCCCGCATTCATCGACGAATAATAAAAGAACAGCTTGGCCATGGTTTCCCCCGAAAATCGTTATTGGGGAATAGCCGATCAATCGGGATTGATCAATATGACAACGGCAGCCAAAAACGGTTATCCGCCATTGCGACCCATATCGATATCGCGCAGTTCGCGGCGCATGAAATCAAGCAGCGACTGGATTTTGGCACTGCGCGTCACACCGGCCGGAAAGACGGCAAAAACTTCAAGATCGGGCAATTTGCAGTTCGGCAGAACATGCACGACATCGCCGCGCTCAATTTCATCGGCAATATCGCAAAACGGCACAACCGCAAGCCCGTGCCCGCCACGCAGGAATTGCAGACGGGCGGTTGCATTATCAACCCGGACACTACCCGATACCCGAATGGATTTTTCCTGATCATCGCAGATCAGGCGCAGGGTTTCGGGAACCCGGCTATACATCACCCAGTCATGATCGGCGAGCTGTTCGGGGGTTTCGGGCAAGCCCACCCGTGCAACATACCCCGACGACGCCGCAATGATCCGGTGGGTCTGATAGAGCTTGAAGCTTTTAAGCTCCGAGCTTTTAAGCGGCCCGGACCGGATGCCAATATCAATCCCCCGCCCGATCAGATCGACAACCTCGTCAGACAGATGAACATCAATCGCCACCCCCGGATAGGTCTGGCGAAACCGGTCAAGGATCGGCACGATCCGAAGTGTGCCCAGATGCACCGATGAAGTAATCGATATCTTGCCGACCGGCTCGTCACGCATGACTTCGACCCGCTTGCGGGCGGCCTCAGCCTCCAGCGCAATCGTCCGGCAACTGTCGTAATAACGCGTTCCGGCATCGGTCAGGCTGAAATTGCGGGTGCTGCGCCGAAGCAGCGGCACGCCAAGTTTGGCTTCAAGCTGCCTGATCTGATGAGACACCGCAGCACGGCTCAGCCCCATCTTGCGCGCTGCGGCAGAAAACCCGCCATCCTCGACCACACGGGCGAAAATCATCATTGCCCGAACTTCATCCAGTGCCGACATTTTATATGCTCATTTAATTTGACAATCTGTCCAATTCTTCGATCTTCCGCAAATTAGATCAGCATTCTATCCTTGGTGCAAATCCTATTCACATATCAAGGACCAAAACGATGCGTATTCTGATGATTGTGACGTCCCACGACAAAATGGGCGATACCGGCCATAAAACCGGTATCTGGCTGGAAGAACTTGCCGCCCCCTATTTCCGGTTCCGCGATGCCGGTGCCGATATCACGCTGGCATCCCCCAAGGGTGGTCAGCCGCCGCTTGATCCCAACAGCCAGGTTCCCGATGCCCTGACCGAGGCGACCAAACGGTTTGAAGGTGATGCCGACGCCCAGAAAGCATTCGCCAACACCGTGAAACTTGATGGCCTGAAAGCCGATGATTATGACGCACTGTTTTATCCCGGCGGTCACGGGCCGCTTTGGGATCTGGCAATTGATGCCAAATCCATCGCATTGATCGAGGCATTCGTCGCACAGGACAAACCGGTGGCCGCTGTCTGCCACGGCCCGGCAGCATTCGTGAATGCCAAAACCAAAGACGGCAAGCCGCTGGTGGCGGGCAAAAAAGTCACCGGCTTCACCAATGACGAAGAAAAGGCCGTCGGCCTTGAAAAGGTCGTCCCGCTTCTGATTGAGGACGAATTCACCAAACAGGGCGGCCTTTATGAACGCGCTGACATGTGGGCGTCCCATGCGGTTGTCGATGGCAAACTGGTAACTGGCCAGAACCCTGCATCCAGCGATGCGGCCGCAGATGAGGTTATCAAACTGCTTGGTAAATAATCGCTTGACCTTCCAGCAACTGGAAGCCCCATAGTCGGATTATCGAATCCAACCTGACGGAGCAACCGGAATGCTGAAACTGAAAGTCGATGAAATGAGCTGCGGCCATTGCGCTGCCACTGTTACCAAAGCTGTCGAGGGCGTTTCGGGGGTTGAAAAAGCCGATATCGACCTTGCAAAGGGCGAAGTAACCGTGACCGGCAATCCCGATGTCGCAGCCCTGATCGCCGCCATTGACGATGCCGGTTATCCGGCCCGCGAACTGGCCTGATCGATCAAGATATCCACGCGGAAGGCCGCCCCGATGGGCGGTCTTTTGCGTTTCGGTTTCCCGCATTCAGGCTTTGTCGACATGTTCGATATCAGGCAGGAAAATCGCAAGGAAACCAATGGCCGGTAACCATGCGCAAACCTGATAGACCAGCCCCAGCCCGAAATGATCAGCCATCACGCCAAGAATGGCCGCACCAATCCCGCCAAGCCCAAAGGCCAGGCCAAAGAACAGACCGGAAATCATGCCAATACGTCCCGGCACAAGTTCCTGCGCATAGACAACAATCGCCGAAAATGCCGATGACAGGATCAGACCGATGGCAATCGAGAGCATCACGGTTGCCCCCAACCCGACATAGGGCAGGATCATTGCAAAGGGTAGCGCCCCAAGGATCGATCCCCAGATCACCTTTTTGCGGCCAATCCGGTCGCCGACCGATCCGCCGATCAGGGTTCCCGCCGCAACCGAGGCCAGGAAAATGAACAGATAAATCTGGGCATCGCCTTCGGAGAGCGGGAATTTTTCCATGAGGTAAAACACGTAATAGCTGGTGAAGCTGGCGAGATAGAACCATTTCGACAGCATCAGACAGAACAGAACCAGAAGGCCGCCAATCACCTGGCGTCGGGCCGGAAGATTTGCCGCCAGATGAACAACACGCGGGCGGCGCACGGCATGGCCGTTGCGTTTATACCAGCGCCCAAGAAGGGTCAGGATGACGACCCCAGCCAATGCGGCAAAGGCAAACCATGCCAGACCGCCCTGTCCGTGCGGCAAAACCACTGCGACCACCAGCAACGGCCCGATGGCTGAACCGACATTGCCGCCCACCTGAAACAGCGACTGCGCAAATCCATGCGCCCCGCCCGATGCCAGACGCGCCAGACGCGAGGATTCCGGGTGAAAGATCGATGATCCCACGCCGAGCATCGCACTGCCCACAAGCAGCATCGCAAAACTGGTTGCCGAGGACAGCACCAGAAGCCCCGCCATCGACATCCCCATACCAAACGGCAGGGAATAAGGTTGCGGCCGACGGTCGGTGAAATGGCCGATAAAGGGCTGCAACAGTGATGCCGTCACCTGATAGGTCAGGGTCAATAGACCGAGCTGCGCAAAGGATAGGTCAAAGCCGCCCTTGAACACCGGATAAGCCGCGACAAATAGCGACTGGATCATATCGTTCAGCAAATGGCAGAAACTGGCCGCACCCAGAACCGGCAAAACGGTTCGGGAGACTTGCGGTCGGTTGAGAACGGCTTCGTTCATCGGGGACCTCGTTGAAATGACATTAAACGCACGCCTTGGTGCGTTGATCGTCATTATAAAAATTGCAAAACGGCCCACCACCGCGTTAGGGTCAATTTATTACCAGACTGGGCCAATCATCACAGACAGGCATCAATGTCATCATTTCGCGAAGTTCCAAGACCGGTTATCGCATTGGGTACGGATTATCCCGATGGTCATGTGATTGCCGCCCATCGCCATGATCGCGATCAGTTGCTATATGGCATGACCGGGGTTTTGATGGCATCAACCCCACAAGGCGCATGGATGATGCCGCCCCAGCGCGGCATGCTGATCCCCGCCGGGGTGATCCACGAGGTCCGCCTGTTTGGCGATGTCAAAATGCGGTCGCTTTATCTGCGCCCGGACCGGCTTGGTGCGGCGGACAACCAGTGCAAGGTGGTCGGCATTTCATCGCTGATGCGTCATTTACTGATCGAAGCGGTTGCCGTCCCGGCGGAATATGACATGGCGGGTCGTGACGGTGTATTGATGGCGCTGATTGAACATGAAATCAAACGGTTGCCGGTCCTGCCACTGTCGCTTCCGCTACCGGAACAGGTCGCATTACGGGAAAAATGCCGTGCCTTTCTGGCATCTCCGACACCGCATGAAACCATCGATGACTGGTGCCATCATCTGGGCATGAGCCGCCGAAGCTTTACCCGGCAGTTTCGCAAGGAAACCGGATCAAGCTTTGTCGAATGGCGTCAACAGGCCTGCATCCTTGCCGCCCTGCCAAGACTGGCCGCAGGTGAAGCCGTTACAACGATTGCGATGGACCTTGGCTATGACAATCCCGCCGCGTTCAGCAATATGTTCAAACGCATCCTTGGCGCATCACCGCGCGATTACCGGACTGCGGGCACTTAGGAAAATATTTCGCCTCTGAGCTTGCAAAAAAAATGGAACATCAGGATCACTTCATCGGGCACCAAGCAAATTGCACATAGAAAAATGGTTAAGCCCGCATGCTAAATCAGGCTTAACCATTGAAAGATAACGCCGAAACAAGATCGGTGGCATTCATAATACCATATCAGCGCCCGAGCCTTGGCGAAACGTAGCAGACAGCCTAAGCAGCCTTTACCGCCGACAAGAAAGCTTCGACTTTCTGAAGCAGGATATCTGCCTGCTGAGACATATTATTGGAGGCAGAAAGAACTTGTTCGGCCGCAGCCCCGGTTGATGCCGCGGCTTGGTTGACACCGTGAATATTGGCCGTTACTTCGCCGGTACCCGCAGAAGCCTCCTGGACGTTACGATTGATTTCATCGGTTGCGGCACCTTGCTGTTCAACCGCACTGGCTATTGCCGATGCAATTTCACTAATTTCGGTGATGGTTGTTCCGATGGAATCAATGGCAACAACAGCGCCCTCTGTTTCGCTTTGGATTGCGGTTATCTGATTTGTAATTTCCTCGGTGGCCTTGGAGGTCGCATTAGCAAGGTTTTTCACCTCGGCCGCGACAACGGCAAAACCTTTGCCTGCTTCACCTGCGCGGGCAGCCTCGATTGTGGCATTCAGAGCCAAAAGATTGGTCTGTGCCGCAATATCACTGATCAAACCGACAACATCACCAATTTTCTGAGCCGCTTCTGCAAGTCCACGAACCTGTGCATTCGTACTTTGCGCTTCCACAACAGCCTTATCCGCCACACGGGATGACTGGGTAACCTGATGGCTGATTTCAGAGATCGATGCACTTAGTTCTTCGGATGCGCTGGCAACGGTTTGAACATTATTTGATGCCTGCTCGGCCGCCGCAGCAACAACCGTTGACTGACGACTGGTTTCTTCCGCGGTTGCCGTCATTGACGTTGCAGTATGCTGCATTTCGGTCGCTGCATCCGAGACCGTTTTCAGAACGACCGATACATCACCTTCAAAATCACCGGTCAGTTTTTCGATCAACCTGGCGCGGGATTCACGCTGTTTCTGGGCTTCGACTTCCTGGGCGGCCAGTTCCTCTGCCTTGATCATGTTTTCTTTAAACACGAGCACCGCCTTGGCCATATCACCAATTTCATCCTTGTGATCCTGTCCGGGGATATCGACGGTTTTGTCGCCTCCGGCAAGAACCCGCATCGCGTTTGTAATGGTAATAATCGGACGCGAAATACCAACACCGATCAGCCACGCTGCTGCCAAACCGACCACAACAGCAATTGCAGAAATAATTGCGGCAAGCGAAATGGCAAAAGCGTTTTCTGCTTTTGCTCTAGGACCAATCTCATCCTGTTTGGCTTTGAAGGACAGTTTGAGTTCTTCGATGTCGCTTGCGACCTTTGGCCCCAGAACGTTCAGGGTTGATTCAGCGATACGTTGTTGTTCCGCAGTATCCTTGGTTGCGCTTAACGCACGAACCGCCGCAGCATACGCCGCAATATCCTGATCCACAGCTTTCGCACTTTCGAGATAGTCAGGGTCTTTAACAAGAGACAAAAATTCGGCGTTAAGCTTTTTGGTTGTTTCCAATCTTTGATTTGCGTTTTCAAGTGCTTCAGGAGACTGCCTCATCTGAAAATTCAAAACCGAGACGCGAGCTTCAAGCATATTGGCCTGAACACGTGAAGCTTGGTTTGATTGCAGTGCAATCTGCCGATACTCGTTGAAATTACTGTCTGCATCCATCAATGCAATAACGCAGATCGCCGACACCGTGATCATCAAAACCAACATCACGCCAAAACCGCCAGCAACTTTGATGGCAATTTTAATTCGCTTTAGAAGCCCCATATTACTACCCCACACCCCAATAACTATCCTTTAGTATTACTCCCCCAAAAAAGAACCACACATCTAGAGGGAGCCTTGATACAAAAGAATGAATTCATTTCACGCCGCAATCAGAGGAAACTGTTTCGCTCTGAGCAAAATTGTCCCATGCAATCAATGGCTTTGAATGAACATGACCTGCCCGCACGCAACCTGAGATGAAATATGCGACATTGCCTCAAGTCATCACGAAGGTTTTCTAAGGTTTCAGAATGCTTACAGGAAATAAACACTGTGCGACGATCATCCTGAGCACTTCGCCAAGCTGCGTATAATCACGTCTCAAACTTTGCTTGAGATTAACCAACACCCCGGTCGGAAAGTTAACAGTCAAGCGCAGATAGATCGCGAATGCCAAATATCGCCCGGGCAAAACATCGCTTATGCACGGATACAGGCGATCATTTCAGTTTGGCACTGAAGTTCACTCTGCACACACCATCAAAGACAAAGAAACAGTGGTACAAAAATGAACCAAAATCAAGAAAAAACACCTTTAGTGGTATTTTTTTAGGCCATTAAACCCAAAAGCATCAATTTTGAGAATCTAAATAAATCAAAGGTTCATGTTTTTTTGATTCTTCACACTCCAATTCCATACAGGAACAGCAGTTATGATAACCAACCTTAGTGAGCGAATAAGAGAGGCAAGAAAGCATCTAGGGCTTAGTGCATCGGAAGCAGCAAACCTTGCCGGACTTACACGCAAATCGTGGGAACGTTACGAGTTGGACAAAAATGAACCAAAAGCATCATCTTTGGCTGTACTGGTTGACAAGGGCATAGACGCAAGCTGGCTGCTGACAGGAAGGGGCAGCATGCTGAGAAGCGAAGTGCGGGATCAAGTGCGCGTGATTGACGCCGATTTAATACGCATGATTCTCGAGGAAATTGAATCCTATCGCTCACAAAACAATAGGACATGGGGCATATCGGAGGCGGCTCGCGTTATTGTTCTAAGCTATGAAATGCTGCAAGCAGAAAGAGATCGGGGTATTGAGCCATCTCCAAGAAACCTGAACCTACTCTTACAGGCAGCAAATCTGTGATTTAACGACAAAAAGCTCAGGTGCCTCCCAATTCTACAAAAATATGTTTTATGAAATCTTCAGGCAACATTTGGCTCATTAACGTTGAAGATGATTAGCGACACATAGAACCCAACAAAAAGCCGCCTGTTTCAGATCGAAACGGGCGGCTTTTGCACATCTTCTGATGATTGAAATCAGCCGAGGATTTTGTCGCGGAGCATCTGGTTGACCATGCCTGGGTTGGCTTTGCCACCCGTGGATTTCATGACCTGGCCAACGAACCAACCCAGCATGCGGTCCTTGCCGTCGCGGATTTCCTTAACCTTGTCCGGGTTGGCCGCAATGACTTCGTCGATTGCTGTTTCAATCGCACCGGTATCGGTGATCTGCTTCAGACCTTTTTCTTCCACGATCTTTTCCGGGTCATTGCCGGTTTCGATCATGATTTCAAAGACGTCCTTGGCGATGCGGCCTGAAATGGTGTCATCCGAGATCAGGTCCAGAAGTTTGCCGAGATTTTCGGCCGTAACCGGGCTTTCGGTGACGGGAACTTCCAGCTTGTTGAGCGCACCAAACAGGTTGGTGATCACCCAGTTCGCGGCAAGTTTGCCGTCGCGGCCCTTGGCAACGACTTCGTAATAGGCGGCCTTTTCCTGATCTGCGACGAGAACACCGGCATCATAAGCCGATAGGCCGTTTTCACGCATGAAGCGGGCTTTTTTCTCGTCCGGGAGTTCCGGCAGGGTCTTTTCGATTTCGGAAACGAATGCCTGATCGAATACTAGCGGCAGCAGATCCGGGTCCGGGAAATATCGGTAATCATGTGCCATTTCCTTGGACCGCATCGAACGGGTTTCACCCAGACGCGGATCGTAAAGACGGGTTTCCTGAACGATTTCGCCACCGGCTTCGATGACTTCGACCTGACGCTTTGCTTCGATCTCGATCGCCTGCATCACATAACGGATGGAGTTGACGTTCTTGATTTCGCAACGCGTGCCAAATTCGGCACCCGGACGACGGACCGAAACGTTGGCATCGCAACGCATCGAACCCTCGTTCATATTGCCATCGCATGTGCCAAGGTAACGCACAATCGCGCGCAACTTGGTCAGGTATGCGCCGGCTTCTTCCGGGGTGCGGATATCAGGCTTGGACACGATTTCCATCAGGGCAACGCCCGAACGGTTCAAATCGATATGCGAATATTTCGGGTCCTGATCGTGCATCGATTTACCGGCATCCTGTTCAAGATGCAGGCGTTCAATGCCAACCGATTTGGTCGAGCCATCAGGCATGTCGAGGATAATGATCCCCTCGCCGACAATCGGTTTGTCGAACTGTGAAATCTGATAGCCCTGCGGCAGATCGGCATAGAAGTAGTTCTTGCGCGCAAAGACGCTTTCAAGATTGATCCTGGCTTTGAGGCCAAGGCCGGTCTTGACGGCTTGCCGCACACATTCCTCGTTGATCACGGGCAACATGCCCGGCATGGCCGCGTCAACAAGGCTGACATTGGTGTTCGGATCGTTACCGAATGTGGTCGATGCACCGGAAAACAGTTTGGATTTGGAAACCACCTGACAGTGGACTTCCAGACCGACAACGATTTCCCAAGGGCCGGTTGAACCTTCGATGATATAGGTCATGGATCAGCCCTCCTGCCCGGCCGGTTTCGCGGTAAAGTTGGCGGCAGTTTCAAGCACGCCACCGACACGCAGAACGGTTTCTTCGTCAAACGGCTTACCAATCAGCTGCAGACCAAGCGGCAGACCTTCGGCAGACAGGCCCGTTGGAACGGACAGACCCGGAAGACCCGCAAGACTTGCCGGAACGGTAAAGACATCGTTCAGATACATTTTGACCGGATCGTCTTCGTTTTCACCAATAGCAAAGGCCGCCGACGGAGCGGTCGGTGCCAGAATGGCATCAACGGTGCCGAATGCGGTTGCGAAATCCTCGTAAATGCGACGACGGACTTTAAGGGCCTTGTTGTAGTAGGCGTCATAGTAGCCAGCCGACAGCACATAGGTGCCGATCATGATGCGGCGCTGGACTTCCTTGCCGAAACCAGCCGCACGTGACTTCATATACATGTCGTCCAGGCTGTCGCCTTCGTCCATGACGCGCTGGCCGTAACGCAGGCCGTCATAACGCGCAAGGTTCGAGGATGCCTCGGCCGGAGCAACGATATAATAGGTGCCAAGCGCATATTTGGTGTGCGGCAGGGTCACATCGACCACTTCGGCACCCGCATCACGCAGCATCGCAATACCGTTATCCCACAGCTTGTTGATTTCTTCGGGCATGTTATCGACACGGTATTCTTTGGGAATACCGATTTTCATGTCGCGAATGTCACCCGTCAGGGCGGCCTCGAAATCAGGAACCGCAACCGGGGCGGATGTGCTGTCCTTGGCATCGTGTCCGGCCATTGCGCCCAGCATGATCGCAGCGTCGCGAACGGTTTTGGTCATCGGACCAGCCTGATCAAGCGAGCTTGCAAAGGCGACAATGCCCCAGCGCGAGCAACGGCCATAGGTTGGCTTCAGGCCGACAATACCGCAATAGGATGCCGGTTGACGGATCGAGCCGCCGGTATCGGTACCGGTCGCCGCCAGCGCCATGCCCGCAGCAACAGCAGCCGCCGAACCACCAGATGAACCACCCGGAACCAGATCCTTGCCATCCTTGCCCTTCCACGGGTTGATGACATTGCCGTAATAGGACGAGGTATTGGACGACCCCATGGCGAATTCATCAAGGTTGGCCTTGCCGAGCATCACCGCGCCGTTATTGAACAGGTTGGTGGTGACGGTGGATTCATATTCCGGTTTGAACCCCTCAAGAATGTGCGAGGCTGCGGTCGTCTGGACACCTTCGGTGCAGAACAGATCCTTGATCGCAATCGGCAGGCCTTCCATTTTGCCCGCGTCACCCTTGGCGCGCTTGGCATCGGAAGCCTTGGCCATGTCGATGGCCTTGTCCGGGGTTTCGGTGATGTAAGCGTTCAGATTACGGTGCGCTTCCATCGATTTGATGTGGGCTTCGGTCAGTTCGACCGACGTGTAATCGCCCTTTGCCAGCCCGTCACGGGCTTCGGCAAGCGTCAGATTTGTCAGATCAGTCATTATTCAACCACCTTCGGCACAACAAAACAGCCAGCATCGGTCATCGGTGCGTTTGACAGCACTTTTTGCTGGATATTGCCATCGGTGACTTCGTCCTTGCGCATCGGCAGGGTCAGATCGGCAACCGACGTCAGGGGATCACAACCCTCGACATCAACTTCTTGCAGTTCCTCGACGAAATCGAGGATACGGGTCAAATCTCCCGCCAGTTCGCCAAGCCCTTCTTCGGACACGTTGATACGCGACAGAAAGGCGATCCTGCGAACTGTTTCCTTATCCAAAGACGACATGGATGAAAGTCTCTCTTAAGGAATGACAAAACACCCGACAGGCAGGCAGCCTGCCGGAACCTGAAATTACAGCGCGGAAACTAGCACCCCGCCGCCCCCGCCGCAAGGGCCGGAGACAGCCAATTTCGGCAACTTTTCCAACTGTTGGGAAAGATGCCGCCCGATCATGGCTGGCATCAGGGGCAAAGCCATGCTTTCACCGACGTTTCAGGCATGTCAGTATTGCGTTTCGCTGGTTGAAATGCGCTGGCGTTTTTTTGGCAACGCACCTATAAGGGCGCCATGATTTGCAATGACACACAGGAATTGCTGCGGTTTTTGTCACCGGCAGCACGCGTTTTGGGGCTGGATCTCGGCACCAAAACCATTGGCGTGGCCCTTTCAGATGTCGGGCTACAGATCGCGTCCCCCTATTCGCTGATTTCGCGCAAGAAATTCACGCGTGATATTGCCGAACTTTCGGCAATCGTCACCAAGCAGAATGTCGGCGGCATCATCATCGGTTTTCCGCGTGAACTTGACGGCATGATCGGCAAGGCATGCCACAGGGTTTATGCCTTTGTCGACGAAATGCAGAATTATATCGATCTGCCGATCCTGCTTTGGGATGAACGTCTTTCGACCAACGCGGTTGAACGCATCCTGATTGAAGATGTCGACATGACGCGTAAACGCCGGGCCCAGGTCGTCGATAAAACGGCTGCGGCCTATATCCTGCAAGGCGCGCTTGATAACCTTAATCTTCATACCGATCCGGGCGCAAACCCTGATGACGATGATGATGAAGATGAATTTGGTGACGAAGAAGCCTGATTTTCAGCTAAACGAAACCACTTGGTTTCAGAATTTTCGATCAGCCGCCCGTTTGTTCAGGCGGCTTTTCCTTTGGCCGTAAAAACAACCAGTGTTCCGAAAAATTTCGAGGGCGGCAGGATCAGACGGCCCTTTTTATGGATTGCCCCCATGGACTGGGCGGCTTGGGCAATCGTGTCGAGCGTGTTGACGATGATTTCATAACCGGCAAAGCCATCGGTAGGGAAAGCCGGGTCGTCAATTCCGAACCGAGTGACCATTTCATCACTATGCAGAGCTGTGACGATCTTCTCGGTTCCGATTTCTTCGACGAAATCCGTAACCGCGTCCGCCGCCCAATGCGTGAGGAATACCTTGCCAATCGCATAGGCGCCGTTGGCGTGGTTTTGATATTCCGGATAATAGAAATTCTGCGGCGGATGTCGATGCTGGCAGACAAAGGTCACCGCATGGCGCAACAGCGGATGATTGGCAAAGGCCAGCGAAAAGGCCAGATCGGTAAGCGAACCATCCGGGCGGGTTGCTTCGCGTTCGAACTTGAAAACACGGGGCACGGCGGCACCCGCGGCAATGAAATCCTCCCGGTCTTTTTCCGCATCGCGCGATTGCAGCGCCAGCATCGACATGCCTTCGCGCTGACGCAGATAATCGCGGTTATAAATCGGGAAGGAGAACGGCGCGGCAAGATCGGTTTCAGCGATTTTTTCCGGCTCGATCACGGCAAGCAATTCGATATACATGCCATCAAGCTGGATCAGGGCATTGCCAGTGCCAAACGGATGATTGGCACGCGGGGTGACGGTAAAACCCAGCTTGCGGTAAGCATCGCAGGCCGCATCGAGATCATTGACACATAGAACCAGATGATCGATTGCGCGACTCATGGGCTTTCCCCTGATTGCATTCCTGTTTGCCGCGGCAGGTCACAGCGCAGGAATTTCTTTCAATTGATAAATCAGTGCGTTGAACGCATTATCTGAGCTACATCCATTATCACAGGATGTCCGTGCAATGAAACAGGCAGTCTTTTCGATACGACGTCAGGCCGGACTGTTACAATGCAAACCATCACAGCAAATCACATAACAACCGATTAATAACCGCTCCATCGTGCGGCAAGATATTTTCGAAAGCGCCCCATGTTAGCCATCCTGTCCGCCCTGATACCGACCTTTGCCCTGATCGTGCTGGGCTTCATCCTGCGGCAACGCAAATTCCTGCCTGATGCGTTCTGGCCAGGGGCGGAAAAGCTGACCTATTATGTGACATTCCCGGCATTGCTGTTTTCCAATACAGCGCGCGCCGATCTGGGCAGCCTGCCACTAGCGGGAATTGCGACTGCGATGCTGGGCACGGTTTTCATATGTACCGTTCTTATCCTGATCGCCAAGCCGGTTCTGAAAGTCGGCAATCCGGCGTTTTCATCTCTGTTTCAGGGCGCCATCCGGCCCAATACCTATATCGGACTTGCCGTTGCCGCGGCCCTTCTGGGCGAAGCCGGATTGACGGTAACGGCCCTTTGCGTTGCCCTTGTCGTGCCGACGGTCAATGTGCTTTCGGTTCTGGCCTGCGCACATTGGGGGGATAATGACCGCACGCCCGGCGCGGTATCGCTTTTGCGCGATGTTCTGCGCAATCCGTTGCTGATGGCGTGTGTTCTTGGCATTGGGATCAATGTGACGGGATTTGGCCTGCCGCCAGTGCTTGGACCGTTTCTGGAAGTTCTGGGGCGTGCGGCATTGCCGATCGGGCTTCTGGCGGTTGGTGCGGGGCTTGATCTTTCGGCGGCACGACGCGCCGGGGGGCCGGTCGGATTTTCCACGCTGGGCAAACTTGTCATCAGCCCGGCAATTGCAGCGGGGCTTTGCCTTTTGCTCGGCCTGCCGCAGGTCGAACTGGCGGCGGTTGTGCTGTATGCAGGATTGCCCTGTTCGGCGAGTGCGTTTGTGCTGGCGCGCCTGATGGGTGGTGACGCCCCGATGATGGCCAGCATCATTACGGTTCACACGCTTGTTGCGATTGTCAGCATTCCGATCCTTGCGGTTTTGCTGCATGTGGTGTGATGTAAACCAAGCGAAATATTGACCATGCGGTCAGGATGTTGGGGCAATATTTTAACTTTCCGTGGCAGGGGCAATTGGGTATGCTCCGCGCGAAATTCTGCCCATACCATTTAAGGAATATGTGCAACGCCATGAGTGTCATGGGACCAGCGGCGGATCACTATCCGCACCCTCACCTCCTCGGTATCGAAGGTCTTACCCCGGGGGAAATCACCCTTATTCTTGATCGTGCCCAGCATTATGCGGAAAAGAACCGCACAGCAGACAAGACCAGCAACATTCTTGCCGGGGCCACGGTCGTCAATCTGTTCTATGAAAATTCGACCAGAACGCTGACATCGTTTGAACTTGCCGCCAAGCGGCTGGGGGCGATGGTCATCAACATGACGGTCGGCACCAGTTCGGTTAAAAAGGGTGAAACCCTGATTGATACGGCAATGACGCTCAATGCCATGAACCCCGATGCACTTGTGGTCCGTCACGGTGACAGCGGTGCGGTCAAGCTTCTGAGCGAGAAGGTCAATTGTGCGGTTCTCAATGCCGGGGATGGCCGCCACGAGCACCCGACACAGGCGTTGCTTGATGCGCTGACCATCCGCCGCCACAAGGGCCGCCTGCATCGGCTTAATGTTGCGATCTGCGGCGATATCGCGCATTCGCGCGTCGCCCGGTCCAATATCCTGCTGCTTAATACCATGGGATCGCGCGTGCGCCTTGTCGCGCCGCCGACCCTGATCCCGTCAAAGATCGACCGGATGGGGGTCGAGATTTTCCATGACATGGAAGAAGGCCTTAAGGATTGCGACATCGTCATGATGCTGCGCCTTCAGCTTGAACGCATGGAAGGAAGCTTTATCCCGTCGGTCCGCGAATATTTCCATTTCCATGGCCTTGATCGCGCCAAGCTTGCCAATGCCAAGCCCGACGCGCTGATCATGCATCCCGGCCCGATGAATCGCGGGGTCGAAATCGACAGCGAAGTCGCCGACGACGTCGAACGATCCGTCATCCGCGAACAGGTTGAAATGGGGGTTGCGGTGCGCATGGCCGCCCTTGAATTGCTGGTCCAGAACCACAGACAGGCAGGAGGCCAGGCATGACCCCCGCCATTCGCGTAAAGGGTACGGGCCGTAAGGCCATCATCAATGCCCGTCTGCTTAACCCGGCGGCACAGACCGACAGTACGGGCGGCATCCTGATTGAAAACAGCAAGATCATCGATTGCGGTGCGCAGGTCACCCGCGAAAACCTGCCCAAGGATTGCGAGATTGTTGATGCTGCGGGTGCGTGTCTTGCGCCCGGGCTTGTCGATATGCGCGCGCAATTGCGCGATCCGGGGTTCGAACATCAGGAAACCATCGAAACCGCCGGTCGTTCGGCGGCGGCTGGCGGGATCACCACAATCATCGCCCTGCCCAATACCGATCCGGTAATTGACGATGTGGCCGGTGTCGAATTTATCGCACGCCGGGCACGCAAGGTTGGCCTCGCCAAGGTTTTTGCCTATGGCGCGGTATCAAAGGGCATTGAGGGTGGCGAAATCACCGAGATGGGCCTTTTGCATCAGGCCGGTGCAGTGGCATTTTGCGATGGCGTGAAAACCATCGCCAGTGCCCGGTTGCTGCGACAAGCATTGTCCTATTCGACCTTCTTTGACGGCATGATTGTCCAGCATCCCGAGGAACCGGAACTTTCCAGGGGGGCGTCGATGAATAGTGGCGAACTTGCCACGCGCCTTGGTCTTAGCGGTGTATCACCCCTTGCGGAAGTCATGCAGATAGAGCGCGATTTGCGGCTGGTTGAAATGACAGGCGGACGTTTGCATTTTGCCCATATCTCGACAGGAGAGTCGGTCGAGGTGATCCGCAAGGCCAAGAAACGCGGCCTTAAGGTCACGTGCGATACCGCCCCGTTCTATTTTGCGCTTAACGAAAATGCGGTTTCGGATTACCGGACCTTTGCCAAGCTGTCGCCCCCACTTCGGTCCGAAGACGACCGTCAGGCGATTGTGGCAGGCCTTGCCGATGGCACGATTGATGCCATCGCGTCGGACCATAATCCGCAGGATGTTGACTCCAAACGCCTGCCTTTTGCGCAGGCCACCGCCGGTGGTGTTGGTTTTGAAACACTTCTGCCGATCACGCTGGAGCTTTATCATAACGGGCACATGTCGATGCTTGATGTGATTACCAAGCTGACAACCGCCCCTGCGAGACTGGTACGCATCAAGGGTGCCGGTACGCTTGAAATCGGGACGGCAGCCGATCTGGTGCTGTTTGATTCGGATCGCCCGTGGAAGATTGATCCTTATCAGTTCGAGTCAAAATCGAAAAACTCGCCATTTGACGGCCGCCTTACCCAAGGCCGTGTCCTGCGCACCATCATTGATGGTCGCGAGGTTTTTGCCGATCCCTCTGTCGCGGAAGGCGCGTGAATATGGAACTTGATGCCACTTACAAGGCAACCCTGATGTCGCTGCAGATTGCGACCGTTTGCGGTTATCTGCTGGGCTCGATCCCGTTTGGTCTGGTTCTGACGCGGATGGCCGGACTTGGCGATATCCGCAAGATCGGATCGGGCAATATTGGTGCGACCAACGTACTGCGTACCGGCAACAAATTTCTGGCATTCCTGACACTTGTCGGCGATGTCGGCAAGGGTGCGGCAGCAGCCCTGCTATTTACCCATTTTGTCAATGCCGAGGCCGGTATTTTTGCTGGTGGTGCCGCGGTTGTCGGGCACATGTTCCCCGTATGGCTGCGTTTCAAGGGCGGCAAGGGTGTTGCCACCACCCTTGGGACCCTTGTTGCGGTCAACTGGATCATGGGGCTTGTCGCGGCAGCGACGTGGCTTGTCATGGCGCTGATTTTCCGCATTTCATCGCTTTCGGCCCTGATAGCGATGATTGCCGCCCCGATTGCCGCCTTCCTGATCGCCAATGATCCCGGTGCCGGGTGGCTTGCAATCTTCCTTGCGGTGATTGTCTGGGCTGCACATCACAGCAATATCCGCCGCCTTCTTAAAGGCGAAGAGCCGAAAATCGGCCAGAAGAAAAAAGAAGCCGCAGCCACCAGCGAAGAATAAGCTGTGCAGTTGGAATAGCTTGACGAAACAACGCCCGGATGATCACAATCCGGGCGTTATGGTTTCTGACATGCAACAACCGATACGATTACCGCAATCTGAACGCCTCGCACGTATGCGACTGGCGCGCAGTACCAATGTTGGCCCGGTCACATTCCGCAAGCTGGTCGAGCGGTTCGGATCGGCACGCAATGCCATTGATGCCCTGCCCGATATCATCGCGCGCACAGGTGGCAAACGGCAGATTGTTCTGGCAACGCGCGAAGACACGATTGCCGAAATTGAACAGGCGCGCGCCTGCGATGCCAAGCCGGTGATTATCGGTGATCCGGAATATCCGGTGATGCTGGCCGCGATCGAGGATGCCCCACCCTATTTTTATGCGCTGGGTCGTGTTGAACTTTTGACCAGGCCAACCATCGGGATCGTCGGTGCCCGCAATGCATCGGCCAATGGGTGCGGTTTTGCCCGGCGGTTATCCGCCGCCCTTTGCGACGCGGGATATGTTGTCGCATCGGGCATGGCGCGCGGGATTGATGGCGCGGTTCATGATGCCTGTCTGCAAATCGCAAATACAGATGGCGGCACCGTCACGGTTCTGGGCGGGGGTGTGGATGTGATCTATCCGCGTGAACATGCCGATCTGTATCACAAGCTTTGCGAAAATGGCTGCGTGATTTCGGAAATGCCACCGGGACTTAATCCGCAGGCACGGCATTTTCCAAGGCGCAACCGAATCATTTCCGGCCTGTCGCATGGCGTTGTCGTGGTCGAGGCCGGACGCAATTCCGGATCGCTGATTACCGCGCGTTTTGCCGGAGAACAGGGACGTGATGTTTTTGCCGTTCCAGGCAGTCCGACCGATCCGCGTGCGGCAGGCCCCAACAGCCTGATCCGTGACGGGGCGATCCTGTGCGACTCCGTTGATGTGATTTTGGATGCCTTGCGTGTTTCCGAACAAAACAACCATCTGCGTGAAGGAATTCATCATTTTGCCATCGACGGCCGTGCGACAACCACAACCAGTTCATCAGATGATTTCAGCGACATCACCAAATCCATCGAACGCGATGCCCAAAGCGCGATCATCGTCGACACCCCGGAAAGCATTGATAACCAAGAAGAAACAGGGGTCCCTGCCCCGACCCGAAACGGAGACCGTGAAACAGACCATATACTTGAATTATTGTCGTCCAGTCCGCTTCTGATTGACCAGCTTATCCGGGCTTCTGGCATGCCTGCCGATGTGATTTCGACCATGCTGATTGAGCTTGAGCTTGCAGGAAGGGTTGAACGTCACCCCGGAAATAGGGTATCGCGTATCGCCGAATGAGTGTCGCAGACATCTGTGCTGCGACAATATTGTTGTGATTTGCCGCAATTTGCGCAATCTGATCTGAAATACGATCACACTATATATATGTGTCGGACATTCGGATCATTCGCAGCACGACATACATTTTCGCCCCAGGGCGCAAGAACCGGACACGAAAAACGTAATGAATCTTGTCATCGTCGAATCCCCGGCCAAAGCCAAGACGATCAATAAATATCTCGGTGACGATTACAAGGTGCTGGCCTCGTTTGGTCACATCCGCGATCTTCCGTCAAAAGATGGATCAGTTGATCCCGACAACGAATTTGCGATGGTCTGGGAAACCGATGGCCGTTCCGAAAAACAGATCCGCGAGATCGCATCGGCTGCACGCGATGCCGATACCATCTATCTCGCGACTGACCCGGATCGCGAAGGGGAAGCGATTTCGTGGCATATTCTGGAAGTTCTGGAACAGAAAAAGCTTTTGCGCGGTCGCGATATTCATCGCGTTGTGTTCCACGAGATTACGAAAAAAGCGGTTACCGACGCGATTGCCAATCCGCGCGAGCTTAATCAGGAATTGGTCGATGCCTATCTGGCGCGCCGTGCCCTTGATTATCTGGTGGGCTTTAACCTGTCGCCGGTTCTGTGGCGCAAATTGCCCGGATCACGGTCGGCCGGTAGAGTTCAGTCGGTCGCCCTTCGCCTGATTTGCGAGCGCGAGATTGAGATCGAAGCATTCCGCCCCGACGAATACTGGTCACTCGAAGCCGGTTTCAAGGTGCCTGAGGGCAACTTCACCGCGCGTCTGACTCATCTGAACGGTGAGAAGCTTGATAAGCTGGCACTGGGCAATGAGGGTGCAGCGACGATTGCCAAGGAAAAGGTCGAAAGCCGCAGCTATACGGTTTCAAAGGTCGAGCGCAAAGATGTCAAACGTCGTCCGCAGCCGCCTTTCACCACCTCGACCCTGCAACAGGAAGCGTCACGCAAGCTGGGCTTTGGCGCGAAACGCACCATGCAGCTGGCACAGCGCCTTTATGAAGGGGTTGATATCGGTGGCGAGACAGTTGGCCTGATCACCTATATGCGTACCGATGCGGTCGTGCTGTCGGGCGAGGCACTGGCAGCAGCACGCCGCCTGATTTCCAAGGATTACGGTGAAAATTACCTGCCACCAAGTGCGCGCAGCTTTGCCAACAAGGCCAAGAACGCACAGGAAGCCCACGAAGCCATCCGCCCGACGGACCTGTTCCGTCGCCCTGATCAGGTTGCGCGTCACCTGGATAAGGATCAGCTTGCGCTTTATACCCTGATCTGGAAACGCACCGTCGCCTGCCAGATGGAAGATGCCAAATTCGATCAGGTCGCGGTTGATCTGTCATCGAATGACAATCACGTGGTTCTGCGCGCCAATGGTTCCGTCGTCAAATTCGACGGTTTCCTGAAACTGTATCAGGAAGGCAAGGATGACGAGGCAGAAGACGAAAATGATCGTCGTCTGCCCCCTTTGAACGAAGGCCAGAAGCCCGATCTTGGCAAAGTCAGTATCGACCAGCATTTCACACAGCCCCCGCCCCGTTATACCGAGGCGAGCCTGGTCAAGAAAATGGAAGAACTGGGTATTGGCCGTCCGTCGACCTATGCGTCGATCATTTCGGTGTTGCAGGATCGCGATTATGTGACGCTGGACAAGCGCCGCTTTGTCGCACAGGACCGCGGTCGTCTGGTCACGGCGTTCCTGTCGAAATTCTTTGAACGTTACGTGCAGTACAACTTTACGGCCGATCTGGAAAACCAGCTTGATGACGTTTCAAACGGAAGCCTTGCTTGGCGCGATGTGCTGAACCAGTTCTGGTCGGCCTTTAAGGGTAACGTTGACGAAGCCAAGGAACTGAAGATCACCGATGTGCTTGATGCGCTTCAGGTGATGCTGGAAAATTACCTGTTCCCGACGCGCGACGACGGCACGGACCCGCATAAATGCCCGAAATGCACTGATGGCACGCTCAGTCTTAAGCTTGGCAAATTCGGCGCGTTCCTTGGCTGTTCGAATTATCCGGAATGCAACTTTACCCGTCCGCTGGTTGCCAATGAAAATGGCGGCGATTCCGAACTTGATTCCGGGCCCAAGGTGCTTGGCATCGACAAGGAAACCGGCAAGGAGATCACCCTGCGCAAAGGCCCTTATGGTGTTTATGTGCAGCTGGGTGAAGAAGAGGAAGTCGAAGGCAAGAACGGCAAACCAAAAAAGGTCAAACCGAAGCGGACATCGCTTCCAAAAGGTCTGGAGCCATCGGTTGTCGATCTGACCAAGGCGGAAGAATTGCTGACATTGCCGCGTCTGGTGGGCGTATTCCCCGACACCGGAGAGGAAATCAAGGCAAATGTCGGCCGTTTTGGCCCCTATGTTCAGGCGGGCAGCATTTTTGCATCGCTTAAGGCCGAGGATGACGTTCTGATGGTTGGTGAAAACCGCGCCATTGCCCTGATTGCGGATAAACGCGAAAAAGCAGGCAAGGAAATCGGCAAACATCCCGATGACGGCGAACCGATATTCCTGGCCGATGGCCGTTGGGGTCCGTTTGTCAAACACAAGAAAACCAATGCCAATCTGCCGCGTGACACCAACAAGGAAGATGTCACGCTGGAAATGGCCATTGCGGCATTGAAGGAAAAGGAAGCCAAATCGGGGAAACCGGCCAAGGCAACCAAAACCGCAGCAAAAAAAACAACGACGAAAAAGGCGGCCCCCAAGAAACCGGCTGCCAAAAAGACCGCTGCAAAGAAACCTGCAGCAAAGAAAACAACTAGGAAAGAGGCGGCGAATTAATCGCCGCCTTCCTTTTCTTGACGATAAAATTGAAAGGACGCCGCGAAGTTGGCGAACGACACAGAAAATAAAACCCCGTTCCCCACACGGGAACAGATCATGGAATTCATCGATATGAGCCCCACCCCGGTGGGGAAGCGCGAAATTGCGCGCGCCTTCAACATCAAGGGTGCAGCGAAGATCGAGCTTAAAAAGATCCTGAGGGATCTGAAAATCGGTGGTGACGTGGTCAAGGGCCGCAGACGGTTTGACAAACCCGACCACCTGCCGCCGGTTGAAGTACTGGAAATCATCGGCATCGATGATGATGGCGAAGTAATTGCCCGTCCCAATGTCTGGAAAGAAGATTACGAACCACCGGTCATTTACGTGAAAACGATCCGGCGTGGCGGACCAAGCGCACCGGGAATTGGCGACAAGATCCTTGCCAAGCTGCGCTATACCGGCAAGCAGACCTATGAAGCCAGCATCATGCGGGTTCTGGGCAGCGGCCCGCAACGCGTTCTGGGCATTTTTCGCCCCAATGAACGTGAAGGCCGGGTTGTGCCCACAGACCGCAAGGATAGCGGCGAGATCGCCGTGCCGCTGGATGACCATCCCGATCTTGAAGGTGGTTCGTTGGTTCTGACCGAAATTCTGCCGGGCAAGCATTTCGGCCTGCGCAAAGGCCGGATTACAGAGGTTCTGGGCAATATCAACGAACCGAAATCCATCAGTCTGGTATCGATCCATGCGCGTGGTATTCCTTTTGAATTCCCGCCCGAGGTCGAATTGCAGGCGCGTGAGTCCAAGGCAACGCCGATGGGCAAGCGCACAGATCTGCGCGATATCCCGCTGGTGACGATTGACGGTGCTGATGCGCGCGACTTTGACGATGCCGTATGGGCCGAACCCGATTCCGATCCGGAAAACGAGGGCGGCTGGCACATCATGGTCGCGATTGCGGATGTGTCCTGGTATGTGCGCCCGCACGACGCGCTCGACCGTGAAGCGGTAAAGCGCGGCAATAGTTGCTATTTCCCGGACCGGGTCGTGCCGATGTTGCCGTTTGAACTCTCAAACGGCTGGTGTTCGCTGGTTCCACACGAAGATCGCGGCTGCATGGCCGTCGAGATGTGGTTAAACAGGCACGGTACAAAGTTGCGGCACAAATTCTGTCGCGGGATGATGCGATCAGCAGCACGCCTGACCTATGATCAGGTTCAACGCGCGATGGATGGCTATCCCGATGACACCACTGGCCCGTTGCTTGACACCATTATCAAGCCGCTTTACGGCGCGTATGAAGCGTTTCTTGAAGCACGTAAAGGGCGTGGTGTTCTGGAACTTGATCTTCCGGAACGCAAGATCGAGCTGAATGACAAAGGCCAGATCATTGCCATTGCCCCGCGGGCACGCTTTGACAGCCACAAGCTGATCGAGGAATTCATGGTCGCGGCCAATGTCTGTGCGGCCGAGGAACTTGAACGGATCAAGCAGCCCTGCATGTATCGTATTCACGATGCGCCAAGCGAGGAAAAGCTTGAGGCACTTCATGAATTCCTTGAAGGGGCTGGATACAAGCTGAACAAGGGGGCGGTCCTGCGCCCGCGCGATTTCAACCGCATCCTTGAACAGGCCAAGGACACCCCGGAAGCCGAGCTAATCAACACGGTTGTGCTGCGTAGTCAGTCACAGGCCATGTATAGCCCGGATAATATCGGGCACTTTGGTCTGGCCCTTAAGAAATATGCCCATTTCACATCCCCGATCCGGCGTTATGCCGACCTTCTGGTGCATCGCGCGCTGATTGCGGGCCTGAAACTTGGCGAAGGCGGATTACCGCCCGAAGATGGCGAACGGTTCGAGCAGATCGGCGAAGACATTTCCGGCACCGAACGGCGGGCGGCCATGGCCGAACGTGATGCGGTTGACCGTTATGTCGCGGCCTATATGGCCGACAAGGTCGGCGCGGAATTCCCCGGACGTGTTTCGGGGGTCACGCATTTTGGCCTGTTCGTATCGCTTCAGGAAACCGGTGCCGATGGTCTCGTCCCGATTTCCACCCTGCCCGATGATTATTATGTGCATGATGCCATCGGACATGCATTGGTCGGGCAAAATCGCGGCAAGACATTCCGTCTGGGCGATGATGTTGTTGTCCGCATTGCCGAGGCGGATGCAGCAACCGGATCGCTTGCGCTGCGTCTGGCGGGTCATGCCGATATCACCGACCGTGACCTGATCGAACGGCCGCGTGGACGCGGCAAGCGCCGTGGCAGCCCCGGTGATCGCAGCCACCGTCACGGCACCAAACCGGGTTTCCGCGCCAATCCAAAGGATAAAAGCGGTGCATCTGGTGGTGGCCCCCGTGGGGGAAACCCGGGCAGCAAGCCTAGTGCCAAGGCTGCAGGCAAGAAGAAAACCACACCCAAAAAACAGCGCAAGCTGGTGGCATCAAGCCGGGTCGCACGCAACACGACCAAACGCGAAAGTTAAAGAAAAAGGGCGGCCGCGATGGTCGCCCTTTTTCGTTGATATCGGATGTTGCAATCAGTCAAGCGTTTCAATGAACTTTGCCAGATGCTCGGCTGTCTGCTTGCCCCGGTTTGAAATGATCACGACATTTGATGGCAGACCTTCCAGATCGGGGTGGAATGCCTCGAAGCTGGTCAGAAGGCCAAGCGCCTTGTCCTTCATGGTTTTCATTGCGGCAAGGGCGCGGATCAGTTCGATCCCGCTTAGACCATCAAGGACCGCCGCAGTGATGATTGCATCTGGGCGCGATTGCACGACGGTCTCGAATGCTTCGACTGCGTTACGTGCGGTGATGGTCCGGAACCCCTTTTCGCGCAATTCGCGTTGCAGAAAGTGCGCCTGAACCGTGGTTGCAGTGACAATCAGAACTTCTTTGTCATGCGCTGTTGGCGTGTTCGAGACGCTATCCTCATCCCCCTTTTTTGCACTTCGGGTCGGCAATGAGCGCAGAATGCGGGTTTCTTCCTCCGCCGGGGGATTGGTCCCGCTTTCGATGATTTCGCGGATCCATGTCGTGAAATCGACAAGCGATGCGGCTTCGAGATCATCAATTTCAGTCAGTTCGGCGATGTAATCTTCCATGCGGTGCGCAATAGCGCCGACAAGCGGGAAACCGAACGATCCGGCCAGACCTTTGACTGTGTGGGCTTCGCGCCGCAGTTCGGCGATGCCAACATCAGCCTTGTCCATACCGCCGGCAACACGATCAATGGTGGTTTCGATGCGGTCTGCGCGTTCCAGAGTGTCTTCAATGAAATCCTGTTTCAGTCGGGCGACGATATCGTCTGCATTCCCCATCTGGGCGCTCCTGTACCGGGTTGAAGACATCAGTATCAAAGAGTCGGTATTATAACGGCGTTTCGCAGGGTTTTCAGCCATGCCAGAAAAGCACTTGCCCGATCACTTCAACTTCATGATGATAGATATCCGTTTCAATGCCCCTTTTTTTCGGCCCGATCAAGGGGCTGGATCAAAAAACAGGAACGAATGCCACCATGCAGCCAGAATATAGCGAACAAAGCAGCGGGTCGCGCCTGCTAACCGGTCTTAGCCGCGGTTTCCGCCGGAAATGCCCCAATTGCGGGCATGGACTTGCGTTTGGCGGGTATCTGAAGCTGCGTCAGGAATGTGATTGCTGTGCGCATCCGATCGGCGAATATCGCTGTGATGATGCACCGCCCTATTTCACGATTTTCATTGTCGGCCATATCGTTGTTGGCGGGGCGCTTACGATGGAACAATCCATGCAGCCATCCATGGCGCTGCAACTGTCGGTCTGGCTGCCGATCACCGTTTTGCTTTGCCTTGGCTTCCTGCCCTTTATCAAGGGGGCGGTGCTTGGAACCCAGTGGGCGATGAAGATCAAGGGATAGTCATTGTCGACTGCACATCATTCGCAGTAGAATGACTTTCACGTTGATCCATCTCCTTTCGGATTGAGCACATTTTGGCATCAGCCACACAGGACTTCGATACTGTTTCTTTCCGTCCGGCCTTGCGCCCGATAAGGCGTTTTGCCGGAATGGTTGGTATTTGCCTTTTGCTGGCCGGGTGTGTGACCCAGCATGCGGATGTGATCATTTCAAATGATGATGCGCAGACCCGCGATGTGATGTCACAAACCATCGAACTGGTCGCGACCCGATATATTGATCCAATTGGCCGTGAACAGATCGTTGTCAATGCGCTTGACGGGCTTTCGACCATTGATCCGAACATTCGCATCGGCATGACGCCTGACGAAATCATCCTTGGATATAACGGCAAAACCGTTCGCAATCTTGCCCTGCCTGCTGCCGATAGCGAAGAACAGGACACCCTTTTGTGGACGGAGCTGACGCTTAAGGGCGTTGGCATTTACCGGGTTTATTCACCAGACTTGCGCCATGCCGATCCGCTTTCGGTACAATCGGCCCTTGTCAGTGGATCAATCAAGAATCTTGATCGATACAGCCGTTACGAGGGTCCCAGCCAGGCCGAAACGGCGCGGACACGACGCGATGGTTATATCGGGGTTGGCGTGCGACTGATCGGTGGCGATGGATATCCGGTCATCAAGAAAGTGCACGAAGACAGCCCGGCGGCCAGGGCAGGCCTTAATATCGGCGATCAACTGATTTCGGTGAACGGGATCAACCTTTATAACCGGACCGCGACCTATGCCAGCGACCTTTTGCATGGCGAGGAAGGCACACGTGTTTCAATCGAAATCAATGGGGCCGATAGCCCGGTCGTCACACCGGTTGAAATCATGCGCGAACGCGTTATCGGCCGGACCGTTTTTGCCGAAATTCGCGACAATATCCTGATTGCCCGGATCGCCAGTTTTAACAGCGCGACGGCACAGGCGCTTGGCGATGAAATCCTGAAGGCCGATCTTTATCCTGGTGGTTTGCGTGGGGTGATCCTTGACCTTCGCGGCAATCGTGGCGGGCTTTTGCAGCAGGGTGTGGAGGTTGCCGATCTGTTTATTGCCGGTGGCCCGATTGCCAATACCCGATCACGCGTGATGGCCGCGCGCCATATCTTCAAAGCCGATGCCGAGGACCTGACCCGCGGTGCGCCGCTTGTGGTTCTGATTGATGGAAGAACGGCATCATCGGCCGAACTGGTCGCCGCGGCCCTTCAGGACCGCAATCGCGCCGTCCTGATCGGGTCGACCAGTTTTGGCAAGGGATCGGTTCAGGCGATCAATGATCTTTCGAACAAGGGTACCCTGACCTTTACATGGTCACAGATGACGGCTCCATCCGGTTACACATTTGATCGTATCGGACTTTTCCCGTCGATCTGCACAACCGCCGACGGAGTTGGTCCGGATGAACAGATCAAATCTGCATTGGCCCATCGCGATGACATGGTCGCCGTGATGACAAAATGGCGCAAGCTTGATTATCAGAACGAACAGGCACGACAGGACCTTAGAAAGGTGTGCCCGGCCCGTCAGGGCATTGATGAAAACGACATTGATATCGCGCTTGAATTGATCAAAAACCTCCCGGGTTACAAGGATTTGGCTCAGTTGCCGATCAATGAGATTGCCGATACCTTTGCCTCGCAATAAAAATGGCATTATTTTTGCCAAAATGGCTTGACACCCGGCGCATAACCTTTATGTTCCGCGGCCTGAGATACACCTGAACACAGGAAGCTGAGATATGGCGAAGCCCGCTTCGATCCTCGTAAAGTTGGTAAGCACCGCTGACACCGGTTACTTCTACGTCGTTAAGAAGAACCCGCGGAATACCACCGAGAAATTCTCGTTTCGCAAGTACGACCCGGTCGTGCGCAAGCACGTCGAGTTCAAAGAAGCGAAAATGAAGTAATCTTTCAGCCTCGGCTGATTAGGTTACCGGAATTTAAAAAAGACGTGACCTTCGGGTCGCGTCTTTTTTATTGTCTGGTGGACCTGGTGAAACGCCCCAACTCCCGTCAGGCTGAAAATCTTTTCCAGCCTGCCCCCGCCAACATAAGCCAGCCGGTAATGAAAGCCAGCCCGCCAATTGGGGCCACCATGCCAAAGGCGCTTATCCCGGCAAAGGCAATGACATAAAGCGCTCCGCAGAAGAATAAAATACCTGCCAGCATTGCATATGCCGCCCAGCGCAAAAGCCGTTCATCGGGCACCTGATGGGCAAGGGCTGCGATGGCAGCAACACCCGCAGCATGAACCAGCTGATAATGTGCGGCAGTTTCGACAAGATCACGGGCGTGGCTCATTTCTTCGCCTGCCATGCTGTGGGTTGCAAACGCACCAAGTGCGACGGCAATTGCCCCATTAAGCCCCGCAAAAACAACAGATAACCGCATGAAGATGTTTCCTGATTTTATAAAACCTTAAACTGGCGATACTTTATAGACCAGTAGCTGGGCGCGCCATGATCAAACGCAAAAAAAATGGCCGTACAAAAAAATGTACGGCCAGTAAACTCTCTTGGGGGAGATGTTCCGGACCATTTAAATGCCCGTCACCCTGTTTTTCTATCCTGTACGGTCAAAGGTTTCTGTGACACCCGTCACAATTGACGAAACAATTTCGACTTTCTGTCGACATTTCATCATTTCGCAACCGACCTGATTAAATCAATGGATCGACTCACTCAGGAATTCTTCCAGACGTCGTACATCGGGAACGTAAAGACCAGTATCGTTTTTGGTCACCAGTCCCTTGCGCGCCAGACTGCCCATAACGCGCGCAACAGTTTCGCGCGATGTGCTGACACGCCCGGCAATGTCGGAATGAACCGGCACCGGGTTTAACGTTGCCGATCCGTCCCCTGCAATCGCGATCTGTGCGCAGCGCAGAATTTCCGCCACGACACGTTCGTTCGCGCCAAGAGTACTGACATCAACAATCCGCCGGGTCGACGTCCGCACGATACGCGCGAGTTCATGAATGACATTCCAGGCGACAGATGGGTGGTTCTTGACGACTTTTTCGAAATTGGCCGGACTGACAATGGCAACATCGGTATTGGTAACGGCCAGCACACAAGCCGAACGGGGTTCGCCATCGATGGCCGAAAGATGGCCGACACAGCCGCCGGCCCCGATTTCCTCCAGCGTGATTTCACGCCCCGATAGCGAATAATTCACGATCCTGACCTTACCCGACAGGATCAGATAGACATCCGAACTGTCCGATTCCGGTTCAATGATCTGCGCACCGGCCGAAAATGTTTTTCGGTTGATGTGCCGTTCGACATCCGCAAGTGCGGCTTGATCAAGCCCCGCAAGAATACCGACCACCGATAATTCTACCATCTACCCCAGCTTTTCCATGCTCTCGTTTTCATCGTTTTACCGGTTCATCGCGAATGTGACCGATACCGACTATCCCCTTAGGATCATATGCAAAGCAGTCGGCACTGACAATCACCGGCAATCAATTTCGGGGCTATTTTCAATACAATTGTATGACCATACTCTATCCAAACGAATGCTGCGGATGCGAATCGTCGATTTTCATGTTAGATTATATGGATCCCTACACAATTCGCATGCAGGAGGCCTGCCATGAGTCCCGAATTGGAAATTTTTCGCCGTAACCCAGGCAACAAGCCCAAATGTAAAAACCCAATTGTTTTCGTCCATGGTGCGTTTACCGGTGCCTGGTGCTGGAACGAGCATTTCCTGACCTGGTTTGCCGATCAGGGGTTTGAAACCATCTCATTTTCACTGCGCGGCCATGGTGGCAGCGGTGGACGCGACCTTCGCAGTCTGGCGTCGATTGATGATTATGTCGAAGACCTTGAAACCGTTGTCGATACGCTGGGACAGAAGCCGATCCTGATCGGGCATTCGATGGGTGGTTACATCATCCAGAAATATCTTGAAAAACATAAGGCCGCCGCTGCGGTACTGATGGCATCCGTCCCGCCGGAGGGCCTTCTTGCCAGCAACACCATGATGGCGATGGCAAAGCCCGATCTTTATCTTCAGATGTTCTGGCTTCAGGCCATAGGACCGCATACCCTGCTGCGAGACAGGCTTGGGCGTGCCATGCTGTCGCCCGACATCGCCGAGGACGAAGGCATGATTTATTTCGGTCGCCTTGAAACGGAAAGCCACCGCGCCCTGATGGATATGATGGGCGCCAATCCTGTGTTTCTATCGCAAACAGATCTGCCGCCGATATTGGCCATCGGGGCACGTAATGATGAGATCATTCAAAGCGAGCTGGTCAATCATACCGCGAAGCGTTTGGGCGCGGATTGCATTCTGCTTGATGATATCGCACACGCGATGATGCTTGACGCAAAATGGGAAAAAGCATCATCCCAAATTGCCAAATGGCTTGAAAAAAAACGTGGTCGAAAAACAGGACAGTACCTCAAAGAAGACCGCAGCCTGATTGATTACAAAAAACGAATTCAGTTTTAAAGGCAGGATGTTAGCGCATTCTGCCTTTTGTTTTTCTGAACGTCCCCAACTGTTTTCTTTTCAATCACCACCATTTCTGGAAGCATGGGCCATCAGAACCACAACAAAAAGGTTGGTGACATGCCCCACATGATCAAAGGTTTCCGTCTGCGGTCCTTTCTGCTGAGCAGTGCAACGGCGATATTACTGACACTGCCCGTCCATGCACAACAGGCCACGGATACGATTGCGCCCGAAAGTGCGACATCGCCGGTTTCACATCGCGACGCTGTTCGCGCCCCGAACTGGATGGTTACGGCGGCCAACCCGCTGGCGGTTGAAGCCGGTGCAAATGTGCTTCGTCGCGGCGGCAATGCCATTGATGCCATGGTCGCCGTTCAGACGATGCTTGGACTAGTTGAGCCACAGTCGTCGGGACTGGGCGGCGGTGCCTTTCTGGTTTATTTTGATGCGCGCAGCGGTAAGCTGACAACCATGGATGGCCGCGAAACGGCGCCGATGGCCGCCACACCGACCCTGTTTCAGACCGAAACAGGCGAACCAATGGAATTTTATGATGCGGTTGTCGGCGGTCGGTCCGTCGGGACACCGGGAACACCAGCATTACTGAAAGTAGCCCACGAAAAATGGGGTCAACTGGAATGGCCCACATTGCTGGCCCCTGCCATAGAGCGCGCCGAAATCGGTTTTAATGTCTCCCCTCGCCTTGCCGGACTGATCGCCGAGGATGCCGAAAAGCTCTCGCGCGATGACACCGCAAAGGGCTATTTCTTTGACAGCAATGGCGCGCCGCTTGAAGAAGGTGCGCTTCTGAAAAACCCGGAATATGCCAATACCCTTAATGTGTTGGCACAAAACAGTACTGACGGGTTCTATTTTGGGCCGATTGCCAATGACATCGTTAACAAGATTCAGGGGGCAAGCTGGAACCCCGGTGTTCTGTCCCTGAAAGACCTTGCCAATTATACTGTCAAGGAACGTGATCCGGTTTGCGCCGATTATCGCGGATATGAAATATGTGGAATGGGCCCGCCATCATCCGGTGCCCTGACGGTCGGACAGATACTTGGGCTAATCGAACCGTTTGATATTGGTGATTTTGGCCCCAAATCACCGGAAAGCTGGCGATTGATTGGTGATGCATCACGTTTGGCCTTTGCTGATCGCGGGCGATATATGGCTGATATCGATTTTGTGCCGATGCCTTTAACCGGATTACTGGACAAGGACTATCTGGCGCAAAGATCGAAGCTTCTGGAAAGCGACCACGCGCTGGAAAGTGTGGAACCGGGCATGCCCGCGTTCAGCCACGCCATGCGGCTTGCCGATGATGAAGCAATTGAATTCCCCAGCACCAGCCATTTTTCAATTGTCGATGCCATGGGTAACGTTGTGTCGATGACCACCACCATTGAAAACGGCTTTGGGTCGCGCCTGATGGTGCGCGGCTTTATGTTGAACAATGAACTGACCGATTTTTCGTTCAAGACACACAGCAACGGTGTGCCGATTGCCAATCGGCTGGAACCGGGCAAACGCCCGCGTTCTTCCATGGCGCCGACAATCGTCATGCAGGAAGGCAAACCGGTTATCGCCGCCGGGTCACCGGGCGGATCGCGGATTATCGGGTATGTCGCACAGGCGCTAGTCGGGATGATTGACTGGGGCTTGGACCCGCAGCAGGCCATCAACATGCCCCATCTGATCAACCGGTTCGGAACCTTTGATATCGAGGCCGGAACAGAGGCCGAGGCTCTTGAGCCATACCTTCAGCAACGCGGTTTCAAAACCCAGATCCGCGATCTTAATTCCGGTTTGCACATCATCCGGATTACCGATCAGGGTCTGATTGGCGGGGCAGATCCACGACGCGAAGGCATTGTTATCGGCGGGTAAATATAGATTTCGATGATTTGAGGACGGGCGGCATCGATTGCGATGCCGCCTTTTTTGTCAAGCAAGCCAATCAGCCAGAAAGTCACGTAATGCCAGATGATTTTCTGCGACATAATGCGCCCCTGCCCCGCTCAGAGCATCCGCCGATGTCAGATCGACCAGACCGATTGTCGTGGCCCCCGATGCAACACCGGCGCGCACGCCGCTGATGCTGTCGTCAATAACCACGCATTCGGTGATGTCGATACCGATTTTTTCAGCAGCCAGCAAATAAACATCGGGGGCCGGTTTTGCATGTTGCACATCGTGGGCGGAGCATATCCGACCACGAAAACGATCCAGCAACCCGACCTTGCCAAGCGATACATCCATTTTGTCATGCGGGCCGTTGCTACCGATTGCCATCGGGATCCCCTTCGCATCCAGAAGGTCGAGAACAGGATCAAGGTCTGGATATGGCTTCAAATCTTTTTCAAATGATTTGAAGGTTCTGGCATAACATTCCTTAATCCAGTCGTCAGGCAAGGTCACACCAAAAGATTCGGCCATTTTGGGTGCAACAGCCGCCAGCGTGCCACCTATAAAGAATTGGTGGCTTTGCGCCGGGGTCATGTCACAGCCATATTCGCACAGCAGATCGGTCAGAACCCTGTTTGCCAGGTTTTCGGTATCAACCAGAACACCATCACAATCAAAGATCACGCCACGCACGACAGGTTTAGTCACAATCGCGTCCATCATCCTGTCACTCATGCCCCAGCCAGTTCGGACCAGCGTCCTTCATCATAGGCTACCGTGCGGGTTGTGCCGAAATCGACAACCGGCCGTTTGATCACGGTCGGATTGGCCGCAAGGATGACGGCGGCCGCCGCATCGTCATTTTCAAGCACGGCCTTGTCGCCATCGGAAAGATTACGATAGCTTGGCCCGCGTTTATTGATCAGGGTTTTGCCGCCGACTTCGGCAAGCCACCCTTCAATGGTTTTGGCATCAATTCCGTCAATGCGGAAATCATGAAACTTGTGATCAATCCCCTTGGCGTCGAACCATTTAAGGGATTTTTTGACTGTATCGCAGTTTTTGATGCCATAGACCGTAATCATGAATGCTTCCTGTATGTCGCGCAATGTGCGATGCAGCCATGCATCGCCGAATGGGTTTTGACCCTAAATCCCGGAACATATATAAAGACCGCGCCCGGAAATCGGCAACCCCATTCACGTGCTCAGGTTCAGGAACAACTCGGTATGACTGTCAATCGGCGTATTTCCGTCGCCCCGATGATGGATTGGACAGATCGGCATGATCGCTATTTCTTGCGGCAGATCAGTCGGCATGCGCTGCTTTATACCGAAATGGTTACCACGGGTGCGATCATCCATGGTGGGGCGGACCGGCATTTGCGCTATAACACGGCAGAGCATCCCGTTGCCCTGCAACTGGGCGGCAGCAACCCCGATGATCTGGCGCGTGCCTGCGAGATTGCCAATGATTATGCCTATGACGAGATAAACCTGAATTGCGGCTGCCCGTCGGATCGCGTGCAGAATGGTGCGTTTGGTGCCTGTCTGATGGCGACCCCCGATGTCGTGGCAAATTGCGTCAAGGCGATGATCGCGACCAGTAACGCGTCGGTGACGGTTAAAAACCGTATCGGTATCGACGATCAGGAAGATTACCCATCGCTTAAACGGTTTGTGGAAACCGTGGCGGATGCCGGGTGCAGAACTTTCATCGTGCATGCCCGCAAGGCATGGCTGAACGGGCTTAGTCCCAAGGAAAACCGCGAAGTCCCGCCGCTTAAATATGAACTGGTTTACCAGTTGAAACAGGAATTGCCGGAACTTGAAATCCTGATCAATGGCGGCATCAAGACACTGGATGAAACCGAAGAACATCTGAAACAGGTGGACGGCGTGATGATCGGGCGGGAAGCCTATCAGAACCCCTATGTGCTTTCGGATGTGGATCGGCGTTTTTATGGCGATGATACAAAGCCCTTAAGCCGTCATCAGGTGGCAGAGGCGATGTTGCCCTATATCGACGAACATCTGAAATCGAACAACGGGACGCTTGGCCACGTGACGCGGCATATGCTTGGCCTGTTTCAGCAGATGCGCGGAGCCAAACAATGGCGCCGGTATTTAAGCGAAAATGCCCATCGCAAGGGCGCGGGTGTTGATACGGTGCGAGAGGCACTGGCACTGGTTTCCAAAGAAGATGCCGAGGTATTGTCTGCATGAGCGCAGATGAACAATCGCCCGAAGCCGCGAGACAAACCGGCGGCATTACATGGCGGGAAGGCAACGTCCCCTTTTCCCCGCAATTTGGTGATATCTATTACAATCCAAAAAACGGATTGGCCGAAACGCAATATGTGTTTGTTGCGGGCAATAACCTGCCCGAGGCATGGCAAAACCGCGAGAATTTCACGATTGGTGAAACCGGCTTTGGCACAGGATTAAATTTCCTTGCCGCGTGGGATTGCTGGCAAAAGGACCCGGCGCGGTCCAAACGGCTTCATTTCGTATCGGTCGAGAAATTCCCGCTGACGCGTGATGCGATGGCGCGCGCGCATCAGAACTGGCTGGAATTGGCCGAAATTTCAGACCAACTGGTCACACAATGGCCAACCGGAACGATGTTGCCCGGTGTGCACCGGTTTGATCTGGGCGATGGTTCGGTCACGCTGACACTCCTGATCGGGGATGCGATTGACTGTTATCGCGATTATCACGGAATGGTCGATTGCTGGTTCCTTGACGGTTTTGCCCCGTCGCGCAATCCCGATATGTGGCGACCGGAATTGTTCACCGCCCTTGCCGCGGCATCAAGCCGTGATGGTGCCACCCTTGCGACATTCAGTGCAGCACGCATCGTGCGTGATGGGCTGGAACAGGCCGGGTTTGAAGTCGCCAAGCGCAAGGGATATGCCTATAAGCGCGATATGATCACGGCCCGCCTTGCCCCGAAAGGGACCGATGAAAACGCAGATCGCGGCAAAGGAATGGACGAAAACCCTTGGTTTGTATTGCCAAAGGTGACGGATAACAAACGTGTCGCGATCATTGGCGGCGGCATGGCCGGGGCCGCCTGTGCACGGGCGCTTCAAAATCGCAGATGTACGGTTACACTTTTTGAAAAATCCGAACGCCTGGCAAATGCGGCATCAGGCAATCCCATCGGGATGCTTGAACCCTATTTCACAGCTGATAACGCCATAACAGGACGATTTTACGAAGCGGGCTTTCGATACAGCCAAAGACTGGTGCGGAGCCTGTCCAAAGCAGGGAAGATCGAAGCCGATTTTTGCGGCGTATTGGATCTGATTTCCAGCCAGCGCGACGAAGAGCGTCAGGCAGGCATGATGCAGCGCCTGCCGGACAGCCCCGATCTGGTTCATGTTCTGGACCGTGAAGCTGCGAGTAGCGCCTTTGGGTTGCCGCTGCCCCATGGCGGCTTGTTTTATCCTGGTGCTGGCTGGGTCAATCCACCATCGCTGGTGACCTGTCTTGCCAGCGGGATCGAGTGCCACATCAACACACCGATTGCTGCAATTTCCGAAGATGGTACGGACAAGGTCCTGCATTCGGTTGGGGGGCAGGAATTTGGCCCCTTTGACGCTGTGATCATTGCCGGTGCGACCGAAACAACGGGGCTTGATCAAACCGCATGGCTTTCAGACTATCTGCGCCCGGTACGCGGACAAATCAGTTACTTTGACGACAGCGCATTGCGCGAATGCTATGGCGACGACAAAATTCGCTGCGTGCTCAGTCATAAAGGCTACCTGACCCCGGCGCGTGCGGGTATCCATGTTTTTGGTGCGACATTTGATCGCAATGATGATCAGACAGACCTGCGCGAAACTGACCATGCCCATAACCGCCGACAGTTGAGCCGCGTCATGCCCGAGCTTGCCGATAGGCTGGAAGCGATAAAACTTGACGGTCGGGCGGCATTGCGGACCACAACCCCGGATCACCTGCCAATGATCGGTCCAGCACCGGATTACGATGCCTATCTTTCGGCCTATCACGATATAGACAAAGGGAAAAAGGCGGCGCGATATATCGATGCGCCTTACCACAAAGACGTGTATATCTGTACCGGATTTGGCGCGCGTGGGCTGATCGCAGCCCCTCTTGCCGCCGAAATAATTGCCAGCGAGATTTGCAATATGCCCCTGCCGCTCGAAAAGTCCCTGATGGATGCGATCCATCCCGCACGGTTCATCGTGCGTGGTCTTAAACGGCGGAAAATCACGGCATGATCAACAAGCACGTCCTTCCGTCATTTGACGACCCGCGTATGAAAACCGCAACCGTGCTTGCGCTGTTTTTCGTGGGGCTTTTCCTTATTCAGGGTGTGTTTCTGCCCTATTGGCCGGTCTGGTTGAAAAGTCAGGGATTATCGGCGGGCGAGATCGGTATTTTGCTGTCCCTGCCCAACTGGGTTCGGGTTTTTGCCGACCCATTGATTGCGCAGCGCGCAGATCGCACCGGCAATCGTAAGACACCGATGTTGTGGCTAGCGGGGATTTATGTCGTTACGGTTCTTGCCTTTCCGGTATCGAGCAATTTCTGGTGGCTGGCCGGATTATCCGTGATCATCGGCTTTAGCTTTGCACCGTTATTGCCACTGGGCACAACGATTACGGTTCATGAATGCAAGGCCAAGGAACTTGACTACGGCCGGGTTCGGCTTTGGGGATCGCTTGCCTTTATCGCGGCATCCTATGGCGCGGGATGGGTTCTTGATGGCACATCTACGGCCTGGATTGTCTGGATGCTGTTTATTGCCGGGATTGTAAATTTTGCCATCGTCACTCGCATGCCCGATCCACAAACCGACCGTCCGTTGCGGTCCGGTTCGTCGATCATTTATCTGCTGCGCAAACCCGTTTTCCTGATTTATCTCGGCTGCATCGGTTTTGCGCAAGGGTCGCACGGCACCTATTATAGCTTTGCGTCTGTCCATTGGGAAAATGTCGGCTATCCCCATGATGTGATCGGGGCGTTCTGGTCCATCGGGGTGATTGCCGAAATCGCCCTGTTTGCCTTTGCCGGGAAATATGTTCGCGGGCGGCATCCAGGCATCCTGTTTGCCATCGGCGCGGCGTCAGGCGTGCTGCGCTGGACTGTTCTGGGCATGACCGATAATTTCTGGCTGATTGTTCTGGTGCAACCCTTGCACGCCATGACATTTGGCATTACCCATCTGGCGGCTGTCAGCTTTATTGCACGCGCGGTACCGACCCAGCTGGCAACATCGGCTCAAAGCCTGATGGCGACATTATCCATGGGTGTTTTCCTTGGCAGTGCGATCTGGGCGTCCGGTCCGCTTTATGATCATTTCGGGTCGCATGCCTATTACGCCATGAGCGGACTTTCGATTGTTGCGTTCTTCTTTGCGCTTTGGCTAATCAAGCGTTGGCGCGGCGAAGACAACACGTTTTGTGAATGACCGGGACATGCCTGGGGGAAATCTGATGAGCAATCTTCCGCTTTCACGGAAATGGCGCCGTTTGAAACTGGGGCTTAGGACGCTTTTGACGGCGTCGCCAGCCGGTTATTTCATTCCGTATCGCTATGCCGCCGAAACGGCCAGTACCGTTGGCCGACCGCATTATCCGGCAATCGAGGCCATGATGGATCACGCGGCACCGACCATGAAGGCGTGGCTGACCAAGGCCAACAAATATCAGGACGCATTTGCCAGTTTCGGCAATGCCACCCCACCCGATCCACGTTGGCAACAAAGCTGGTTCCCGCGACTAGACGGGATGATGGCCTATGTCCTGACGCGTGAATTTCGCCCGGAACGGATTATTGAAATTGGATCGGGCCATTCAACACGGTTTTACTATCGCGCCATTCTTGATGGTGAACTCGACACCATCTTTCACGCAATTGATCCGGTACCACGCGCCGATATTGCCGCCTTGCCGATTACGGTCGAACGAACCATCGTGCAAAAGGCCGATCCGGCTGTGTTCAAGACATTGTCGGGTGCGGATATTCTTTCGATAGATTCAAGCCATATCCTGATGCCCGGCACGGATGTTGATCTGCTGTTTTCAACGGTCATACCGGCATTGCCCAGTGGGGCGATCATTCATATCCATGACATCACCCTGCCCGATGATTATCCGGAAATCTGGCAATGGCGCGGATACAATGAACAGCAGGGTGTTGCAGCGTTGCTGGCAGGTAACGGGTTTGAAATCCTGTGGTCGAGTGCCTATGCCAGTACACGCCTGAATAACATTATTGCAAACTCCATCGCCAATGGCATTCATCTGCCTGATGGGGCACATGAAACCAGCTTGTGGTTGCGTAAAAAGTAGTTCAAACAGGATCAGGATCCATTCAAACCGTATTGACGGAAATGACGGGGCAAAAGCCCCGCAAGCCTGCCGGGAAAACGTCTTTCCATCCGAACCACGGTTAATCAGGATTAAATCGATGTCGCGAACAGATGCTCCGGGTCTTGGCCGGGGACTGGCCTTTGTCATGGCGGTTGCTGCCGGTCTTGCAGTTGCCAATATTTATTATAATCAACCGATGCTTGGCATCATTATGGCCGAGTTCAATCAAAGCGGCACTGCGGCCCTGATCCCGACCGCAACGCAGTTGGGATATGCAGTTGGTCTGTTTTTACTCGTCCCGCTTGGCGATCTGTTTGACCGACGCAAACTGATTGTTATCCTGTTCCTGTTGCTGGCACTGGTTCTTGTAATCGAAGGATCGGCACCAACGGATTATATTCTGTTTATTTCTTCAATATTGCTTGGTGCCTGTTCGACGGTGGCCCAGCAAATCATTCCCTATGCAACAGCACTGACCCCTCCCGAAAACCGCGGAAAAACCATTGGCACGGTCATGGCGGGTTTGCTGTGCGGTATTCTTCTGAGCCGGACACTGGCGGGGTTTGTGTCGACCCATCTTGGCTGGCGCGAGATGTTCTGGCTTGCCGCCCCGGTGGCCGTTCTTGCCGCCATCGTGATGGCCATGATGTTGCCAAAGGACAAGGCGCGGACCTCCATCGGCTATGGAGAGGCGCTTTTATCCGTGCTGTTCCTGTGTAAACAGCTGCCTGCCCTTCGCCGGGCGACATTGACGCAAGCCGCCCTGTTCGGATCATTTTCGGCCTTCTGGACCATATTGGCCCTGCATCTTCAGGAACCCGATTATCAGCTGGGTGCCGACATCGCCGGGCTATTCGGGGTTTTGGGCGCGATTGGCGTTCTGGCAGCCCCCCTTTCGGGCCGGTTGGCAGACCGATATGGTCCTGCGCGCGTCATTGCCGCAGGTGTCATCATTTGCGTGATTTCGTGGCTGGCATTCGGGCTTTGGACAGCTCTTGCAGGGTTGATCGTCGGGGTGATCATTCTGGATTTCGGCGTGCAAAGTGCGATGATTTCCAATCAGCATGTGATCTTCGGCCTGCTGCCAGAGGCCCGCGGCCGGATCAACACCGTTTATATGACCGGTATGTTCCTTGGCGGTTCATTCGGCTCGGCCGGGGCGACCTATGCATGGGGACTGGGCAGTTGGCCTGCGGTTTGTGGTTTCGGACTCGCACTTTCGGTGATTGCGATGGTGCCCTCGATGGCGCAACTGCGATCAAAACCGATTGTGCATTAAAACAGAACAGCCCGCCAGTAGATGGCGGGCTGCACAGTTAATTCTTGTAGGGATCGGCCGCATCGCGCAGGCCATCGCCAAGGAAGTTGAACGCCAGAACAACGATCACCACCGGCACCACCGGCAACATCAGCCATGGATAGACAGCAACGGCGTTGATGTTCTGGGCCTCGTTTAACAGCACGCCCCAACTGGTGACAGGTGCCCTGAGGCCAAGACCAAGGAAACTGAGTGCGGTTTCGCCAAGGATCATGTTCGGGATCGAGAGGGTTACCGACGCGATCAGGTGACTGGCAAAGTTTGGCAGCAGATGACGGGCAATGATGCGTTTTGGCTTGGCCCCCATCAGACGGGCGGCAAGGGCATAGTCTTCTTCACGCAGTGCCAGAAGTTTCGAACGTACCGCGCGGGCAAGTCCCGTCCAGTCGATCAGGCCCAGAATGATCGTGATCCCGAAATAGATCAAAACCGGGCTCCAGGTCACCGGCAATGCTGCTGAAAGTGCCATCCATAACGGAATTTCCGGCATCGAGCGGATGACTTCGATCAGGCGCTGCGCGCTTGCATCGACCCAGCCGCCGTAATATCCCGCCGCCCCGCCGATCAGGATGCCCAGAATGAAGCTTACGGCAATACCGACCAAGCCGATGGTCAGCGACACACGCGCGCCGTAAATCATGCGCGACAACATATCGCGGCCCAGACGATCCGTCCCCAACAAGAACAGGGTTCCGTCCTCGGCCGGGCACATGACATGAAAATCGGCCTCGAACAGGCCCCAGAATTCATAGGGATCGCCGGAACAGAAGAAGCGGATTTTTTCAACACGGCTGTCGCTTGGCGTATAGATCGGTTTCAGCGTTTCCATGTCAATCGAGAAATCGGTGCCATACGTAAACGGCCCGACGAATTTCCCGTCATGGAACAGGTGGATCGCTTGCGGTTGATGATGGATGTATTCGGAATTCCGGGTTTCCTGTGCATAGGGTGCCAGGATTTCGACAATGAAAACGGATGCATACATGATCGCCAGAATGATCAGCGAAACATACGCCAGCCGATGGCGTTTAAGCCGCCACCAGATCAGCTTCCACTGCGATGCGAGATAGTATTTTTCCTGCGCGGGTGTCAGTTCCTCACGATCCCAGGGATCGAAGGGCGCGGTATCAACGAAATGTTCGTTACGTTTGTCGTCGCTGCGGCTCATTGCGATACCCCTCCTTGCAGACGAATTCGGGGATCAAGCCATGCAAGAAGCAGATCGGACACAAACATGCCGATCACCGTCAGCAATGCCAGAAACATCAGGAACGACCCGGCCAGATACATGTCCTGACTTTGCAGGGCGGCAAGCAACATCGGCCCGGTTGTTGGCAGCGACATCACAACAGATACCAGAACAGAACCCGATACGACCTGAGGCAGGATATTGCCAATATCGGCGATAAACGGATTCAATGCCATGCGCAGCGGGTATTTGAACAAAACGCGCGTTGGCGACAGGCCCTTGGCATGGGCCGTGACAACATATTGTTTGCCGAGTTCATCAAGAAGATTGGCACGCAGGCGCCGGATCATCGACGCGGTCCCGGATGTCCCGATCACCAGCACCGGCGCCCAAAGATGTTCGGCAACCGACATGATCTTGGCAAAAGACCAACCCTGATTGATGAATTCCGGGTCCATCAGACCACCGATGGAAGTCCCAAACACAACATTGGCGTAATAAAGCAGGATCAGCGCAAACAGGAAGTTCGGCATGGCAAGGCCGAGGAAACCGAGCAAGGTAAAGCCGTAGTCGCCCCAGCTATATTGGCGGGTTGCAGAATAAATCCCGATTGGGAAGCTGACGACATAGATGAACAGAACCGTGCTGAAATTCAGAACGACCGATAACCATAGACGATCCCCGACCACCTCGGTAACCGGCAGGTTATATTCGAACGAGAAACCAAGATCGCCGTGCAACAGACCCCACGCCCAATCGAAATATTGCTGCCAGAGCGGTTGATCAAGACCGTATTGCTGTTTGAGGAAAGCAATTTTGGCAGGATCGACCGCCTCGCCCTGCGCCTGCAATTCATTCAGATAGGTGGACAGGAAGTCGCCCGGCGGCAATTGAATGATAATAAACACCAGCACGCTGATGAAAAACAGCGTGGGCATCATGACAAAAAGCCGTCTTGCCAAGAAAGTCAGCATCGGCGGTTAAGCTCCCCCTGTCGCATCGGCTCCGGTTTCCCTGTCCGGAATGATGCGTTCGTTTTCAGATCATTGCGATCAACGGTCCCACCAGAATGTATCGGGACGGTAAATGCCAAAGAATGCACCTGGTTCCCAGCTATGTATGCCCTTTTCCGGCACGTTGCGCAGATCGTTGCGAACCACGACCGGCTGCGGCACATTACCGATCAGACCGATCGAGAACATGTTTTCCGCGTTGATATCGAGAATACGCTGCCATGCGTCCTTTCGGGCTGCGTCATTGCCATTGGCCCATTTACCATAAAGGTCCATGAGTTCCTTGGCGGCGGGCATATCCGGTGCTTCGCCCGCCTCGCCATTGGTCTGGAAATACTGTCCCCATTTCGGCCATTGCAGGCTGTCCTGCTGGATCGGAACGAATTCCGCCGGAACTGTACCCGGCGTTGCAAGGCCGCTATCGACACCATTAAAGATCGACATGATGGTTTCGCCGCTATAGGCCCGATTGCGCAGAACTTCGCGCTGCAATCCCTTGACGAACAGCTTTACACCGATCTGTTTCCAGCTATCCCCGATCAGTTCAAGCATGTCGTCATGTTCGGGGTTTTCGCCCATGGTTTCGACAATGATTTCAAGCGGTCGACCATCGGGCATCAAACGAATGCCATCGCCATTGCGCTTGGTCAGGCCCATTTCATCAAGCAGCGCATTGGCCTTCTTGACATCGAACTCAATATAGCTGTCGCGGTATTCCTGTTTGAAAAGCGGGCTTTTGGGCAGGACCGTATTGTTGGTCGGTGCCGCCAGACCAAAGAACATCACCCGGTTGATCTCTGTTCGGTTGATGGCAAGCGACAATGCCCGGCGGAATTTCACATCGCGCAATAATTTCCGCCAGACCGGATCAGAACAGGTCAGGTTCGGATAAAGTGCCGCATAGGCACCGTAACCGACATCCCAAAGGTTCACCTTGAAGTTTTGCTGCGGCTCGGACTGTTTAAGGAAGGTGTAATCCTGCAAGGACAGAATCCGGCTTTGCAGATCAACCTCGCCCGCGCCGACCTTGGCCGGAACCAGTTTGGCATTCGAGATATTGAAGATCATCCGATCAATATAAGGCAGCTGATTACCATCCGGATCAACGCGATGATAGTACGGGTTACGTTCAAAGATGAAGCGATCAGACGGTTCTTCGGTTCGGATCAGCCATGGTTCCAGAGATGGACGTTCGACATTTTCAAGCCGGTAAGGACGGTCCTTATCTGTATGAAGCACCGCCCAACTGCGTAAGCCCCGTTCTTTGACAATCGCATCCAGCTCGGCCGCATCGCGATATTTTGCGTGAAACTGTTTCAGATAATGTGCAGGCCGATAAATGAAGGGCGGCCGGGTTGCTGCCAGTTCCGTTACGAAAAACGGGTTGGGTTTGGACCAACTGTAACGAACGGTATATTCGTCGAGAATCTCGAATGTTGCCGGTTCATCGCCAACAAACAGGAAACGCGGCGGACCGACCGGAAACAGTTCATCGTTATTGACGACGTCTTCCCAGAAATAGCGGAAATCCTCGGCGGTAAAGGGTTCACCATCGGACCATTTATGGCCTTTGCGAAGATGCAGGGTGAATACATTACCGGTATCGTTGACATCAAGGCTTTCGAGAATATCGGGTTGCAGGTTCAGGTTTTCGTCATATCCGATCAGCCGGGCATAGCCATAAACCACCGCCATGCGAATATCGCGCGAACGGCCCATGATGGTCACCAGATCACCGCCATATTTGCCGATTTCCTTATTCTCGGCAGTGAAGTCGATGACCTTGGGATGTTCAGGCAGACGTGCCGCCATCGGGGGAAGTTCCCCCTTTGATACGGCATCCTCGAAATACGGAATTTCAGCCTTTGCCGGGTCGACCGCCGATATCATCCCCGCAAACATCGCCGCCGAGAACCCCACACATACGAACGCCATGCGCGATTTGTTAAACCAACCCGCAGAAAACGCAGGAACGATAGTCTGCTTCATATGGCCATCTCCTGATAATCGGCACGTGCGGCACGAACAAAGTGATCCTCGGCAAACTGCACCATCCGCGGATCAGATTGGGCATCAATGGTAAAGGGTGCAGGCCAGCGGCGCGGGTCGGAAGCCTTGCCGTCGACAATCTTGGTGAAATCCAGAAGATGATCCAGATCGGCAAAGGGTACGGCGTTAAGCAATGCCTGGGTATAGGGATGGACCGGATTTCTGAACAATTGTTCGCGTGGTGCGGATTCAACAATACGCCCCGCACACATCACAGCAATCCGGTCCGCAATATAGTCAACCACCGCCAGATTGTGCGAAATAAACAGGTATGTCAGTTTAAGTTCACGCTGCAAATCTTTGAGAAGGTTTAAAATTTGCGCCTGAACCGATACATCAAGTGCCGATGTCGGTTCATCAAAAATCAGAAGGTCGGGTTTAAGCGTCAGCGCGCGTGCAATGCCGATACGCTGGCGCTGGCCGCCCGAAAAGCTGTGCGGATACCGGTTCAGGAACCGGGGATCAAGCCCGACCAGTTCCATCAGTTCCAGCACCATTTTCTTACGGTAGGATGCATCACCGATACCATGAATAATCAACGGTTCGGTAATTATGTCCTGCACGGTCATCCGTGGATTAAGGGACCCGAACGGGTCCTGGAAAACGAACTGGATACGTTTGCGATACGGGTTGAGCTGATCTTCGTTCAAGCCGGTCAATTCGGTCATCTGACCACTTTCCCCCCGGAACAGGATCGATCCGCTATCGGGTGCCATCGCCCGCATGATCAGTTTGGAAAGCGTGGTTTTGCCACATCCACTTTCGCCAACCAGACCGACACATTCGCCGCGATTAACCGTCAGAGACACATCCGCCACAGCGGCAATTTCTTGTTCCTCGGTCTTTAGCCAGTTGCCTTTGCGCACCGCAAAACTTTTGTAAAGGTGGCGCACAGCCAGAACCGGCTCGCTTGCCATTGTCGGATGCAATGCCAGCGACGGTGGAACATCCCCGCCTTGCTCAGATGTGTCTTTGTCGCCGCAAAAAGTCAGCAGACTATCGACCTTCGGCTTGATTTCACGCAGGGGACGCAAACGTTCGTCAGGTCCCATATCGAAATGCGGAACCGCAGCCAGCAACGACTGTGTATAGAGGTGACCGGGATTGACGAACACATCATGGGTCAGACCGCTTTCGACAACACGGCCATCATAAACCACGACCATGCGGTCCGCCATGTTGGCCACCACCCCAAGATCATGGGTGATCAGCAGTACGGACATTTGCAATTCGGCCTGCATATCCTTGATCAAACGAAGTGTCTGGGCCTGTATCGTCACATCAAGTGCCGTTGTCGGTTCGTCCGCAACCAGCAGTGCCGGCCGGCAAACCATTGCCATGGCAATCATCGCACGTTGGCGCAAACCACCTGAAAGCTCGAACGGATATGTCTTTAAGGATCTTTTTGGATTGGGAAAACCGACAAGTCCCAGCATGTCACTGGCAAGCTCTTTGGCCTCGCTGGAGCCGACCTTGCGATGGAGGCGCACGGCCTCGCAAATCTGATCACCGATGGTATGAAGAGGTGATAGGGAGCTCATCGGCTCCTGAAAAATCATGGAAATACGGCCACCGCGAATGGAACGCATTTCAGCACCCGAGCGATCCAGCATCGCGATATCAACGCGGGTTCCCGGCTTTTTCGGATCGGCAAAAACAATTGATCCGTTGGTGATCTGTGCCGATTTGGGCAACAACCCCATGATCGCCTGTGAAATGGTGGTTTTGCCAGAACCGGATTCTCCGACAAGGGCGACGGTTTCCTGCGCACCAATGCGAAAACTGACATTTTCGACCGCCTTGACCCGCATATGCGGCAAAACGAATTCGACTTTCAAATCGCGGATACGCAGAATATCGGTCATCTTCCCTCGCCAATGCCGCCTGCCCGACTTGATGCGGCTGCCTGGACCATTGTTTCGGCCTCGTCCATACGCATCAGATTGGTTCTTGTTATATCGTCGACCAGTAACTGGTTATCTTTGGCCCAATCCCGCGCAATTTCAAGCAGATCATCAAAACCGTCCAATGTTGATTCTGTGACGATTTTCGCATCCCCGGCCTGGAGGGTCAGTTCAAACCAGCCTTTCCTGCCATCGCGACGGGTAGAGAAATAACGCAAACGGAATTTGGAAAGTTCCGACCACGCAAATGCGGTTCCGCCGCGCAAGTTGCTGATCCGGATACCATATTCCGAAACATAAATCTTTGACTGAAACCGCATTAATGTGCGGGCAAAATAAAGAATGAACAAAAGCGCCAGCCCGGCTGCCGTCCACTGAATAATCGGCAGCATTTCGGGAATCAGGGCAATGACACCGCAAATCAGCAATCCGGCAACCGATTTCGCCATATCAGGTGCCATAAGCCGCGGCGGATATCCCATGATCTGAACATCACGATCACGCACACCGGCAGGCTTGACCGGATCGACTGTTTCGACACCGCCGGTTTCTTCGATAGGGCTTATTGCCATGGGAAAACTCCGGGAATTCGCAACCATTTGAGCGCTGCGTGCTCAAACGAAAACAGGTTTTCAAGAAATCGTGTTGTGGCGTCGTCATGAACCAGATGATGCGTCAGAAGCCCTGTGGGCTCGGCGGCGTCAACCAGCCCGGTTCGGCGGGCCGACAAATGCGCAATCATCGCCGTAATGCATTGGTCTTCGCCCGCAAACCCACGGGTACCGCGCCAGTCAATAACATCAACATGGGTATTGACCATCAGAAGGCCGGAAACGGGATATGCATCCGGTCTCGCATTAAACGTGCTGATGCCGCGCAGGCCAAGCGATGGCAAAGCCCGCATGACGTCATCGGCAATGCGGTTCCATGGCGGCACCATCACCGGCAGGAAACGATTGCCAAACTGGGATGACAGGATATCAAAGCCGCGGCGGATATCGGCAACGACCGTACCAATATCGCGAACATCGTCGAGTTCCTGCTTTTTTCGGCCAGCAGGCATATGATTGGTATGGGACCAGCCATGCTGGAAAACACGGGTATCAAGTGTTTCTGCCAGACGCAGCACCAGATCATGTTCAAGATCAGCCGGAATCACCGCAAGGGCCAAGGGAACGCGATAATCCTGTTCGAAGGCAAGCAACGTTTCAAGTGCCGATGTAACGGCAACTGCGTCATCGTCGCGCCACCACATCGTGGCAATCCATTCTTCGGACTGCCACAGATCCAGCTCTGCGCGAAGTTGATCCCAGCTACTCATGCCTTCCCTCTTATTCTTTCTGCGAGTTTAGCCGCAGTTATCCCTGCCCCGTCCAGAGATATATCTAATTTAACAGGATTTTTCGCCCGATCTATTTGATTTGCCAAGGATTGTGGACTTAAATCATCGGGATCAAGCAACGACAGTACTTTCTTTCCTGCTAAAATAGCAGCGCGCTCACTTTGTTCGCTTTCACCGCCATCGGCGAATGGAACCATTACCGACGCGGTCCCCGTCGCCAGAACATCCATCAAGGTATTATAACCTGCCTGCGAGACGGAAACACAGGCATGTGCCATCCGTGCGCGGAAATCAGGCAAAAAGCGATGCAACGTGACCCCGGTCGGCAGGTTTTGCGCAAGGCGATGGAATGTGTTGGTCGGGAAATGCGGCCCCGTGACAATATCCCATGGCTGATCGGCAAACCGGCTTGAAAGCGGACGCGCAGTAATTGCAGCTTCAATCAGCGCAGCCCCGACCGCACCACCGCCAGCAGAAACAAGAACACCTTGTCGTTCGCCGCCCACGAACTCAGCTTTGGGCGCAACATAACCAGTATATTCGATCATATCAGCAATATCGCTGGCAAACGGAAAGCTACGCCCGAAACCAAAAAGCATCGGATCACCGTGAACCAGCACGTGGTCAAAATGACTGCGCGCAATATCGCGCATCCAGACTTCTTTTGACGGGTCAGATTTGCGAACCAGAAGGTCACGAACGGAACAGATACGGGGAATCCCCGCCTGCCCAGCCCGTTCCAGCAGCGGCAGTAATTCGAACCGGAAGGCCCGGCGGCCAAACGGGAACATTTCGATCATCAAAAGCTTGGGTGCCGCGGATTTGAACGCATCAAGCAATGCCTGTTTTCGCGCCTGCCTCCATGCCTCATTGACCGGATTTCCCGCCGCGTCGACCAATCCGGAAAAACCGCTATCGGCGGTTCGGCAAGGCGGCAGCTGGATCACATTATCGCTTCCGAAATCGAGTGCGGCATCGGGGATGCCACCGGTGACAACGGTTGTCTTGATGCCGAGATTTTTCAGTTCCGCATTGATCAGGGCGATACGGCGCACATGTCCGATACCAAGCAAATGCTGAACATATATCAGGATGTCAGTCATGAGGTTGTTCCGCCCCGTTCAAGCAGACGGCAATTAAGATCAACGACGCCAAGCCCGTCATCGGAAGACCATGAAAAGACATGAATGCTTTTCCAATCAAGCCTGTCAGGGATTTTTCCCATCATGTCCCAGCCACTTGCCGCAGCATAGACCGCACGAATAACACCCTTGTGGGTTACGACGCCAAAATCACCGTCACGATGCCCGGCCAAGGCGGCTTCGACCCGGGAAAGAACTTCACGAGGACTTTCGCCGCCTTCCGGGCGGAAGTCCCAACCACGGTCTTCATTTTCCTGCATTCTGGGGCCGAGTTGGCGGCGCAAGTCGGAAAGTTTTTTACCTTCCCAATCCCCCCAGTTCATTTCAATCCAATGTTCGTCAGGTGAAACACCCTCAATCGAAAGGCTATCGGCTGTTTGAATGGTCCGGATCAGCGGACTGACACGCCAAGGAACTTTGCGCCATTTTTCCGGTAATTGCAGGCGGCCATACTCATCAATGGTTTCGGGAAGCAACGATATATCGCTTTGGCCCTGGATACGTTTTTCCGTGTTCCACGCAGTAATTCCATGTCGCAACAGGGCAAAACGAAAGTTTCTCATCCCTGTTTCCGTTTCATGTGACTTCCCATCACGCCACTCAGGACAGCATCAAGCTTTTGGGCGGCGGCGGTGACGGTGTGCATCTGTTCGGCTTTTTGCGCGGCCGACTGCCCGATATCGCGCAATATGCTGTACCGATCCGATGCCAAGCATTCGGCTAGTTTGTCGGCAAAGGCATCAACATCCCCAACCGGCACCAGCCATCCGGTTTTGCCATCCGCTACAATGCCCGACACACCGCCACAGTCGCCTGCCAGAACAGGTAATGCTGCCGCCTGTGCTTCAAGTATTGCCATACCATAGGCCTCGTTGATCGCCGGCCATACAAACATGTCAGATCGCGCCAAAAGAATGCGCGTATGATCGGCATCGCAAAGACCGGCGAAATCAAGTTGATCGTATTTGATTGCGTGGAGTTCAAAGGCTGTCTCGACATCCGCGCGTGCGGGACCATCGCCGATCACCGTCAGATGCCAGTTCGTCACATTCCGCGCATTGAGCCTGCCGAGTGCGTTTGCCAGCAATTCGTAAGATTTCAGCTTGTCGCCCGGTCGCATCATGGCGGTTGTTACCAACTGAACCGGTTTATCCGGATCAATTTGGCCGCGATCAGCAGCATGCCAGTTTTCGGTATGGGTAAAGGGTGGCAGATAATGCAGCCGATCCTGACCGCATATTGGCGCAAGACATTCCATATCCGCATGATTAAGTGAAAACACCGCACCGGCACATCGCAAGGCATGTTCAACGGCTATATGGCTTTGCGCCCAGGGACCGGTTGCGCGTTTGGGGGCAAAGGATGCCTCGGCCACGACATAGGGAATGCCAAGGACATTCGCGATCACCGGGCCAATCCAGTCCGGGGCCTTGTAATAGAGATGATAGGTAAACCAGATATCGGGGCGTTTGCGTTTGCCGTTCTGATACTGCCGCAACAGCCGCGCGGTCAGCTTTGACGCCAGTTCGGCAATTTGCGCCTGACGCAGGATATTGCCATCGCCAACCCTGCTGCGCAGACGAGATGCGATATCAACTTTATGTCCGGCTTGCGAAAGCGCGTCACACAGAAGGCGCGCCATCAGGCGATCCCCCGATGGTGTCGGATGATCAATCGGCTTTAACGGTGCATAAAAGGCGATCTGCACGTTTGCCGTCCCCCTACTCCGCCGCCGGTTGGCCTAATGTGCTTTTATCGAAAGCCCGATCAGCGCCAAATCGACGCGCCAGTTCTTTCATCCCGGTATAGAACGAAAAATCGCGTCGGACGATTTCATTGCCCTTGCGCCCCATCTGGTCGCGCAAAGTCGGATTACTTATCAGTTCCGCCATTGCCAGGGACAGTAACTTTGGATCACGTTCGGGAACAAGTTTGCCATTCAGGCCATCCGTGATCAGTTCCGGTATTGCTGAAATTGCGGTCGAAACCGCGGCAAGCCCGCAAAGCTGGGCTTCCATCAGGACATTGGGCAATCCGTCACGATCACCATCCTTTTCCACCCGGCTTGCCAGCACGAACAGATCAGCAGACTGACAGGCTGCAATCACTTCCTTCTGGTCACGCGGCCCTTGCCAATCGCAATTATCGGCAATTCCAAGGTCCTCTGCGAGCGATTTATATTTATCGCCATTCCCGCCACCAATATGGACAAACCGCCAATGCAGATCTTTTGGCAAGTCAGCAAGGGCGCGTAAAAGGTCATCATAACCCTTTTTGCCAACCAGCCGACCAACCGACAGGATTGTCACCCGGTTATTGTCATCACGCCCGTCACGGGGGGACCGATCGGGCAGTTCTTCGGGGAACCGTGAAAAATCCAATCCATGATAAAGCAAATTCACTTTGGCCGGATCATCGGCAAGCTTTTGCAGATGATCGACATTTGCCTTCGTGCAGGTCACCAGCCAATCCATATCAGCCAGCTTTTCACGCATGTCCCAATCTTCGCTGGTGTAGATATCCTTGGCATGCGCCGAACAACACCATGGAAGACCGCGAATGATCGCGGCATATCGCGCAACCGATGCCGGGGTGTGCAGGAAATGCGCATAGATGCGTGTGATATCGTTCGGCAGCTCCGCCGCCATTACCAATGCCTGGGCGAAACGACGGGCACGGTTCGGCGTGCGATCCCGGCGATAGTCCTGCCACCAGATGTTTCTGGCCCGACGATATCCCCGCATTTTGCGCGCCTTTAACCAGCCGCGAAACACGCGCATCGGTTCCTGATAAACATATTCTGGCAGGTAATCGATTTCAGCCATGATCCGTTCGTGGATCGGATGGCGTTTTTTATCGGTCGGATGACGCAGGGATACAATGCGATAAGGAATACCTGCCTGCTGAATACCAAGTATTTCCTGGGCAATAAAGGTTTCCGACAATCGTGGATAACCTTTCACCACGATTGCAAGCTTGTCGCATGACATCTGTTGTTATCCCGGAAAATCTTACTCGGCAGCAAGCTGCGGCGGCAGCCAGCGTTCAACCTGATCGCCAACACTATCAAGACCGCCCATCAGGTTTGGCACGGTCACATGCGACGGCTTTGGCTGATCAATCAGACTGCGAAGGGCCTCGGCCATTTGCATCGGGGGACGACCACCGTCCTCGGTCAGCATCTTGACCAGACCAAGCTTTTCGGCAGCCGACGCACGAACATATTGTTCAAGCCGCGGAACGGTTCGGGGCACAATGATTGCGGGTTTGTCAAAAGACAGAATTTCGCAGAAGGTATTGTATCCGCCCATCGCAATCACGCCAGCGGACCGATCCATCAACATTTCAACATTGGCATCAAAGGTGATGACCGAGAGCTTATCGATCTTTTCGGCGCGTTCCATGAACGCCTGCTGATCATTTGGTGCCATGAACGGGCCCAGCACAACAAGCGACGGAACCGGAATGTCAGGATCGGCTTCATAGGCACTGATAACCCAATCGACCAGATTAACCCCATCTCCACCGCCACCGGTGGTGACAAGGTAATAGGGTTCCTCAAGACCAAGCGCGCCGTGTTCCGGGGTTGGTTTGCGGGTGGCTGTACGCGGCAGATAGCCGGTATAGGTCATTTTTTCTTCGACACCCGGAGGCAAATCAATACCTTCAAGCGGATTGCAGATATCCTTGAGGCCATAGACCCAGATTTCATCGTAAAGATCGGCAAGGGCCGGAACGCATTTTTTGCGGTCCCATTCTTCGCGCAGATTAACCGGGTCATCCATCACATCGCGCAAGCCCATGACAAGGCGCGTGCGGCGATGGCGAAGCATTTGAAGTGTCGATTCAACTTCCCCGCGCAAACCAAGCGGCTCCTTGTCGACGATGAACAGATCAGGGTTAAACACGTCAGCGGTATGCTGAATGATGGATTCACGCATCGCCAGGGTCTGATCGACATCAATATTCAGGTTAAGTGACGTGTATTCACCATTCGAGAGCTTGATCACGCCCGGAATTCGCACAAAGTCGACTCGTGAACGAAATTCGAAACTGCCAATGATCGGCGATCCAGAAAGGATCAGCACAGATACATCGTCCCGACGCGAAACAAGCGCATGCGCAATGGTTCGGCAGCGGCGCAGATGGCCCAAGCCGAATGTATCGTGGCTATAGATCAGAACACGATAGCCGGTATTCCCCACGATCGACATATATCCGCCCGCTCTCGTAGTGTCCTTCGATACCTTCTCAACCCGATATAGGGTGACACGATATCGCCCGTTGGCAAGTATTTCCGTATTTTACGGTACTTAAAACCTGCCATCGGGCTATTGCTCTCATGCCGATGCGATATCTTGCAAGACTTTTTCGAGCAGGGCCTCGCGTTTTTCGTTGCTGTCGAGTGCGCGAAGTTTTTCCGAAAGCTCTGTAACACTATGGGCATAGCGGTTATGCCAGTCGTCCCGGGACATTTCGCCAGCCGGCAGGCGCGGTTTGAATTCGGCCTGTTTTGCCTGCCCGCGTTTGAGCATAACGGTGTCATCAAGCATCGGAAGGGCGATTTTGCTTTCTTCGATACCGGCATTAATCATCGCCTGCTGCAAACCGGCACGTGCGCCATCTTCACCATGGGTCAGGAAAATACGCCGCGATACCGGCATACGTTCTTTTGTCCAGCGCAGAAGCATGTCCTGATCGGCATGACCGGAATAGATATCAAGCGTTCTGATCCGGGCACGGACATCAATCTCGTCACCGTGAATGCGGACATGTTTGGCCCCGCCCTGCAACACACGACCAAGCGAGCCGGCAGCCTGGAAACCAACCATCAACACCGTAGATTCAGGACGCCACAGATTGTTTTTCAGATGATACCGAATACGCCCGGCATCGCACATGCCGCTTGCCGATAGAATGATCGCCCCACTTTTAACCCGTGCCAGTTGCATGCTGGCTTCGGCATCGGGCACCATATGGAAATTGGGATGCGCCAAGCCACGAGCATCGTCATGAGACAGATGTTTGGCAAAAACCTCGGTCGCGCGCTGAGCCAGCGGGCTATCGACGAAAACATCCGCCTTGGGCAGCTTTCCACGGTTAAACAGGGTTGCCAGATCAACCAGCAATTCCTGCGTTCGGGCAACAGCAAAGCTTGGTATGACAAGGTTACCGCCAGCCTGAATGGCAGCGCGAACTTCCATGGCAAGCATTTCACGACGTTCAGCGTCACTGACTTCAGGACGGTTACGATCACCATAGGTCGATTCAACAAACAGATAATCGATGTTTTTCGGGCCTTCGGGGGCATCGTTAAACACAGCCTCTCCCGTGCCGATATCACCTGAAAACAGCAACCGCAAGGTGCGCGGTTCGCCGTCCGGTGCCTCGTCATCCACTTCGACCTCGATCGAGGCCGATCCCAAAAGATGCCCTGCATCCCAGTAGCGTGCCCGCAAACCCGGTAAAACTTCGCGCCACTCATGATAGTCGACAGGCTGCAAACGTTTGAGGGTCTTTTCCGCGTCTTCGCGGGTATAGATCGGGGTGACTTCCGGGCGGCCACGCCGGACATTGCGGCGATTAAGACGTTCGACCTCGGTTTCCTGAATATAGCCGGAATCAGGCAGCATGTAGGTCAGAAGATCGCAGGTGGGTTCGGTCGCGTAGATCGGCCCGTTAAAACCGGCCTTCACCAGTTTGGGAAGCAACCCGGAATGATCAATATGCGCATGGGTCAGAAGCACGCCACGAATATCCGCAGCCTTGAACGGGAAAGCTCCATAGTTCAGTTCGCGAACCGTCTTGCTGCCCTGAAACATGCCGCAATCGACAATGATATCGCCACCGTCGGTACGCAGCAGATAACACGAACCGGTAACGCCACCCGCAGCCCCGCAAAAAGTAACTGATACAGTCATATGCTTTCCACCCTTAATCCTTTGTTTTGTTATACATCTGCGAAAAAAGGCAGCAAATCCATGGTCTGGATCAGTTTTTAAAACGCCTGCAAACCACCGAAGGGCAAATAAAGCACGCGATCACCCTTTTTAACCTGTCCGCAATCCTCGGCGATTTCAATCATGCCTTCTGCCCACACCATCGAGGATAACATACCGGAACTTGCCGAATGATAAGGCATGGCAACCCATTGACCATCATCATCCTGAACAAGACGGGCACGCAACCATTCACGACGCCCGGTACCTCGCCTGAAATCAAATCCGGCAGTTGCGGGCAATCGCACGGGGGCACAAACCTGATCAGCAGCCCCCATCATATGCAAAAGCAATGGCACGGCATAAAGCAGGCCTGACACCATCACCGAAACAGGATTGCCAGGCAAACCAATAACCACACAATCCCCGATACGGCCTCGCATCAAGGGCTTTCCGGGTTTGATTGCCAGTTTCCACGCCTGAATTTCGCCAAGGCTATCCACGACGGGTTTAAGCAGATCGGCCTTGCCAACCGAAACCCCACCCGACGTCATGATGACATCATGGGTTTGAGCCGCATCCTTCAAGGCCGTTTTCAGAACGTCGAAATCATCAGCCAGAAGACCGAGATCGGTTACCCTGCACCCGCAAGCGCGCAGCATACCGATCATGGCAAACCGGTTGGAATCGTAGACGCCACCGGCTGGAAGTGGATCGCCCGGCCTTGCCAGTTCATCCCCGGTCGAGAAAACGGCAACTGATAATGGCCTGGAAACCGGCAGGGACTGATACCCCTGCCCGGCCGCGACTGCGATATCCTGTGGGCGCAGACGTTTACCGGCTGGCAGGACAACCATACCAGTTGCAACATCTTCACCGCGCCGACGGATATGTTGATGCAGACGGGTCTTGGCGATCACGTCCTGCGGGATGGTCAAAAGCGTTTCATCGGCATTGGCCGTGATATTTTCCTGAATGATGATGCAATCCGCACCATCAGGAATGGAGGCCCCGGTCGCAATGCGGATTGCCTGCCCGCGCGGGATTTCTCTGGCAAAAGGATGACCTGCCAGTGATACGCCGCCCACAATGATTTGTGCATCCGACGCCCCGACAAATTCCTGCAAATCGGCATGACAAAATGCATATCCGTCCATCGCCGAATTATCTGCAGACGGAACATCGACCCTGGCAACGATATCCTTGCGCAGGATTGCGCCATAACAATCAGAAAGTGGTGCCTCAATCACCGGGGCGCGAACAGCCACATCGTTAAACGCAATACGCAGTGCATCTTCCAACCGGGTCAGGCCCGGTTGATGGCAAAGGTCGGTCTTGGCAGGATTGTTTTGCGACGTGGTCATCGGCAGCCTGTCGAATTTATCGGGATCATATAGCAGCGATAGTGGTCCGCCGGAACAGGAACGTCAATGGCGCGAAGATGCACTGCCATGCCCGGGGCGGGACCGAGAAATTGCACGGCTGAGCATAACCACCGGCACGACGCCGACAATGACGATGGTCAAGGCACCAAGGGCTGCCTGCTCGATCATTTCGTCCTTGGCAAACTGATAGACATGCGTTGCTAGCGTTTCAAAATTGAACGGTCGCAGGATCAGTGTCGCCGGAAGTTCTTTCATCGCATCAACAAAGACCAGAACCGCGGCGGCAAGAATACCGCCACGCACCATCGGGAAATGAATACGTTTCAACGTGCCCCACGGGCTTTCCCCCAATGTCCGGGCGGCGTCATCCATACTTGGCCGGACCTTGCCAAGGGCGGCCTCGATCGAACCATAAGAAACAGCCATAAACCGCACGGCATAGGCAAACACGATGGCAAAGACCGTACCGCTAAGAAGCAGACCGGTTGAAATCCCGAATGTTTCGCGCATCACGGCGTCAACCGCATTATCAAACCTTGCGAATGGAATCAGAACCCCGATTGCAAGAACTGCCCCCGGCACGGCATAGCCAACCGACGCCATGCGGATGCAGAACCGCAAAAGCGGCTGCGGGAAAAGCCGCAGGGCATATCCCAGAAACACAGCACATCCGACCGCAACAAAGGTTGCAAGACCCGCAACCAGAAGGCTGTTGCCCGCATATTCAAAGAAGTCCGATGTCCAGCTTTGGTCAAAATAGCCAACGGAATAATAGATCAGCACCAGCGACGGGATCACGAAACCCAGCACAATCGGCAGAACACAAACCGCAAGTGCAAAGAACTTGGCGACCGGGCCAAGCTCGTAGCCCGGTAATTCCTGAAAACGATTGGTTGTGTCGTGGAATCGCTGGCGACGACGCGAATAGCGTTCGGCCACGATCAGGACAATCACAACCGCAAGCATGGTCAGCGCAATCTGCGCCGCCCCACCGGCATTTCCCATACCAAGCCAGACATTGAAAATACCGGCGGTCAGGGTATGAACCGCAAAGAAATCGATGGTGCCGAAATCATTCAGCGTTTCCATCAACGCAATGACCACCCCAACCACGATGGCAGGCCGCGCCAATGGCAAGGCAACGGTCACAAACGAATTCCACGCCGAACGCCCAAGAACGCGCGCAGCTTCAAGGACACAGACCGATTGCGCCAAAAAGGCAGCCCGGGCCAGCATGTAAACATAAGGATACAGCGTCAGGCTGAGCACCAGAATTGCCCCGCCCTTGGTCCGGATATCGGGGAACCAGTAATCGCGCGCCGATTGCCAGCCAAAAATTTCGCGCAACAGACGCTGAAACGGCCCGGCATATTCCAGCAGATCGGTATAAACATAAGCAACGATGTAGGCCGGAACCGCCATCGGCAGCAGCATTGCCCATTCAAAGAACCGTTTGCCCGGCAGGCGGCACATCGTTACGACCCATGCCGCCGACACACCGATCAATGTTACACCAACACCGACGCCCAGCATCAGAATGCCTGTGTTTTTAAGGTATCGGGGCAACATGGTTGATGCCAGATGCGGCCAGATATTTTCGGTAGGGAACAGTGCCAGATAGACAACCGCAATCAACGGCGTCGCCACAAGAAGCGCTATAATGAACGCCCCGGCCAACCAAAGACCTGATTGGCCGCGCGGCAACCATCGCATCGAGGTTCCAAGTGACCGTTCGCGCAACGGATCAAGCGTTTCGGTCACGGCCGACGGCCGGATATCGCGATCATCTTTGGTCTGACAGGAATTGTTCACGCGAAGAATGCCCTATTCGTTAAAGCCGACTTCGTCGATCAGACGAATGGCGGCGCCACGATTGTTGGCAACTTCGTTAAGCGGCAGCGTGTCGGATTTGAAAGTTCCCCAGGAACGGACCATTTCCGACCATGCCACCCCCGGCTTGACCGGGTATTCAAAATTGACGTCAGCATACATATGCTGCGCTTCGTCCCCCGATAGGAATTCGACCAGCTTGATCGCATTTTCCTTGTTGGGTGCATTCTTGATCAGCGCAACACCCGAAATATTCACATGCGTACCGCGGTCACCCTGATTGGGGAAAACAATCCGGACATCCTTGGCGGCATCGGCTTTGTTCGGATCATCAAGCATCTTGCCGTAATAATAGGAATTGCCGATTGCCAGATCACAAACACCCTGCGATACGGCCTCGATCTGGTCGATATCAGCCCCTTGCGGTTTGCGCGCAAGATTGTCTTTCAGTCCCTGAAGCCAGGTTTTTGTGTATTCCTCGCCATGATGGGCAATCATCGAGGCCACCAGTGCGATATTGTAAACATGCATTCCAGAACGGACACAAATGCGCCCCTTCCATTCCGGATCGGCAAGTTCTTCGTATGTCGAAATGGCGTCGGGCTTCACACGATCAAGCGACGTATAAAGAACACGTGCACGAGTGGTCAGACCAACCCACAGATGGTCCTGATCTCGGAATTGTTCGGGGATATTGGCATCGATCACATCGCTTTGAAGCGGTGTTGCGATATCGGCATCAACAGCATCCTGGATGCGCCCGATATCAACCGTCAGCAAAAGATCAGCCGGACTGTTGCGGCCCTCATGTTTGATACGTTCGACCAGACCGCTTTGCGAAAACAGCGTATTGACCCGGATGCCGGTTTCCTGAGTGAATTGTTTGAACATCGGTTCAATCAGGAAAGGCTGGCGAAGCGAATATACATTCACCTCCTCGGCAGCATTCGCATGAAATGCCGTCAATCCGACCACCGCGCCCATAATGCCAAAGACCTTGTTGCGCAGTGAAGTCATCTTGAATCTCCTGAAATGGTCGCAAAGCGATGGGGCAAGTAAGAATGATTTGTACTCGCTGCCGGGGAAATTAAAGGGCTGCTACCCTGTTTTGCAAGAGCCAATAGAACATAACCGCCTTGTCCATGTCGGTTTGCGCCGCGGAATTGCCGGGTTTACAGACATAAAAAAAGGGACGGTAATGGTTACCGCCCCTTTCCGGAATGATTCGAAAAACGAAAATTCGTTTATTCGTTGTATCCCACTTCATCGATCATGCGTACGGCATCCGTACGCAGACGCGCAATTTCAGACAACGGCAGCTCATCAGCCTTGAACGTGCCCCACGACTTCACATAGTCGGACCATTCAACACCCGGCTTGACCGGATATTCGTAATTCACTTCGGCATAGATTTTCTGTGCCTCGTCACCCGAAAGGAATTCCATCAACTTGACGGCGTTTTCCTTGTTCGGCGCACCTTTGATCAGGGTCATGCCGGAAATGTTCATCGACATGCCGCGGTCATTCTGATTGGGGAAGATAATATTTACCGATTCCGCCCATGCGCGCTGTTCCGGGTCATCAAGCATCTTGCCGTAGTAATAGGTATTGGCAATCGCGACATCGCATTCGCCTTCCTTGATCGCCTTGACCTGACCACGATCATTGCCCTGTGGCTTGCGTGCAAGGTTTGCTTTCAACCCTTCGAGCCATGTTTTGGCTTCTTCTGTGCCGTGATGCGCAATCATCGAAGAAACCAGCGCGATATTGTAATCATGCGTACCAGAACGGGTACAAACGCGGCCCTTCCATTTCGGATCGGCAAGATCTTCGTATGTGGCAATTTCGCCCTCGGTCACACGGTCTTTCGATGCATAAAGAGCGCGACCACGCTGGGTCAGCGCGAACCACTGATCGTTTTCATCGCGCAAGTGGGCCGGAATATTTGCTTCCAGAACATCACTATTGACGGCGTCGGTGACACCGGCATCGACGGCTTCCTTGATCCGGCTGATATCGACGGTCATCAGGACATCCGCCGGGCTGTTTGCACCTTCCTGCTTGATCCGCTCAACCAGACCTTTTTCCGCGAAGATCACATTGACCTTAACTCCGGTTTCCTTGGTGAAGCTCTCGAACAGGGGCTCAACAAGGAAAGGCTGGCGCAGGGAGTAGACATTCACTTCCTGCGCAGAGGCGGCCGAAGCCGTAACGGCGGCAGCACCCAACACCGTGCCACAGATGATTCTCCTGATATCCATCGAAACGTTTCCCTTGAAATCTTTTCACCACGACATGCGTTTGCAAGTCACTTGCAACCAGACATCAGCACTAATCGCAAATGATTCGCAATTCAATACAGATCACACAAAACGATCCCGTAGGTGTGAAACGTTTCACTTTACCGAAACCGGGATATCTTAAAGCAGATTGAATGATCCGGCGCTTGAAGCCCGCCAGGCGTCGAGGAATTCCTGATAAGCCGGGATATCCCCTGCCCGCTCCTCAAGCCATGCGACGGTCAGATTGATGGCGTGATTATAACCGTCATGATCGCTTAATCCGGTGTGGAGAACATAGCGAAGATAAAGAAGATAGGTGTTGAGAACATCCGTTTCGCAGTAACGACGAATGCCTTCAATCTCGCCATTGTCATACATGTCCGAAACTTTGCTACCATCAACGCCGGTCTTGCCCGGAAGATCAAGGGCGGCACAGACCTCGTTCATTTTGGTTCTTGCGGATGCACCATAGTCGGAAAGAACTTCGGCAAGGTCACAATGCCAGTTTGGCGCATAACGCGACGTATAATTTTCCCACTTGTTGGCGGATTGGTGTAACCACCGCGCACTCACCCCATGCTTCATCGCGCGATATTTCAAAACCGGCAGATCGAACCCACGACCATTGAAACTGACAAGCCTAGGATAAAGTTTACCGCAATAGGCAAAGAATCCATTCACAAGGTCCGTTTCCTCGCTGGTCAGATCGCCGCCGGAACGCAGTTCTTCGATCTCGTAAGTTTCAAGATTTCCGTCGCGCTGGATCGTGGCGCGCAGGAAACTGATTGCGACAACCTTGTGAAACGGCTGGCGCGGGAAACCGTTTCGACCATCGGTGATATCAAGATGATATTTTTCGAGCATCTCGCGACCTGTTGCCGGATCAGGTGCGGTTTCGCCGGTCAATTGTGGCAGAACATCGATATCGGGAACGGTTTCGATATCAAAAACAAACAGACTGTCATGCGTCATGGTGCCCCCGGCGAAAATGCGTTTGGCGCAGCATAAACATGCCACAGGAAAGTTTCACGAACTTCCGGTCAAAATTCCACCCCCGCAATCGTAAATACACTGACATCTCCTGACATCGTTGTCAGGAGGAGCGTTTTAGACTGCAACCCATCATGGCACATCACAAGTCCGGCAAATGTCGGCAAGCAGGGTTGCGTCATCTTTGGGCCCGAGGTTAAACTTTGACCTACCTGTATCAGGGGCAAAGTCCAGTCAGGGGACCAAATGAACAACCACTGGTGAAATGACGGCATCCAACCGTCGGACATTGCATTTGATGCGCTTCCGGACCGTAGAAGATAATCAAAGGGAAAAATGATGAACATCCTGCCTACCGGAGCCGCAATGCTTATGGCCGCTGGCCTTGCATTTTCCACGCACACAAGCGCACAGGCACAAGATGCCAGTTGCGAGATTGATCGCCCGGTGATGTTCGCCGGGCTGAATTATGACAGCGCACTTTTCCACAATGCTGTCGCGCGCTTTATCATTGAAAAGGGTTATGGCTGCCAGACCGACGCCCTGCCCGGTGATGTGATTCCGCTTTTGACCGGTGCGGGTAAAGGCGACATCGACGTTGTCATGGAAATCTGGCGCGATAACGTGGCAGACGCATGGAAAAAGGCAGAGGCCGCCGGAAATGTTACCCAAATCGGGGTGAATTTCGATGATGCGGTCGAAGGCTGGTTCGTGCCGCGTTATGTGATCGAAGGCGATAAGGAACGCGGGATCGAGCCGATGGCGCCCGATCTGAAGTCGGTCGATGATCTGCCCAAATACGCCAAACTGTTCGAAGACGCCGAAGAACCGGACAAAGGCCGCTTTTACAATTGCCCGGCGGGCTGGGTTTGCGAAAAGGTCAATTCGGCGAAACTCGTGGCCTATGGCCTTGATGACAGCTTCACCAACTTCCGCCCGGGCACCGGTGCAGCGCTTTCTGCGGCAATCGCCTCTGCGCACAAGCGTGGCGAGCCAGCACTTTATTACTATTGGGGGCCGACATGGGTGATGGGTCTTTATGACAGCTATCGCCTTGAAGAACCGGCCTATGATCAGTCGATCTTCGACAAGCTGAAAACAGATCCAAACCCGAAAAAAGCCACGGCCTATCCCGAAAGCACGGTTACGGTCGGGGTTAATACGGAATTCATGAAATCAGCGCCCAAACTGATCGAATTCCTGACGCATTATGAAACCAGCAACGCCATGGTTTCGGAAATGCTGGCCTATATGCAGGAAAACGAAGAAAAGCCCGAAGATGCAGCACTTTATTTCCTGAAAGAAAAGCCGGACGTTTGGAAAGCCTGGGTGCCGGAGAAAGTGGCAGAGCGGGTTGAGGCCGCGCTTTAAAAACAGGTATCAACCTGATCGCAATGCGGTCTTGCAAATATTGATCACGGGGCAGATTTCGATCTGCCCCTTTTTGCTGCGCCTTCAAAATTGGTTAGGGGTAGAAACAATCGAGGCAATCCGGATTGCCCCATTCTAGTCCACGGAAAACCGATCGTGTCCGGTCGGCGGCCTGGGGTCGACTTCTTCGGTATCCATCAGGCGGGCAACATGCTGCAATGAGGTCAGGATACGGCTGCGTTCGTTCATATCAAGCATTTCATAGCGCTGCATGAATTCACCGTCCATCAGCGGTGGCGTATCGCTCAGTACGGCAAGCCCCTTGTCGGTAAGGCGACTATTGACCACCCTCTTGTCATCCGCGTTGCGGGCCCGCTCGATAAAACCGCGATCTTCAAGCCGGTTCAGGATCGTCGTAACGGTTGCCTGACTAAGCGAGACGTGCCGCGAGATTTCCTTGACCGTCACCGCCCCCAATTCTTCGATTGCCAGAAGCACGACAAGCTGCGGAACAGTAAGACCACAAACCTTCATCACATGTTTTGAATGCAGATCGGTTGCACGAATGATCTGCCTCAGCGCGACCAGAACATCGAGAAACTCTCTTCTTTTCTGCTGATCCGTGATCATACGCGCCGTTCTCCCTGTCATGTTATCGGGCCAACTTAGCGCCATTATAATTTGACATCAAATGTTTTGATCTGTAACTATCAAAACACAGAATGTGACGAAATTGGGGGAGCAGGCGCGATCCGGCGCAAAGATCACACCTGTCTCGACATGACATTTTCAATGGATGACATCGCGTGGTTTCCGGAACCCGGGATCGACGACGCTTGTTGTCCGACAACAACAAATGACAAGGGCCAATGACCGATAAAATCGTTGTAAAGGACCTTTATAAAGTCTTTGGCGACCGTCCTGATCAGGCAATGCAGATGATCAATGACGGGATCGACAAAGCCGAAATTTTTGACAAAACCGGACAAACCGTCGGGGTTTGCGGCGCCAGCTTCACCGTCCGCCAGGGTGAGATTTTCGTTGTGATGGGGCTTTCGGGATCTGGAAAATCGACACTTGTTCGCCTGCTGAACCGTTTGATCGAGCCGACGTCGGGCCAGGTTCTTTATGACGGCACCGACATTGCCGCCATGAATGACGAGGAATTGCGCGAATTACGCCGCAGGGACATGTCCATGGTATTCCAGTCCTTTGCACTGATGCCCCATATGAGCGTCGTCGAAAATGCAGCATTTGGCCTAGAATTGGCGGGTGTTGCCGAAAATGAACGCCATGAGCGCGCCCTGAATGCGCTTGATCAGGTCGGACTGAAAGCACAGGCCAATTCATACCCCGATGAACTTTCGGGTGGCATGCAGCAGCGCGTCGGCCTTGCCCGTGCCCTTGCCAACGACCCATCCGTTATGTTGATGGACGAAGCATTTTCCGCCCTTGATCCGCTGATCCGTACAGAAATGCAGGACGAACTTCTAACCCTGCAACGTGAACACAAGCGCACCATCATCTTCATCTCGCACGATCTGGATGAAGCGATGCGCATCGGTGACCGTATCGCGATCATGGAGGGCGGCATTGTCGTTCAGGTCGGAACGCCTGAGGAAATCCTCAACAATCCGGCCAATGACTATGTCAAATCGTTCTTCCGTGGTGTTGATGTCTCAACAATTCTTACGGCCAAGGATATCGTCGTAAAACGCCAGGTTACTGTGATCGAACGCGAAGGTGTTGGCCTTAAAACAGCCCTTAACCGCCTGCGTAACGAAGACCGCGAATATGGCTATATCGTTGGTGACAAGCTTGATTTCCACGGGATCATTTCCGTCGACAGCGTCGATCAGGCGATCAAATCAGGTGCCGACAAACTTTCAGCAGCTTTCCTGCCTGATATCGAAGCCGTTTCCCATGACACCCAGCTTTCCGACCTGATCGGAACCGTGGCACATACGCCGTGCGGCGTGCCGGTCGTCAATGAAAACGGCAAATATCTTGGCGTAATCAACAGAGCCAATCTTTTGGCGACTCTCGACCGCGAAGGAGATGGCGCAAATGGCTGATAACAGCAATCCGTGGGGTGCTGCCACCGATACCGGCGCGGCAGATGCAGCAAAAGACGCAACCACATCAGGTGCCGCCGATGCGGCCCGGAACGGCGCATCCAATCCATGGGGCGGCGGTGACGCTTCTGACACGGCAGGAGACTGGCTTGCGAATGCCGCCCCTGCCCCGGAACATCATTTTGATATCCTCCATCCGTTTCAGGATGCGGTCATTCCACTTGATATCTGGGTCAATCATGGGCTGGAATGGGTCGTCGATAACTTTCGCAGCGTCTTTCAGGCGATCCGCTGGCCGATTGATGCGGTCCTATCCGGTGTCGAAACCGGGTTGCAGGCAACACCAGCCATCATTGTCATTCTGATCCTGTCATTGATTGCGTGGCAGTTGGCCGGTCGTCGCCTTGCGATTGGTACTTTGATTTCGATGATTGCCGTTGGTCTGATCGGTGCCTGGTCAGAAGCCATGGTGACATTATCATTGGTTATAACATCGGTTCTGTTCTGCGTGGTCCTGGGCCTGCCGACCGGTATCTGGCTGGCGCGCAATGAACGGGCAGCAAATACGGCACGCCCCGTCCTTGACGCAATGCAGACAACACCTGCGTTTGTTTACCTTGTGCCTATCGTGATGCTGTTTGGTATTGGCAACGTTCCGGGCGTGGTGGTGACCATCATCTTTGCCCTGCCGCCACTGATCCGCCTGACCATTCTGGGTATCCGTCAGGTGCCCGGCGATCTGGTCGAAGCGGCTCGTTCCTTTGGCGCCAGCCCGAAACAGCTTCTGTTCCGTGTTCAGCTTCCACTTGCCATGCCGACAATCATGGCAGGTGTGAACCAGACCCTGATGCTTGCCCTTTCGATGGTGGTGATCGCCTCGATGATCGCTGTTGGCGGCCTTGGTCAGATGGTTTTGCGCGGCATTGGTCGCCTTGACATGGGCCTTGCCACAGTTGGCGGTGTCGGGATTGTCCTTCTGGCCATCGTGCTTGACCGCATGACGCAGGCGCTTGGTCAGGATAGCCGCAGCAAGGGCACCCGCCACTGGTACGAAAGCGGCCCGGCCGCAGCTATCCGTTCCCTTATGGGCAAAAAATAACCGGCACGCCGGTTTGAAAACAAGGGCAGAAAACTGCTCCAATCAATCAACAAGGAGAAGCTAATGACGATCCTGAAGAAACTTTCCACCGGTGCAGCCATTGCTGTGACCAGCTCGTTTCTGATCAGCGGCACTGCTTTTGCCGACAACATGAAACCGGGCGAAGGCGTTGAAGTTCAGCCGCTTAAAAGCTCGATCGCCGAAGAAACATTCCAGACCGTTCTGGTGAACAAGGCGCTTGAAGAACTTGGCTATGACGTCCAGGATATCCAGGAAATCGAATATGCCGCAGGTCACGTTGCCATTGGTAATGGCGATGCAACTTTCATGGCCGATCACTGGAACCCGCTACATGCCGATTTCTACAAGGCAGCCGGTGGCGATGAGAAAATCTATCGCGAAGGTGTATATTCACCGGGCGCGTTGCAGGGTTATCTGATCGACAAGAAAACCGCTGATGAACACAACATCACCAATATCAGCCAGTTGTCCGATCCGGAAATCGCCAAGATTTTTGACAATAACGGCGACGGAAAAGCTGATCTTGCGGGCTGCAACCCGGGTTGGGGCTGCGAAGGTGTGATCGAACATCACCTTGATGCCTATGACCTGCGCGACACGGTGGCCCACAATCAGGGTTCCTATTCGGCGATCATCGCCGACACCATCACCCGTTATAAGGCTGGCGAGCCGATCCTGTATTACACCTGGACCCCTTATTGGGTTTCGGGCGTTCTCGTACCGGGCAAGGACGTTACATGGTTGCAGGTTCCGTTCTCGTCGCTCCCGGGTGAAAACAAGGAAGCCGATACCGCCCTTCCGGACGGTTCGAACTATGGCTTCCAGGTGAACAATCAGCAGATCATCGCCAACAAGGCATGGGCCGAAGAAAACCCGGCTGCAGCGAGACTGTTTGCGATCATGGAACTGTCAGCCAATGACATCTCGGCCCAGAACCTTCGCATGCGCGATGGCGAAAAATCGGCCGAGGATATCGACCGTCATGCCGATGCCTGGATCAAAGCCAACCAGGCGAAATTCGATGGCTGGCTTGAAGAAGCACGTAAAGCTGCGATGTAATCGCGTTAAGGCTTTTAAGCTTTGACGTCTTTGACGTGTAAAGCAGCCCGCCTGAATGGGGCGGGCTGTTTTATTATCAGTTCCTGACGCAAAAAACTGTCAGGAGATGTCAGTCCCTCAAGCAATTAATCGTGCGTAGGCGGGATCATATTGCTAGGCTCCTACGTTCATTGATTTTCTGAACACAACCGGCCGGACGCGCACGATGTTTCCAGAACAATTGAATGTGCCCTTGGGCAAATGGGTCAATCGCTTTGTCGACTGGCTGGTGGTGAATTATGGCGATGCTTTTGAAGCGTTTGCCGACAGCCTGCTGACAATTCTGGTCTGGCTTGAACAAATCCTGCGCGGAACGCCTTGGTGGATCGTGGTGATCGCGGTTGCGGTCATCGGATTTCATGCCAGCCGCAACTGGAAAATTGCCGCCGGACTGGCAATCGCAATGATTGCCATCGGATCGCTGGGGCTTTGGGACAAGGCTATGCAGACCCTTGCCCTGATGATCGTGGCAACGTCACTTTCGGTGATCATCGGCGTTCCGGTCGGTATTGCGATGGCGATGTCAAACCGGCTACGCGCCGTAATGCTGCCGATCCTTGACACCATGCAGACCATGCCAAGCTTTGTGTATCTGATCCCTGCCCTGATGCTGTTTGGGCTGGGCAAGGTACCAGCTATCCTTGCAACTGTGATTTACGCGGCCCCGCCGGTAATCCGTCTGACCGATCTGGGCATCAGGCTGGTCGATGCCGAAGTTCTTGAAGCATCCCGGTCATTCGGAGCCAGCCGCAAGCAAATCCTCTGGAAAGTGCAACTCCCCCTCGCCCTGCCCAACATCATGGCCGGGATCAATCAGACGACAATGATGTCGATCTCGATGGTGGTGATTGCATCCATGATCGGTGCGCGCGGCCTTGGTGAACAGGTATTGATGGGCATCCAGCGCCTTGATGTTGGTGCGGGTATGGAGGCCGGTATTGCGATTGTGCTTCTGGCGGTTGTGTTTGACCGGATCGGTCAGGCTTATGGCAGACGTTCCCAACGCAGTCACAAGGCGGAGGAAAAGCCATGAGTTATATTGAAATCCGCAATATTTTCAAAATCTTCGGCCCGGATCCGCAAACAGCACTTAAACTGGCGCAAGACGGTGCCGATAAGGATGAAATCCTTGCCAAGACCGGCCATACGGTCGGCCTGCATGATGTATCACTCTCTGTCGAACGGGGTGAAACATTTGTGGTTATGGGGCTTTCGGGGTCAGGAAAATCAACCCTGATCCGGCATCTGAACCGCCTGATTGATCCGACGTCAGGCGAAGTCCTTTTTGACGGCACCGATATCCTTGCCATGAGCATCAGTGAATTGAATGCATTTCGGCGCAAAAGGCTTGGCATGGTGTTTCAGCGCTTCGGGCTTTTGCCCCACCGCAGTGTGATCGACAATGTCGGCTATGGTTTGGAAATTCAGGGGAATGATCGCAAACCACGCGAAGATGCGGCTCGCAACTGGATCGAACGGGTCGGCCTTGCCGGATACGAAGATAAATTCCCCGATCAGCTTTCAGGCGGCATGCAGCAGCGCGTGGGCCTTGCCCGTGCTTTAACAACCGATCCCGAAGTCCTTCTGATGGACGAGGCATTTTCAGCCCTTGATCCACTCATCCGCAATGACATGCAGGATGAGTTGATGAAACTTCAGGGCGAGCTTCATAAAACCATCGTGTTCATTACCCATGATCTGGACGAGGCACTTAAGCTGGGCGATCGGATTGCGATCCTGAAGGATGGCAAACTCATTCAGGTCGGTCGACCCGAAGAAATCATCATGCAGCCCGCTGATGCGTATGTACGTGCCTTCACCCGCGATGTGAACAGATCACGGGTACTGCGTGCCCGTACCTTGATGCAGCCCGTTGCAAATGGCAGCGACGTCAATGCGGGTTGGCCCAGGATTGCCGGGGACATGCGCCTTGAAGATATCCTGCCCGTCGCACTGGCGACCGAGGGATCAATGGCCGTGATTAACGACAGGCAAGAAACGGTCGGCATCTTAAGCAAACAACAGGTGATTGCAGCACTGGCCGCATAATTTTTTGATTAGAGGCTTCTAATTGCTTGATAAAATCCTTATATTCATACGAATACAAGCGATAATATCGGGCAGGAATTCAGTCTCATGGCACTTCGTTGACCACCGGAACCCAAAACATATTGCATGTCGTGTGCGAAAGCGACCGCACGGCTTTGATGCCGGTATCCCTGCTTGGTTTTGACATTCGGGTCTCGTCCATTGCTGATAAAATTCCGCTGGATGCGCAAACCATCGTTCTGGATATCGATCTTGCGAAGGCCGATAATATCACCAAGCTGACAGCGTTTCGCAAAACGGCTCCTGCCCGCTGCAAACAGATTTTCGCGATCACCAAAGGCAACCTGCAGGAAGAATTGCAGGCGACCACTCTTGGCGCGCGCAAGACAACGCACAAACCGTTAAACGATGTCGGGCTGGCAAAGATTATCGAAGACATTCGCGAGGCGGAGGGCATATTTACCCCGACAGCGACCAAAGCGATAAACGCAGCAGCAAAGACACTTGAAAAAACCTTCACCCAGTTCGGAGCAAACAGGCCCGTCGACCTTGACGAAGTTGCGGCAACCGGCGAGGAAGTTGCAAAAACCATTGGCGATGTCGGTGTAAATGAATGGCTATCGACGGTGCGGGCCTATCACCAGACAACCTTCCAGCACATCCTGATCGTAACCGGTCTTGCCTGCTCGTTTGCTACTGCAATGGGAATGCGGCGCGGCGATATCGAAAAGCTGACCATCGCCGGATTGCTGCATGATATCGGCAAGGTCGATATCCCGGCTGCAATCCTTGATAAGCCGGGAAAATTAACCCCCGAAGAGTTTGACGTCATCCGTACCCATCCCTTGGCGGGTTACCGGTTCCTTTCCCGGCAAGGCGGCATTGACGAAGACGTTCTGGATGCCATCCTGCATCATCATGAATTCCTGAACGGCACTGGCTACCCTGATGGCCTGTCAGGTGACCAAATTCGTGATCTGACCCGTATTCTGACCGTTTGCGATATCATGGGTGCGCTGCTTGAACGGCGATCCTACAAAGAACCCTTCAGCGTCACAGAATCTTTATCCATCCTTTTGCAAATGGCCAACGACGGCAAAGTGGAAAAGGTCCTCGTGCACGCCCTGGGCAGGACGCTTGAAAAGAACATCAACGCAATCAACGATAAAATCCCGGACGAAAGCCTGATTGCGCTGGCCCCGCTATATCAATCACCCGTCGACGCGTGATAACGCCCGATATCCCCGGCAAGAGCATGATGCGCCGCCGCCGCACGCGCAACATCAACTGAAAACAGTTCGATCAATGCGGGCTGCGCTCTGTCTTTTTCCGATAGTACGGGCTGCTGACCAAATAATTCCCAATCGATCTGAAGATCAGGGTCATTCCACGCGATCCCACGGTCATTTTCAGGGCTGTAATAATCCGACACCTTGTAAATCACGGTGGTGTCGGGCCTCATGGTACGGAAACCATGGGCAAACCCCGGCGGTATCCATAGCTGATACCAGTTTTCCGCCGACAGTTTGATCTTGATATGCTGCCCGAAAGTCGGTGAATGCGGGCGAATATCAACGGCGATATCCATGATCTCCCCCGTTGTCACCCGGACCAGCTTACCCTGAACATGGGGTTCGGATTGGTAATGCAAACCACGAATGGTGTTGATCGGTTTACTGATGGACTGGTTTTCCTGCACGAGTGTTACATCGCCAATTGCCGCACGAAATTCATCCTCACGGAAGGTTTCGGCAAATGTTCCACGCGGGTCACGATGACGGTTGGGGACAAAAAGCACCGGCCCGTCAATGTCAAAACGATCAAATTCCATGGCCTTATCCTTTTACTTCCTGATGGAAACGGGGAAACGTACCAACTGTCGCGGCACCCGCCACTTCCCGTTATGAGGCTTTGGGATCAAACGCACGAACACGAGGCTGGCCTCGTCATCCACCGTGCTGAAAAGCCGATCCTGACTGTCTTCATCAATCATGGTGGCATATGCCGCAAACGGATCCCCCGGTCCGGCATCGGGGTCCAGATCCTCATCCAGAAGGAACTGCGGATCCGACCAGTTTTTCATATCTGCCGACGTCGAATAAAAGATTCCGTGACGATCTGTACCGTCCTTGTTGCGTTGCCGGTGCTGATAGATCGCAATAAAGTTATTGGTGCCTTCGTGTCGCACCAGCCCCCGGATCGAGGTAATGCCTCTTGGCCCAACGCGGGCGCAATCAGTCTGTTTGACATGCCATCCGTTTTCAGTCAGGCGGGCAGCGTCGATGAAATCCTCGCCATCCCAAACCTGCCAGCTTGACGGGTCATTGGCAGGGGCGCGGACCAGACAATTGCGCGAATTTTTCCATTCCTCTTCCCGTCGCCAGACAATGGCATAAAGATAATTCTGCCAATTGATGATGTTGGTCACGGTTACGTAGCTTGGCGCACGTTTGCGGTCATCGCGATAAGGTTCGGGTGGCGGAAAGGGTGCGTGATGAGGCGGTTTGCCAAGATAGCTGAACGTCTTGCCGCCGTCGGTCGATTTCAGGGTCACAAGTCCATTGATCCAGCAATCAATGCGCTTGGTCCTGTCCTTGCACGGCATTTCGTGCCGATACGGCATAAAGCTGGCACTGCCAAGCGCGTAAACATCCTTGCCGTCGCTGGTATAGATCGCGTGAATCCAGGTGCGGTCATCCAGAAGATCGGGCTGTGCTTTACCGGCCGCCATAAACCGGCTGTCGCAATCGGGTTTCAGGCTGTCAAAACCATAGCCGACAAAGGCGCGATTTTGGAAGTTGGGTGCGAACATGATCATGCGCCCCCTGTCGTCGCGAAAGGCGCGTGCCGGCGCATCGGGCAGATGATGCCCGTCGCATCCGGCAACGTCGCTATCGAAAATGACCTTTTCCGACCCGGTGACGGTAAGTTCCAGCGCCGCAGAATTCGGCGATGAAAAAGCAAGTATGCCGCCGCCCGACAGCACGGTTGCAATCAATATCGTCGCGTAGCGGATATGCGATCTGTTTAACACTTATCCATCCATAGCCGTTCACAATGAAAAGAAAACCGGGCATGACCGAAACGAGGAAACCGGTCATGCCCGAGCAGCATGGTTACGCCGCCTCAACCACGTAAGGGGTCGGAGTTGCACCAAGGCGGTGCGCCATGCCGTTCTCTTCAAGGAAGGTTTTAAGTTCGCCAAACCGCATCTGGTAGGTTTCCTCGAAATGGCCGAAATCTGCCTGATCCCAGGCTTCTTCGAAGGAAAACTTGTCGATATAGCGACCGTCGACATGCGGAATGCCCAGCGTTTTGACAAATTCGCGAGTTCGCGTGTCGTAGGTGATGTAAAGCGCAGGCACTTCGTTGGCGAGCGCCAGAAGATTACCATGCAGACGGAAGCCGGTTACGGCATCAAGATGCCGTTCTGCTTCCTCGAAATCTGCCACCGTTTCGAAAACCGCCAGTGACGATTTATACAGTTGCAGGATCGGGTCGTTTTCACCGTAAAGCCAGCGTTCCTTGATAAGCTGATTGACGGCCTTTGCCATCACTTCGTCCGCGTTGGCAATCTGGTTGCAGCGGGCATAGAAAATGGCCTTTTCTTCCAGTTCACCCGCACACAGGAATTCGGTCTGATATCGTTCCGCAAGTGTGCGCATCAAATAGCGTTGCAGCGTCCCAAAACCATGTGTTTTGCGCCTTAGGGTAAAACCAAGCCTTTTAATTTCGTTGGCCTTGATGCGGGGGAGACTGAGTTTCGGTTTGCAGTGGCGGAACGCCGTCGGACACCCAAAAACGCGGACATTCTTGATCCCGATCGAGTTCAGCGCCTTTTTCGAAAGATTCCCGCGCACCCCCAGCGTTGCCGACCGATGAGATACGATTTGAAGGAAACGCTTGGTCGACTCATTGACGTAGTCTTCGGAATTGTCAGGTGTTTGCACACCAATACCAAATGCAATTACCGGAACTTTGGTTCGCTCCAGCACTCGAATGATCGGGTCCCATTGACCGTTGGTATGGATGTAATTCGATCCGCGCAGAAACAGATAATCAAGCTGGTTGATTTTTTCGATCTGGGCTTCTGAAATATCGCCATTGGCCGAAGCATAAATAGGATAGAGTTCAGCGTAATCAAGAATTCTCAGGGATGAGTCATAGACGAAGCAGTCACCGATATTGGTAAATAGCCGAGTGGCTTTTTCCGGGGATCCAAAAGTATGCGTTACCACTCCGACATTTTCGACAACTCTGCCTGCCGGCATGAGAACGCCGATACGGGGCCTCTGGCCAGTTGAGGGGGTTATCTGGCTCATTTCTGGTACTCCTGCTATGGCGGTTCGGGCCATTTTGATCCTTCTGAACCGCTTGCTCGTAATGGACGTTTCCTCCCTTTCTGGCGCTCGGGTGTTATGCGGCGTCGACCACCTGACGGTTTTTCAGGCTTTCCTCCCAGTCAAGGGCATGACGCACGATCATTTCAAGATCATCATGTTTCGGCACCCAACCGAGTTTTTCACGAACACGGTCTGCTCCGGCAATCAGCGCCGCGGGATCACCCGGCCGGCGTTCGGCCAGTTTGACCGGGAAATCAACGCCTGATACTTCCTTGACCGCCGAAATCACTTCCTTGACGGAGAAACCGCGACCGTAACCACAATTCATCACGTCGCTTTCGCCACCATTTTCCAGATATTCCAATGCAAGAACATGCGCATTGGCAAGGTCGGAAACATGGATGTAATCGCGAATACAGGTGCCATCGGGGGTTTCGTAATCTTCGCCATAGATTTCCAGATGCGAGCGGACACCGGTCGCCGCCTGGCTTGCAATCTTGATCAGATGGGTCGCCTTGCGTGACGTCTGCCCTGCCCGACCTTTGGGATCCGCACCGGCAACATTGAAATAGCGCAATGCGACATAATTCATGTCATGGGCAACCGAGGCATCGGCCAGCATCTTTTCCGTCATCATTTTCGACGTGCCATAAGGCGAAATCGGTTTTGACGGGAAATCTTCAAGTATCGGGGTTTTGGCCGGTTCACCATAAACACCTGCGGTCGAGGAAAAGATGAAATGCCGGATACCGGCATCAACAGCGGCCTGTGCCAAAGCACGCGAATTCACCGTGTTGTTGTAGTAATAATCAAGCGGATAAACGACCGATTCCGGCACGATGATCGAGCCCGCAAAATGCATGATTGCCGTCACATCGTGATCGGTGATGAGTTTGCGAACCAGCTCATAATCGCCGCAGTCACCTTCGACAAAGGCAGCCCCGGCCGGAACAGCCCAGCGGTGCCCCTGACTAAGGTTATCGAGGACGACGACATGTCGCCCGGCATCCAGAAGTGCAAGCGCTGCGTGGCTACCGATATAACCTGCGCCACCCGTTACAAGTACAGTCATTGCCGTGTCTCCTTGCTATCGCTGCCCGTTTGCGGACATGCTTGTGGTGGCACAGCCATTCCGCCCGATAGTACGGTGCGAAATGGCTGCACCGGGTTTAATCAGGCGACCTTGCGCTCGGGCTGAGCGTCTCGGGCCATCACATCGACCATCTTGTGATCGATATTGTTTTCCGTCAGGAACGTTGCCATCTCGCGATAGGTTTGGAACCAGGCGCGATTGAATTTGTCGAACAGATCCTGATTCCAGTAATCCTCAAGCACGAATTCCTTTTTCGAGAACACGTCATAGGAAGGAATCTGATAGGTTTCGGCAAATTCCACAGTGCGGCTGTCATAGGTGAAATAGATCGATGGAACACCGTTCGACAACGCCATCAGATTGCCGTGCAAGCGATAGCCCAGAACACAATCCTTGGTACGGACCAGATGTTCGTAATCGGCCACGACATCGGAATAGAACAGCTTTTCGCGATACAGCTTTTCCATCGTCGGATCGAGATACCAGTTCTTGACCCAATCGTTGTTTTTAAGGGCCTGCATTGCCTCTTCTTTCTGGGCATTGGTCCCGAAAACCAGTTTCTTTTCTTCGGGTTCGCCCTGGGCCATCAGGGTGATGTCATCGAACCGATGTGCCAGTTCCTTGACCAGATCGCGATGGAAAGTCAGATACCGTTCAATGTTCTGTGCGTAGGCTGGGGAAACTTCGCGCCGCAGGGTGATACCGACATTGCGTACAGCGTCAAGCGACGGGAGCTTGATGCGCATGTCCGGATTATTGGACCGGAAGGCCGTCGGACACCCGACAATGCGAACATTGGTAATACCCAGATCCCAAAGAACCTGGGCAGTGTAAGCCCCGCGCACACCGATTGAAGTCGTGGAATCGGCCATCATCCGCAAGACGCGTTTGGTCTGGTCGGACAATTCCAGCTTGCCCTTGACCGGAGCCTGCGCACCGATACCAAAACCCAGAACAGGCAAGCGCAGCCGTTCGAGGACTTCGATGGTATTGCGCCAATCCATGTCAGAATGGATATAGTTCGACCCACGCAGGAAGACGTAATCGTATTCTTCACGCAGACGATCAATATCTTCCATTTTGGGCTCTGCAATCGGCAGAACGCCAAGTTTGTCATAATTCATCAATTTCAGTGATGAATCGTATACGAACGCATCGCCAATATTGTGATAGTGGTCGATACTACGTTGAATATCCTGATAATTGTACCAGCGGACACAATCATGGTCGTAGACTTCGCCCGATGGAATCATTACGAGAACGCGCGCCATAGTATTTCTCCTTGGCTAGGTGACTTCTGATTATCGTTATGCCGTGCTGGCGACGGAGTGCTGCGACACAGGAGTCACAGACATCGGGCGGGTCTCGAGAACCTCCCGGTACTGCGCGAGATGTTGCTCGGCGCAATCGATATAGGTCGGCGGGCGAGGAATCCCCTCACGCATCCGATCCCAGATTTTATTGTCGGTAAGGGCATCAACAAGACGGTCGGCAAGGTCTTCGGCACTGCCGACACGGAAATGCAGACCATTGACGCCATCAGTAATTTTTTCGGCCATGCCACCGATGTTGGAACAGATCATCGGACGCCCATGGAAGAAGGCTTCCTGAATGACGATCGGTGAATTTTCCCACCAGATCGACGGAATGATCGTCCAGTCGGCAAGCTCCATCAGTTTGGGCATTTCGCTGTTCTGATAAGCGCCATAGAACCGGACACGTTCACCGGCCTTTTCGATCAGGTCGTGAACTTTTTCCTGATATTCAATGGGTTGTCGTTCAAGGTTGCCACCAAAGATCATCATCCGGGCATCATCCCCCCAGATGTCATCAGGCACACGGCCCACCGCATCAAGCAGGATATCAGCACCCTTGAACATGGTCAGTTGACCAAAGAACGCGAAACGCGACCGGCGTGGTTGCGCCTTGGAAAGTGCCCGGGTATTTGCCGCCTCCTTGACGTCCAGACCGTTTTCGATCACCGACATCTTGTCACGATCCAATCCCCAGTCGACAAACCGGTCCGCCAAAAAATCGCTGGGCGACACATAATGATCGGCCAGATTAAGCATCGCCTTGATGAACCGTTCACGACGCAGGAAGGATGCCGGCGAGATGTTCTGGAAACAGCCGTTACATTCGATGGGGCTTGCCCGGTTGCAAAGCTTCGTCCCGCCGCTTTTTACCATCTGTCCATGGTTGTGACAGATCGTCAGGAATTCGTGGAAGGTAAAGAAGATCGCCGCATCCGGCAGGGCTTCGCGGATCGCATAGATCGTTTCCAAACCGAGGCCGAGATAGTGGTGAAAATGCACAACATCCGGCTCATAATCGCGCACAAAGCGCAACAGATCGCGATCAATTTCGTCAGTATTCCCGTTCGACAGCAGAAAATGATCATAGTTTTCTGCATGATACAGGATTTCGTTATCTTTCTGGCGCAAGCTCATCAGTGCAGACGCACCGTGACGCGGCACCGGATGACCGACACGGGCCAGATAGAAGCTTTCCACCCCGTCCAGTTCGTTCAAGCCTTTATGCAGGTTGTAGGAGGCCACTTCGGCCCCGCCCAGCGACATGCTGGGATGTCCGTGAGAAATGATGAGGACACGCAGGTCAGTCGACGGCATGATTGTGGCTCCGCAAATTTGAGACGACCAATGACCAGCGGCGATCAAACGCCCAGCGGTCAAGACGATGCGAAAGTTCCTCCCAGGCGGGGGCGCTTGTTATCGATTGTTCGCTCCCCAGGACTTCGATTTCCGGAATCCACCATGACGCCGTTCCGCCCATGCGCAGTTTCAGCGCAAGGTCGAGCCCCTTTTCCGACGGGCCAATATAGCCACGGGTAAAACCGTTTATGTCTTCGAATGCCTTGCGCGGCATGACGCAGCATTCCGGGGTTCCGGCACTGACTTCTGTCGGTTCGGCGTCGGCCAGAACGGCACGCGGATAACCGACATAACGATCCGACAAATACTGCCCGTCAACATCGCCCTCGATCCAGGTGCCTGCCCAACGGACGGAATCATCTTCAAACAGGATCGTCGGACAGACGACGCATTTGCTGCCGCGTTTGCGATAAGCCGCCAGCAATGGCTCGAACCAGCCTGTGTCATGCGGCAGGATGTGTGCTGACACCAACGCGATTGTTTCGGAATTCGTTGCAGCAACGCCAACCTCAAGCGCATCGCAGAAATCCTCGACGCCCTCGGCAAAAACGATGCGGACATTAAGTTTGTAAAAGGCCGCCAGCCTCATCATGTCGCTGCCGACCTGATCAAAACTTTCGGCGGGGCCTGCAATCACAATCGGCAGATGGCGCGTGACCTCATCAAGGCCAAGCAAGGCAATAGTCACACCGATATCGCTAATCGTGTCGTCAACACCAACGATCAGGGCAACTGGCGCGTCTTCATCGAAATTGCCGATATCATGGGTATCGATGGCAAACGGGTTTTGCGCCGTCATGTTCTGCAACATCGGCCCAAACTGTCGTTCGATGCTGTTTGATGCCGTAACCGAACGCGGATCAAGGGACGGCAGAACCCGCGACAAGGCCTGTCGCGCCGACGCACGGGTAGGATTTAGCGGGCAATAGGCCGGGAACGCGTCGGATATGGCCAGTTCCAGATAAACCGGCTGATCGGATGACGGTGTATCTTCCAGCGGACAGAACACCAGAAAACCATGGCTGTTGCGTGCCGGGTTAAGCCCCGAAAACATCGGATCGTTCAGAAATGCATTGGTAACGTCGGGCCGTGACTGCCGGGTCCAGCGATCATCAATCCGAACCGCTTCACCGCCAACGCGCAACATGACGGTTTCAACCGCGCGATCCGGGTCAAGCATCCAGCCCGATACCAGAATGCCACTGCCTTCTATCACCAGCGAAAAGTCGATCCCGATCCGCACCGGACGATCCAGTTCGGAAACAGTATCGCGACCATCGAAGCGATGGGCTGCCATCCGGATTTGCGCAAGGATGTTATCGGGCGCCTTTACCCGATCCAGAACAGAACGGATATGTGCAGGCACGTCTTGCAAGGCAACCAGCACGCGCTGCTGATAAACCTCGATCGAGAACCAGCCATCACGACCACGGAAATAAACGCGCTGCAACTTGCTCGGATTGATCCTGGTGTCGCCAGCCATAAGCCCGGTAACGCCCGATGCATGTTCACCAAGATCATCGCGTTGAAATTCAGCACTGGTCAGTTCGGCAAGAACCGGGCCTTCGTCTATCGCGATCACGCGGGTGCGGCCGGTCGGGAAATTGCTCGACCAGCCCTGAATGTAAATATCGCCTTCTTCCAGACCACCCAGAACTTCGATAAAGCCGTTGCTTCGTGCAGCAATCCGGACAAGGGCAGCCACAGTGCGCAGACGCTTCTTGTTCGGGTTGCCAGCCAGAAGCGCTTCGATAACGCCGTCAATCACGGTCGCGAATGCCGACCCGGATTGCTCGGCCACGGCAGATAGAATGGATTCAAGTCCCTGCGAGCGGCTTTCAATCCGATATTCTCCGGGCTGTCCCGGTGCCTTGAACAGGGCCGTTTTCAATCGGCGTTGCGATACATTCTGCATCGGCAGAAGTGCGACAAAACCAAAAGCAGCCTCGGGTGGGCCATCGGCACGACGCCAGCTGATGATTGATGCCTGAACCTTGGCATCAGCTTGACCGTTCAGGAATACATCGATTGTCGCGGGCATCGCAGCACCGACACCCGCCATAAGCGCAAGCCCGTCATCGACCAAAGCGGCCACAACGGTCCTGCCGTCCAGCGGCATTCCAGACGGTTCAGTCATGCCCTGCCCTCCTTGTCATTTCTTGTGATTGTGAATTGAAAAACAGTTCAGCCAGACCGAACGGCACCGTCATTACAAATGACGGCGCCGAAAAATCCGCGCTGCCGCTACTTTCGAGCAATTCGCTATGATTGGTGGCCTTTGTCATGACGCCCTGCCTCACCAAACCATTGCGCCGATGGAAAGTCCGACCGTCACACCAATCAGGCAGGACAGCACCAAAAGCGGCGTTTTCAGATCGTTGCGATGCCGCTCGGTCAATACGGAAAGACGTTCGTCAAATCCGCCAAGTGACTTGTCGAAGCGAACCAGGAAAACTTCCAGTTCCTCAACACGACGGGTCAGTTCGTCCTGCCCGGTACGAACAAGCTTCACACCGGCCTCGATCCCGTCATCGGCAGACGCCAGTTCATCCATGCGCTTGGATGCATCAACAAGGCGCTTGGCGGCTTCACGCTGACCATTTTGCAAAATGTGCTGAGCCGCCAGCAAACGATCAAGCCGGTCCAGAATTTTCGAAAGCGGCGCGTTGACGGCCGATTGCGCCTGCTGTTCGCTTTGCGACGGAATGCGCAACTCGATCTGATCGCCGGTTTCAGGCGCAATCGCGAAAACGCTAACATTTTCAACACTTGCCAAGGCGGCTTCGGGGAGCTCCACCTCGAATGCGTGGGCACCGTCGCCTATGCCATTACGGCGCAGGTCGACACGCTCGTTTTCGGCCTTCATACGCAACAAGGTATGCCCGTTCAGACGAACGATAACTTCGATGCGCGCATCCGGGCGTTCCGGGCACCAGACCCAGCCAAACAACCGTTGACGGTCAATCGCATCAACGCGTCCCTCGATTGTCGGGATCGCCTGCTCGGCATCGTTTTTTGCCGCATCATTGGCAACGGGCTTTGCAGATGTCTCTGATAGGTCTTTCTGGGCAATCGCCATGAATGCCTCCTTTTATCTGTGTCAGGCCGCGACGAAATCGGGACGGATCATCTTGCGAAACAGCACAAGGTGCTTTTGCGCGACATCATCGATACCGGCTGGCGGACGCACATGCCCCGACAGCTTCTTCCAGAGTTTCGGATTGGTGGCACAGTCCTTCATCACACGGGCAAGATCGGCCGGATCATCGGCGCGCACGTGAATGCCGTCATGACCATCGCGGACCATTTCAGCCATGCCGCCGATGCCGCTTGTGATGACGGGGCGGCCATGCTGGAACGCTTCCTGAATGACCAGCGGAGCATTTTCCCACCAGATTGATGGCACAACGATCCAGTCGACACGTGCCATAAGTTCGGGAATATCGGCCCGTTCATAGGCCCCCATACGGTGAACTTTCGAACCGGTTGCATCAAAAAGACCATCAATCTTTTCATTAAAGGCAACCGTCTGGAACGGTGCCCCGCCGTGAATACGCAATTCAAAATCGACATCATCGGCTGCCAGTTTCTGACTGGCTTCAAGCAGAACATCCGCCCCCTTCCATGGGTTCAGATTGCCGAAATAACCAAACACATTTGGCATCCCGGCCCCCATATCGCGTTTGGGTGCGGCCGGTACGGACGGGCGACCGTTGTGCATGACCTCTATCTTTGCCGGGTCAATTCCCCAATCGACATAGCGATCACGCAGGAACGCGCTTGGAGACAGAAAGCGATCAACAACGCGAAGATGATTGCGCAGATTGACCGTCCGCATTGAAAACCGTTCCGGCGCAATGCCATCAAGACCGCAACGTTTGCCAATCCGGTCCGCTTCCAGATAACGCTGACGGGTGCCTCGATGGATCATCAACCCGTCATTCGGGCAAATCGCATAGTAGTCATGCAAGGTCATCACTATCTGGCAATGCGGCAGAACACGGCGGATCAGCATCGGCAACTCGATCCCCCAAAGAACCAGATGATGGATATGCACCACATCCGGATCCCAGGTTTTCAGTAGCTCGGTAAAATTCGGCGCGACGGCATACAGATCTGTCTGCGACATGTTGAACCGGTCAAAATGCCCGGCCCAGAACAGCATTTCATCACCGGCATCATTGATCGCCTGAAAGCTGGTGCCCGGGCGACGTTCACGATGGATATCGTTGGTCGCGCCAATGAAAATGGCTTCGCACCCTGCCCGCTTATAGGCATTAAACAGATCGTGGGCGAAAATCTCGGTGCCGCCAGGATGCAAATCGGGATGATTATGAGCCAGAACCATGATGCGTGGGTTCATGCGTTCCTCCGCGGTTTTTCTGCAATCAGGAAGTCCTGGTAATGATCGGCCTGATCACCGTGCCAGGTTCCGAAACTTTTGGATTTCAGGGTAAATCCGGCGGCACTCATCGCGCCGTCGATGAAACCATCATCAAAGCCAACAGCCGCCATCGGGTTTTCACCCTTAAGATGCCAGCACGGCTGGTTTTCAAGTCTCTCAAGACTGGTTAAACGCGGGTCGCAGCCGGGATATGAAAGTTCCTGAGGATCACGAATGATAAAGGCCGTCAGAAACAGCTTCCCGCCCGGGCGCAGCACGCGGAACACCTCGGCGCAATAGGTTTCGATTTCTTCAGGCGGCAAGTGGGTTGCCACCGAGATCATTGCGGTGAAATCGAATGCACCATCCTGAAAAGGCAACCGCATGCCACGCCCGCCGATGGATCCTTCGGGATTATACAGCGCGTTTTTGACGTCCTGCGTCTGGAAACCAAAATTTGGATAAGCGGGTGAAATCGTGCGCTTGCACCATTCAATCCCGTTTGCAACCGGGTCAATGCCTTCGTAGATCGCATTGGACGCATCAAGATACTGGGTCAGTGGCACCGCCATCCGCCCTATGCCGCACCCGATATCAAGCACATCATGGTCAGGCATAAGGCCCGCCCGACGGACAAAATGCCCCAGAAATTCGGCACCGATGGCACGATAGTCGCCATCGCCGACAAAAACGGCTTCTTCGGGCGGTACCGGCAGAAAACGATTGGCGATGATCTGCTCGCAAAGCCAGTCCAGATGCTGTTCGCTTTTGGCGTCGAGCACCGGTTCATCATGGTTGGAAAATGCCAGAACCTGGCTCATGCCGCTTCTCCTTGATCATCTTTATCTGAAACACGGTTTTGCGGCCGGTTCTGTGGAACATCGTTTTTGTGGAAATCTTCGAGCATGTCTGACCAGCGCGAGGCATGAAGCCAGGCGTTGTATTGCGTCGCCACACCAAGCATGTAATCGGTGTGGGTCGAGATCGACTTTCGCTCGAAATGATAAAGGCTGGCGTCAGGTACATATTTGATATCGAAATCGGCCTTGCGGATTTTGAGGCAAAGGTCACTGTCCTCGTAATCGCCGATCACGTAATCTTCGGTAAAGCCACCGACATCATTGAACGTGCCACGATGCAACAGCATGCAGGCCCCGGTGATCCCGGGAACGGATCGTTCAACATTGGCGTCACGGAACTGATCGGGCAGCCCTTTATAGAAATGATGGTTCAGCCATTGTCCGCGTTCATTGCGGGCAAAATACATTCCGGCATGCTGTAACGAACCATCTTCGAACAAAAGCTTTGGCCCGACCGCGGCGACATCCTGCGGACCGCCCATTTTTGAGGCCATCAATTCCAGCCAGCCAACCTGATAGGGAATGACATCCGAATTCAGCATCGCGATCAGGTCTGACCGAGCCTGTTCGGCACCTGAATTGCAGGCCCGTGCATATCCCCCATTTCGGGTCATGACCACCAGACGCATCGGCATGTCATAAAGCAGATGCAACCCACGCAGCAGATGTTCGCACTCTTCTGCCTGTTCCGGAGAATCCAGAACGTAAATCACTTCGCAATACCGTGAAATCCAAGGGTCACAGGCAAAGGCACCAACCTGAGCACGCAGGAAATCGAGCACCCGATACAGCGGCACAACAATCGAAACAGCGGGCTCTTTAAGCTGCTCACCAAACTCGATAGTTCGATCCGTTTTGGCAGCAGCAAGCAATTTCTGCTGCAAATCACCAATGACCGGAGCCAGACAGTTTTCAATGATCTCGTCAGTCAGGTGCTGCGGTGGGACCGCACGCAGGATGCGTGCCCGCGCCTCTGCCGGGTCAATCGGCTGGGCGGTTGGCACCATCAGATGACGACTGCCCGAGGTCAGTCGCATCAAACTGCGTGGTTGAAGGATCGGTACCTGGCTTTGAATGTCACGATAAAACCCGACAAACCCGGTGGCCGAAACCGTTCGGTCGTCATCCATGACATTCCCGGCATAACGATAAAAACCATCGCCGAATGGATGGGCTGTGCCTTTGCTGTCAAGAATATCGATGCTGGCGATCATTTCAGCCGGATCACGATACCAGCCGCCAATCAGGGTGCCACGCGCAGTAGTTACGGCAAGGTCGACCTCACCACTGGGCAAGCCACCGCCACCCGTAACCCGCTGGCTTGAAAGCGGACAGCGTAGCTGGAATTCAAGCGCGGCCTTTCTGGCCTTGGTATCGCCACGCGCCATTGCGCCAATGATATATTCACGCAGATCGGCATCGGATTTGCCGCGCGCCAGCCACCATCGCGACAACGAGGGCAAAACTGGCGTCGCCGCCAGATGGCGAATGGCCAGCGCGCGTCCGCCGGTCACGACGAGATAGGCACCGTTCTCAGTGCCGTCGCGATCAGCGATCATGTAGGTCTGTTTTTTGCCTTGGGGCCCCTCGCTGCTTTCATGTGGCGGAACAGCCAGACGGCGGAATCCGAACGAGGACACGATATAAACAGCTTCGATGTCACCAAACGCCACCGGCAGCCCGGCCGAGATCAGTATCTGCTGATCTGAGAGTTTTGCGACCGCTTTGGCGCGCTGTGGCGTATCGACAATTTCGGAAACCAGTTTATTGAGAAATGCGGTGTAACTTTTGCTTCGGCGGGTACGAAACATGCTTGCCCACGCACCAAGCAGCGCAGACATAAGAGACAAGCGTCCCGATGGCGTCACGTCTTCAAGCAGCATGCTCGCATTGGCAAATTCAAAATCACCTTCCGGATCAATGGTGATTTCATCTTTGCGGCCAAGAGTCCCTGCTTCTGCCAGGAACGAAACCGGTTCGTCCTTGGGCCGACGGATCAGGCGCAGAAGTCGCGTGCCGCCACCATTAAGCGGCAAACGCAGTGTGGCTTGCGGCGAGATTGCCTTGCCTTCGGTAGTTTCAAGTTTGGGCACCGCCCACAAGCGGGTCGGCATATCCCAGATCAGAAGCAATGTTTCCGGGTTAAGCAGGCAAACGTCCGGCGCGTCACCGGTCGTCCGCACAGCATCGGACGAGGCAAATTCAAGCATGGCGATTTTCACTTCACAAGAAGAACGGGGTGACGCCCGCAACATAAGTTGCGGACGCCAACATTCGGATTACTGGACGCTGAAGAAGCTATCCGGATTGTCCTGGACGTCTTCTGCATCGACATTGTTGAGGGTGATGGAATCCCCATTGCCAAGGTCGATAACAGTATTGGCGCCAACCTGCGATGCACGCGCGGCAATATCATCGGCACTTTCAATGCCGGTATCATTGATGTTGCTGCTAATGGAAAGCATGTCTTCACCAACCGTGAAGTCGAGCACGACGTCGTTGCCGCCGCCACCGGTGAAGACAAAGGTATCGCTACCCGAGCCACCGACCAGCAGGTCGTCCCCGGCACCACCGTCAAGGACATCGTCCCCGGAGCCGCCAAGCAGGACGTCATTGCCATCGCCACCCTGGAGAACATCGTCCCCAGAACCGCCCAGCAACTGATCGTCGCCTGCACCGCCCAGCATGATGTCATCGCCGCCACCGCCGACCATAAGATCATCGCCTGCGCCACCATCAAGGACATCATTGTCCGAACCGCCAAGCAGGGTGTCGTCACCGGCACCACCTGACAGTACGTCTTCGCCAGAGCCACCTATCAACAGGTCGCTGCCGGAATCCCCCATCAGCACATCGTCACCCGATCCACCGAACAGGATATCGTCACCTTCGCCACCAATCGCGACATCGTTTCCTGCGCCGCCGAACAGAACGTCATCGCCCTCTTCACCGAACAGAACATCGTCATCACCTTGTCCGAAGATTGTATCGTCACCGCCACGTCCGAAAATCACGTCGCTGAAACGAGACCCTAGAAGCGCATCATCAAAGGCGCCGCCTTCGAGAGTTGCCATGGTATCCTCCTTCGTGTCCCAACATTATTGACATCGCGGGGGTTATCCCCTCACGAGAGGCTGGCCGTTCCCTCAAGGCAGCTAGAGGCCACCCTGAGATCGGCCACACAGCAACCCTATATTCTTTTCTTTTATCTTAGGAAGATATTCTCGTGTTTTTATTGTGTCAATATTATGGATTAAGGCAATAATCACATTATACTTCTAGATTTATTTAATAAGTATTTGTTGTTTTTTTGATTTTTATTTAGTTTTACTTTTGAACAATAATTCAAAGAAAAAGGCCGCAGACCTTTCAGCCCGTGGCCTTCGCACCCGCAGCATCAGCAAAAATCAGTCCTCGCGGAAGGCCCTGCTCATGCTTTCAGTGATCGGATCAATCAGATAGTCGATCGCCCTTCTGGGGGATTTCAGGATCAGAATGTCGGCCGGCATACCCGGTCGAATTTCGATATCATCGCGTTTTGCCAATGCATCGGGGTTAATTGCGGCCCGAACGATGTAATAGGAAGAATCGCGTTTTTCATCGACCGTCTGGTCGGCGGCAACATAGCGGACTTCGCCGTCAAGCGGTGCCAACCGGCGCTGACTATATGCCGTAAGCTTGATTTGGGCTTTTGATCCGACATGAACCGAATCAATGTCCTGACGGTTGATCATGGCTTCGATCAGAAGCGGCTCGTTTTCCGGGATGATATCCATGATGGGTTCCGCCGGACTGATCACGCCACCCGGCGTGCGAATCTGAATATTGGCAACAATACCGTCCTGCGGTGCCTTGACTTCGCGCCGGTTCAGAACATCCTCGCTGGCGCGGATACGCTGGGTCACATCATTCAGTGCCAGTTGCGCTTCCTGGATTTCTGTCGCGATATCGCTTTGCCATTCCATTTCAATCGAGGCAAGATTGATTTCGGCCTCAGCCTTTTGCTGTTCGGCGGCGGCTTTTTGGGCCTTGAACTCGCCCATATCCCCGACAAGGTCAGACCAGTTGTTTTCTATCTCGACCAACTGGGTACGCGTCGCGAAGCCCTTTTCCGCAAGCTGCCTGATGCCCTTGAGCTGCTCGGCAACAAGCTTTTCCTGACGGGTGCGGGCATTTATCTGGGATTCCAGTGCGCGCGCCTCGGCATCAAATTGTTCTATTTGCTTGGCTTGGGCATTTCGCTTGGCATCGTAAACCTCATTGCGCTTGCCGAACAATCGCTTTTCATCCAGCAAGATATCGGCCACATAATCCTGCTCCGCATTCAGTATTTGCTCGGGAAAATCGATTTCACCACGGCCACTTTGCTCCGCGCGAAGTCGGGCAAGCTTGGCGATAAGCCCATATCGTTCACCGCGCAGCTGGCCCAACTCGGACTCACTGCGTGTTCCATCCAGCAACATCAATGTTTGCCCCGCCTTGACGCGATCACCTTCTTCAACCAGCAGCTTCTTCAAAATGCCGCCTTCGAAATGGTTCACAACCTTTTTGCGGGAATCAACAATGATAGAGCCCGATGCCACTGCAGCACTGTCGAGTTCGGCCGTAAAAGCCCAGGAAAAGAAGCCGCCAAACCCGACGGCAATAACGATGATTCCCGCCATGATCGGCTTTCGCAGGCTTTGACGCGACGCGGTGCGCTCTTCGTCAAGGACCTGATACCATGCTGGTTGCGGGTCTTCGGGAATCATGACCTCGCCACGGTTGTCGACATTGATCACTCGGTTCATGCTGCCCCCCCGCTTTGCTGATTGCGCTTAACCGGGGGCAGGTTTTTGATGTCGTTATCATCCTGCGTCATCGCCCGGATCACATTGGTGCGTTCACCAAACTGTTTGACCCGCCCTTCCTGCATGACAAGCAGCTTGTGGGCGTATTGCATGATGCTTTGCCGGTGTGCGATCAGAACAACCATTGCCCCACCTTCTGCTGCCTGACGGACCGCCCGGATCAGTGATGCTTCACCTTCAGCATCAAGGTTGGCGTTGGGTTCATCAAGCACCAGAAGACGTGGCCAGCCATAAAGAGCACGGGCAAGTGCAATGCGTTGCTGCTGTCCACCAGACAGGGTATGTCGCCCCGCCCCGATCGGCGTATCGTAACCAAGTGGCAGTCGGCCGATCATTTCATGCACCCCGGCTGCGCGGGCCGCATCAATCACCTTGCGCGGATTGGCTTCACGCATGCGACCAATGTTTTCACGGATGGTGCCGTTCAGAAGCGAAACGGATTGCGGCAGATAACCGACCATGTTGCCAAACGAACCGCGCTCCCAAAGATAGGTGCTATGCCCGTCAAGAAATACGCCGCCAGCAGTCGGTTTCGCCGATCCGACCAGCAGACGCGACAGGGTCGATTTACCAGCAGCCGACGGCCCGACCACGCCCAGAATTTCGCCCGGGTTAAGATCGAAGCTCACCCCGCGAAGAACCGGCACGTTCGAGCCGGGGACCGCATATACAAGATTATCGACAACAAGCGGCCCTTCGGAACGCGGTGTCGGTTCGATTTCGCGCTCCGACTGACGCTCCTCAAGGATATTCCGGATGCGTTTCCATGACGAAAGAGCAGAAACCCACGCCCGCCAGTCGCGCGTAACATTATCAAACGGCAACAGAAGACGGCCCATGATAATCGTACCGCCAATCATCGCCCCAGGTGTTGTTTCCCCCAGAATAACCAGATACGCCCCCATCGCCAGCACGCAAATCTGCATGCCGAAACGGGCCGAGCGCGTGACAGAATACATGCCTTTACTTCGGACATTCCCGATATCAAGCAACTCACTGGCATGGACCTGCGATTGGCGCCAGCGCATGGCAAGTGCAGGTAACATGCCCATTGCCTCAATCGCCTCGGCATTTGATACGGTTGACCCGATATCGCCGATATTACGCAGATTGGCATCGGTGCCTTCCTTGGTGATCTGTCGCACAAGCAAATCACCCAACAGACTAAGCCCGATCAGGACCAGCACCGCCACAAGCCCCGCAATACCGTAAAACGGATGAAGGGCAAACATCACACCAAGGAAAATCGGCGACCAGATCGCTTCGAGTGGCGCACTGATGGTATTGCCATTGATAAAATTGCGCAAATCCGACAAATCGCGCAGAACCTGCGTGCCCTGTATCGATCCTTTTTCAAGCGCCACGCTCATTGCCGCCGAAATGGCCGGCAAGTTCAGGCGACGCAACAATGATTTGGCCATTTCCTGAAAGATAAGGGCCCGAATGAAATCAAGAATGCCGTATAGAATGATGGCACCAATCGCAATTGCGAGCAGCAATTTAAGCGTATCGGTACTTTGACTGTTAATCACGCGATCATGCACCTGAAGCATGAAAAGCGGCACGGTCAGTTGCAGAACATTGATAAAGCCACTCAAGACCCCGGCCCATCCAAGACCGCGTACAAAAGTGAATCTCGCCTCGCGGATAACCGATTTTGCATCCAGAGATGGTCTGACAGCTTTGCTTTCTGCGGTTTTTGGCGTGTTTTTACGACCAAAATGCATTGATTTTCATCCAATCAGCCAAAAGTCATAGTTTTTCCGCAATCTAATCACATAGTTGCGATGTCATGATGATCTACAATAAAATCAAATATGTCGATCTCATGTTCATGATCTGACAATGTAAAAACAGAAGAATACGAAGTAATTTTAAAATAAAAATACTTTGAAATTACTTCGAAATTACGAGCAAACTGAGGGAAGAATTGGGCGTGCGGAAAAATCGTTCAAGAGCAACGTCCTGTTATCTTCCCCACACGAAAGGCCTGCCTTGGTCGAAAGGCCATGGCATCAACTCTCGCTTGGGACCAGATAACGGATCAAACAACATGACCGTCACTCATCTTGAACTTGCAAATACCGTCGAGCGTATTTATCGGCGTTTTGCTGATCTGCTTCGTGTAGATCTTATTCGACTCGGCAAAGATGACATCAGCCCCGCACAAGTCGCGTTGCTGTTTACCATCGGCGACGATGAACTGTCGGTACGTGATCTATTGGATCGCGGCCACTATATGGGATCGAATGCATCCTATAATCTGAAACAGCTGGCTGAATCGGGCTATGTCGAACGACATGTCATGGCCCGTGACCGACGGTCTGCCAGAATAAAACTGACGCGCAAGGGGCACGAACTTTGTGAATCCCTGCATGAATTTCACGAAGAATATCACAACGCACTGACCAATGACCTGCAGGACCAGCAGGAAATGGAAACGGCACTTCGAACTTTGCGTCGCCTGGAGGAATTCTGGACACAGACCCTTCGGTATGGCGGTGTCCCCGTCACAAGTGGCGTTATGACACACGAGCTTCGCAGTCGCCGATGAAAATTGTCTTTGTCCACCGCCATGGACCGGGACAATTTGTTCACCTGGCCTGTCATCTGGCAAATGCCGGATGGCAGGTTTCCTTCCTTTGCGAAGCAATGAACGTACAGCTTCCCGGCATTCGCGTCCTGCGTCAGCGGGCAACTCCGCCACCGCCTGCGACCCCATTTCCACAATATCACCAGCAGATCGGCATGCATGCGGCGACAACACTTGATTCACTCGTCGCACAGGAAGGCCCACCCGACATCGTTTACGGGCATATCGGCTGGGGCAGCATGATGTTTGCGCGCGATGTCCTGCGCAAAACACCACTGGTTGGCTATTGCGAACATTTTTACCACGCCGAAGGTCGCGATGTCGGCTTTGACCCGACAGAAACGGTGACCTTGGCCAAACGCACACAACTTCGGCTGCGCAACATTGCACAGCTTTCAAGTCTGGAAGCAATAGACACCGGGATCAGCCCCACGGCATGGCAGAAAGCCGCCTTTCCGCAAAGCTTCCATAACAAGATCGGTATTTGCCACGATGGCATCGATATCCATCGTTGCCGTCCGGACGACAAGGCACTGCTTCGCCTGCCCGACGGTCGTGTGCTGCGACATGGCGATCCGATAGTGACCTATGTTGCACGCGATCTCGAACCCTATCGCGGCTTTCCACAATTCATGCGTGCCGCTGCCAAGCTGGCCCGGCACAACCCCGATGTAACCTTTGTCATCGCCGGGGGGGATGGCGTCAGTTATGGAACGCCGCGCGCCGACGGCCAGAAATGGCGTGATGCGATGATGGCTGAAACCGGTATGGATCCCTCTCGCATCGTCTTTCTAGGGCAAATCCCCCACGATCAGCTGATCCGTCTGTTTCAGATCAGTTCGGCCCATGTCTATCTGACATATCCGTTTGTTTTGTCATGGTCGGTACTTGAAGCCATGGCATGCGGAACGCCGGTGATCGCATCGGACACGGGCCCCTGCCGCGATATCATTCGTCATGGCAGGAATGGATTAATGTGTGGCTTCTGGAATGAAGACCAGCTTGCCAGCACAATGGCCGAAGCATTGGCCAATCCTGACCGGCTTCGCGAAATACGCCAGCTGGCGCGCCGGACAATCACGCAAAACTTCGCGCTTCAACAATCACTTGCAAAGCAGACTGGCCTGATCGAACGCATGGCAAAGCAATGATCAGGGCTCGACGATCTCACAAGTTTTGAAATAACGCGGTGCTGTGTCATCGGCACGTTCCGGCATCCGGCGATATAGCTTCCATTCATCAACGCCGTTTTTGCCGGTGGCGAAAATCAGCCACAGAAAACCGGCTTCTTCGGCGCGGGACAAATCGGTTTTCGATGGCTGGCAATCGCCATTCGGATGTGAATGATAGCATCCGATAATCGCCTCTCCGCGTTGCCGAACCGATCGATGCGTCGCAATCAGAACGTGCGGATCAATTTCGAATGTTTTTTGGCGATCGATGGCGGCATTGCGTGCTGCAACAAAACGCAGAATAACTTCGGGACTTTCCGCGTCGGCAATCAATAGACCACAGCATTCCTCCGGCCATGCCGCAGCTGCGATATCTGAAATCTCTGCCAGCAAACCTGTCCGCAGTTTTATGATTTTACCCGCGTCGATCATCAAACCACCATCAGTTCAAGCGGTGCTTATTGCGGCTCCACCAGTAAAATCTGCCCAAGAATAGCGCCGTCACGCAAAGAAACAATCACCAGACGGCTTCCTTGGCGTCCCTCAAGACGAAGAGTTGCCTCTGTTCCCTGACGGGAAAAATCAACCAAGGTCTCCCCCGGTGCCAAATCAACATTGATCGTTCCGAACGGTGCGATCTGTGTTGCGGATCGTGGGCCTGTATCTGTTGGCGTCTCAAACTGCCCCGCAATCGGCGCGGATAGCTCAGGCCCATCGGATGCAACGCTGCCATCTTCCTGACGCGACAGGCCATAAACCACAAGTGCGACGCCCGCAACGATCAGCACTCCCATAAAAGCGACCAGAATCTTGATAACGCGCATCACATTTCCGATTGATAAGTTGATAGAATGCCCCTGTCTTGCGTCACGCTAAGATCACAACAGGCCTGACAGGACGATATTGAAGGCCATAGCGACAAGAGAAGCCAATTGCAAGTTTGCAAAGCGGGATTGCATTTCATCAGTAAGCGATTAAAACCGCCCTTTAACGGACAGTGACGGTCATAGCAGGCCAGAATAGCAGCAGATATGAATATGGAAAGCGGCTTGAACACCGAACATCTTGAATATATTGCCTCTCCCGCTGACGAGGGAGCGCGGCTCGACAAGGTTCTGGCAACCGCATGGCCCGAGCAATCCCGTTCGCGCATCAAAAGCCTGATTGAGAACGGACATCTGCTGCTGAATGACACGCCGATCGCCAAGATGTCATACAAGGTAAAAAGTGGCGACCGCTTTGCGCTTGAAATCCCACCCGCAGTGGCGGCCGACCCAATCGCCGAAAAAATCGCGCTCGATATCCTTTATGAAGACGACGATCTGCTGGTGATCAATAAACCCGCCGGGATGGTTGTTCATCCTGCTGCGGGCAATGAAAGCGGTACATTGGTCAATGCTTTGCTGGCCCATTGTGGTGACAGCCTGTCGGGGATCGGCGGCGTGAAGCGCCCGGGTATCGTGCACCGGCTCGACAAAGACACCAGTGGGGCAATGGTGGTCGCGAAGAACGATGCAACCCATCGGGCACTTTCGACCCTGTTTTCCGAGGATAAGGAAAATATCGAACGCGCTTATATCGCCGTTGTTTGGGGTGTCCCGCGCCAAATCGAAGGCGTCATAGAGGGAAATATCGGCCGAAGCCCGCGCAATAGAAAGAAGATGGCGGTACTTCGAAATGGGGGAAAACCGGCCCTTACGCGTTACAAGGTTTTGGCAAAACGCGACGACTCGTTGGCATCTCTTGTTGAATGCAGGCTTTTGACTGGCAGAACACATCAAATTCGCGTTCACATGACCCATCTTGGTCACTCACTTATATGTGATCCAGTTTACGGTAGAAGCAAACTTACCCAGAAGTTCAGCAAGCATGTGCACGAGGTCCTGACGGGCTTTGAAAAACAGGCGCTACATGCCAGAACACTGGGATTTTTACACCCAAAAACAGGGAATTACGTCCTCACCAAAGCCCCCCTCCCGGAAGACCTACAGGAACTCATCACCTGCCTAGACCTACCCATTGGGATAGTTTGACCTAACCTTTTTGGTCTAATTTTTATTGACGACACCTAATACTCCCGTATACCTTTCAATAAGTGCTAGGGGATAAACCGCACTTTATACGAAGCGCAACGGGAGGCTTCAATGAAACAGGGAAATGCACTTCCAATCATCTCCCAAGATGGTCTGACAGTCTATTTGCAGCGCATCCGCCGTTACCCCATGCTTACACCTGAACAGGAAACGACGTTTGCATGTGAATTCCGTGACAATGATGATGCAACTGCCGCAGAAAAGCTGATTACAAGTCATTTGCGGCTGGTTGCCAAGATAGCCATGAGCTATCGCGGTTATGGACTTCCGATAAACGAACTGATCTCCGAAGGTAATGTAGGCCTGCTTCAATCGGTCAAGCGCTTTGACCCGGACAAAGGTTTCCGCCTTGCGACTTATGCGATGTGGTGGATCCGCGCCGCAATTCAGGAATATATCCTGCATTCCTGGTCGCTGGTGAAAATGGGTACCACTGCCGCCCAGAAAAAACTTTTCTTCAATCTTCGGAAACTCAAAAGCCAGATGCAGGCGATTGACGAAGGCGATCTGCGACCGGAACAGGTCGAATTCATCGCCACAAAACTTAACGTCACCGAAGATGACGTGATCATGATGAACCGTCGTCTCGCTGGGCCGGATCACTCATTGAATGCGCCAGTGCGTATTGATGGTGACGGTGAATGGGTCGACTGGATCGAAAGCGAAGATGAAGATCAGGAAACCCTGTATGGCAAGCGCGAGGAATTTGTCCAGCGCATGAATCTGCTGAAAAGTGCGATGTCACACCTGAATGCACGTGAACGTGACATCCTGACCCAGCGCCGCCTGCTCGATTCACCTGTAACGCTTGAAAATCTCAGCGTTGCATACGGAATATCGCGCGAACGCATTCGTCAGATTGAAGTTCGGGCCTTTGAAAAAGTACGCAAATCGATCCACACCGATCTGCCGATGTGAGTGCCTTGCTTACCCTCGTTAACCAACCAACATGACTGCGGCGGACAAATTGTCCGCCGCTTTTTTTATTGGTCGATGGTTTGAGATTAGGTTGCGGATTAACTGCCTGAACGGTCGATTTCCTTGATCAGGCTGTCGCCCCAGGTTTTGATCAAACCACGCTGCCTTTTACGCAATTCAGAAACACGGCGCTGGGCCGAAAGATTAAGCACATTGGCGACAATCGGTGGCATCGCCAGATACAAAAGCCATCCAAGACCGGCCGAGCCATACATGATCGACAGGGCAACGGGTTGGAAAATTTCCTGAGTTGCCACACTGGCCGTCTGCCCGCCCTGCTGCCAGATTTCCATGATATAGGGCGCAACCCCTGAAAAATTCAGACCAAAAATGCAGCGCGACATGGTGCGCCCCTGACTGCGGTCAAACATGAACGCCACCATTGATGGTAACAGCCCAACCGCCAGGGTAATGAATGTCGGTAGCGCAACCATGAACAAAAGCACGGCAGAAGCCACCACCGACAAACCGGAAAATGCGCTTTTCTTTTTACGGCCGCCTGATTGTCTCGCCATTCCTGTCCCCTACCACATATGCATCAGAAATAGCGCCGAAACCGTCAGTAGCGCAATCATGGTCGACGCAAAGGCTGCTGCCTGCTGGCCAACTTTTTCTGCCAGTTCAAGTCGTGCGGGGCCTGATGATTCAAGGTCAAAAACCTCGCTTTCTGCTTCGGAATATTCCTCGACCGCGGTGATGAATTCGGTCTGATCCTTCCGGCGTTCCTGTTCGTCATTGATCAGATTGTAAAGTTCGACAAGATTGCCGCGCTTGGCCAGTTTCGGAATTTCGTGTTCAACACGTTCCCGACGTGCCTTGCTGTGAAACACCTTGACCGCGGGTTCCATCAACCGGGCCACCCAGTGCGACAGATTTTGCAGATTATCAGGCCCATGCCGCCATTGCACAAGTGCCAGCATGCTAATGATTGCGCGACTGTATTCGACTTCATCTGACGGATTTTGCAACGCCAGAAGTTGGGGTTCAACATCGTCATCAAGGCGGGTTGCAATAAAAGCTGCAATATGCCGATCAATTGGCCATGCATCATCAGGTAACGATTCCGAAGCTTTTTCCAGTGCGGGTAAAAGCTGCTCTATGTTAACGACATAACTCTTTTCTATCATCGGGCTAAGGCAATGCTGGTTACGAACCATCGCATAAAGGCAGCGCTCATAGCCATACCCCGCACTTTGCTGCTGCACATAGTATCTAAGGTTCTTATATGCCTGCTGCAATTTTTGGACTTCCGGGTTATATCCGACTTGTCGCCCGAACCAGAAAGCAGGGATATCCCGCGTTACCACATCAGCAAACCGTTGAGGCCCGCGCCCGTGCTGTACGTCGTAAGACAACATAGTCCCCAACCCGTCAACCATCGCAGAGAACCCCTTGAAACGAATAGCTCCGGTCGGATCAAGAATAATGATGGATTTAGCGACTAGGATATCTTCGGCAGCCCTCTTGTCTGCTCCCGCCCATTGCAATTGCCGGGCTGCCTCAGCCATATGCTTGGCCCTGTCGTTATCTGACAGCCCACGTCGCAACCAAGTTTCAACGGCTCCATCTTTTAGTGGGGCGAGTGCATTAATCCAGTTTTTTGCAATCCCCTGCGCCAACGACCGCGCGGTATAATAATCTTTTCCCGAAATATTTTGGGAGCGTGCAGCCCGACGTTCGGTGTTGGATTGCACTGGCTTGGCCCGCCTGCCGTCAAGCCAAGCATGCAATTCGGAAAACCCCCAACGCTCTTCGGGATCATCACACAAAAGACCGCGCACGGGTTCAATCAACACCAGAGGCAGTTTTTCATTCATTACAATAGCTTGGAAAGAACCTTTGGACAGTTTGACATCAATAATGTCCTGCTCACGCAGCTTTTCGAGCGGTGTGTGCCCGATACCAAGAGCCGCAATTGTCATGCCCAGCGCATACAAGTCATCCAATACCGACCCCAAACCGCGTCCAGCTGGATCAGCTGTCATACGCGATATAGTTTCGTAGACTAAAGGCTGGTTGAACCCTCCAGGAGCAGAGCAACAATCCCCAACAACGACTTTCTCTGCCATTGGGCCTTCAAAGAACAGATTGTCCGCGCGAATATTACGATGGGTTAGCCCCTTTTCTGCTACCGCCTGCAGCACATTCAGCAGGGGCTCAATTACAATCTTTGAGAAATCATGCTCATCTATCTTTTTTTGTTTTTCACCCGGTACAAGCACACGTCCGCCTGCAGGCTTTTCATAGAAAAGCATCATGGTTTTTTGGTCAAACGGTGGCCAAGGCGCAATTTCGTGATCAAGAAGATCAATCTGCCCGCCGATATGGACACCGGTCAAAAAGCGCATTAGATCGTAGCGCGTCGGTATTGCTGGATCAGTTACAAGAGCAAAGGCGCCACCTTCTTCACGGCGCAGGTTATCCGCAGCGTAGGCCTTGCAATTTCCCATATCGTATTCCGGAAGCCGCAGATCTGAAAACACCCGGAAATTACCAACCTCGATACTCCGTCCACCACTACCCAACGCAGTTGGGTCCTCGCCGCCCAAACCTGCAGGGGAAGGCATGGTATCTTTATTATCCGCTGCGGCAGCCTGTTCGTCAGCGCCGTCGGAAACATCCTGTTTCTGCATTTCCGCTTCTTGTGCCATGAGCCCCGGTTTTTCTTTGTTGGAGGATCCGTGCCCTGCCCTTCCCTACCTGGAAAGCAGTTTCAGCCCGTCCTCTGATCTGCCGAAACGATACTGCCGATAGCAAAACGGAGCAAGCCGTTATCCAAGAGGGGCATAAGGGTATGATCTGCCAAATCATTAGTCTTAAACGGAAAAAGCCACCGGAAAAACCGGTGGCTTTTTGCATTTTCATTCATGCACGGGATCATGCACTGAACGGGTCATGAACCAGAATGGTGTCATCACGTTCCGGACTGGTAGACAGCAACGCAACCGGTGCCTCGATCAGTTCTTCGATCCGGCGGACATATTTGATCGCCGCCGCCGGAAGATCAGCCCAGCTGCGCGCGCCCATCGTGGTTTCAGACCAGCCTTCAATGATTTCATAAACCGGTTTGGCTTTGGCCTGAAGACGCTGGTTGGCGGGAAGATGGTCATAGATTTTGCCATCAATGTCATAGCCGGTGCAGATCTTGATTTCCTTGAAACCGTCAAGAACATCAAGCTTGGTCAATGCAATACCGGTAATGCCGTTAACCTTGACCGACTGACGGACAAGAGCCGCATCAAACCAGCCACAACGACGTTTACGCCCGGTAACAACACCAAATTCATGACCGCGTTCACCAAGACGTTCGCCGTCCGCGTCAAACAGTTCGGACGGGAACGGGCCTTCGCCGACACGTGTGGTGTATGCCTTGGTAATCCCCAGAACATAACCGACCCCCGACGGGCCCATACCAGAACCGGCTGCAGCCTGTCCCGAAACCGTATTGGACGAGGTCACAAACGGATACGTACCGTGGTCGATGTCCAGCATCGTGCCTTGCGCACCTTCGAACAGAATACGCTGACCGGCTTCCTTGAACTGGTTAAGCGATTTCCAGACTGTGTCCGAGAACGGCAGGATTTTCGGTGCGATTTCCTTAAGCTGCGCAAGCAGTTCCGCACCGTCGACTTCCGGCTGGCCCAGACCGCGCAAAAGCGCATTATGATGGGTCAGAAGGTTTTCGACCTTGGCTTCAAGAAGCTCGACATCGGCCAGATCACCAACGCGGATCGCACGGCGACCAACGCGGTCTTCATATGCCGGGCCGATCCCGCGACCGGTGGTACCGATCTTGTTGTTGCCGGTTGCCGCGGCTTCGCGTGCCTTGTCCAGATTGCCGTGCAGCGGCAGAATAAGACAGGCATTTTCTGCAACGCGCAGGTTTTCCGGCGTGATTTCAACGCCCTGCCCCTTAAGGCGGTCAATCTCGGTCAGAAGCGCCCACGGATCAACGACAACGCCATTACCAATAACCGACAACTTGTTCTTGCGAACAATGCCCGACGGCAGAAGGCTAAGCTTATAGGTCGTTCCGTCGATCACCAAAGTATGACCGGCGTTATGACCGCCCTGGAAACGCACAACGACGTCTGCCCGTTCGGACAGCCAGTCGACGATCTTGCCTTTCCCCTCGTCCCCCCATTGGGAACCGATCACGGCAACATTGGTCATCGCAAAACTCCTTGCGCGATAAGAAATGGTTCTGGGTTACGCACCCAGCGGCACGATCTGGCCGCCAAGATAAATGAAACTGCATCCCATGCGGCGTGCTTCCTTGCGCGCCGCATCTTCTGTTTTGGCTTCGGCGGCACCTTCAAGTGCCGCCACAGTATAATGGCCGTCTTTGCGCAATTGGCGCGCTTCGCGCTGCGGCGTGCCTAACGGCAAATAAACCCGTTCAACCGGCTTTACATCGGCAAGGCCGCGCAAAATCGTATCCATGAAAAGCGACATGCCGGTTGCGGCCTCGCCGCCCGAACCACCCGCACGATAACGACCGCCACGACCCAATTCACCGCGAACATGTTTGGCAAACAGGGTAAAGCTGACACCGGTCTGATACCGGAAACCAGCCATTTCAACCGGATCAATGGTCAAGGCCGCATCAAGATCGGATGCCAGAATACGTTCGGCAACTTCGATCAGACGATGCAATTCCTCAGATCCGCCTAACGGCAGTTCAAGCTTTTTAAGCTTCGGCAATGCTGCCTGCGCCGGACCGGCGGCTTCAAGCAGGGCCACCAGCACATCGGTCACATTTCCACTAACAGCTTTGACCGCTGCTACATCGCGATGTTCAAGGGCCGCGATCAGCGTTTCACGATCATCGGCTGCAACACCAAAGGCATCAAACAGACGGACCGGCAGGGTCGGCAAATTCAGATCAACGGAAACATCCGGCAAACCGACATGTTCCAACGCCTCAAGCGCAAGCAACACGATCTCGGTATCTGCTGCGGCACTGGACACACCAATCAACTCCGCCCCGACCTGGGCAAACTGACGTTCCGGGCGCAACTGTGTACCCTTGATCCGCAAAACATCACCGGAATAGGAAAGACGCAACGGACGCGGCGCATCGCCAAGGCGGGTTGCCGCGATACGACCGACCTGCGGGGTCATGTCGGAACGAACACCCATCATCCGGTGCGATACTGGATCCATCAGGCGGAAAGTCTGGGTGGCTAGTTCCGGCGCGGCACCCTCCAGAAGGCTCTCTTCGAATTCGACCAGCGGCGTCTTGACCCGGTCGTAGCCCGCATGTGCGAAACTGCTCATCAGCTTTTCACGGATGTCAGCTTCCCGTGCGGCGATTCCAGGCAGAACATCCTGAAGGCCGGCGGGCAAAAGAGCTTTCCTGGCAAGTTCGGTCATTATGTGTGCTTTCCGGACAAGGCGCGCAAAATCGGTTCAGGTCGTGCCTGATCTATATATCCGGTAGCGGTTACTAACGCTTTGTTCCGGACAGGGCAACGGGAAAACCCCCGAAGACGCAAATAATACTTACGAAATGCTGATCAGCCAGCCTGAATTTCAGCTTTGACCGTCGCATATGCCCAATCAAGCCATGGCAGCAACGCTTTGACATCACTTGGTTCCACAGTCGCACCACCCCAAATCCGCAAGCCCGGAGGCGCATCGCGATAGCCATTGATGTCCATCGCGATTTCTTCGGCTTCAAGAATCTGCGAAATGCGTTTGGGCAATGCTGCCTGTTTTTCTGATGGCAATGACAATGCCCATGGATCGACAATCTTGATGCACATTGATGTATTGGACGCCGTTTCCGGCTTTTCCGACAAATCAGCCGCCCAGTCACTTTTGGCAAGCCATTCATCAAGATAGGCGCGATTCTGACGGGTGCGTTTCAGCAAACCGTCAAGACCGCCGATATCTTCGGCCCATTTCAGGGCGTCAATGGCATCCTCAACCACCAGCATCGACGGGGTATTGATCGTTTCCCCACGGAAAATGCCATCGATCAGCTTGCCACCCTTGGTCATGCGGAAGATTTTCGGCATCGGCCATGCGGGATTATGGCTTTCAAGGCGTTCAACGGCACGCGGGCTCAGAATAATGATGCCATGACCACCCTCGCCACCCAGAACTTTCTGCCAGCTATAGGTTACAACGTCGAGCTTGTCCCAAGGCAGTTCCATGGCAAAAATCGCCGAGGTAGCATCGCAAACTGTCAAACCCTTGCGGTCCGATGCGATCCAGTCGCCATTCGGCACCCGCACACCAGCCGTCGTTCCATTCCATGTGAAAACAACGTCGTGGTCGAAATCAACGGCACCAAGATCGGGCAGCTTGCCATAATCGGCTTCCATGACCCGAACATCAGGCAGGTTTAGCTGTTTTAAAACATCCGTTACCCAAAGCGACCCGAAGCTTTCCCATGCCAGCATATCAACGCCGCGTGGCCCCAAAAGTGACCACAGCGCCATTTCCACCGCACCGGTATCGGACGCCGGAACAACCCCAAGCAGATAATCATCAGGCAGGTTCAGGATCGCACGCGAACGATCAATGACCTCTTCCATGCGTTCCTTGCCGAATTTGGAACGATGTGAACGGCCAAGAACACGGGTATCAAGCGCATCTGCCGACCAGCCCGGACGTTTTTTGCACGGGCCCGACGAAAAATTCGGGCTTGCGGGGCGCTGGTTTGGTTTGGCAAAGGCATCAGTGGAATTGGCGGTTACATTGGCATTCTGGGCCATCGGCATATTCCTGAGATAATCGAACGGTGCAGGCGCACTATTCTGCGTCAAAATCGGAGCCCGATCCTATTGCGGTACACCCAAAAGTCAAACGCCTTTGGCGCATTATAACTGCCCGCATTTGCATGACAGATCAGCTAACCTCGCATCCAAAACAAGAATCAGAACGGGATGTCGTAATACCACGGCGCAAACAGACTGAATGCCAGCCACAGAATGATGATCAACGGCGTGCCGGCGCGCAGGAAATCGACAAATCGGTAATGCCCCGGCCCCATCACCAGAAGGTTGGTCTGATACCCCACCGGCGATGCAAATGAACAGTTCGCCGCCATCACCACCGCAATGGCAAAGATATGCGGCTCAACCCCAAGATTCTGGGCCATGCCGATCCCGATTGGCGTGAACAGAACAGCACAGGCATTGTTCGACAGAACATTGGTAAACACCGCCACGATCAGGAAAAACAGCGACAAAATCACCGGTGCCGGTGCCCCGCGCGTTGCCGCAAGCAACTGATCGGCCACAAATTCCGCCCCGCCGGTCAGTTGCAACGCATTACCCAACGCCAATGCCGCCGCCACCAGCAGCACGATCTTCCGATCAATCGCGCGCGATGCCTGACGCAGGTTAAGCGCACCCGACGCAATCATCAGTGCCGCACCGATAAAGCTCGAAACCATGATCGGCACCAGACCGGTCGCCGCCACAGCAATCACACCAAGGAAAATGGCCGCGGCACGACGGGCATGGAACGGGCGCGGCAAGGTACGTGTCGACCATTCCAGCAGAACCACATCACGAATGGTACGAAGGGCTTCAACATCCTCGGACCGCCCCTGCACCAGAAGAACGTCACCGGCTTCAAGGCGGATTTCGGTCATCTGCGTGCGGATCATGCGCGAACGGCGCTGAATGCCAAGGACAAGGCATTTGTACTGATAGCGGAAACCGATCTGTTCAAGGTTAAAACCGATCAGACGCGATCCTGGCGGCAGCATGACCTCGGCCAGAAGCTGGGTCGATTTTTGTGGGATTTCTTCACCGCCTTCATGGACGGCCGCGGCTTCCGCATGCAGAAGGCCCGGATCTTTTTGCAGCGCCTCGGTCAGGGCCTTGCGCGTGGCTGCAACGACAAGAACGTCACCTGCCTGAATTTCCATGTCTTCGTCAAACGGCGGCAGATCGGCATGTTCACGCCGAACAATCATCTGGATCGTAATATTGGGCAGGTCTTTAAAGAACCCGGCCACAGGACGGGTACCGATCATCTGAGACGCCGGGCCGACGGTGATCTGGGCGATGAATTGTTTGCCACTGCTATCGGGGTTGGCAAGCTTGCTGCGCATCGATGCCAGCGCGGGCAAAAGGCGGGGCGCGACGAACAGCACATAGACAAAGCCCACCAGCGCCAGCACACTGCCAATCACCGTAAATTCAAAAAACTCGAGTGCAGGCATGCCAAGTTCGATCAACGAGCTTGATACCAGAAGGTTGGTCGAAGACCCGATCAGGGTCGTCATCCCGCCCAGAATAGCGACGTAAGACAACGGGATCATCAATGCACTGGGCGAACGCTGAATACGCTCCGACAGCGCCTGAATGATTGGTATGAAGATAACAACGACCGGGGTGTTGTTCAGGAATGCCGACATCAGCATCACGACAAACAATCCGACAAAAATCGCCATCGAGGCATTCTTGCCGCCATGTTCGGTAATCAGACCAGCGATATAACTGACCCCGCCGGTCAGCACCATGCCCTGCCCGACGACCAACAATGAAAGCACAGTCAGCAAGGCCGGGTTGGCAAACCCAGACATCAGCGCGCCCGCATCAAGCAGGTTGTTGCCATCGGCATCGGGCAACGGGAAGAAATTGAAGAACAGCAGCAAAGTGGCAATCAGCGCCATGCTGGTCAGCTCAAGCGATATGCGCTCCAGCCCATACAGGACCAGCGATCCGGCGACCAGCGCCAGAACCACCCACATCTGCAATGGCGTCGCAGAACTGGCGACAACACTATCGATCACGATCTATCTTCCCCTGCAACAGCGCTTTTATACGGGGTTGTGGCAGGCTATTCAAAACGCCCGTCCATTCCCCGGAAGTCGTATTTTGCCCTTACTTAGACGAAAGCCCCCGCAAGAGGTCAATAAAAATCAAACGTCGGATCGCGGCCTTGCGCGATAGTGGTTAGACCGCGCAACCCTGCCAGATCACCAAAACCCGGTATTTTGCCATAAAAATGGCGGACAGTGTTGTGCCCTGCCCGCCATTGCAACGATCGCTTTTCGACAGTCTGTCCGACGTCAATCAGGCAGATAAATCTCACCCTTAAGATACAAAAGCGCATTGCCCTTCAGATGGACGCGTTCCCCATCAATCGTACAATCAACGATCCCGCCACGCTTGGACGCCTGATACCCGACAACATTGGATTTACCGCTATGTTCCGCCCAATATGGCGCAACAACACAATGCATATAGCCGGTTACAGGGTCTTCATCGATACCAAGGGCGGGCAGGAAATACCGCGATACCATATCAATGCCCGGCTGATCACCTGGTGCGGTAACGATTACGCCGCGTTCGGCAAGTTTCCCTAATGCCGACATATCCGGTTTCATGTTCCGCACCACCGATGCATCGTCATAAACCACGACAAAATCGGTATCCCGGCTGGTAACACGGAAAGTCCCCCGCGGGGCTGCGTCGGATATGGAGGCAAGAACATGCGCCGGAACATCATCAGGAGCAATCGATTGCTTGGGGAAATTAAGTACAATCGCATCACCATCGCGCCGCGCGGTCAGAATGCCGCTGGCACTTTGCAATCGTATTAAATCACCGTCAAAACCCAGCATATTGAAAATGACAAACGCACTCGCCAGCGTCGCGTGACCACAAAGCGGCACTTCGACCGTTGGTGTGAACCATCGGATATGAAAATCAGCCCCGTCATTCTTTGCCGGATCAAGCTTCACCACGAAAGCCGTTTCCGACAGATTGTTTTCCATCGCAATATTTTGCATGACCACCTCGGGCAACCAGCCATCAAGTGGCACGACTGCCGCCGGATTACCGGCAAACATCCGGTTGGTAAAAGCATCAATCTGGTAAATCGGAAGCGTTTTCATTCGTCTTTTATCCTGAATGGTCTTTGATACTTGGAAAACAGCGCCTTTACAGTACACTGTCAATCGCATCCTTGACGATTTGCAAATCGTGATCACGCATGCGCCAGTTGCTGAACGCCGCACGGAACCCGAACCGTCCACCATAGATCGTTGGCGTCATGAACAGTTTTCCAGTCGCATTGATACGCGACAGCAAGCCACGATTATCATCATCGCTGCCCGGGCCGGTAAACATGATCACGTTAAGTTTGGGATCGGCCAGCAATTCAAGCCGGTCATGACCACGCACCCATTGCGCCAGATCAACTGCCTGATCGCAGTTCGCCCGAACAATCCCGACAAAACCGTCACGTCCATAGGCGACCATCGCCAGCCAAAGCGGCAAAGCCCGGAACCGGCGGGAATTTTCCACCCCGCGATTGATATACATATTTCCAACCGCATCCGTCTGCAAATACGGCGCAAACGCCCGGCAGCAGGTTTCAAGCACACTGATATGCCGGGTCAGGAAAATCCCGCAATCATACGGAACATTCAGCCATTTATGACCATCTGAGGTGATAGAGTCTGCCCGATCAAGTCCTGCTAGCAGATGGGCGCGCCGATCATCAAGGGCGGCAAACATGCCAAACGCCGCATCAACATGCAGCCACGCCCCATAAGCCGCACACAAATCGGCAATCGCGATCAGATCATCGAAATCAGTCGCATTCACCGTGCCCGCAGACGCGATAACCAGCTTGGCCTTGGCCGTACTTGCCGCAAGGCGGTTTTTAAGATCGGTGATATCGGTTTCCTCGGTCCCCGGTCGGGTTGCAACCTTGGTAAAGCTATTGCGACCAATCCCGGTAACCGACAAATCCTTGATCATGCTGGCATGCGGGCTTGCGGCAAATATTTCAAAACCTGGCAGCACACCCGCCCCGTCGGCGTCAACATCAACGCCGATCTGCTGACCGCACCATTGGCGCCCGGCAACAAGCCCCAAAAGGTTCGATACCGTCGCACCCGTTGTCAGTACACCATCAAAACGCCTGCGGGGTAGCCCGGCCATCTCGCAAATCCAGTTGATCACCTGTTCTTCGACTGCTGCCGTAACGCTGCCCTCCGGGCCGGTTGCGTTCTGATCGATTGCGCCTGTCAACCAATCACCGGCAAGGGCGGCCGGTGTCGTGCCGCCGGTCACAAAACCAAGATAACGGGGACCGATTGATGCGGCGAGCAGCGGCAGAATTTCTTCCTTCGCTGCCCGCAGCGCATCAAGCGTACCGCGACCCTGCCCCGGCATCGGGCGCGAGGGATCAAAGGCAGAAAAGTCGCGGCAGGTCACATCCATGTCGTCAGCACCCTGAACAAAGTCGCGTGCCATATCGCTGGTTGCGGCCAGTATCTGGTCAAGCTGTTCAAGATCATCAAACATCAGATGACGCGCCGTCGTCGCAGTGGGGCTGCTGCCGGCACGATTTAACGGGCGGCTCATTGGGTATCTCCGTTCAGGATACGGGCATAGTCGGTCCGGTCGATATTGGAACCACTCAGAATGACAGCTGTCTTCTTGCCGATATTGCGTTCGTGATCTGCAATCGCCGCGGCAAGTGATACCGCCCCCGCACCCTCGGCAAGGGTGTGGCAGGAACTGAAATAAAGGCGCATGGCATCGCGGATTTGATCATCGCTTACCGCAACAATATCTGACGCGCCGTCTTTGATGATTGCGAACGCTGCCGGATCAGGACTGCGACAGGCAACGCCATCTGCAAACGTATTCGCGGTTGGTGTTGTAATCACCTTGCCCGCCCGGAAGGATTGCAGCACGGCATCTGCCCCCGTCGCGACAACACCGATAATGTCGGTATCAAGGCCCAGAGCATCGCGCACTGTAATCAACGAACAAATCCCTGACCCCATACCAATCGGCACGTAAATCCGGTCAAGCTTTCTGACCGCATCAAACAGTTCCAGCCCGTATGATGCAACGCCGCGCACCAGTTCCGGGTGAAAAGGCGGCACCATCACCAAATCTTCGGCAGCGGCATATTGGCCTGCATATTCCGCAGCATCCTGAAAATCGTCGCCATGCTCGATGACCTCGGCACCCCAAGCCCGCATCGCTGCGTTCTTTTCAACCGAGTTGCCGCGCGGAACAATAATGGTTGCCGAAAGGCCCGACTGACTGGCGGCATGTGCCAGACTTTGGCCATGATTGCCACGCGTGGCACTTATGATGCCCCGCGATACTCCGATGGAATTTTTCAGATAACGACAAAATGTCAGCCCGCCACGAATTTTGAACGCACCAAGGCGGGTATGGTTTTCATGCTTCACATACAGGGACAATCCAGTCGCCCGATCCAGCAACGGCCAGCGTATTGTCGGCGTCGGAGCCACATATTGGTGGACATAAGACGCAGCTTCGCGAAGCTCCTTTTCGGTAAACAGCGACATTGTCACCCTTTCGGATAGTTCATCAGTACAATCGAATGATATTCATCGGGACAATTCAGACAGGGTTCGAACGGAGGCACGAGGGAGCGTGAACCTCCGTTCGGCGCAACATAATCTAGTTGCGCGGGGGGAACCCTGTCCAAAACGGCTTTGACAATTCGTGATCCAGATCGGATCGCGTCATTCCGATATCCTTCAGAAGGTGATCATCAAGCTTTTCCAACATTCTGCGGTCGCGTGCGTGTTCCTGCCAGGCGCGAAGATATTCGACGACGAAGACAGCGATGCCGGCAACAGCAGAACGCCAGTCAGTCGCCTTGACAGCGCCTTTGGTGTTCATCTGTACGTTTCCTTTGATATTGAGTTCGGAAACCCGGATTGTATCGTTACAATTTACCATCACTTCCTCCTGTCGATTAATTGTACCGATTTTGTTTTGTCATTGACATTGACATTGTGTCAATTTAAACATTGTCACCATGACAATATGGCTTCCAAACATCGAAGGCGGCAGCGGCCCTGTTTATCGACAGATCGCACACGCCATCCGCAGCGCGGTTGATGACGGGTCACTCAAACCCGGCGACCGTCTTCCCACTCATCGCGACCTTGCCTATCACCTGGGCGTTACAGTCGGTACGATTACGCGGTCCTACCGCGAGGCGGAAAGACTGGGGCTTGTTGCTGGCGAAGTCGGACGCGGCACATATGTGCTGGGCAGTTTGCAAAGCGAACTGGATATGGCGGCGACGGTTCCCGCACCGGGACACTTCAGTAACAATATCGGGAAAATGGCCCGCGAAACGGCAAATGATGATGACGAGGATATCGGGCCGGTCAATTTCCGCATGAATTGCCCCCTCCCCCCGCGCGAAGACCATATTCGCAATGTCCTGATTGATGTCGCCAAATGTACCCCTCTGGATGACATGATCACCTACAAGTCGGAATATGGCATGCCGGGCCACCGGCGCGCCCTTGCCTCAATGGCCGGTGCACTCGGACTGGATGACAATCCGGAACGTGTTCTGCCAACCGCAGGCGTTCAGCACGGAATGACGGTTTCATTGCTGGCAACCGTACGACCAGGCGATCTGGTCCTGTGCGAGGAATTGACCTATCCGAACCTGCGCAGCCTTGCAAATCTGCTGCAATTCCGTCTGCGTGGTGTTGCCATGGACGACGAAGGCATCATTCCGGATGTTCTTGAAACCCTTTGCCGGACACAAAGCCCGCGCGCCATTTATTTGATGCCAACCCTGCACAATCCGCTGTGCTGCACCATGAGCCAACAGCGACGCATGGAAATCGCTGAAATTCTGCGCAAATATGATCTGCTTTTGATCGAGGATGGCATCTATCACTTCCTCAATCCCGATGCGCCACCGCCGCTCTCATGCTTTGCGCCGGAACGCAGCATCTATCTGGACGGGGTCTCAAAAAGCATCGGCGGCGGTCTTCGCGTCGGTTATATCCACGCCCCAAGCGAAATGATCGCCAAACTCGCAAGCGCCATTCGATCAACCTGCTGGATGGTATCGGCCATCAATCTGGAACTTGTTTCACGCCTGATCGAAGATGGCAGCCTCAAACGATATGAAGCCTGGCACCGTGAAGAAGCCGCAAGACGGCTTTCGATCATTCTGGGCACGCTAAAGGGCTACAATGTCCGGTTTCATCCGACCAACTATCATATCTGGCTTGATCTGCCCGACCATATCGATCCGGGTGAACTGGTCATGAATGCGGCCAATAACGGTGTGCTTCTGACCGCGGCACAGCAGTTTTCGGTCGGGCATCCACAACGCGGGCTAAGGCTTTGTTTCGGGGCCGAAAAATCGACCGAACGTCTGCGTCACGGCGTTCAGATTGTCGAACGCCTGCTGCAAACCAGCGAGTTTGGCAATACGGTCGTGATGTAAACCGTTTTTTGTCCATGACTGAAACGCCTTTTGGTTGCGGTTTGATAATAGCTGCACGAGGCATTACACCATCGCATCATCAATTCCCGGGACGCCCATATCGCAAAATCGACAAGCTGCTCTTGACCGTCCTATCGCGTTGCTTCCAAGATAAGATTTCGTGATCGGCGTCCTTGCCTGATCACATCCTTCTTGGGCAGCAGAAAGACAGCAAATGCCAGTTTCCCGCCTCGACGCTGATGATTGTGGCTTCCCCCACTTCCGGATTCGCAGCCCACACAAAGACCAGTCTCCTGAAATTTTTGCTTTTTCATCGCATTACCGAGCAGCAGAGGCATTGAAGTTCGGTCTTTCAATGTCCGAGCCGGGCTTCAACATCTTTGTTCTGGGCCTTGATCGCGCTGGTCGTATGACCGCAACCCTCGAATATCTAAAAAAGTCGATGGAAGAACGCCCAGCACCGCAGGACTGGGTATATCTGAACAACTTTTCCCGCACCAATCGCCCGCGCCCTTATGCCCTTCCCGCTGGTGAAGGCCGCAAACTGGCCGATGCGATGGAAACGCTGGTATCGCACCTGCGCGAGGCATTTGCATCCGCATTCAACGCGCCAGCCCACCTGACCGAAACCCAGACCCAGACGGAAGAAGCGCGTGCACAACTGCGCGAAAAATTCGACGCCTTGCGCGAATATGCCCGCGAACGCGGTCTGGATGTTCAGGAAAACGAAAAAGGCGTGATGATCGTCGCCCTGAACGAGGAAGGCGAGCCCGTTTCGCTTGACGAAATCCCCAAAGAGCGCCGCGCCGAAGCCGAAGATGCATTTGAAGAAGTCGCCGAAGAAGCCCGCAAGACGCTGCTTTCGACCCGCGATCTTGAAGAACAGATTTCCGACACGCTTGATGCGCTTCGCCGCGGGGCCGCAAAGGTCGTTCTGAAGCCGCGCATTCGCAAAATCCGCGACAAATTCACTGCACCGGGAATGAAGGCGTGGTTCGAAGCGCTTGAAAAAGACATTCTTGATAATATCGACGCGTTCGAAGAAGCCAGCGACCAGCCCGCCATCGACAGCGGCGATGGCAAAATGCCCGAAACCGTCGATGACCGTTATGCGGTCAATCTTCTGATCGACCATTCGCGCGACAAGCATCCTGATGTCGTTCTGGAACCAAGCCCAAGCTATGATAACCTGTTTGGCCAAATCCAGTACCGCCCGGTAGCAGGTGGCATGCACCCGCATTTCAGCCTGATCAAGCCAGGTGCCCTGCATCGCGCCAATGGCGGCGTTCTGGTTTTACGCGCGGAATCGCTGGTCGAACACGAAGACAGCTGGGCGTTCCTGAAAGCAGCCCTTCGTGATGGCGAAATCCGGATCGAGGAAACCCATAAATCCGGCCCGCCAACTGCCGGTGCACCGGAACCGCGCCCCATCCCGCTTGACGTCAAGGTCGTGATCGTCGGCGCACCGAAATATTACTATACTTTCTTCTCGCTGGATGTTGATTTTCGCAACCATTTCCGGGTGAAGGCCGACATCGATGCCGACATGCCCGCCGCAGGTCGTAACATTTCGATCTATACCGGATTACTGCGTGATTCTGCATTGTCACGTACCGGCATCCCGCTTGATAACGGGGCCATCCGCCAATTACTGGGTCAGGCGGCCCGCTGGGCCGGGGAACGTGACAAACTGACCGCACAGATCGAGCGGGTCGAAGATGTAGCCATCGAAGCCGGCGCACTGGCCAAGACCGACAAACGTAGCAGCATCCGGGCGGCCGATGTCAGACGCGCCATCGAAGAACGCCGTCATCGCAACAGCCGACTTGAAGACCGGTCCCATGAACGGGTTCAGCGTCGCGAAATCCTGATCGACAGCTATGGTGCGGTTGTCGGGCAGGTTAACGCGCTGACCGTTCTCGATTATGGCGATCACGCATTTGGTTTGCCCGCACGCGTATCCGCACGCTCCTATGTCGGCAGCCTCGGCGTTTTGAACATCGAACGCATGGTCGATATGTCTGGCCCATTGCAGCAGAAATCGGTCATGACAATCGAAGGGTTCCTTAAATCCCGCTTTGCACAGGAATTCCCCCTATCCTTTGCCTGTAACGTGACGTTCGAACAGAACTATGGCGGGATAGAAGGTGATTCGGCATCCATGGCCGAACTTTGCGCGATCATTTCGTCAATTTCCAACATCCCGATGCGCCAGAATATCGGTGTAACAGGATCAATGAACCAGTTCGGGCAGGCACAGCCAGTCGGGGGCATTTCGCACAAGATCGAAGGATTTTATCGCATTTGTGCCGATCAGGGCTTTACCGGCGATCAGGGTGTGATCATCCCGCTGGCCAATGCGGAAAATGTTGTTCTGCGCGAGGAAGTTGTTCAGGCAATTCGTCAGGGCAAGTTCAACATCTGGACGGTGGAACACATCAATGACGCCATCGAATTGCTCAGCGGCAAGCCATGTGGCGATCATCCCGAAGGCCAGTACACCGCCGACAGCGTTTATGGCAAGGCAATGGAACGGCTGCGCCAGAATGACCGCATCCTGCGCGAACGCCACGCCTTCCCGGCATGGTCGGAACAATAAATGATACCGGCGGCGACATCCCCTGTTCGCGTTCGATACGGATCCAAACTGGCCAGTATCGTGACAGGATGCATTGCCGCCGGTCTTTTTCTGACCATGGGCCCGGGTCAGGTTACGGCGCAAAATATCGAGACAGCACATCCCGCAAGCAAAGAAATGAAATCCGGTCTGGACGCCATACCGACCGATCTACCCGTTCACACCAGCAGCCCGTCGCCGGTCAATCAACCTTTCAGCCTTCTGCCCGGCACCATACGAACCGACCCCGTTTTACTTGAAGACACAGATCGGCCCAGCCTTGCCGAGCAATATCGAATGGAAAAACAGGGTATCAAACGCGCGCCATCGCGAGCAGCAGGCGCAAAACGCACAATCATGGAAAAACCTGCGCCAGCACTCATCGCCCAGCCAAAATCTGCATCTGCATCCGCGAACACACAGCATGTGACAGTATCGCCTTTAATTCCGGAAACCGGTGCGTCACAGGCATCAACATCGACAGCGACAAGTGTCTCCCCCGCCGGAACCGACGGCGCATTTGCGATCCAGCTTGGTGCGTTTCGCGACACGATCAGTGCCCAAACCTATTGGGCAAGTTTCATGATCCGGTATCCCGATCTGGCACAGTCCCACCCCCGCGACCTTTCAACCGCAGACCTCGGAACCAAGGGAACGTTTCATCGGCTGCGCCTTGGTGGGTTTGCTGATATTGCCAGCGCTGAAAAACAATGCCGCCAGCTTTTGGCTGACGGCACGGATTGCTTTGCAACGCATAATCAATAAAGTCGCATTCACGTTGCGTGAATGCGACCGGAAACCGTCCTATTTGGCATCACCGCCCAGCAATACAATCTTGTCAACGATCAGGGTTTCGGCCTCGGTGCAGGTCGTCATCAACGCACCATGGCCGGTCACCCGAACCTTGTCACCAGGACGGAAATTGCTTGCCTTGTTTGCCAGCGCATAAAGGGTTCCGTCATCCGCACGAAACGTGACGCATTCCCGGCCATTATCGGTAATTTCCCCGGTCAGGGTCATGTTTTCTTTCTGAAATGCCGAACATGCCGACATCAACATTCCCGCAGCCAGGATCGCAGCAAACTTGCCAGACACGGCGCCAATTCCGGTTTTCATTATCGTTCTCCTGTGCTCGTGCGGTTTCCTGCCGTCACAAAACCTTACGTTCTTCGTTAATGATGTTGTAACGCACTGGACTTTAAAAAGGATACTGTCAAACGTTTTACGCGTTTCAGTTTGCATTGTCATTGATAACAAGATCAAAGATGAACAACTCGCATCTAGAGCTTCTGAAAAAACTGGCTGACGAGTTTCAACCGCGAACGGATGTTAACACCCGTGCCACAGTTGAAGCCGAAAGCACGGATGCATTTGCGACACTTGTTGACCTTGCACGCGACATGCAAAACCGTCTCGACCAGCAGCAGAACCGCATCCGACAGCTTGAACAAATGGTCGAAACCGACGAATTGACCGGTCTTTATAACCGTCGCGGTTTCCTGCGTCGTGTTCGCGAAACCATGGCACGTGCCGCCCGTCACCCGGAAAACGGCATTCTGGTCATTGCCGATCTTGACGGCTTCAAATTGATCAATGATCACCATGGCCATGCCGCTGGCGATGCCATCCTGCGCCATTTCGGCCAAAACCTTCGCACACATACACGCGCTGATGATTTTGTCGCCCGCTTTGGTGGTGACGAATTTGCCATACTGCTGGTCGGCAGCATTCCCGAAGTCGCAGAACGTCGGATAAGTGACCTTGAAAAAGCAACATCGCGCTTCCCGCTAATTTGGCAGGGAGCAGCCCTTCCGATCCGAGCCAGCTTCGGCTTTACCGTCTATAATGGCAAAAGCGATATCACACAGCTTTTGCAGCAGGCAGATGACGCAATGTATGCCAACAAACACGCAAAACGCCCCCATTCCGAAAGCAGCCACAACGCCGCCTGACAGTGACTGCGATGTCAGTATTGTCGTTTGAAATACGGTTCCCGTCTGCGTCACGTGACACAAACCAGCCCTGTGTAATCACAATGCCCGGTATCCACCGGCTTTTTTTTGTTTATTAAGTCCTTTTCCTTCATATTACCCCTTAAGATCGCTATTTAAGAAGAACAGGGAAAACGACTTCGGAACTCATCCGAAGCTTTTGGGGGGCAGGCTTGTGATGGTTCTCGTATGACAGACAATATGAGCAATTCAGCAGAAACAAACGACAGGGACCTACTGGCTGCCATGGCGTTCTGCTGGGCGGACATGCTGCTTGAAGTCGACGAGAACGGATACATCCTGTTTGTGGCCGGTGCGACCGAAAGTCTTTTGGGCTGCCTGCCGGAACGATTGATCGGCGAGGCACTTGATAAGCTGGTCATAAAATCGGAACGACCGCTGTTACGGGCCTATCTTCATGCCAGTTCCGGGATCAAACGGCTTGAAGAACTCGATCTTGATTTTCAGTTGATCGAGGATGATGGAATTGCCCTTGGCAATCCGGTTCCCCTGTCACTTAGCGGCTATATGATTTCCGAACCGATCGGTCGTTATTTTATTGCGGCCCGCCATCGCGCGATACGTCCGCGCGCACGATCGGGCATTGATCGCCTGATCCTGCAAAACACGTTGTCTGCGGTAAGCTCAAAAACAGGCAAGAACGACCAGCAGGCCGAAACCGCCGCACGCATGGCCTCAAGCCATAGCGAAGCCCTTGTGGTTCTTGAAAACCTCGCCGCCCTTCGCAGTCAAGCAGAAACCGATGCGACCAACGAACTTGCGCGCCTGATCGGGATTGGCATCGGCAACCGCCGAAGCCCCGAAAACCATGAGCCAGACGGCGGTTATCTGGTTGACGAACCGATGATCGAACTGGAACGCCGAATTGTCGCCTATGCCAGTGCATTACGCGCCGATCTTGACGATCCGGATTGCAGCGATGCGGCAAACGCCCCCGATCCTTTCAAAAATCTGAACCTTGCCACGGGCGGTTCTGGCACGTCGGGTGCTTCGACACTCACCAACAATGATCTGTTTGGCCGTGACTATGACCTTGCCAGCGGGTTTCACCGCCTCACACAGAATGTCCGCCAACCGATAGAAAATGGTGAAAGAGAAACCAATCTGACACGTGCTGTTGCATATGCGCTTAATCGTCTGCAGCATCGCGGTGATTCGGATGTATCGGCCGAACGCCTTTCAGCAAGCTTGCCGCATCTTATTCAGGAAACCCTGAAATCGGTTCGGGCATTTCGCGAAATTGTGCAGAACGGATCCTTTGCCGTCGCGCTGCAACCGATCGTGCATCTCGAAAGCCTTGAGATGCACCATTACGAAGCATTGGCGCGGTTCCATCACGGCGGCAGCGCCCTTGCGGTTGATCAGATCATTCATTTTGCCGAAGGCACCGGATTGATTACCGAATTCGATCTGGCAATGTGTCAGAAGGTGCTGGATCACGTCACGCTTGAACCTGAACGCGTAACTCATTCTGTTGCAGTTAATTTATCCGGCCACTCGCTTGAACAGCAGGATTTTCTGCCAGCACTTGAACAAATTCTGGATCGCTATGATATCGATCCGGCAAAAATCATGTTCGAGGTGACAGAAACGTCGCGCATTCGCGGATTGCGCGACGTGAATGATGGTCTGCAGCGCCTGCGCGCACGCGGGCACCTTGTCTGCCTTGACGATTTCGGGGCCGGGGCCGCCAATTTCGAATATCTGAGCGCGCTTGACGTCGACATCATCAAATTTGATGGCGGTGCCATGCGAACCGCTCTGGCCAAACCCAAAGGCCGCGCTTTTATCAAGGCCACGGCCTTGCTTTGCCGGGATCTTGGCATCCATACAATTGCAGAAATGATCTATGATCAGGCCAGCTTCGAACTGGTTCGCGATCTGGGCATTGATTACGGTCAAGGATATCATCTTGGCGCGCCTGTAACGCTTGCCAGTGTGAATACCGGATCATCAAATACCACGCAAACCGCCGATGCGACCGGAGGCGGAAAATGAACCGGCACCACAAGGATGCTGAGAAGGCAATGTCTGACCATACCGATGTGACGTCCGAACAGGTTTTCATCCTTGATCCACAGACCATGGCCGATGCAGAGGCCCCCGTTCTGGTCATGGACAAGAACGGAACGCCCCTGTTTGCCAACAAAAATGCCCGAAGCTTCGCCGAAGGCATTCGTGACGGCCTATTCCCCGAAATCAACAAACTGGTCTTACGCGCGATCACAACACCCGGCGGGGTTTTAGAACTGCTGACTTTCGAAGTTCAAGAGGGCACAGCAACGCTTGAACTGACGGCCCTGCCAATGACGGATGACCGTGTTTTGCTACTGCCACGTGATGTCAGTATGGATCGTAACCTGCGCGAGGCCTTGATTGATTCGCGCCAGCGTTACCGTGACATTGTCGAAGTATCCTCTGCCTTCGCATGGGAAACCGACGATACCGGCAAATTCATTTTCGTCTCGCCGCGCGGCGCACTTGGCTACAAGGCCGAACAGCTTGTCGGACGCTCACCTCTTGATTTCCTGCTTGATACCGCCGATCAGGACAGCGAAATCGTATTTCGCAGCCAAAAGGCCGTTCGGGATGTGCCGATCTGGCTTAAACGGGCCAATGGTAATGCCGCCTGTCTGGCCGTTTCCTCGACCCCGGTTTACACGCGTGATGGCCGTTGGACCGGCACGCGCGGGCTTGCCCATGACATTACCGAACAGCGCCGCCGAGAAAGCGAAGTCGCCACCGCGCGAAACCGTGACCGGCTGATGACCTATATCGTGCGAACCATGCGCGATGAAATAGATCCGACCCTTGTCCTGAAAGGGGCGGCCGATGCCAGCGCGCGCGCGCTGGCCTGTGCGGGATGCGCGATTTTTCGCCGCAACGAAGACACCGACGAGATCGAAATGGTCGCCTGTCACGGCCCCGAAGACATTGACCCGATTGCCAATCAGGCCTTGAAACAGCTTGACGAAAACGAAGACGTTTTCGAAGCAGAAATCGAAAACTATCGCGTTCTTGCTCATCACTCCCACTATCATCAGCGGGTGAATGGTGCAGTGATATTTATCTTCAATGCCGATCACCCCGTCCCGAATGACGGCGAACGCGCCATCATGTCCGAGGTTTCCGATCAGATCGGCATTGCAATCGAACAGGCCGCACAGCATGACCGGATCGTCACCCTGTCGCGGACCGATGGTCTGACCGGGCTATTGAACCGGCGTGCCTTTTTCGACGAACTCGGTCGTCGCCATGCCCGACTGCTGCATGACAACATGCCCGCGGCACTGATGTATGTTGATATGGATAATTTCAAGCTGGTCAACGATGTGCACGGGCATCAGACCGGCGACGAGGCCATTCTGGCACTAACCCGCATTCTTCTGGACAACACCCGCCCGGTTGACTTGGTCGCGCGTCTTGGCGGCGATGAATTTGTCGTCTGGCTGGATGGGGCCGATATGGAAACCGCGGCGAAGCGCGCACGCATCCTTCTGGAAAAAAGCGCAGCCTTATCGTCGTTTTCCGGTGCCAAAGATCGCCCGCTTGGTATTTCGGTCGGTATTGCGGTACGCGATGCCGCATCCAAAGAACCGCTTGAACAACTTGTGCTTCGCGCCGATCAGACCATGTATCAGGTGAAAAAACACGGCAAAGGCAGTTTCGGTATTGCCGCCCCTCCCGGATCGGATGAACCGGCAAAAATAGAAAACCAGGAGACACCCCTATGAAGGGCTTTTTGCAGAGGGTCTTCACCAAACGTCGGGAAACCCCGATCACGTATGATGAAGCCAAGGATATGGCAGCCAGCCCGGATGCAAATGTGCGCGGGGTACTGGCCCAGCGTCACGATACCAAACCCGAAATCCTGTACTATCTTGCAAGTGATGCGGATTCCCAGGTGCGGCGTCATATTGCAGCAAACCAGGCAACCCCGGTACAAGCCGACGTCCTGCTGACCGACGACAAGGATGACAGCGTTCGTGGCAGTCTGGCCGAAAAGATTGCCAATCTGTCAGCCGGACTGACCCCTAACGAGTCGGACAAGCTGCGCCGCATGACCTACGAGGCGCTGGACAAGCTTGCCCGTGATCAGGCCGTCCATGTCCGTCAGGTGATTTCCGAAACGCTCAAGGATATCGCCAACGCACCGCAGCCGATCATTCAGCAATTGGCACGCGATACGGAAAGTGTCGTGTGCGGACCAGTCCTGCAATATTCGCCGGTTCTGACCGAAACGGACCTGCTTGAAATCATCGAAGGCAGCACCGGGCGCGGATCGCTAAGCTTTATTTCGCGCAGACGCAATGTCGGCGAAAAACTGGCTGATGCGATTGCGGCAAGTAGCGATAAGGACGCGATTTCGCACCTTCTGGGCAATAAATCGGCTCAAATCCGCGAAGAGACGCTTGATCAGCTGATTGATCGTGCCCCGGATTATCCCGAATGGCACAAGCCATTGGTTGAACGCCCGCAACTGCCACCAACAGCGGCCGGGAAACTGGCGCGATTTGTTGCCGAAAGCCTCATCAGTGTGCTTGAACGTCGTAAAGATCTGAAAAAGGAACAGCTGGAAGCCGTGCGTGAAGTGGTCAATCGCCGCATTTCGTCAGGCGAATTTGACAAACGCGACGAAATCCAGGTTGAAACCCGCAAGGCCAAGCAAAAAGAGGCCGAAAAGAAAGTCGCTGCCAAGGCAGACGGTAAAGACGGCGCAGCAGGCGAAGAGGAAGAAGAATCCTCCTACGAAAAGGCCTTGGCCCTGCATAGCAAAGGCAAACTCACCGATAAGGAAGTTGCCAAGGCATTGGCCGCCAATGATGTCAAACTGGCACGTGCCGCCTTGGCCGTACTTGCCGGAATTCCGCCAGAAGCGGTAAGCAAGGTCCTGAATACCCATTCGGCCAAGGGGGTTGTGTCGTTGGCATGGAAGGCCGGCCTTTCGGCCGAACTGGCCGTTAAAATTCAGGTCAAACTCGGTCATGTTCCGCCCGGTCAGACGCTTAATCCCCGTGGCGAGGCATATCCCTTGAGCGAAGAAGACATGAAGTGGCAGCTTGAATTCTTTACCGGTATGGCAACGGTCGGCCTGCGCTAAACCGTACCGGCCATACCGGCCATACCGCCCGCGATCAGGCCGAACGCAGCATTGATATGTGGGCGATGCCATCTTCATAGAACGCCTCACCGAACTGGATGAAGCCAAGCCCCTCGTAGAAGTTTTTAAGATACAGCTGGGCATTTAGAAAAATGCCCTTACCCGCAAAGCTGTCTTCGCAGGATGCAATGGCCTGCAACATCAGTTTACGGCCGATCCCCTGTCCGCGCAAATCCGGGCTGGCAACGACACGCCCGATTGCTGGATGTTGCCCCTGTGCGGAATGATCGGGGTCAATACCCGGTGCCACAATGCGCGCGGCTGCCACCACCCTGCCATCAAGCAACCCCAGAACATGCTGACAAATCGGGTCCAATCCATCGATATCGGGAAAAAGACATTCCTGTTCGATGATGAAAATCTGTTGCCGTAATTGAAAAAGGTCATGGACCAGACGCGGCGTCATATCGTCAAAGGCACAATGAACCCATTGCAGGGGTGATGATGAGGCGGACATGGCGGCAACTTTCATTTCCGGACGTGGCGGGCGCGGTTCTTGTGGTTATTTCGCGGCCAGATTCTCGATATGATAGATAAACACATCATTTTCCTGTGTCGATGACAACAGGCGGTTTCCTGTCATATCGCAAAAGGATTTCATATCTGCAACCGATCCCGGATCAGTCGCCAAAACCTTTAGAACGCCGCCTACCGGCACATCGCGCAACGCCTTCTTTGCCTTCAGCACTGGCATCGGACAAATCAGTCCACGGGCATCAAGAACAAGGTCGAAAGGGTCTTCTGGAGTAAACGACATGAAAAACCTTATAAAAATCGGGATAATCATCGCCAATCCGTGAATTGGCGATTGTTGCATTTGCACAATATGTTAGACTGATTTTCCAGAATCAATCAAACGCTGATGCCCGCCCGCAATGCAAATCTATCTGCCTATTGCCGAGATGTCGGTAAACATTTTTCTGATATTGGGGCTTGGCGGCGGCGTCGGATTTTTGTCCGGATTGTTCGGCGTTGGCGGCGGATTTCTGATCACGCCGCTTTTGATTTTTTACGGAATCCCCCCCGCAGTATCGGTTGCCACCGCGGCAAACCAGATCGTAGCATCCTCTGTTTCCGGGGTTTTTGCCCATTGGCGACGCGGCAATGTCGATCTTAAAATGGGCCTCGTGCTGCTTGCGGGTGGTATTGCCGGATCGACCGCCGGGGTTTGGGTCTTTGCATGGTTACGTTCCCTGGGCCAGATCGATCTGGTCATTTCGCTTTGCTATGTGATCTTTTTGGGGATCATTGGCGGTATGATGCTGATCGAAGCATCGCGCGCCATTTTCCGTACCCGACGCCGCGGCGGGCAGCTCCGCCGCACCAAAAAGCACCAGCACAGCTTCGTGCATGGCCTTCCATTTAAAATGCGGTTTTATCGCTCGGGCCTTTATATCAGCGCATTACTGCCGCTTCTTGTCGGGCTCTTTGTCGGATTATTGACAGCTCTGATGGGGGTTGGTGGCGGGTTTGTCATGGTTCCGGCCATGATCTATATCCTTGGCATGCCGACCAGTGTCGTTATCGGGACGTCGCTGTTCCAGATCATTTTTGTGACGGCAAACGTCACCTTCCTGCAATCAATCCAGACACAGACCGTCGATGTCGCCCTTGCCATCCTTCTTTTGATTGGCGGGGTCATCGGGGCGCAATTTGGCGCGCAATTCGGATCGCGGCTTAAGGCAGAGCATTTGCGCGCAATGCTGGGGCTTCTGGTACTTTCGGTTTGCCTGAAACTTCTGTTCGATCTGGTGATCACGCCGACCGAACTGTATTCCGTCGCGCCGGAGAATTTGTAATGCACAAATCGGGCGCGATCATCCGCACACTGCTGGCCGTTGCAGCGGTGCTGGCCGTGGCCGCGCCTGAACGCGCGCGCTCCGAAGCACTGGTAGTCGATCTTTCCAACCACCTGGTCGCCATTACCACCGGCTTTACCGGCACCGATGTTCTGTTGTTTGGTGCCGTGCAAAGCGAAGGCGATGTGATCGTGACGGTCAAGGGTCCTGATCAGGATATGGTCGTGCGGCGCAAGGAACGGAAAGTTGGCATCTGGGTCAACAGCGAAAGCGCCACATTCCGCAATGTGCCCGCCTATTATGCCAGCGCATCGAACCGGCCGATGGAAATCATCGCCAATTCCCAGCTTTACAACGATTACCGTATCGGGCTTGAACATCAACGCTTTGTCACTGAAATAGACGACAAGGATCGCAACAGCAGCGATTATCGAGATGCCCTGCTGCGCAACATGCGCGCGGCCGGCCTTTTCAACCAGCGCCCGGCCAAAATCAGCTTCCTGTCCAATCAGCTTTTCCGGACCGATATCCATTTTCCGGCCAATACCCCGACCGGTACCTACACCATCAATGTCTATCTCATCCGTGACGGACGCATTGCCAGCGTTAAAACAACGCCGCTGGTCGTATCAAAAACCGGTGTAAGCGCAGAAGTTTATGACTTCGCCCATCGTTATTCGGCACTTTATGGCATCATCGCCGTCATCATTGCGATCGGTGCCGGCTGGATCGCAAGCGTCGCCTTCCGCAAACGCTAATCCGGGCTCCAATCACTGATTGAACTTTTGCGAATGGTCCCTTTCATCTGGGGATTTTCTCACATGCACCATCGCGTTTTGCAGTTGCGTAAAGATATTTTCTTTGTCGGAATGCTTGAAAAATAGCTTGGAAACCGGCCTTGAATTACGGCAAACTTTGTCTGTCCGGCTTGATTGCGCCTCGCCCCGCACGTTGGTGCCCATTCACCCGGAACCCATTTTATTCAGGACAGGACGACATGAATTCATTTGATGCCGACCGCGAACTGCGTACTGCCACCACGGATCGCACGTTCCTTGTTGTGGTCGACGATAGTGACGAAATGACCAAGGCGCTTCGCTATGCCTGTCGCCGTGCGCAGCATACCGGGGGGCGTGTCGCGCTGCTAAGCGTCATTCAACCTGCTGAATTCCAGCACTGGATGGCAGTTGGCGATCTGATGCAGGAAGAAGCGCGCGAAAACGCCGAAGCACGCGTCAACGAACTGGCCGCCTATGTCCATGAACAGACCGGCTCCATGCCGCTTCTGTTCATTCGCGAAGGACGCCTGAAAGACGAACTTCTGAATTTGCTCGACGAAGAAGAACAGATTTCCATTCTGGTTCTGGCCGCAGGCACCAACAGCGACGGCCCAGGCCCACTGATCACCGCATTGACCAACCGAGATGTGGTTGGTCAATTGCGCCTGCCATTGACCATCGTGCCAGCGGCCCTGTCAGAAGCCGATATCGACGCGCTCAGCTGAGCCCTAGCCAGACAAAGCAAAGCCAGGCAGTTGTCAGGCTTTGCTTATGGGGCAACAAGCTTATCAAGCAGCCCGATCTTCAAGGAAGTTCATATAGGTTTCAAAAGACGACCGTTGCCCGAACAGGACATGGGCACGATTGCGAATGGCCTGTGAAACCACCGAACGTCGCCTTTTATCTGTTGCCAGTGTCAGGGCGGTTTCAACGTAATCCGCCGAATGATAGGCAACGCAATCAAAAACCGAAATCTGGCGATAGCAGGTATGGCTACGCCGTGAGCGTGCGCCCTTGCCCGGCAAGGTCACCAGCGGCACACCAAGACCAAGGCAGTCAAACGCCAGCATCGCATCGTTCCATGCCGGACTTTCAAGAACCACATCCACCGCACATAGGAGGGAATGAAGATCTGCACGACTATGCACCGAAACAAACCGCATGCGTCCGGCGACATCGGCATAGTTAAGAGCAAACCGCCGCCCCCATGCCGCGTCCCAGCTATCGCGTTCCGGTGCGATCAGCAAAAGTTCGGCGGTTTCATCAAGACGCAGGATTTCGGCAATCAGCGGATCAAAATCAGCCGTCAGAACATCAAGCGGCTGCGGGCAAAGATAGGTATTCCGATCCTGATCAATCCGCCAGCGGCGCTGCAAATCGCCCGGCGACAAGGTGATCTCATCGGGCCGTGTTGCATTGACAAACAATCCGGGCAGACGGATCAATTCCTCGCTAAAGCGGGTTTCACCGCCCGCGGTTTCCCAATCCTCGGCAATCAGGTGGCAGTCAATATTTGCAAGCCCGGTCGTCGCGGCAATCCCGCCACCGGCAATTTGCAACGGTGCCAGACGCCAGCTTGCCAGCAACATCGTATAAGCATCGGCCTGTGGATCAGCATAATGCAAAACGTCAAGGTCAAGGCCCGCAATCACGCGCGCCGAATGCAACGGATCAAGCGGCAATGGCACTACCAGATCGGCCTCGGCGTCGATGCGGGCGGTAATGTCATCCTCGCCCAGTGGCGGGCGGATAACCGTAATATCAAAACGGTCCCGGTCAATCGCCCGGACCAGCCCCGCAATCCATCGACCAATACCATTATCGCGCATATTGGCCGATACAACGCCAAGCCGGACCTTGCCACCCTTTGGCCGGGTTCGCGCCGCAACATGAGGCACGTCATAACCTGAAACCAACCGTTCCCAATAATGACCAACTGCACGCAATTGTGCATCGCCTTCGGGACGAAGGGCCGCACGCCATACCGGCGGGAACCGTGTCAGGGTAATCGGATCGATCAGGTCACTTTGGCCAAGATCAAGGTCAAGATCATCGTCATCAAGCGTATCGTCGAGAAGATCACGAACAACTTCGTCATTCTGTGCCGCCAGATCGGCCGGGACCGGCGCAAACAGCAATCGGCGGGCCGTTCGGAACAACGCCGTATTTTCCCCAATCGCAATCTTGCGATCAATGGCGTTCTGCAAAACCGATTGGGCCGATGCCGCGTCGCCTTCTTCCGCCAGTTCGACCGCAAGACGGAACACGGCGTCATCGCCACCACCCGCACCAATCGACGCCCCAAATCGCTCGACTGCTTCGCTGTGACGTCCGGCAAGGCTTAATGCCTCGCCCATCATCAAAAGAAGTTCGGGATCGTTGGGATTTGCATTCAAAAGTGCTTCAAGCGCACCAATCGCCTCGGTCCCCTGCCCGGTTCGCAAATACAACAGTGCAAGCGTCCGCCGCGCCCCGGCATCCTGCGGATCAAGTGCCAGAACCTGACGCAGGCAATGCAGCGCCCCGGCAAACTGTCCCAGTCGGAAAAGCGCATCGCCATAGGCCGTCAGGGCGCGCTGATGTCCCGGCTGCAATTCAAGGGCGCGCAAAAGGGGTTCGGATGCCGAAACCGTTCGCCCCTGATCAAGCCGGATCTGCCCCATAAGCACAAGTGCATTGACGATATCATCACGCAGCCTGAGCGCGGTTGTGCAGGATTCCTCCGCCCCGGCGATATCCCCCATGGCATACTGGCATGCCCCAAGATTGGCATGAATTTCGGCAACATCGGGTGCCAGTCGAAGGGCCAGCATGTAATTTTCATGCGCCAGTTCAAGTTCATCAAGCTGGCGATAGGTATTGGCGATATTGCAATAAAGTGCGGGGGAATCGGGGCATAGGCGAATCGCGCGCTTGAACGCACCAACGGCTTCGCGCAATTTTCCGACTGCCTTTAACGCCTGCGCATGGTCGTGCTGGATTTCAGCGTTATTAGCGTCCGCGATTGCAGCCCGGCCCATGCGTTCGGCAGCGATATCGCCATTGCCCTGTTTCATCGCCACCAGACCGGCAAGATGCATGGCTTCTGCCGCCTGCGGATAGGCAAGCGTCATCTTGCGGCAGGCGCTTTCTGCCTCCGCCAGTTGACCCGTTTCAAACAGGTCGATTGCAAACCGGAACATCTCGCCAAGATCAGACAAGGATCGTATCGCCACCCGAGAGTTTGTTTAATCCGCCACCATAGGCGCCAAGCGTTAACAAACCACGTCTTTGCCACAAAATATGGGCTCTGACTATGGCAAGCACACACAAAAAACCACCCGGCCTGGCAAGACCGGATGGCAAAGTTTGTCATCATACCAAAAAGCATGATGCGGGGGTTATTCATCAATCCTCGTGGCTGAAGTAATGGCCGAAACGGTTGGCAAGAAAATCATCAAGCGAAACCTGTTCCTGCCGGATATATCCCTTGCCCGCCAGTTTGCCGGTCAGGACCATATCCATCACCGCACAAAGCCCGGCCGACGTCGTGATCTGGATCGCCGACCAGTTCCTGCCACCGATTGCCGTGCCATGAACCTTGCGGATAAAGTTTTCCTCGCAAAGCTCGCCATCGCGGGTACCAATTGCATCGGCAAAAATCACGATCACGTCCTGACTTGTGATCGGTAGCGACTTTTCAAAGATCTCCTTCATCAGATCGGGGCGCTTGCCAAGCCCAAGGTCTTCGATCAGGATTTTCAGGATTTCCTGATGCCCGGGGTAACGCACGGTCTTGTAGTCAAGGTTTTCGACCTTGCCTTCCAGCATGTCACAAAGCGCACCGACCCCGCCCGATGTATTGAATGCCTCGTATTCGGTGCCATCGATGGTGAAACGCTCATATCCTTCAAGCGGCAGAACCTCGATCCGCTTACCCTTGTGGATGGCTTCGCACGGGTTCAGATATTCGTTGATCAGACCATCTGTCGACCATGTCAGGTTGTATTTCAACCGGTTGGTCGGGTTTTGCGGCAGGGCACCGACACGAAGACGCAGGTTCTGAACGCTATCAAACCGCTTGAAAAGATCGTGGGCCGCGATTGAAATAAAGCCGGGTGCCAAACCACATTGCGGCACAAACGCCCCATCGGCATCCTTGGCAATATCACGAATGGCACGGGTGGTTTCAACATCTTCGGTGACATCAAAATAAGATGCGCCAACACTGCGCGCCACACGCGCAATCGCGACATTAAGGTAAAACGGACAGGTCGACAGGATTGCATCATGGCCTTTGGCCACATCCGTCAATGCCGCCTCGTCGGTGACATCAACCTTGACCAGCGTTGCCGCATCATCCTTGGCACAAATTTCAAGCATATGCCCGTTGGAATCCGCCAGCGTCACCGCATATTCGCCACTTTCACGCAGCATGACAGCAGCAATACGACCGATTTTACCTGCCCCAAGGATCAGAACTTTTTTCATTTCAGCAAACTCCCATTTTGACGCCTTTGACCGCATATGATGCGTGGCCCCGCCTGATTATGGCCCTGATAACGTTATTGTTATGCTGTCTTGATGGTCTTCCGCTGGACTGCCGGTTACAACCCGGCGATACTGTCATTTCTCATGATTTAACCGTTAAAATCACGGGCTACACCGATGAAACGCAACATTGATGACATTGATCGCCGCCTGATCGCCCGGCTGCAACAAAACGCCCGCACCCCGATTGCGGCCCTTGCGCGTGATGTCGATCTGTCACGAAGTGCTGTTCAGGAACGCCTTGAACGCCTTGAAAAGGCAAAGTTCATAACCGGATACACAATACAGCTTGGCGAACAAGCACGTGCGCTTTTGCTTGCCGAAGTCATGATACAGGTCGAACAGAAACAGTCTGCCGGGGTGGTCGGCGCGCTTCAGAAAATAACCCACTGCATTCGGTGCCTTGCGATTTCCGGTGAATATGACCTGATCGCCGAAATTGCCGCCGACACATCCGAAGAACTTGATACCGTTCTTGACCAAATCGGGGCCTTGCCCGGAATTAAACGCACGGCAAGCTCAATCATCCTTTCCACGAAATTTGATAGACGATAAACTGCCCCCGGGTTGGGGAGCCTCTGTTCGGGAATTTTCAAAAAATTGGCTGAAAAACGCAGATATTCCGTCCTGACTGTTCTGCTTGCCGGGTTTTCTGTCACCAGCATTCTTGGTGTCGGTATTGCCCTTTATGTCGGACTTGGGGCCGCCTATCAAAACACCCGCAACCTTTGGGTCATGCTTAGCGATCTGGACCTGACATCGGTCCAGCGAACCATGCATGAACGGATGGACAATGTGGGTAAACGTGCGGTCTGGGTCGCCGATCAGGTGGCAAGTGGCGCTCTGGATCCAAGCTTTCAGTATGGCTGGAACAATGCGATGCGCGCACTTTCGGCGTCGCAAATCGATGTGATGGCCTATGGTCTGATTACCGGCGACCGCCAGTTTATCGGCTATAATCCCGAAAATATGAGCGAAATCCGCCGTACATTGCCCAGCGATGATGTTATTTTTTCAGAACTGGCGCATTTACGCGGACCAACGGTTAATCACACCGGTTTTCCACGATGGGACCCCTATTTCAAGCAGACAGTGATTGCTGATTGGATTCCATTGTTTGCGGACGGCCGCTACGTCGGAACATTCATCCAGTATCTGTCACTGTCAAACCTGTCCAACAGCCTTATCCGTGGGCGCGAGGACTTGCCTGGTGTTCCGTTTATCCTGATCGCCGGAAACCGTGTCATGGCCCATCCACGTCTTCGTGAATGGGGCGATAGTGCTGCATCGGCACTGGTAAATGGCGCGGATATCGCACGCAGCCCTATTCCCCTTCCGACGATCAATGATATCGGCGATCCGGTTCTGGCCAATATCGGCAAGTCCGAGTCCATTGATATTGGCGATGAAAGCAAAAAACGCCCCGAAGCCAAAAACCTTCGCCTGTCCGGCCTTGATCTTGATGGCCGCTATTCGATGATCGTCACCAAACAGATGATGAATACCCCCTTCTCGCCGATCATCATCGGGATCCATTTCGAAGAAGAACTGTTTGATGACGAATGGAACAGGCTGGTTCTGGCATCGGTGATGGGTGGGACTGTTTTGCTGCTATCGATCATCGTTGCCGTGATCATTGCCCGTCACTTTACCAAACCGATCCGCCGTTTTGCCGCTGCCGCCCGGGCATTTGAGGAAGATGGTATCGAAAACCACGATTTCCCCGACCTTAAAGGCAGCCGTATTCGCGAATATGATGATGCCGCACGATCATTCAATCACATGATCAAGGCCGTCCATGACCGCGAACGGATCAGCAGCCTGTTTGGTAAATTCCTGCCGGCCTCCATTGCCCGCAAACTTCTGGCATCGGGAACCGATTCCGGGGTTCTTCCGCCGCAGCAGTGCGAGGCAACTGTCCTGTTTGTCGATATCGAAGGCTTCACGACATTATGTGAAGAACTTGAACCGCAACAGATCATCTCGATGCTCAATGCCTATTTTGATTGCGCGACCGGCATTATCGAAGAACATGGTGGCATCATTACCCAGTTCCAGGGTGGCGCAATTCTTGCGGTATTTAACGCCTTTGATGAATTGCATGACCATGCCGATGCGGCCCTTGATTCGGCCATCGCCATTCAGCATGCCGTCAAAACCCGCCAGTTCGACGGACTTTCCATTCATTGCCGCTGCGGGGTGAATACCGGGCGCATGATCGCCGGGAATGTCGGCGCAAGTGCCCGCCTGTCCTTTACCGTGCACGGCGATGCCGTGAACACCGCGTCGCGGCTTGAACGGGAAAACAAGGAACTGGGAACCCGCATCCTTCTATCAGACAGCACCCGCGATCTCCTTTCCGATCCCGAGCGGGTGGTAAAAGCCGGACAAATCCAGTTGCGTGGCCGTCATACCGAAACTCTAATCTATACCTGCCGGAATTGACCCGCGCGATATGCTTTTCATTGCGTTCAATCATCAGTAAGCTTTGCCGATAACCCGGAAAAACAAACCGGGCCATTGGGGGCATACGGGGAATATGATGACCAAACGCAGGGGGCGTTTTTCGATACTTGGCGTATTGCTGGGCGCGTTTTTTATGACCAGCGTACTCGGTGTGGGGCTTGCACTTCGCCTTGGCCTTGATACGGCTTATGACAACACCCGCAATCTATGGATTGCGATGACCCATGCCGACCTGAAAGACGCGCAAAATGCCATGCGCAACCGGATCGAACGGATGCAACGCCGCAATATCTGGGTCGCCCGCGAAGTGGCAAATGGCGATCTTTCACCCGATGACACTGCCATCTGGGACAATACCCTGGCGGCCCTTGTGACCAATGAACTCGATGTGACCGCCATCGGGCTTCTGATGCCCGATGGTCGTTTCCGGTGGTACGATCCAAAGACGGACAGGACTGTCTCGCGCCAGGCCGATCCCCAGGAAGACATCATCGCCCGATCCCTGATCGCCTTTGGCCCGGGCCAAAGCATCACGCAGTTTCCACGCTGGAACAGCCTGGTCAATCAGGTCGTGATTACCGAAATGATCCCGCTGTTTCAAAGGGGGGAATATATCGGATCGCTTGTGCAGCTTGTATCACTTGGCGATTTTTCACGCGATCTGAAAACGGACCCGACAGAGGCCGGACGCACGCCATTTGTCATCGTCAATGATCATGTCATTGCCCATCCCGCCTTGCCCGACTGGCACCAGTTGCACCCGCCCGCAAATATTGGAACCGATGATGTTCTTGGCGTCCTGCCCCGTATCGGCGACCTTGCCGATCCGGTTCTTGCACAGATGGACCAGTGGCAGACATTTGATTTCAACGACGGCCGAACACCTGATGGAACCAATGGTTCGACGGCCTCTGCACTCGAAACCGAGGGCGGATACCACGTTATCATCACCCGGAAATTTGAAGAATCGGCAGGTCTTCCAATTGTAATGGGCATGCATTTTGATCCGACCGTTTTTACCCGCGAATGGGAACGCCTGAAGCTCGCGACACTGATCGGAACGGCAATCATGGTTCTTGCCATCATTCTGGCCGTCATGATCGCGCATTATTTCACGCGCCCGCTTAAACGGTTTTCCGCCGCAACAAGGCAACTTGAAACCGGTATTCTTGACAATCTGCCGATCCTGCCCGGCAGCCATATCATCGAATTTAACGATGCATCACGATCATTCAACAATATGGCCATCACCCTGCGTGACCGCGAACGCATCGGACGGCTGTTTGGCAAATTCCTGCCAACGGCCATCGCCCAGCAATTGCTGGCCTCTGACGATGACACCGGCAATATCCAATCCCGCCAGTGCGAGGCATCCATCCTGTTTGTCGATCTGGTCGGCTTTACGACCCTAAGCGAAAAGATCGCCCCGCAGCGGATCGTCACCATCCTGAACGCCTATTTTGCCAAGGCAACGGCAATCATCGAACAAAATGGCGGCATCATTACCCAGTTTCAGGGCGATGCCATCCTTGCCGTGTTCAATGCCTTTGACGAGGTGCCCGGTCACGCCGATGCGGCGGTGCGAACGGCAGTCGCCCTGCAAACGCTGGTTCATAATGAACTGTTTGACGGTGAAGAACTGCGCTGTCGCTGCGGGATCAATACCGGCCTGCTGGTCGCGGGAAATGTCGGGGCGCCGGACCGTCTGACATTCACCGTACACGGCGATGCGGTCAACAGTGCAGCCAGACTGGAAGCCAAGAACAAGGAACTCGGCACGCGCATCCTGATCGCAAGCACCACATTCGATCAGCTTTCAGACCCGTCACAGGCCCGTCTTGCCGATGAAATTCTGCTGCGCGGACGCAGCGAAACAACCGCTGTCTATACCATTCCGATAGATGGCATTGATTAAGAAAAGGGTTGGCAAGCCGCAAAACACAAAACGCCGCATTGGATAAACCGATGCGGCGTTTTGTAAAACCTGAGAGAACAAGGTACCGGGAATTAACCCTGGCGCGCCTTGAAACGCGGGTTCTTTTTATTGATCACGTATACGCGGCCACGGCGGCGCACGATACGGCAGCCTTTTTCCCGCAGCTTCGCGGATTTCAATGAGTTCCGGATCTTCATAATAGTAAACCTTAGAAACTTGGCCCCTTCGAGGAAGCCGGAAAATAGAAGTACACCCAGCCCCTGTCAACACCTAAAACAGGTTGCAGCGACAGAATTCCGGACAAAGTCCATTCCTTCGTCGCCCGCCGTAGACATGAAACAGGGCAATCACCTGATCGTTGCGTAGAACCGATAAAAGGCTAGCGTTCCGTTTTCAAGCATTTTTACGCGATTCATCCACATTTCCATCTCTGGCACCAGATATGTCAGCACATCCGGGTCCAAACCGCTGTTCTGGATATCTGCCAGCATCGCCATCCAGGCGGCTTTGATCTGACTGACATGCACATCCGTCTCGTCCTTGGCGATACGGATATCGAATTTCAGCTTGCCCAACACCTTTTTGTATTGGTCAGCCGTCCATGGAAACGGTTTGAAGTCCTCATACTTTGCCCAATTGGCCACCTCATCTTCGTGGCCCTCGGACGTCAGGACATAGTCGGTCAACAATATCTGGCCGTGATCACGCAGCGTTTCCGCCACCGAGACCAGCAAGACATCCTTTTTTTCGATGTGGAAAAGATCGCCAAACGAATAAACCACGTTGAAATAGGCTTTGCGCAAATCGGGGTTGGCCGGATCAAAGGCCTGCACCGGGACTTTTTTCTGAACTCCGGCCTGCACGGACCGCTCCATCCCCAGCAACGCCAGTTCGCCATCCCGCTCGTAGGCAGTTACCCAGACACCAAGCTTGTCGGCAAGCAAACGCGCAACCCCGCCAAGCTTCGCCCCGATTTCAAGGCAGCTCAGCGTCTCGTCAAGTGCAAGCGGCTTTGCCAGTTCCAACGCATAATCATGACCACCCGGGATCATGATGCCGCGATCAAACAGCTTGGCATAAAGCTTGATTCGTTCCGGTGGCCAGCGACCGATTTCATCATCAAGGTCAAGCTCGCCCAGTTCCGGCTCAACAGGCCGGGCAAGAAACAGGCGCATTTTGTGAAGCCACGCCCGGTAATCATCGATTTCTTTTTGCAGAAGATAATATTCGACCGGGTTGTCATACCCCTGCCAACGCGCACGAAGTTTTGTTGCAAGGCTCAGACTGTGACCTTCGGGCATCACGAATTCCGCCATATCACCACCATGACCACCATTGTGATCAAGGACATCGCCGTCATGGTCGGCATTGCGTTGCCAGAATTTAAGTTTCAAGGCGGATACTCGCTAAGCGGTTCGCAGATAAGCGGATCAATTCTTGCAAAATATGGCAAATACGCAAAAGTGACAACGTGTTAAGATTTCAATCATATGATCCCAGCATCGATACGAATATAAAGTGAATGTGATTTAACCTGCCCGGCTTCGGGACAATGTTTATGTGCAGGATGCCTTTTCACGAATGAGCCAGGATCACCTCGGGATCTATTATCGCCTGCTGAAAATTGCGCCGGGCGCCAGCGCAAAGGAAATCAAGCTTGCCTACCGCAAGCTTGCCTTTGAATTTCATCCTGATCGCAATACAGATATCGACGCCGAGGAAAAATTCAAGGACATCACCGAAGCCTATGAAATCCTGACCGGCGCGCGCAAGGCACCGCCAAACCCATCACGTAACGGTAAAAACGGTACCGGCACAAATGATGGCACAGCCGGCAAACAGCAAAACGGGCCCTATGGCCCACAGGCCGCCGGTGCCCAAAACGCCAATTCGCAACAACGCACCCGTCAGGGCTTTGCCGGTACAGGGCGCAAGGCCGAAACCAACCGCGAAAGCGAAGAGGAACGCTTTGCCCGCGCCAACGAAGCCTATCGCCAGCAGCAGGAACGCAACGCGGCACGCAAATCAAACATCCATCCAGGTGCCAAGCGCCACGCAAAAGCACGCGCCAAGCCCGATCAGGCCGGTTTTGTCCGCTGTGCCGTGACAGAAGTCGTATCCGCCCAACCCCGCATGGTTGAATTCACCATTGTGCGCGGTTTTCTCAATTCCCTGAAAATCGAAAAAATCACCGCCAATCTTGCTCCCAAAGGGGCAAAACGCATGGCGCTTAAGGCCAGTTTCAAAACATGGCTCCGCGGTTTCTGGGGCTGGCGCAGCTTCATTCCGGCATGGCGGGCAATCATTGGCAATATGCGCGGCGGCACCCTGCCCGCAGAGGGCAATGCAAAACTTCTGTTCACACAGGCCACTGCGTTCGAACGCAGCGGAAATAAACCCCTTGCCCGGGCCGTGTTGTTACAAGCCAGTGATTTCATCGGCACCAACCGGTCGGTGCTGGCCGAACAGATCCGCGCTAATCTGCGGCGTCTGGATGACGGAAAACCCCTTCGCCGGGTCCGCAGCGAATGGAAACAGGCCGGGATGCTCGATGCCCTTTTGCATCTAAGCCCGCTGTTTGTTGCCATTTTCTGTTTGCTGGTGGCGTTTGGACCGGGGCAAGGCTTTGTCAGTCACGACATCCCGCAACTTGTTGCCGACAAGACCAGCGAACTGACGCGCTCCGTCGAAAAGCTGATCGGCGAAGATCGCGATCCTTATTATATTGACCGTGATCTTCTGAACATGCGCGAAGGCCCCGGCATCGAATATCCGGTCATGCGGCGTCTGGCACGCTTCGAAACCGTCTATGTCGACGGACCAAGCGAGGATTTCTGGATTGAAATTGAAACAGCCCTTGGCGAAACAGGGTTCGTCAATCTGGATGCGCTGGTTCCCGGAAGCGGTGCCAAGGCCCGCGATGAATGGTGCGCTACAAACAGTTGCGACTGACCGCGGATACGATCAGTCGCAACAGAAACTCATTTGATATGGCCTGATGGAACCGGTCAGTTCTTGACCGGAACCGCCTTCAGCGCCGCCAGAAGATAATCCCAGAAACGCAGGACACTTGGCACATGGACGCATTCGTCCGGGCTATGCGCGCGTTTGATGGTCGGGCCGAACGACACCATATCCCAATGCGGATATTTCGCGCCCAATACACCACATTCAAGCCCGGCATGAATGACCCGGATTTCAGGGTCTTTGCCAAACATGTCGCGATGAACCGCTTTCATCATATTGACGACTTCGCTATCCGCGTTCGGTTTCCAACCGGGATAGGCATCGCCCCACTTCACCGTCGCACCGATATTTTCAAACACCGATGTCGCAACCTCGCGCAGGGCATCCCGCGCCGAATTGATCGAACTGCGCGCCGAAAGGGTCACATCCGCCTTCCCATCGGCCAGTTTGACAATCGCCAGATTGATTGACGTTTCAACCACACCTTCAACGCTGGTGCTCATGGCGTGAACACCGTTCGGTGCCCCGACAACCGCGTTATTGAAACGTTTGGAATCCGCTGCACTCATCGCTTTTGCTGGCAATGCGACATCTTTGGCTGCGATGGCAAAATTCGGCTCGATCGCGCCGATCTCGTCTTTGACCTCGGCGGCAAAGGCGCTCAGCGCGCCATCAAAGGCAGATACCTTTTCTGACGGCAAAACAACCGTTGCAAAGGATTCCCGCGGGATCGCATTACGCGCCGTACCGGCATTTATGGTCACAATCCGCACGCCAAGATCACGAATGGCAGTGCGCAGGAAACGCGCCATCAGCTTGTTGGCATTGCCAAGGCCCAGAATGATATCAATGCCCGAATGCCCGCCCTTAAGCCCGGTCAGGGCAATTTCACGCGCGACCTGAACGCCTTCAACGGCTTCGGGGGTATAGGCAAAACTCGCGACCAGATCACCACCGCCGGCACACCCCACACAAAGCTCGTACTCGTCTTCGGTATCAAGGTTCAGAAGGATTTCGCCCTTAAGCCGCCCCGGCTCAAGGCTCATCGCACCCGTCAGGCCGCGTTCCTCATCAACCGTGAACAACAGTTCCAGCGGACCATGTTCAAGACCTTCTTCGGTCATGAACCCCATCATGGCCGCCGCCCCGATGCCATTATCCGCACCAAGGGTGGTATTGTCGGCCGTGATCCATTCACCATCCATGATCATACGGATCGGGTCGGTGTCGAAATTGTGGGTCGATCCGCTATTGGCCTGGGTCACCATATCGACATGGGCCTGAAGGATGACCATCTTGCGATTCTCGAACCCCGGTTTGGCCGGAATGGAAATGACAAGGTTACTGCCGCTGTCGCGGAAATGGGCGAAACCCTTGGCATCGGCCATCTTTTCCAGAAGCTGCAAAACGGCTTCTTCCTTGGTTGACGGGCGTGGGGTATCGCAAAGCTTCTGGAAGTTTTCCCAGATTGCGACCGGGGCAATTTTGCTGATCTCATTCACGGTGGCGCTCTCCTGTATCGTTTATTCGCGGCATTTATCGCGGGTGCCCCTGCTGCTTAGCGCATCGGCACCGCAATTTCCAGATCGTCTACGGGTTTTTACGCAACCCAGTGACAAATGATTGGATTGATATCTAGTCGATCCCGACAACATTGCTGCGCCGTTCAAGCAGCAGCACATCGCGCCACTGCCCCTGCATCGGGCCATATCCCATGCGGGCAAATCCGCTACGCTGGCAAAGAATTTCGAACCCGTGTTTTCGATGAAGGGCAACACTTCCGGTATTTTCCGGGAATATTCCGGCCTCAAGCGACCAGAAACCGTTCTGTTCCGAACCACGGATCAATGCGTTCATCAACGCACTTCCGATGCCCCGCCCTTGGCATTGCGGATCGACATAAACCGATACCTCCGCAACACCGGCAAAGGCACAGCGCCCCGAAACAGCAGACAATCCCGCCCAGCCCGTCACCTGACCGGCCTCATCGACGGCAACATACCGGCATTTCGTCAAATGCCCGTTATCCCAGTCGTCCCAGCTTCCGCCGTTTTGTTGAAAGGATGCATGGCCGGATTTCAGTGCCCGGTCATAGATATCGACAACAGCATCACCGTCCGAAGACCGCATTTCACGAATTGTCATCTTTCGCCTGCCCGATTGCGCAAAGCGCGAAGATAATTCACGGAAATTCAGTTGTCGATATCATCATCGAAGGTCAGGAACCTGATCGTGTCGCGACCGGCTTCCTTGGCGTCATACATCGCGCGGTCCGCCACCAGCAACGCCTGCTCCAGTTCCACAAACTGCCCACGCAGTTCCCCGCCGACAGTTACACCGAAACTGGCCGTGATGGTCACCATCTCGCTGCCTGAAGCACCGACCGGGATTTCGATGGCACGGATCATATTGGCAAGCCGTTCCGCAATACGCTTCGTAACCGCCGTGGTTGCAGATGGCAGCAGGACAGCAAACTCTTCTCCGCCCAGACGCACGACAAGGTCATCATCACGAAGCGCCTGCCGCAAGGTGATGGCAATTTTCTCAAGAACCCTGTCACCAACAGAATGGCCATAGGTATCATTGACGTATTTGAAATAATCCAGATCCAGCACCACCAGCCCGAATTGCCAGACCTTGCCTTTAAGCAGGCGAATTTCGCGAAGACGGCTGACAGCGGATTCAAATCCGCGCCGGTTCAGCGCCCCGGTCAGCGGATCGGTCGAAGCAAGCGCGTCAAGATGCTGCTCCTTGCGCTTGTGGCTGGAAATATCCAATGCCGAAACCATCACCCTGCCATCTTCCATCAGGTTCATGCGAATATCAGCGTGAGAACCGGACGGGGTTTCAACACTATCGACATTGGCGTGCCCGTGGCCACCTTTGATCATGGATGCATACAAATTGCACAAAATCGAAATATCAAAGACCGGATCGTCATCTTTGTTTTGTTGTTCTTCGCCAAACAGGCGGGCAAATTCACGATTGAAGTTCGTAACATTCTGATGGACATCAAGCATGGCTACAGCCGATGGCACCATGCGGATGACCTCGGTCACAGCTTCTTCAAGCCCGGCCTTGGTTCGCATCAGGGCTTCGTTCATTTCGACTTCTTCGCGCACGTCATGTGCCGTGGTCAGGATTGCCGGGCGTCCGTCGTGCCACAAAATCCGCTCGTCGGTCAGATCGCGCCAGACCGTGCTACCATCATCAAGAATATCGCGCACACGATGACGCTCGCCTTCACGCGCGCCGTGTAAAATATCAGCAACATGTTTTATCGCCCGATCCCGATCCGCTTCGGGAATAAACCGCAAGATATCGGGTTTTTCCATGAAGGCGCTGGCATTTTCCGCCCCCATCAGGCGGGCAAAGGCATCATTGACATAAAGTGCCGTCATGTCGCGATGGACCATCACGCCGATAAAGGATCGTCCCAGCATGTGATCGACCTGCATGGCCGTCGTGCCGTTATCAATCAGCTGTGCAGTGGTTAGAACCGCTTTGTCAGCGCCCCATTCGACAGTTTCGTCGCTGATCTCCATCCAGACCGGGGTTCCATCGGTGCGGATGTTATAGACCTTTTTCCAACCGTGAAAACCGGTCGAATCCTGAAACTTCGCAACAAGCTTGCTGGCTTCGTAATGGAAACTGGGCGGGATATACTGGCGCAGATCGGGCTCCGCCATGAAATCCTTCACGTCTTTTCGGCCAAGCATTTTCGCATAGGCGTCATTGACATACACAGCGTTCAAATCCCTGTGCACGACAACTCCCACCCGCGACCGCCCGTAAAGACGCGCGATTTCAGTCGGTTCGAATCGCATCAAAGCCCCACCTTCCCCGCCAATGCGATCTAACGCGCTACCTGTCCGGTTTGGCAGCGTTCATTCCGCGCGCTAATTGATCAGATTTTACACTACATTAAAAATTATTAAAATACGGCACTTGGCCTCACACCCTTGCGAATAGTTGCAGTGCAACCTGAACGGTTTCGGCTAATCACCCCCTCACGGGAGGCGCGCATCAACCGCAAAGTGGCTCTGCCCTCTTCTCTTCACAAATCTGATGTGAAACCATGAGATATATGTTGTCTCCAGAATGATAATTCCAGAACCACCACCGGACAGAATTTATGAAACACAACAATAATTACGAAATCATTCGCCGCACACGCGGTTGGGACGGCCATTTCAAACTTGATGTATATGAATTGCGCCATCACCTTTTTGACGGCGGTCAAAGTGCGGTTTTGCAGCGCGAGGTTCTTGAACGCGGCCATGCCGTCGCGGTCCTGCCCTATGACCCGGTGCGCGATGAAGTCGTTTTGATCGAACAATTCCGCCCCGGCGCCATTTCGGTGCATCAGCGTTTCCCTGAAATGCCGCTTTGGCTGACAGAAATTGTCGCTGGCATCGTCGAGGATGGCGAGGAAATGGAAGATGTCGCGCATCGCGAAACCAAGGAAGAATCCGGTTGCACCATCATCGGCGACCTGGAACTGATTTCGCGTTACTATGTCACCCCCGGCTGTTCGAGCGAGACAGTCACCATGTATTATGGTCGGGTCGATGCGTCGGGTGCCAATGGCCTGCATGGTCTGGAAGAAGAAGGCGAAGACATTCGCGTTTATACGGTATCGTCCGATGAATGCTTTGCCATGTTGCGTGATGGACAACTCTGCAATGCAACGGCGACGATTGCCGTTCAGTGGCTGATGCTCAATCGCGACCGTATTCGCCGGGAAGCCGGGGTTTCCGGGGTGTAAGCGCGCTTTTGGGATGTGAATTAATTAACACACAAATTACGTGGTAATTTTTAATCCATCTTGACTTTTGTGTATAAAAGACCCAATCAACAGGTAACAAAACACATTCTAACCACGCTTGGAGTCTGTCATGGACATTCGCAATGGCACCATTGAAGCCATTGGCCGCACCCCGCTTGTGAAACTCAGAAAGGTTTCCGAGCTGACGGGTTGCACCATTCTGGGCAAGGCGGAATATGCCAATCCGGGCGGATCGGTCAAAGACCGCGCTGCCCTTGCCATCATTCGTGACGCGGAAAAACGCGGCCTTCTGAAGCCGGGCGGCGTGATTGTCGAGGGCACTGCGGGCAATACCGGCATCGGTCTTGCCGTGGTCGGCAATGCGCTTGGCTATCGCACCGTGATCGTCATCCCCGAAACGCAAAGCCAGGAAAAGAAAGACCTGTTGCGTTTGCTCGGTGCCGACCTTCGCGAAGTCCCCGCCGTCCCCTATCGCGATCAGAACAACTATGTTCACGTTTCGCGCCGTCTGGCCGAAGAACTGGCAAAGACCGAACCGAACGGGGCCATCTGGGCCAACCAGTTCGATAACGTCGCCAACCGTCAGGGCCATATCGACACCACCGGCCCGGAAATCTGGGAACAGACCGACGGCAAGATTGACGGCTTTATCTGTGCGGTCGGTACCGGCGGGACACTTGCCGGTGTGTCGATGGCGCTCAAGGATCGCAACAAGGATATTCAGATCGGTCTTGCCGATCCGATGGGGGCTGCTCTTTACAGCCACTACAAATTTGGCGAACTGAAATCCGAAGGAAGCTCGATCTCCGAAGGCATCGGTCAAGGCCGGATCACTGCCAACCTCGAAGGCATCGATATCGATCACCCGTTCCAGATTTCAGATGATGAAATGCTGCCGATCGTCTTTGACCTGCTCAAGGAAGAAGGGCTTTGCATGGGCGGCTCGACCGGGATCAACATCGCCGGTGCGGTACGTCTGGCCCGTGAACTCGGCCCGGGCAAAACCATCGTCACCATCCTGTGTGACCTTGGCACCCGCTATCAAAGCAAACTGTGGAACCCGGCCTTCCTCAAGGAAAAAGGTTTGCCGAGCCCCGATTGGCTCTAGGCACGCCTGTTACGACCATCAAACAAAATCCCCCGCCATCCATTCTGGCGGGGGTTTCTTTTTATCTGTGTCAGGCAACGGCCTCAGCCCGTCTTGCGGCCTGCCAAAGGTAAGTCCCGCAAATCGCCGCCCCAATCAGAAGCGCCCCGGCAAACGCCGCCACCGCGTCCCAGCCGCCATGCGACCAGAACCAGCCGCCGACCGATCCCATGATGCTAGATCCCAGATAATAGGCCAGCAGATAAAGCGATGACGCATGGCCCTTGGATTGTTTCGCCATCCGCCCGACCCAGCCACTTGCCACCGAATGGGCAACAAAGAACCCGCTGGTCAGGACCATGATCCCACCGATCATGCCCCAAAGGCTGGAAAGCAGGGTCAAGGCAACCCCAACACCTGCAATCAGGATACCCGCCAGCAAAACCGGGCCCCGGCCGATCCGGTCGGACATGGCACCGGCAATGGAAGACGTCACCATCCCGCAAAGATAAACCACAAAAATCAGACTGATCTGCCCCTGGCTCAGGTCATAGGGGGCCGCAGATAAACGGAACCCGGCATAATTATACACCGTCACAAAACAGCCCATCGCAAATGCCCCGATCAGGAACACGAATGGCAGGCCGGGATGGCGCAGATGCCCCTCCCACGCGCGGATATGATACGACAATTGAAATCCGGGGCGGCGCACGAAATTGCGCGATGCCGGCAACAGAATGACAAACCCAAGGGCGGCGAGCAAACCAAGTGCCCCCATCGCGCCAAGTGCGAGATGCCAGCCAAACATATCGGTCAGAATGCCGATCACCACGCGCCCGCTCATCCCGCCAAGTGCGGTCCCGCTGATGTAAATCCCCATCGTGGTGCCAAGGCCGCGCGGATGCATTTCTTCGGCCAGATACGCCATTGCAACCGCAGGAACCCCGCCCAAAATCAGGCCTTCAAGCGCACGCACCACCAGGAATGCATGCCAGTCGGAAAGCAACGGCGCAATCAGGTTCAAAATAGACGCACCGCACATGGATGCAAACATCAATTGCTTGCGCCCGAATGCCTCGGAAACCGCCCCGGCAAGCAGGATGGCAAAGGCAAGAAACCCGGTCGTCAGTGACAGCGCAAGCGAACTGGATGCCGGGCTGACGGCAAAATCGCGCGCCAGTTCCGGCAATAGCGGCTGCACGCAGTAAATCAGCGAAAAGGTCGCATACCCCGCCAGAAAAAGCGCCAGACTGATCCGGCGAAATTCCGGCGATCCCGGTTCGGTATAAACCGGCTCGGCCCCGGCGGTCGCTGGCTTGATATCATCATTGGCAGGCTCTGCTGCGGGGCTTTCCACCCGGTGGGCACTCATATTCCGGCCTCGTTTTGAAGAATTCTGATCTGACCGAAAGGATTGCAGCTTTCTCGATATCGGTCCAATATATGTCACAGTCATTTTCGATATGTTTTGGATATACCGGATGGAACTGCGTCATATTCGATATTTTCTTGAAGTCGCCCGCGAGGGGAACTTTACCCGTGCCGCAGCCCGCATCGGCATCGGCCAACCGCCGCTAAGCCAGCAGATCCGCGATCTTGAAACCGAAATCGGCACCCAGCTGTTTCACCGCGTCCCGCATGGCGCGGAATTGACCGAGGCCGGGATTGCCTTTCGCGATATCGTGCAGCATTTCCCCGAACTGGCGGAACGCGCCATCCGTGCCGCCCGTCGCGCCGGTCGCGGTGAAATCGGCTCGATCCGGGTGGGCTTTACCGCATCCGCCGCGTTTAGCCCCAGCGTCCCACGCGTTTTCCGTGATTTCCGCCGGTCCTATCCCGGCGTTGAAATGACGCTGGAAGAAAACAATTCCGCCCGCCTTTTGCATGCATTGATGGACGAACAGCTCGATGCCGTCTTCCTGCGCCAGGGTGCCGCCAACAGCGATGACATCAAACTGCATCGCCTGAAATCCGAACCGATGCTGATCGTGCTTCCGGCGGGTCATCCGGCAGCACAAAGTGAAACGGTGGCACTCGAAACCCTGCGCGATGATGCCCTGATCCTGACCCCGCGCCAGGTCGGACCAACCCATTTCGATATCGTCGTTGCCGCCTGCCGTGCCGCCGGGTTTGAACCGGTCATGGGGCAAAGTGCGCCGCAATTGGGATCGGTGATCAACTTTGTCGCCGCCGAACTCGGTTTCTCGCTCGTCCCCGCCGCCATGGCACAATTGCAGGTCAATGGCGTGGTCTATCGCAAGGTCGCGGGCGATGTCCCGATGGCGCATCTCGCACTGGCCTATCGCAGCAACGATATCTCGACCGTACTGCGCAATTTCGTCAGCCGCACGCTGAATGCGCATCGCGCAGAAGATCAGGAAAACGACCTGAACAATTGAACCTTATTTATTTTTATCGATCACACCGCAAATTGCATCGACGGCCTGATCCACCGTCATCTTTGCCGTATCGATAATCAGATCAACCCCGTGCCACGGCTCGTAATGACGGCCAAGGACCTTGTCCCAGTCGGGCTGATGCAGGTTTTCAATGTCACAGGGCCGGGTTTCGATCCGGTGGCGATGCTCCCCCGGATCGGAACAGATCAGCTCAATCTGTACATAGGGTTTACTGGCGCGCTCTGCTGCCAGTCGCCATTCACTTCGGGTTTCTTCAACCGAATTGACCGCATCCCCGATCACCGTCAGACCCAGTTTAAGGTTATCGGTCGCCTGCCGGTTGGCAACCATATAGCCGACCGGGCCGATATCATCATCAGGTGGCACCCCGGCATCAAGGATCGCCTGCTCTATCGTGTCGATCCGGAGATGCACCGCACCGATTTTTTGCGCCAGTGCGCGTGCAATGGATGTCTTGCCAACACCGGGCAAACCGCCAAAAATGATCAGCATATTCTATCCTTTCTCCGGCCCTGAACCTAAAACCGACACTCCCTGACTGGCAAGCATCTGATTTTGGGCTAGATTAATCCCAACACTGAAATCCGGCGCGCCGTTTTCGGCCTGCGCCCAATTGGGATTATGCCTATGCCCCGTTTTTCCGTTCTTGATCTTTGCCCCGTGAACGAGGGCGAACATCCGCGCGATGCGCTTCGCAATACGCTTGAACTGGCCCAGCATGCCGAAAAGCTCGGCTTTCATCGTTACTGGCTGGCCGAACATCACAACATGCCCGGCATCGCCAGCGCTGCAACCTCGGTTGTCATATCGCATGTCGCGGCGGGCACCAAAACCATCCGGGTTGGTTCGGGCGGTGTGATGCTGCCCAACCATGCGCCATTGGTGATTGCCGAACAGTTCGGCACCCTTGATGCGCTGTATCCCGGCCGTATCGATCTTGGCATCGGGCGCGCACCGGGTACGGACCAACGTACCGCCGCCGCCCTTCGCCGTGATATGCACGGCACCGAGGAACGCTTCATTCAGGACGTGCTTCAGGTCCAGCAGTTCCTTGCCCCCCTTGAAGGCAATCCGCCGATCCGGGCCGTTCCGGGTTATGGCTCCGAAGTCCCGATGTGGCTTCTGGGCAGCAGCCTGTTTTCGGCTGACCTGGCGGCACGTCTTGGCCTGCCCTTTGCCTTTGCGTCGCACTTTGCGCCCGATATGCTGATGGATGCACTGTCGCTGTATCGTCACCGGTTTGAACCCAGCAAACAGCTTGATAAACCCTATGCGATTGCCGCGATGGGCTTCTTCGCCGCCGATACCGACGAGGAAGGCGAATTTATTGCCACCTCCATGCAGCAGCAATTCCTGAACTTGCGGCGCGGTTCGCCGGGTCAATTGCCCAAACCGGTCAAATCGATGGATGACATCTGGAACCGGGTGGAAAAGGCCGGGGTTGATCATGCCATGCGCTGTGCCGCAATCGGCTCGCGCGACACCGTACGCAAAAAACTGCGCGATTTCATCTATATGACCAAGGCCGATGAAATCATGGTCACCGCCAATATCTTTGATCACGCGGCACGGCTGAAATCATTCTCGATTGCCGCAGAACTGCGCGACGAACTTGAAACCGAACAAACCGCGCAAAACTGCGCCTGAAACAATTAGTCAGACAATCACCGGGCTCGACTGAAACCAGCCGGGCCCGGTTTTGTATTTCATCATACGAAATGCCATAACTGTTTTCTTGCGCTTGCAGAAGCACTGGGACAAGATGTCGGCCCGGTTGGAAAATCAACCGCAACACATTGTTCCAAAAGGTTTTGGCTCGCCCCCATGACAGACTTCCTTCTGGCTGCCCTGCCAATCGCCACCATTCTGTTTCTGATGATCAAGGCAAACTGGGGCGCGGCACGCGCCGGCGCGGCCGCATGGTATGTCACCGTTGCCATCGCCATGATCGCGTTTGGTGCGCCGACCGATATGCTGATCATCGCCCAGGCCAAGGGCGTCATGCTGGCGCTTTACATTCTTTATATCGTCTGGGCCGCCCTGATCCTTTATTTCGCAGCCGAAGAAGCCGGGGCCATCAAAACCATCGGGCGGGCCATCCGCCAGCTAACCGATGATCGCCCACTGCAATTGCTGATCCTTGGTTATGTGTTTGCCACCTTCTTGCAGGGCGTTGCCGGGTTCGGTGTGCCGATTGCGGTCATCGCACCGCTTTTGCTCGGCATGGGGTTCTCGCCCGTCATCGCCGTTGCCGCCCCGATGATCGGCCATAGCTGGTCGGTGCTGTTTGGCAATATGGCAACCTCGTTCGAGGCCCTGATCGGCGTGACCGGCATTCCCGGTACCGAACTGACGCATTATTCCGCCATTCTGCTTGGCCTGTCGGGCTTTACCTGCGGGGCGGCGGTTCTGTGGCTCGATGGTGGTTTTCGCACCGTGCGTCGCCGGATCGTGCCACTGGTACTGATTGCCGGTGTCATGGGTGTCGTTCAATATCTGATGGCGAATTACGGCGTCTGGACGCTGGGCGGGCTGACCGCCGGGATTGCCGGGCTTGTCACCTCGATCATCGTCACCCGGTTCTGGAAACCCCATCCCGATGACGTCACCGAACCAAACGGGGATGACGACCATCACCACATGCCTTTGATTGAGGCATTGACCCCTTACCTCGTTTTCATGGTGATTGTCGGTCTGGCAACCTTTGTCCCCCAGGTCGAGGATTTCCTGTCCGGTCTTCGCCTGACCTTCGATTTCCCGGCAATCTCAACCGATCTTGGCTGGAATATCGATGCCGAAAGCGCCAAGCCGATTGCCATTTTCGGCCATCCCGGCGCGTTGCTGCTTTATACCGCCGCCATCAGCTTTGCCTTCTTTAAAATTCGCGGACGCTATGACAACGGCATCGCCAGACGTATCTGGCAACGCACGGTCAAAAGCGGCCTTCCGACCAGCATCGGCATGGTGCCGGTCATCGGCCTTGCCATCATCATGGATCACGCGGGCATGACCTATGCCCTGGCCGAAGGCGGTGCTGCGCTGTTTTCCGGCTCCTTTGCCATCGCCTATCCGGTGGTGGCCCCGGCAATCGGCGCCTTGGGTGCCTTCATGACCGGCAGCACGAATAATTCCAACGTGGTCTTTGGCATGTTCCAGCGCCACACCGCCGAACTTTCGGGCATTTCAACCGCCCTTGTTCTGGCCGCACAGGCAACCGGTGCGTCACTTGGCAGCATGCTGGCCCCGTCAAAAATCCTGGTCGGCTGTTCGACGGTCGGACTTTCGGGCAAGGAAGGACCGGTATTATCGGTCGTGCTTAAAACCGGTGTGCTTCTGACCGCCCTTTGCGGTTTCATGGCACTGGGCCTGTTGCTGATTGCGATGGTCGGGGGATAAGACCATGAAAAACAAACTGTTCAATCCGGTCTTTCTGTTTCTGGCGTCCCTGATCCTGCCGCTGGTCGCGTTCGAAGCCCTGATCAACGAAGATGCCGCCCTTTCCGGTATCCTTGCTGGCATTCCGGTGGGCGGCATTCTGTTTGGCCTGTTTGCGGCCGTCATGGCGCTGATTGCCATCAAAAAGTAATGCGATCCCGGCCCGAGATCAGGGCCGGAACATCGCAAGCTTGATCCCGAACGCAATAAACACGCTGCCGGTCACGGCCTTTAATGCGCGCTGGAACGATCCACTGCGCGCCACGCCTGTCAGGCGCGATAACAGAATGATCATCGCCGAAAACCAGATGACATTGATGCTGGCATGCACACAAACCAGCATGAAGGCCGATGCAATCGCCCCGTCACCGACCGGAATGAATTGCGGAAATGCCGCAAGATAGAAAATCGATACCTTGGGGTTAAGCGCATTGGTCAGAAACCCTTCACCAAACGCCACCAGAAGCGTCCTGCGGCGTTTGGCCGGGGCCACTTCGGCAACGGTTTTAACCCCGCGCCACGCCTCGCGCAGCGCCTTGAACCCGACCCAGCAAAGATATGCCGCACCGGCAATCTTCACCATCATGAACAATTGTGCCGACTGCACCAGGATCACTGAAATCCCTAAAATCGACAATGTGCCATGCAGGTAAAAGGCGGTCACGAAACCGGCAACATTGGCAAAACCTGCCGCACGGCCCGATGTCGGAACGGTTTTGGCAATCAGAACGCCATTGGGGCCCGGTGACATCACCAGAAGGGCGGTGACAAGCGTAAAGCTGACAAACTGTGTCCAATCCATCGGAATGGCTCCATAAAAAGGGTGGCCACGAAACTATAGATGGATTGTAAAAACCGGCAAGCGCGCGATTGTACCGATACATGACAATCGAAAAGGCAATTTAAAAGGTCGACAAAAAGACGGGGCTCAATAGTCCGCTTTTGCGCACCTCGCACTGTTTCCTATCCATAAAACGCAATGGATATCCACTTCGCGCAGGAAAATATCGCATCCCTGCCGTTGCTGTGGCGACCCATGCGCAAATCCCCTAATCCTCGGACTTCCATTTCATGAACTGGCTTAACTGCCGATCTGACTGATGCGCAAAATGCCAGCGATTTCTCCTGCCGCGCATAAGCCAGATCAAAATGATTGAAGACAAAAATGAAAAAATATGCGGTTGGCATTGATTTTGGCCGTGTCGCTGCTTTTACAAAAAGAAATACGAACCGATTTTTCACACGGCAAGTTAGCAAACGCCAAAACACAACCATAAGATTAAATTGATCGTTCGCAATAGAATTCGAGCATCTCAGAAATATCCAATAAAATTCATCAATATCATTGGATTAGCATAAAAAGTGTTGTTACTATAAGAATCGGGACAGAAATCATAACGCACAAAATATCGAGCCGCAGACTTGAAATCCACAGGATAATCCAGATACGCAGATAGAAATGATCTGCGCATTTTTATCCAAACGCGTCACATGCGGCTGAAAATAGCGGGAAGACAAATGAGGGTACACGAGCTTGGCTTTTGGGTTGGGGCCGCAATGGCCACGGCTTTTGTCGCACATGCGCAAACACCGGAACCAACCAATAAATGGGGGCCACATATCGACCTTGAAGGCAAGGCCGGTACAGATCGAAATCTTGGCGAAACCGATCTGTTCATTCCGCTATGGCAGGATGACGACACCCTGACCTTTGCCAATATCCGCGCACGCATGGATGATGCCAACAGTCACGAAGGCAACTTCGGTCTCGGCATTCGCCAGATGCTTGATAATGGCTGGAATATTGGTGGCTATGGTTATTTTGACCGCCGCCACAGCTCGTATGACAACAAATTCAATCAGGTCACCTTCGGGGCCGAAGCCCTTTCGCTTGACTGGGATTTTCGCGCCAATGCCTATATGCCGGTCGGCACGACAAGCTATGTAGAAGACAGCCTGAGTACGGTGGATTTTTCCGGCGCATCGATCATGTACCGTCAGGGCGAAGAACGCGCCCTTCGCGGGTTTGATGCCGAAATCGGCTGGCGCGCACCATTGTTTGAAGCCACGGCACCACAACAATTGCGCCTTTACGCAGGCGGCTATCGTTTTACCGAAGACGATGTGGACACGGTGCAGGGACCTCGCGGGCGGCTTGACCTGACCTTTGATGAAATACCGTTCCTGTGGGAAGGCTCGCGCTTTTCGCTGGGGGCTGAAATCCAGCATGACGATCCGCGCGGCACACAAAGCTTCGCCAGCTTCCGCCTGCGCATCCCGCTTCAGGATTTTGGCGACAATCCCAAACCGCGCCTGAACGCTATCGAACGCCGCATGACCGATCCGATCATGCGCGACATTGATATCGTCAGTCAGGCCGGGCAATTCACCACGGCAGAGGAAATAACAAGCACGGCCAACGGCAACACCATCACGCTTGTCAGCAGCGCAACAACAGCAAGTGCCGACCTCGCCACGACCATCTCATCCGCCGGTGCCAATTCGACCGTGGTCCTTAACGGCAGCTTTGCCAATGTCAACGACCGCCTTGATGTGCAGGATGGCCAAACCATCATGGGAACGGGCAATCTTGATGTTAAAACACCTTCCGGTCGCACTGTGACCATCACCACACCGGGCGCCAGCCTAAGCGGCGATGGCGCCCCTCCGGTCGGCTTCGGCACGCCGCACCATATTTTCAATATGGCCGCCAACAGTCGCCTTGTTGGCGTTACTGTTACTGTTTCAGGCCCCGCAACAGAGGCGGTCACAGCGGTGCGGATTGACGGTGTGGATAACGTTGAAATTATCAACAGCACCTTGACCACCACCGCAACGGACAACACGGTCTTTGGCATACAGGTTCTGGGGAACGCACAAAATACCGTCATTCGCGGCAACACGATCACAACCAGCAGTAACGATACCTTTGCCTACGCCCTCTCAGCAGTCGGATCAGACAACCTCGTATTCGAGAATAATACGCTCAATGTCAGCGGGGCGACAAACAACCACCTGATATTCTTTAACAGTAACAATACAAATCTCTCCGGCTCCGGGAACAGCGGCAATGTAAGCACATGCAATGTCGGTGGCGGGACAAACACCGGCTCCATCAGTTTCACGTCAGCAACGCCGACCTGCCCGTAATCAGGAAAGCTGTTGATAACCGGATGATGTCAAATCAACGGCCTGCCGCTGTCCGCGTTGACATCGGCGCGGGCAACCTGGGCACTGCGTATTTCGCTTGAATGTTCCTGTTTTGTTCTGTATTTTGAACATATGCGAAATATCATCGAACCGACATCCGATCACATCGAAACCGCCCCACCGGGCGAAGGCTGGAGCCATCCGGATTTTGATCCGGATCTACTGCCCGCGCGCCGGCAAAAAGGCCGCGGGGCGGTATCGAACATTGATGGCCGATTTGAACGCCATATCCATCAGGCGGTCGACGATGGCTGGATGACCAGCCTGATGGAAGATCAGGACGCACCGCGCATCCGTACCACCCTTGGCATTGATGGCGCGCGCAGCGTGATCACCAAAAATCAAAGCCCGGACGTGCCGTTTGACCGTTCGATCAATCCTTATCGCGGCTGTGAACATGGCTGCATCTATTGCTTTGCCAGGCCGACACACGCCTATCTCGGCCTGTCGCCGGGGCTGGATTTTGAAACAAAACTGTTCTGGAAGCCCGATGCCCCGACGCTATTGCGCAAACAGCTCGCCGTCAAAAGCTATATGCCCGCCCCGATTGTCATTGGCACCAGCACCGATCCCTATCAGCCGGTTGAACGTGAAAAGCAACTGACCCGATCCATCATCAAGGTGCTTGGCGATTGCCACCATCCTTTTTCGATCATCACCAAAGGCGCACTTGTCACCCGCGACATTGATCTGATCGCGCCAATGGCCGCCAGAAACCGCGCGTCGGTCGCGGTATCGGTTACAAGCCTTGATCACAGATTGTCCAACCTTCTTGAACCGCGTGCCTCCGCCCCGCACCGCCGGCTCGATGCCATTCGCAAACTTGCCGATGCCGGTATCCCGGTCACGGTCCTGTGCGCGCCAATCATTCCCGGCCTGAATGACATGGAAATCGAAAATCTGGTCGCCGCGGTGCGTGACGCCGGGGCAACGTCCGTATCGCACATCGTCATCCGCCTGCCGCTTGAAATCGCCGATCTGTTCGAAGAATGGCTTGGCGCCCATTATCCTGATCGCAAGGCAAAGGTCATGTCGCTGATCCGCCAGATGCGCGACGGCGAACGCTATCAGTCCGAATTTGGCACCCGTATGCGCGGCACCGGCCCGATTGCCGACCTGATCGCCAGACGGTTTGATGCTGCACGCAAAAAACACGGCATGACCGGCCGGTCGCTCAACCTTGATTGCAGCGGCTTTGTCCGCCCCAGCGCGAACGGGCAAATGTCGCTGTTCTGAAATCACCAGCAACATCGCCCTCCTCACCCCCAAGCCCTGCTCGCGCGACCGGCGGGCACCAACCCGATCACTCCGCCCCGGTCACTCCGCCCCGGTCACTCCGCCCCAATCACTCTGCACGACGGATCAGCATCGTTCTCTGACCGCCAACGGTAAGGCGCAATACTTCGCCATCATCAAACGCGTAACTCAGGATATGATGATCAGGATCCACAATCTGTCTGTCCTCGATCATGACAGCACCATCTGCGACCAGCGCGCTCGCTGCCGCAATGGTATCGGCAAACCCCGCCATCAGAATAAGCGGCACCACCCCGATCCCGTCTTTCAGGGCATTGGGCGTGAAATCAAGTGTCGGCATGCGATCCGCAAGGGAGATATGGGTCATTTTCCGGTTTCCTTGTTGGTGGGGCCACCTCGGGCAAACCGGTTTATGGAAAAAACAAAGGCCGCCCTGGGGCAGCCGGTCTTGGTTTAATTTACAAACACATCAACAGGCGCCGCGCTGTGTGCACGACGTAAAATAGGCGTTCTGATGTGTAACAATGTTTTCCATCTTTAAATCATTACGTACCTTATGCTGTCAGGTCAAGCCTGATTACAGCAGCTTTGTCCGCCCGAATGCCAACCGGCAGGTGCAGTTGCTGTGAACAGCCCACCGGGGCACCAGTTCAATGCTGCACACAGCAAAACACCCGCCCGGGCAAAGCCATTAGGCGGGTGTTGTTGATCAGCCGGATAATGGCGGTTTATCCCACCACCCGGTACCGGGCGTGTGGGGCGGGGCTTGCCGTAATCGACGGATCGATCTTCGGCAAAACCCCGCCTTCCTCCGCGCCTGTATATTCTGTCAAATCCTCGTTTTTGGCGTCGGTATCGTTCATCGCCATCATGCGCGCGCTTTCAAAAAAGCGAAGACCGCGCTTTTCAAGAACATAAAGCGTTTCCGCCCCCCATGGCCCGGACCAGACCAGCCCCGAAAGCGTTTCCATTTCGCGTTCGATCCGGGCCGGTGAAATCGGCCGACCAAGGCATGTGGTCAGCAAAAACGAAAGTTCCGCTGCCGTCACGCCGTCTTCGCAGCATTCCTCGGCCAGAACCGCCATCACCGCCATTGTCACAACCCGAAGAGAAACCTTGCCGGTTTCAATCCCCGGAAAACGGCTTTGCTGCAGGCTGACGATATCATTGGCGATGCGATCAACGCCCCCACGGATCACATATCGCCCACGCCAGACCCTGCAGCTTGTCCGTACTTCCCATTCCCGCATTTTGTCCCCGCCTGTTTTCTTGTCCCACGTCAATAATGATACATTATCAATACATAACGTCAACCATTTTATCGGCTTTTTGTATCATTTAATACAGGCGTCACGAAACCACTGATATCCGGTTCCGGTCGCGGCAAATCCCCCGTCCTCGTCGACCGGTTCGATATAGCCCCGCGTGATTGCGGTATGAAAATCGCGACCGAAATTCTTTGGCATGCGCAGATGTTCCTGCCGCCGCAGCAACCGCCGGATATCGTCACGCGTCACAAAGCTCCGCCCATCACGGTAATGCAGCCAGATCGCCGCAATCAGGATGGTTTCGGCAAAGCCGCGCGGCTGAAGCCGGGCAATCAGATCGCCCAGATTGCCAATATATCCAATCAGGAAGTTCGCTGGATCAATCGCATCCGTAGCGCCTTCACCAACAATAGCCGGGTGTGCCGATGAAAAAACCGGGCCGGATCGATCAGGACGCGCCGTTACAGGCAATTGCCCGCCAGCAGGCATTTCCCGCGAAGAGCCCTCAGGCCCGAATGTCGAAGATGGGGCAGACGGAGATGATGCCGCAAGGGACATAGCAGGGGATATAGCAGGCGATATAGCAGAGGACATCGAAGCCCCCGAAGAAGCTGCCCCATGATCAACCGCACCGCCCCCTTGCGCCGCCCCCGCCCGCAAACTAGTCGGGGAGCCAAACAGGGCCGCCATCACCAAAGGCAGGCGCGCAGGCGGGATCGCACATTCAAGATCCACCGGTCCGAAATCACCTTCGCCCGTCAATTTGACATGAATAACAGCAGCCAAGTTTCTTTCACCCCCAATTTGGCCAAGGGGATAACATACATTTCGTATGATTATCAACATCAATTCCAAAAATATGTATCAATATATACACAATCTAAATTCCAAAAACTCCTCGACAAACCAAGCCTTCCGGCAGCACCATGATTTCACTGCAAGATTTCAGACCGGACCATCACCGCGATGCTGCCCAGCCCCACAAAAGGCACATCTGCCGCCTCCCCGATTTAGGCGGCCAACTGACGGTCACGCGATCTGATCGCCACCAAGTATGGAGGAGTCTGTGACCCGCCTTTTATTTCGTGAAGACGCCTATCGCCGGAACTGTGACGCCAAAGTCATCTCGATCTCGGACCGCGGCATTGAACTGGACCAAACCGTGTTTTACGCCACCGCCGGCGGCCAGACCGGCGATGTCGGGATTTTCAAAACCGCCGATGGCCGTGAAATGCCGGTCGCAACCACGATCAAGGACCGCGACAGCGGCAAAGTCCTGCATATCATCGCCGATGGTCACGACCTGCCCGCAATCGGCGACACGATCACGGCCGAACTGGATTGGGAAACCCGCCACCGCCTGATGCGCTTTCACACCTGCCTGCATTTGCTGTGTGCAATTGTCGAAGGCGACGTCACAGGTGGCAATATCGCCGCCCACAAGGCGCGGCTTGATTTCAACCTGCCCGATGAAGCGCCTGACAAGGATGAACTGACCGCAAGACTGAACGAACTGATCGCACGCAATGCCGAGGTCTATGACGGTGAAATCAGCGTGGCAGAGCTTAAAGCCAATCCGGAACTGGTTCGCACCATGTCGGTACAGCCGCCAATGGATGGAAACAGCATCCGCACAGTCACGATAGAGGGCATCGATTATCAGCCCTGCGGCGGTACGCATGTCAAAAGTACGGCCGAAATCGGCAGGGTTCTGGTTGCCAAGATCGAAAAGAAAGGCCGCCAGAACCGCCGCATCAATATCGTCTTTGATGAATGAATTCCCCGGAAACGCGCAATCGGCATATCCACAAATCAAGTCGGGATATTGCCATGCGCTTTCAGGACGGATAGAAATTAAAACAAGAAACATTTGAGTTTGAAGATACAGATCTGCGGAAACGCCCCGGATCGCGCAATACCCACCATTGCAAACCGGAGTCTCTTTGATGACCAACCCAACTTCCGACGCACTGGTCTCCACCCAGTGGCTTGCGGATCACCTTGATGCACCCGACGTTCGTGTCGTCGATGCCAGCTGGTACATGCCCGCCCAGAACAAAAATGCGCGCGAGATTTATAACGCGCAGCACATTCAGGGCGCGGTCTTCTTTGATATTGACGAAATCGCCGCCGACGATAGCGCACCCCTTCCCCACATGATGCCCGACGCGATCAAATTTTCGGCCAAGGTCCGCAAGCTTGGCCTTGGCGACGGTGTGCGCATCGTGGTTTATGGCCAGACGGGGTCCGCCCTTGCCGCCTGCCGGGTATGGTGGATGCTGCGCCATTTCGGGCATCACGATGTCGCCGTGCTTGATGGCGGCCTGCCGAAATGGCTGGCGGAAAACCGCCCGGTGACCGATGCACCAACCCCGCCGCGCGAACGCCATTTCACCGCGCGCGCCAACAGCTTCCTTTTGCGCGAATATGATCAGGTGCTGGCAAACGTCAAAAGCAAACGCGAACAGCTTGTCGATGCCCGCGCAACCGAACGCTTCACCGGCGATGCCGACGAACCCTGGGGCAAGGCTGGCCATGTGCCGGGTTCCTATAACCTGCCGTTTGACAGGCTCCTGAATGCTGACGGCACCTTCAAGGATGCCGATGCCATTCGCACCGCCTTCCATGATGCCGGTGTCAATCTTGATAAATCGGTTGTCACATCCTGCGGCTCGGGCGTGACCGCCTGCGTGCTTGCCCTTGGTGCCTATATCGCCGGAAAAAAGGAAGTCGCGGTTTATGACGGTTCCTGGGCCGAATGGGCCAGCACGGAGGGAAGCCCGGTCGACAAGGGCCCGGCATAACGCCAACCATCAACAGATATGAAAATGCCCGGTTCCCTCACCCTGTCCCAAACCGATGCCGCCACGAACAAAGCGGCAGGCAAAAGTGACAGAAAGGAAGAACCGGGCTTTTTTCTTGAAAGACTGCAATCCCCGACCACGCACGATATCGCCGCCATCGGCGACCTCTGGCATAAATCCGGGCTGACCGGACCGGGCTACGATGCTGGTCGTGATCTCGCCACATGCCTGAATTCCGGGCGCGGCAGCGTGATTTTGGCACGATCGGCAAAAGACGCTACAATCATCGGCACAATCATGGCCGGTCATGACGGTGAAAGTGGCTGGGTTCATTATCTTGCCGTGGCCAACGATGCGCGCGGCACCGGCCTTGGATCGGGTCTTTTGGCCCTGGCCGAGGATATCCTTGCCGCCACCGGCCTTGCTGTAAACAAGGTCACGGTCACAGACCCGGCAGTGCATGATTTTTATCGCAAGCTCGGTTATGAAATTGTCGAAACTGTCCCACGAACCAACACGCAAATATCTGAAATCGGCACCGATTTTGTGGTTATGCGAAAAAGGCTGAAGTCATGAGTGCATCCAACCCGCGCAAGCTGGAAGTCGTCATCACCTTCCTTGAAATGCTTGATCCGCCAGATCGCCCTGCGGCAACCATCCCGCCGGGCAAGGTCGCCATCGTGCGCGCCGAAAACCCCACCCTGTCCTTTTATCGTTACCTTTATGATACGGTCGGCGAACCGTGGCTGTGGTGGTTCCGCCGCCTGATGGGCGATGACGAGCTTGCCGAAATTCTGGCCCGCCCCGAAACCCACGTTTACGTTTTATATGTCGGCGGCGTCCCGGCCGGTTTTGCCGAACTTGACCTGACCGATCTTGAAGAAAACGGCGTGATCGACCTGCATTATATGGGCCTGATCCCCGATTTCATCGGCAAGGGGTATGGCAAATACCTTCTGAACTGGGCGATTGACACTGCCTGGGGCCTTAAACCGCAACGCATAACAGTCAATACATGTTCGCTGGATCATCCAAGTGCTTTGGGGGCTTACCAGAAGGCAGGCTTTGGTGTATACGACCAGCGAACAGATATTGTTGACGATCCGCGTGATACCGGCCTGATTCCGGCCATCGACCATCATGTTGATCATGATGCCGGTGCCGATCACGGCAAAAAAGCCGAAAGGTCGCAGGAAAATGAAAATTCCGGCACTTTGATCGTTGACTTTCCCGACCGCGCACGTTAACAAGCGCGCCTGAGTTTACCCAAGCCAGAGGATGATGACCCATGGCAGTGCCAAAGAAAAAAGTGACCAAGTCCCGTCAGGGCATGCGTCGCTCGCATGACAAGCTCGCCAAGGGCTCGTACCGCGAAGACAAAGAAACCGGCGAACTGCATCGCCCGCACCACATTGATCCGAACACCGGTATGTACCGTGGTCGTCAGGTGGTAGAGCCGAAGATGTAATTCCGCACCGGAGGGCTTTGGCTCTTTGGCGGTTTGCGACGCTACAAGTTTCCACGCCATCCGTTTTTCGGATGGCGTTTGGTTTAAAAAAGGACGAAGCCCAGCGGTTTCGTCCTTTTTTATTTGATCACGCCATCCCGTCCGAACCGGTACCGCAAATCACGACCCCGATCTTGCCGGGGCTTTCAACACCCAGCCGGTCAGAAGCCACTGCGGCAATCCCGGCAGCCGCCGAAAGCTCCACGGCAATTCCCAATTCCCGCCAAAGCCAGCGTGCCGCATCGCGCATTTCATCATCGCTGACCAGAACGATCCGGTCGACATTCCTGCTAATCAGATCAACATTCAACGCCGATGACTGACGCGGCGCCAGACTGGTTGCCGCCGTATTCACACTTGGCAATGTCGCGACCTCGTTATGCTTGAGGCTCTCGAACAAGGTCGGGGCACCGGTCGGCTCGACCCCGATCACCCGGATTGAGGGCCGCAAAAGCTTGGCCGCTGTCGCCACCCCTGAAATAAGCCCGCCACCGCCAATCGCCACCACCAGCGTATCAAGGTCGGCCTGCTGTTCAAGCATCTCAAGCGCAATCGTGCCCTGCCCTGCAATCACCTTTGGATCGGCAAAGGGATGGATATAGGCCATGCCGCTTTCACGCGCATGATCCATGGCTGCCCGGTTGGCATCGTCCCAGACCGCCCCGGTCAATGCGACGTCAACGCCCTGCTTGCGCAGCTTTTCGACCTTGGGCTTTGGCGTATTGGTTGGCAGGAATATCTTGACCGGCACGCCCAGCACACGGGCCGCGTTGATCACCCCCATGCCATGATTGCCCCCCGATGCGGTACAAAGGCCCACGGCGCGTTTGTCTTCATCAAGGGCAAGGGCGGCATTCATCGCGCCGCGTGCTTTGAACGAACCCGATATCTGCATGTTTTCAAGCTTCAGATACAAATCCGGAATATGATCCCGGTCGGGAAAAACCGACTTGTCGCCATAAATACCGGCGGCAAATACCGGCGTCAGGCGCATATGATCGGAAATGGCACGACGCGCGGCGCGAAAATCCTGAAGTTCAAGCACGGGGCCTCCTGCAAGTCGGATAGTGTTAAACGGGCTTTACCTGTTGTAACGCGGCCCGGAACCGGACGCGAGGCATAAGGCTTGAAATATCGCAAAATGCCGGTTTCACAACTCTTTGCGGTGAAAAAACCTTGAACCCGATGATCTGAAATGCTTTGAGTTATAGAAGAAATTCAAGGCCCCGCGCGTCGTCGCATCGTCACCCCCGACGCATCCAAGGAGAAAAGCCACCCATGTCAGGTCACCGCCCCCAAAAGCCCGCAACCCAACTGGTCCATGCCGGTCGCCGATCCAGCGAATATCACGGCGTGGTCAACCCGCCGGTTCTTCATGCCTCGACCATCCTGTTTGAAAGCCTGGCCGACCTTGAAAAGGCCGGCTCATCCGCACCGGGCAAGGTGACCTATGGACGGCACGGAACCCCGACACGCTTCCTGCTCGAAGAAGCCGTGGCCGAGCTCGAAGGTGGCTTTGGCACCCTATGCGTATCGTCCGGGGTGGCGGCAATCACCAATGCGATCCTCGCCTTTGTCAAACCGGGCGATCATATTCTGGTCACCGACAGCACCTATTACCCGACGCGCAATCTGTGCAACACGTTTCTGAAACGCTTTGGCGTTGAAACCGAATATTACGATCCGGCCATCGGCGGTGATATCGCGGGCCTGATCCGCGATAACACCGCCTTTGTCTGGTGCGAAAGCCCCGGCTCGCTGACCTTTGAAATGCAGGATATCCCGGCGATTTCGGCGGCGGCCCGTGCACGCGGTGTCAAGGTATTGCTCGATAACACCTGGGCATCGCCACTTTTGTGCCGCCCGTTTGATATGGGGGTTGATGTATCGGTGCAGGCTGGCACGAAATACATCGTCGGTCATTCCGACGTCATGCTGGGCACGATCACCACCGCCACCGAAGAAGACCTTCTGACGATTAAAAAACAGATCATCATATCGGGCGACGCGGTTGGTCCCGATGATTGCTATCTCGCACAACGCGGGCTTCGCACCCTTGGCGTGCGCCTGCGCCAGCATCATGAAAGCGGCATCAAGGTCGCCCAATGGCTGCAAACCCGCCCCGAAGTCAAACGCGTCCTGCACCCGGCCCTGCCCGATGATCCGGGCCATGCGATCTGGAAACGCGACTTCACCGGCGCATCGGGCCTGTTTTCCTTTATCCTGAAGCCGGTCACAAAGCCACAACTTGCCAATATGGTCGATCATATGGACCTGTTTGGCATGGGATTTAGCTGGGGTGGCTTCGAAAGCCTGATCCTGCCATCCGATCCGAAAAACATCCGCACCGCAACCAAATGGGACGAAGACGGCCAACTGATCCGCCTGCATGTCGGCCTTGAAGACACCGACGACCTGATCGCCGATCTGGAAGCAGGTCTTGCCCGTCTGGCAAAAGACTAAGATATCCCGCAGTCAAACGCAAAAGGGCGCCAGAATTATTTCGGCGCCCTTTTTGCAGAATCATCCTATACCCACGCAAAAAGCAAAGAGGCCACAACCACCGCCGAAAGAATCACACGCAAATTGCCATACCATTCCGGCAAAGAACCGATCCTGACCATAAACAGATCAATCAGAAGCATTGCGGCAAAACTCGCCGCCAGGATCGGCAGCGCGATAAATCCTGGCACCAGCAACGCACCCCACCCGAATAGCGACGGGGTCACACTGATCGCAAGCGGCCCCCACAAGGTTTTATCCTCAAGTCGGCCACGCTCTGGCGGTACAATCGCTCTTCCCCAGTGCACACCACCCAAAAAGGAAAGAATCACCGCCCCGTAAGCCATCAACGAAAACTGCGCATAAGACTGATGAGCTGGCGATAAGAACTCGCCCCCAAATGAGAGCACCATGAAAGGTATGGCGCCCGTCAACCCGAACCAGCGCGCAGCAGGTGGAATAACCGCAAAAAATCCATCCCTCCTGATCGCGCGAATTGAACCGGGTTGCTGCGGTGAATTGGTTGCGTCTTCCATGACGAGCTCCGTTTGGGCGTAAGATGCTCGTTCTACGTTATTTTATCCCTGACTGATCACCTCAGCACGCCTGGAAACGGCGCAGAATGGGAACCATCATCGCACTCAGGACAAACAGCCCCGCCGCCGAAATCACGATGCTTGGCCCGGCCGGGCTGTCGACATGCCACGAAAGGCTGATCCCCGCCATGACCGATGCCGCCCCGAACAGGGCCGCACCAATTGCCATCTGCTCGGGCGTTCTGGCAAAAAACCGCGCACTGGCAGCCGGAACAATCAAAAGGGCCGTGATCAGAAGAACCCCGACAATCTTGATCGCCATGCCGATCACAAGCGCCATCAGCAGCATGAAAACCAGACGCAGCCGTTCGACCGGAATGCTTTCAGCCGCGGCAATTTCCGGGCTGACAGTCAGGGCGAGCAACGGCCGCCACATCCAGATCAGCACCAGAAGGGCCAATCCACCGCCCAGCCCCAGAAGCCAGATATCGGCAACATTGACCGCCAGAATATCACCAAACAGATAGGCCATCAGATCAACCGCAATCCCCTGCACAAAGGCAAGGGCCACCATGCCAAGGGCCAGTGTCGAATGCGCAAGCATCCCCAGAACCGTATCGCTGCCAAGGCGGCTCTGGCGTTGCCCGATGGCAAGGATCAGGGCGGCGGCAAGGCAGGTGGCAATCATCCCGATCCGGACATCGACCCCCATCAAAAGTCCAAGTGCGACACCCAGCAACGCCGAATGCGCCAGCGTATCGCCAAAAAACGCCATCCGCCGCCAGACGATAAACGCCCCGAACGGCCCGCAGACAAATGCCAGCAAAATCCCGCCGATCACCGCACGGGTCAGAAAATCATCCATCATTGCGGCCGCCATATCCGATCTTTTTCGTCGATTTCTTCTTCATGATGATGATGTCCATGCGCGCATCCCGGCCCATGTACGTGCCTATGACCATGATCATGCCCGCCATCGACAATATGCCCGGCAAGGTCATGTTCGTGATCATGCGCATGGGTATAAATGCCAATCGCATCCGCCGCCTGATTGCCAAACAGGGATCGGTATTCAGGATGCTGGCGCACGGTTTCAGGAATCCCCGAACAACAGACATGCCGGTTAAAGCACACCACCTGATCGGTCTTGGCCATCACCAGATGCAGATCATGCGAAATCATCAGTACCGCACAATTAAGCTCGGCCCGGATATCATCAATAAGGCGGTAAAGTTCCGCCTGCCCGGTCACGTCAACCCCCTGGGTCGGCTCATCAAGCACCAGCAATTCCGGGCGCAGCAACAATGTCCGCGCCAGCATCACACGCTGCGTCTCGCCGCCTGAAAGGCTGCTCATCTGATTGTCGATCACATGGCTGGCACCGACCTGATCCAGAACCTTCTGGCAGTCCACCCGCGATGCCGACCGGGTCAGTGTCAGGAACCGCTTCACCGTCATCGGCAAAACCTGATCAATCGCAAGCTTTTGCGGCACATAACCAATACGAAGACCGGGTTTGCGGGTGACTTCGCCCTGATCGGCCTGCTGAAGCCCCAGAAGCGTCTTGACCAGTGTTGATTTACCCGCCCCGTTTGGCCCGATCAGGGTCATGATCTCGCCCGCCATGATCGAAAGCGACACGTTATCAAGCACCCGTTCATTGCCAAAGGACAGGATCAGCCCCCGCCCTTCAATGAGTGGTGCAGTCATGGCACAGGCCCTTGATTTCAACAGTGGTGGCTTCGATCTTAAATCCGACCTGTCTCGCCGCCTTGCGGACCGCGATGCTCACATCCTCATCCACCGTTTCGGCAACCCGGCCACATCGGGTACAAATGAAATACTGCCCCAGATGATCGCAATCAGGCTGATCACAGCCGAAATAGGCATTAAGTGACTCAATACGATGCACCAGCCCAAGATCGGTCAGGAATTCCAGCGCCCGATACACGGTGGGCGGCTGCACCCGCTGCCCTTCAGACTGCAACGCATCAAGCAGCTCATAGGCCGTCACCGCCTTGTGCGATTGCCAGATCAGGCTGAACACCTTGCGGCGCATATCGGTAAAACGCGCATTTTCCGCCTCGCAGACTTTCTCTGCCTGCGCGATTGCGCTATCGATACATCTGTCGTGATCGTGGCCCTTTTTCGGGAAAAGATCGGTCATGTCGCACATCCGAAGTCACGCCGGGCGATTTGCATTAATCTGCAAAAAGCCATGGCACAGGGTGATATGTTATAATATATCATTTCTTGACGCCACTGCCGCGAAAAGTCAACAACCATCGACCGGAGCCTTCGATGACCAGCGCCACCACCAACGCAAAGATTGCCGACAAACTGAAATTCAATGAAAGCGGCCTGATCCCGGCAATCGCCCAGCAACATGACAGTGGCGAGGTCCTGATGATGGCCTGGATGAACCGCGATGCGGTGATCGAAACGCTTGAAACCGGCCGGGTCTGCTATTACTCGCGCTCGCGTGGCAAGCTCTGGCGCAAGGGTGAAAGCTCCGGCCAGGTACAGAAACTGATCGATTTCCGCTATGACTGCGATCAGGACACGGTTCTGATACAGGTCGATCAGCTTGGCGTTGCCTGCCACACCGGGCGTCGCAACTGTTTCTATTTCGCCGCCCGCGATGGCGAGGAAGTGGTGATTTCCCAACCCGAAATCGCCGTCGAAGACCTTTACGGCAAAAAGTAAGCATCAGACATGGCGATTTCCGACGAACAGTTTGACCGCGTTGCCACCACCGTTATCACGGGCTTCCTTGGCAGTGGCAAAACAACCCTTCTCAATGCCCTTCTGGCTCACGACGGCATGGCAAAGACCGCCGTTCTGATCAATGAATTTGGCGAAATCGGGCTTGATCACCTTCTGGTCCGCGAGGTGTCCGAGGATGTCGTATTGCTGAATTCCGGCTGCATCTGCTGTTCGGTGCGCGGCGATCTGATTTCGGGCTTGCGTGATCTGTTTGTCAAACGCACCCGTGGCGAGGTACCGGAATTCGACCGGGTCATCATCGAAACCACCGGCTTGGCCGACCCGGCCCCGATCCTGCATACCCTGATGACCGATCCGCTGCTCACGGCCAAATTCCGCCTTGATAGTGTGGTCACCACCGTCGATGCCCTGCATGGCGCGGGGCAGCTTGATGACCATCCCGAAAGCGTCAAACAGGCCGCCGTTGCCGACCGCATCCTGATCACCAAATCCGATCTGGCCGACGCCGAAACGCGCGAACGCCTTGAAACCCGCCTGCGCCAACTTAACCCGGCCGCCCCGATCCATGCCGTCACCATGGGTGATATTGACCCGGCCAAACTGTTCAATGCCGGGCTGTATGACCCGGCGACCAAAAGCATGGATGTGCAGAAATGGCTGCGCGACGAGGCCTATGAACAGCACGGCGACAATCATCAGGATCATCACGACGGGCATGATCACGCGCATGACCACCATGACCACGATCACGATCATGATCACCACCACCACGCGCATTCCCACGACGTCAACCGGCATAACGACCATATCCGGTCCTTCTGCATCACCTTTGACGAACCGCTGCATTGGGATGCATTTGTCACCTGGGCGGAAATCTTCACCCAGATGCGCGGCGAAAGCCTTTTGCGCGTCAAGGGCATCCTGAACCTTGTCGGCGAAAGCAACCCGGTCGCGATCCATGCCGTGCAGCATGTTTTTCATCCACCCGCCACCCTGCCCGCATGGCCTGATGAGGATCGCCGATCAAAAATCGTCTTCATCACCAGGGATCTCGGGCCGCAGGTCATCCGGGAATCGCTCTATCACCTGAATGCCGCCGTCTCGGAAACGACTGAGAATACCTGAATTTTTCGGCATTTGAGCCACATCAAGGCATTCAACCCGAAATTGGATCAGATTGGGTCTTGGCTTGATACAGCCTCACTCTAAGTCCTGAACTTCGGGCGATCCCACATGTGGTGATCGCCCTTTTTCTTGCCGTTTTTCATGGGCATTCTATCCCCTCGCCAAACCGAAGGACAGCATCCACCATCCAACCGTACAGGTTGCGCTGCTGTTGCGCTGCACTAAATCTGTCGCAGGTTGGCAAAGCTGTCCTCAGTTTTCCGAAACTCTCAAAACAATCAATCAAATCAAATCGAAGGGGGTAGAACATCATGATTTTCCGGAACTGGCAGGGTACGAAAATCCCCGCACTTGGCTTTGGAACATACGAGCTCGATAACGCAAGTGCCGAACATATGGTCGCCGAAGCCGCCAAAATCGGTTACCGCCATTTCGATACCGCCCAGATGTATCATAACGAGGAAGGGGTTGGTCGCGGGCTCAAGGCATCCGGCCTTTCACGTGATGACTACTTCCTCACCACCAAAATCTGGCCCGACAATTTCCAAAGCGGCGATCTGCAAACCTCCGTGGTCGAAAGCCTGCGCAAGCTTGATCTCGACCATGTCGATCTTTTGCTGCTCCATTGGCCCAATGATGACATTCCGCTGCGCGAAACCATCGCAGCGCTGAACGAGGTCAAAAACCTCGGCATGACGCACCTGATCGGGATTTCCAACTTCCCGACCGCCCTGATCGAACGCGCCGTCGGCCACAGCGATTTTCCCCTTGCCGTCAATCAGGTCGAATATCACCCCTATCTTGACCAGTCCAAGGTGCTTGAATGCCTCCGCAGCCATGACATGCTGCTGACCGCCTATTGCCCGCTGGCACGTGCCAAGGTGATGAATGACGAAACGCTGGTTGCCATCGGCAAGGCCTATGGCAAATCACCGGCACAGGTCACCTTGCGCTGGCTGCTGCAACAGGATGGCGTCATGGCGATCCCGAAATCCGGCTCACCCAAAAACGCCAAGGCCAATTTCGATATCTTTGATTTCGAACTCTCCGATACCGACATGGCCGACATCAACGAACTCGCCCGGCCCGACGGCCGCCTGATCGATCCCGATTTCGCCCCCGAATGGGATCAGGCCGCCTGAACCAGCGGCACCGCCCACCACCGCCCACCCCCGTCATTCCCGCGAAAGCGGGAATCCAGCCAGCGGTAAAGAAATGGATTCCGGGTCTGCGCTTCGCTCCGCCCGGAATGACGGAAAAGAACAAAACCACGCATAAAACCATCAAGACCGGCCCCCGACAGGCCGGTCTTTTGCGTTAAATCCCCCCGCCCCGCCAAAAACCGCCGAATTTCCCCCGGTCGCCACCCCCGGCTTGTTTCGCACATGCGAAAAGCGTAATTTGATAGCCTGTTCAATCCGTAACCGGCGATTCCTTCATGACCAGCACCACAACCCACACCGCCGAAACCACCAAACCCGATCTCGGCCATCGTCTGTACGAAGATGTGCTGGCGCTTCTGCTCGGCACCATGGTCGTATCGCTGGGTGTGATGCTTTATAGCGAAAGCGTGCTGGTCACCGGCAGCACGGCGGGCGCGGCCCTTCTGATCGAACATGCCACCGGCATCGGTTTTGGCGTGATCTTCTTTGCGATCAATCTGCCGTTTTACGGGCTGGCCTTCAAACGCATGGGCCTTGCCTTCACCATCAAGACCTTCATCGCGGTCGGGCTTGTCTCGCTGTTTTCAAAACTGATGCCGATGTGGATCGATTTTTCGATGCTCAACCCGATCTTCGCCGCGATTGCCGGGGGTGCGCTGATGGGGATCGGTCTTCTGATGCTGTTTCGCCACCGTGCCGGCTTGGGCGGGATCAATATCCTTGCCCTGTATCTGCAAGAACATTTCGGCATCCGCGCGGGCTATTTCCAGCTCGCCGTCGATCTGGTCATCCTCGCCTGCGCCTTCCTGACCCTGCCGTTTGACAAGGTCCTGCTCTCGATCCTCGGTGCGGTCGTGCTCAACCTGATCATCGCGCTTAATCACCGCCCGGGTCGCTACCTCGCTGCGAGATAACCCGTCCTAACGCCACCTTACTGATATTTCCGCCGCCGAAAGACCGCAGGATCAGCGGGCGCATCACCCCCGGATATGAATTGATGGCCCCGAAGGGCCTCAAAAACACAACTAAAAGATTAAAGCCATAAGATTTATTCTTCCTATGGCTGGGTTGATAGAGGTGGCGATGCAAACAAACTTCGCCCTAAAACTCACAATTGTATATTAGAAAATCATCTGAACTGAGTTTACACTATCAATTATATGGTTACATATCGGCTACGTCTCTCCAAAAACAGGACATATAATGCGCGATAACTTTTTGCCATTGGCCATTGCTTTAGGAGTTTTAGGGATATTTTCGGTAGGATGGGCCGCTGGGTATGTTGCTTCAGAACATAACTCTTGGATGCTGTTTAGTGATCACCCATTCAGACTACAATGGGAAGTTCTTCTGGGAGGAGCCACCGCCTTACTTGGCGGTTATTTAGCTTATCGCGGGGCGGTAGAGCCATCGAAGCGAGCTCAAAAACGTAAACTACAGATATTCCAAAAGAAGGTCAGACAATCTCTTGAAGTATTTCTGATCCTTAGCGATCCAGAACCTTCTCAAACTCAAAGAATTCTTCAAACATTGGAGCTTAAGGATTCAGATGAGAATATGCCAAGTAATTTAGCAAATAAAGAAGCCCTTAAAATCGCAAATAATATGCCTCTCCTATCGGATTCCATTTTCACGATAGAACTCGATCAAATTATTGATCAAATAACCCGCGACCTTAAATTTTACACCATGAGAAACGTAAACCAGATAAACAGAAGGAAAAATATTATTCAACAACTTAATAAGTTAGATATTTATGTCAAACGACACACTTAACCAGTCATACACGATAATTTCTTAAAGGTTATCAGAAATGGATGTGCCTCGCCCGCTTCGCCGCAACCGTCGCCCGCCCCATTCAGGCGTGAGCCTGCGGCTCTCATGAGTTAACAATGAGATTAGACAGTATAAAATCATGAAAGACGTAGATAAACACAAAAATGAATCATCAACCACAAACCTTCTAGTCTTATTTGGTTTTGTATTAGGAATGTTCGCGGGAGGAGCAGCGTACTCTATCCTCGAATACTCAGATAAAATTGACTATCCAATGGTGGCATCAACAATCGTCATAGCAATATTCACGGCTGTACTTTGCGCCTTGCAATGGAAACACTCACAACATCAAAAAATTGTATCAAGAGCCAATTATTCTGTATCACTTCACGAAAAACGCGTTGAAACATTTCATGCAGCTAGGCAGTACTTAATTTATGTTCGTTTCGGGATTACGACAGACAAGGAAGTTCGAAACGAGGCCCAACGGTTAATATCAACAGCAGATTTTATATTTCCGTCGTCCGCGTCCGAATACCTAAAAGAATTAGCTCGAAAATGCGAAGATTATGAACTCACCAATCTTCGATTTGATCGATATGTTTCTCGACCATATCGCTCTGAGACCATAGAAAACACGATAAACGATTGCATCCAGCGACTTGACAGTCTGGACGCATGGTTCAAGGAACATGGAACGGTAGAGGCCCTGCGAGAGGCGCTAGGCAAATATCTTACTTTGCCCTCAAGCATATAAAAATGGCGATCCCTGCAGGACTCGAACCTGCAACCTACAGATTAGAAGTCTGTTGCTCTATCCAGTTGAGCTAAGGGACCGCTGTGGGGGCCGGTTGGTGCCCCGGGGCAAAGCATTGGACGCCTGCCCGGCATGATAGAATATCTTTTCAGTCTTTAACGTCTTCTGTCAGACGAACGGGGCGGAAACCGCCCCGATGATGGTGATCGGCCGTCTTGCTGGCCGAGGGATCAGACGACGCGTTTGAACGCGAAGTTATCGGCATAGGCCTGCACCCGGCGGACGCGCGATTTCGGCTGTTCGATATCGGCAATCAGCTTGTGACGGGCGGCAAATGCCTGTGCTTCCTCAAGACTATCGAAATACATGCGCACCTGGCCGCGGGTATCGGTCGAACCGATCCAGCCCATAAGCTGATCAGCAACCTTCTTTGCACCCGGTTCAAATTCCATCACCCAGTGTTTGGTCGCCGCACGACCGGACTGCATGGCGTTTTTGGCAGGTTTGTAAACACGGACCTTCATCGGGACCCTCGTCTTGACCGTCGGATAAGATAACATGAATGCGGGGCTCTCTAACACCCGCTGTCTCGTCATCTTTTACACCTTTTGCCGGCACATGAAAACGTGTCCGTATGGCAAAAGGGAAAAATGGTCGGGAAGGCGAGATTCGAACTCGCGACCCCCTGCTCCCAAAGCAGGTACGCTACCAGACTGCGCTACTCCCCGACGCGGATGTGGATTTAGCACCATAATTCCGCACGGGCAAGACCGCATTATGCGTTTTTTGCCCGGATTGGAAATAAAATGCAGGTCAAAAACCAAAGGCCGCAGAAATCATCCGCGGCCTTGCTATTGCTGATTGAGGATCGCGTGGCCGCAACGGGCCTATCCCGGGTGCCTATGGCATGCCTAGCGCGGCAGCCCCTCGACCTTCTCGCCAACTTCAAATCCCAACCGGTCCGCCGAACCGCCATTAAGTTCCAGAACAAAGCGCACCGGCTTTGGCCCCGGAATGATGGTTTCGGATTTCGGTACCGTGCGTTTTTCAATCCCGACAATCACGCCATTCTTGTCGATAAACAGCATATCAAGCGAAATGAAGGTATTCTTCATCCACATTGAAATGTCGCTGGCGCGGCCAAAATCAAACAGCATCCCGGCATCCTCGGCCATTTCGGTGCGGAACATCAATCCGCGCGACCGTTCATCGGGTGTAACCGCCATTTCAACATTGAAAACCTTGCCATCCACCAGCAGGCGCGATCGTTCAAACCCCGTCGCCTTTGCATTCAGCCCCGCCATCACGGCAGCACTGATAAAGCAAACGACCAAGGTCATTTGAATGAACGACTTCATAACCCATACCCCTTCAGTCTTTGGACGCGTGTCCTGACTTCGTCACGTATGTCCCCGCCGCGCCACGGATCTTTAATGCTGGTCAGCATTTTTTCGTCCGGCTGCTTTCCACGGCTATGCGTCCATTTTACGGCACGCAGGATATTTTCCGCTGTGATGGTTAACACAGGTGGTATTTCGATTTCGTTTACAACCGCCCACACCCCGGACCAACAGCGCGCAACCCCATAAGGGTTATATCCTCCGCCCCCCAGTACCAGACACCTGGGTGCCATTTTGATCATGGCCCCGACCACGTCCCAAATGGCCTGATTGCCAAGCATCTGTCTGGATAATGGATCTTCTGCTAATATATCACATCCACATTGCAAAACAATGGCTTGTGGTGAGAACTTCTGCGCAAGCGGCATGAAATATTCATGAAGGACATAACGCATCTCGTCATCATGCATGCCACTTGGCATCGGCAGGTTCCGCGCCATTCCCCCGGCGACATCATCAATCGTCCCGGTGCGCGGCCATAACCCTTCTTCATGCATCGAAACCGTCAAAACACGGTCATCATCGGCAAAGGCAATCTGCACACCATCCCCGTGATGGGCATCAATATCAAGGTAAAGCACCCGATCCAGCCCCGAATCGAGCAGTTCAAGAATGCCCAGAACCGGGTCATTGAAGTAGCAAAACCCCGATGCCCGATCACGCAATCCATGATGCGTACCCCCCGCCGGATGATGGATGATTCCGCCATCGGCAATCAGACGTGCGGCCATGATCGATGATCCGGCCGCCGTCGCCGGGCGCCGGAAAATTTCCGGATAGATCGGGTTGCCGTTTTTACCCAACCCGTATCTGACCATCATGTCATCGGGCAACATCTGGTCACGTTCGGCCTGTGCCACGGCGGCGATATAGTCGGGATCGTGAAAGCGTGCCAATTGTGCCGGCGTCGCCACCGGCCCGGTCAGGTAGTTTTCCCCATCGACCCAACCCATCGCATGCACCATATCCACCACCAGCGACACCCGCGGGATCGACAGGGGGTGTTTGGGCCCGTAACTCGACCCGCGATAAATCTCGGCCGCAATCATGCGCGGACGAATATCGTGGCGGCGATGATCGGGATAATTCAGAACAGGTTCATCAGATGGCATCATCACCGATCATGCTTCATTCGGGCTGGGCTCGTTGGGGCATCGCAGGATTGACGCGCAAACGCATCCGCGTAACTCTGCTCCCGGAACACTTTCTCTTTTCTTAAACGCCCTTTTAATTAAACGACAGGCCGCCCCATGCCGATCAAAAACTATGCCTTTCTGATCAAGGCCGACGGATACCCGGTACGTGGCACACAAACCACCCTGCCCGGCGATGGCTTCACCACCCATATCTTTGCCGCGTCAAATATCGCGGCCCTGATCGTTGCGGCGCAAAACTTTGCCCAAAACGGGATAGAGGTCATTGAAACCTGTGGCGGTTTTTCCGATACGGATTTTGATGCGGTCAAAAACGCACTTGATGGCCGCGTCGCCCTTGGCCGGGTCACGTTTGACGCCGCCAATCAGGCCCTTCTGACCCGTTTCATGACATCGTCCTGATCGCTCTCAATCCATCGTCATCACCAACCCGTCGGAGCCCCGCCCGTGCCCGGAAAAACGTCAAAACGCCACCGCCTTTTCGCGGGGCTTGCGATCCTGATCATCGTTATTGTCATTGGCGCTGGCTTTGCCCTTTCGGGGCTTGCCGATTTTGATCTTGAAGGCCGCAATACCCGCCTTGTCGAATTTGACGATCACGGCAACCGGCTTTCGGGCACCCTGATCCTGCCCGACGATAATGCGGCGGCCAATACCGCCCCGATTGTCCTTCTGATCCATGGCGACGGCCCGCAGGACCGCTTTTCAAATGACGGTTACCTGCCGCTGATCAACAGCCTGCTTGATGACGGGATCGGTGTGTATAGCTGGGACAAGGCCGGTATTGGCAACAGCACGGGCAACTGGCTTGATCAATCCATGAATGATCGCGCCAACGAGGCGATGTCGGCCTTCGCCGCCCTTCGCAACCTTGATGGCAATCAAAACCGCAAAATCGGCTTTCTGGGGTTTTCGCAGGCCGGCTGGGTCATCCCCGATATCGCCAATCGCCTGCCCGATGCCGCCTTTCACATCCTGATCGGCGCGGCAGTCAATTGGCAGCATCAGGGCACCTATTACATGCGAACGCGGCTTGAGGCCCTTGGCACCCGGCCCGATGAAATCGCCATGCGCATTGCAACCGCGCACAATATGGATGACCGGATTTTCGGCCCCGACAGCACATATCAGGATTATCTCGCCATGCCCCATGATCAGGAAGTCATGTCACAGGACCGCTATGAATTTGTGAAACGCAATATCGGATCAGACGCCACCGGGCCGCTTGAAACAGTCACGTCGCCCCTGCTTGCCATATGGGGCGAAGATGACCTCAATGTTGATGCGGCTTATAATGCAACGATCTATCGCAAGCTTGCCCTGCCCAACAATCGCGCAAACAGGGTCATCACCCTTCCCGATGCGACGCACGGGCTGCTGCGCAGCCGCCTGTTTAATTATCAGCTTGCCGATCAGATGCCCGACATCGTCAAACTGGCCTTTGTCGTGATGGGGCGGCATGCCTATGCCCCCGGCGCGATGGATCACATCACCACCTGGATCAAACAGATCACGCAAAGCCCATAGCCCGGCGCGCTAAAGCATTTTGTGTTTAATCCGCATCAAACCGGCAACATCATAGTCGTTGCCTTGCGAAACCCGAACAGATGGCAAAGCAGGCCAAGCTCCTGCACCTCGCCCGCAACAAAGCCGCATCGTTCATAAAGCGCCCGGGCGCGCGGATTGGTATCGATCACGTCAAGCCGCACCTGCGCCAGATTGCCCGCCCGGGCTTCATGTGCAATCCCGTCCAGAAGTGCCGTCCCGACACCCCTGCCGCGCGCATCAGGATCAACAAAAATGCCGTCCATCAACAGCACCCCCTCGGACAGATCCCGTTCAAGAATATCGATCAGAACCCCGCGCCACAATCCGCCCCACGCGCCATAAATCGCGCAGATATCCGATAGCTTCCCGCCAATAAACGCCCCCGCGGGCGTTTTGAAACCGGCAATGCCAAGCAGATCACCATCGGGCGACACTGCACTGATCGCATGCGCCGGATCAACAACCCGCCTCAGGAATCGCAACGCCTTGTCCTCCGGCTTCAACACCGGGGCAAGCTTCTGGCGAAACGCCTGCCAGAAAAGATCAAGTGCCTTGTCGATATGGCCATCTTCGATGCCATGACAAATGGAAAAAGGCTGCCGATCCTGCATCTGTACCTTCCGCGATCCTGTCGATCCGAAAAAGATAACCGGACGGCCTGATTTCACAAGCCAGGGATGTGATACCGATCACGATCCCGACTTGGTTTTGTGCTCCGGTTTGCCCTTGCGCTGGCCCGATGCCAGTTCCTCAAGCTCCTCCTCGGACATGCTTTCTGCCATCTCGCGCGCAGCCCCGGTCAGTTCGCTCTTTTTCTGCTCACCACGCTTGACCGAAAGCGCCAGACCGGCGGCTTTCTGCTGGGATTTCGATTTTGCAGGCATTGTCTCGTCCTTCGTTACCGTTTGCCCTGTTTATCAAACAAACCAGACCGGCACGTGTTCCGAAATGACGATAAAAACGCGCGCGCATGCTGCAACGCCCCAACCGTCACTCCCGCGAACGCGGGAGTCCATCGCGCCACAAGCTCAATGCCGCCAAATACCTCACACCCTCACCCGGCCACAGCCGCCCTTGGCCGAATGATCTTCCCACTTTGGCGCTGCTCGAACAGATGCGCGATCCAGCCTGCCATGCGCCCGACGGCAAAAATGCCAAGCCCGGCCCCTTTGGGAAGATCAAGCTCGCGTTCCAGCAACGCCAGACCGAAATCAAGGCTGGGATATTGCCCGGTTTCGGCGGTCACCCGGTCTGCTATCCGCGCCCAGAACGCATCCCCCACCTGCCCGCAAGATTGCATGATCGCGCGTGTGCGCGGATCACCATCGGGATAAAGCGGATGGCCGAACCCCGGCGGCACGCCATCCTGCACCGGATCAATCTTGCGCTTTTCCACCCGGTCCATCCATGCCCGGCAGCGCGGCGTTAACCCGCCATGTCGACTGCCCGATAATGTCGCCAACCCCGCCAGCAACGACGCCGGAACACTCGCCCCTGCCGATGCCGCCACCCGCACCGCATAGGCCGACGCATTCAATTCATGATCGGCACACAGCACAAGCGCGCGGCGCAGCAAATCCACGGCCTCTGGTCTCTTTGGCCACGCGCGCGCCAGCATCACATGGATCGGACTTTCACCGTCATCGCGCATACCCGCCGCCGCCAAGGCCGCAAGCCGCATCAGCTTCGCCGCTGCCGGGCGGCCATCCCCGGCAGGATGGTTTGTCACCTCGCCCGCCATCATCGCAATCATCCGGTCAAACGGTGTGGCATGATTGGCCGGGATGAAATCGGGCGCGCAACACCGATCCTGATCGACCCGAAGACCTGCCAGAAGCCGTGCAGCATCTTCAAGCGTCATGGTATCGGCAAGCACCACCGCATCCCTGCCGCGATAGAAAAACCGCCCATCGGCAATGCGGGTGATTTTCGACACCAGTATGGGCTCGCCCCAGTCAATCGTCGATGCCGCCACCGATTGCCGCGACCGGCCGCGTTTTTTACCCGCGATGATTTTGCGCACATCGCGATGGTCATACAGGCTTTTGCGCGCGTCCCCCGGATGGGCAATGGCGCGCACGATCCCGCGGCTGACATAGGCATAAAGCGTATCGCGCGATATGCCGGTCGCCGCACAGACTTCCTGTGCCGACAGCGTGAAAAATGCCGTTTCATTCATCGGATCATCAAGATTTTTCATATTGATTATCTTGATCAAGATTGACGATTTGTCCAGCCCCGCGTGATCCTTGGCCGATCAAAATCCCCCGCGCCACCCATGCGGAAAAAGGAGCCACCAACATGACCGCCATGACCAACAAGCCCAACCCGTTCATCACCCCGATCACCGCTGCCCTTGCTCTTCCGGGCGCAACAAACGCCCTGCCCGATATCAAAATCACCGGCACGGACGCCCTGCCATCCTTCTTTGCCGTGACCGATCTTGCGACCGCGTCCATCGGTATCGCATCCGCCATGATTTCCCGCTATCGCGGTTTGGCCACCGGTGATCAGGCTGGCGTCACCATTGATCAACGGCTGGCATCAAAATGGTTTGATATGACGATCCGTCCGATGGGCTGGGAATTGCCGCCGGTCTGGGACGCGATTGCAGGTGACTATCAAACCGCCGATGGCTGGATACGGCTTCACACCAACGCCCCGCATCACCGCACCGCCGCCCTGTCGGTTCTGGGCGATTATCCGGATCGCCAGGCCCTCGCCCCCATTGTCGCAAACTGGAAATCCGATGACCTCGAAACCGCAATCATTGCGGCGGGCGGCTGTGCCGCCACCATGCGCAGCCTCGATGACTGGCAATCCCACCCGCAGGGGGCGGCAATTGCAGCCGAACCGCTGATCGGCTGGCAGGATCACGGCACATTCACCAAATCGCGCCACGTTATCCGACCCGACCGCCCCTTGGCCGGAATGCGCGTGCTTGACCTGACCCGCGTTCTGGCTGGTCCGGTCGCCGGGCGGTTTCTGGCGGCCTATGGTGCCGATGTCCTGCGCATCGACCCGCCCCACTGGGACGAGGGCGCGGTAATCCCCGAAATCACCCTTGGAAAACGCTGTGCCGGGCTTGACCTCAAACGTGCCGAAGATCGCCAAACATTTGAAAGCCTTCTGGCGGGTGCCGATATCCTGCTGCATGGCTATCGCCCCGATGCCCTGCCCGGTCTTGGCTATGGCGCGGATGAACTTCGCCGCATCAATCCCGGTCTGATCGATGTGACACTCTGCGCCTATGGCTGGACCGGCCCGTGGGCCAAGCGGCGCGGCTTTGACAGCTTGGTCCAAATGAGCTGCGGCATCGCCGATTTCGGCATGAAACAGGCCGATGCGCCAAAACCAACGCCCCTTCCCGTTCAGGCCCTTGACCACGCCACCGGCTATCTGATGGCGGCAAGCACGATCCAAGCCCTGTTGCTCCGCAGCCAGACCGGCCAGATCACCACCGCCCGCCATTCGCTCGCCCGCACCGCCCATCTGCTTTGCCAGACCGCACAACCGACCCGAACCCAAACCATCGCCCCCGAAACCGAAAACGACATCGCCCCACATCTCGAAACCACAAGCTGGGGCAAGGCCCGGCGCGTTCGTTTCCCGGCCACCATTGATGGCGTCGCACATGGTTGGGATCACCCGGCAGGACGGCTTTTATCCAGCGCGGCAGCGTGGTAAGCAATATATCAATTACTCAGACGATCTGGGTTTTCAGCACGGCAACAGTCTTGATCAGGAAATCCATCACAGTTCGGATGCGTGGTGCATGACGCAGATCCTCATGCACCAGCATCCAGACCTCGCGCGGTGGAAAACTTTCATGAGGATAAAGGCGGGCCAGCCTTGGATCGGCATCCCCGACAAAGTGCGGTAAAATCGCAACTCCCAACCCCGAGCCAGCCGCCGCAGCCTGTATGCTGGTATCATTGCTACGCAGCACGACCTTGCGCCCATGCAACCGCTCCTCGATCCAGCGATGTTGCGGGATACTAGCCGTCGTTTCATCCCAACTGATAAAGTCCCAGACATGCTCGGGCTTGTCATAATCAGGTGCGCTGTAAAAACCGAACGGCATATCCGTCAACTTGCGCACTGTGACCGCCGATTTTTCCGGGCGCGACAGGCGCAACGCAATATCGGCCTGCCGCCGGTTCAGGTCTGTTGATCGGGTTTCCCCCTGCAAAACAAGATCGATCTCAGGATGCTGTTCTCGCAATTCCCGGACTTTTGGCCCGATAATATGACTGGCCAGTGCCGGTGGTGCGCTCACACAAACAGTTCCTGAAACATGGTCGGCGGATCCCGCCGCAACACGTTCAACCGCCTGCATTGCCAGAACCGCCTGACGCCCCTGTTCGGCAACCAGTTTGCCATCAACCGTCAACATCACCGACTTCGGCAAACGATCAATCAACCGGACCCCGAATGTGGTTTCAAGCGCATTGACCCGACGCGCAACCGTGCTGTGATCCACACCCAGTTCCCGTGCCGCTGCCGAAAAACTGCCCGTATCAGCCAAAGCCAGAAAGTATCGGTAGTCTTCCCAATTCATTTGCGCATTTTTCCCCATTAACTACGCAAATATAGGGAATTTCCCCCAAGAAAAACAACGGATATTCCTGATATCACATCGAATGTCAGGAGTATTTCATGACCAGAATCATCGAACTCAGCCAAATCGGCGGCCCGGAATGCCTTCAGGAACGCGCAATCAATTTACCCGCACCAGCCGTGGGTGAAGTCCGGATTGACCAAAACCGGATCGGGGTTAATTTTGTCGATATCTATCATCGCGTCGGCCTGTATCCGCTGCAAGAAAAGCCCGCGATTATCGGGGTTGAAGCTGTCGGAACCGTTACGGGAACAGGTCCTGACGTGACCGGCTTTGCCATCGGCAACAAGGTTGCCTATGCCGGTTTTCCGGCCGGAAGCTATGCCTCAGAACGCAACATTTCGGCAAGCCAGCTGATCAAAATCCCCGATGATATTCACCCCGATCAGATCGCCGGTTCCTTCCTGCGCGGCATGACTGCCTACCTTTTATTAGAACAAATTGGCCGCGTCTCACCGGGTCAAACCGTTCTGATACACGCAGCAGCAGGTGGTCTGGGCCAGATACTGGTCCGCTGGGCCAAGCATTTAGGGGCGACAACCATCGGCACAATCGGCTCCTCAGACAAGGCACTGGCAGCAAAAGCGCAGGGGCTTGATCACGCGATCTTGTATCGCGAACAGGATTTTGAAACCGCCATCATGGACCTGACATCAGGACGGGGTGTTGATTACGCGATTGACGGGATCGGCGGCGATAATCTGACCAAATCCCTAAACGCGACCAGGCCGTTCGGAATTACCGCAACAATTGGTCAGGTTGCCGGAGACATACCGCCTCTTGACCTGCGGCATCTGACCAACCGGTTTCTTGCACGGCCCAGTATCCTTACGTATGTCACGGATACAGAAAACTATCACCGGGCCGCACACGCGTGGTTCAATATTTTGCGTCAGTATGAGTTCCCGGCCGCGACCGAATATCCCCTTTCCGAGGCCACACGCGCACATACCGACCTTGAAGCGGGCCGAACAAGCGGAGCAATCACGCTGGTAACACAAGCCGATTGCACACCCAACTGATCAATTGCGGCCCTGCACAGGTCAACAGGTATCGACAAATCAATTGGTTGATGCAAGCCCATACTGCAGGGCCGCCGTGATACACGCAACCCAACCGCCCCCAGACCATCGCCCACAAAAACAGAAAATGACATCGCCCAGCATATCGAAACCACAAGCCGGCGCAAAGCAAGGCGCATTTGCTTCCCGGCGGTGATCGATGGCGTAGCACATGGACGGGATCACCCGGCGGGCTAGCTTCGAACGGTCGATCCGATCACTTCCGGCCATGGCGGCACTTCCGCCCCCCCCCATGAACCCCGGACAAACTTCGGGCGTCTGCCATCCTCGCCAACAGACGGCCTTCGGGCTAACCGCCCCCACCTGTCTCCCACCATCGACGGCCACTGACCGCCCACGGCATCGCTGCCCGCTCCGGCCCCTTTCGGCAATGGCATGACCTCCGAAGGCCGGACATACCTCGGGCGTCCAGCAACCTCGCCGAAGGACCATCATCGGGCTCCCTGCCGCCTCGATCACCGTCCGGCCCCGGCAGCAACGCGCCACCCCGGCGTCCAGACACATCTCGGGCCGCCGCAATCTTCATCAGCAGACGGTTTTCGGGCGCACTGCCCCCAACCTGTCCACCACCGACGGGCCACAATCTGATGCCCCCACTTCTGCCATTGCTGCCGCTTCCGGCAAATTCGGGGTCCTCTCCCCGACAAGACGCACCTCTCCCATCATGACAAATAAGCGTATTAGAACAGGCGCGGAATGCCGCCGTAATGGCTCCGCCATCCCCCGACCCATATCCTGCGGACTACTCCGCTGCCCTGCCTCAATCCTTGCCGCTGCATCCTGATCCCCTCTTTGATCCGGCCCCAAACGCAAAAACCCGCAGAGCCTACAAGGCTTTGCGGGTTTTGGTCCGGGTACATTTCTCCCGTTGACTTTATCTTTATGTCACAACTAAAAGAACAAATCAAGAACTTTTTTAGGAAATATGAAACCCGCACACGGATCCAAAGGGGACAAGGGACAGCAGAAAACTCAAACAACAAGACGTTCTTTAATAGCCATAATGCGTTTTTCCCAACTCTTTGTGCGCAATTGATCCATACTTTCAGCGAACACAGCTTCTTTCCCGGAAAAACAAAATGCGAATACATTTCGCGAAAAATACTCACTGAACAACAGATTGAAATCAAATCCTTGATCAAAGGTCATCCAACTGAACCGTGATCCTAAAGCACAAAATTCATCAAATATGGAACAAGCAAAATCTCTCCAGTTTTGAGGAAAAACATGTAGTTCAATGTCAAAAACGTAACACTCATATTTAGCAGCTCCACTAGGGTGTTCCAGGTGAAATGGCATAGATGAACGCTGCAGTTGATACCCCGGCACTTTCAAAGGTTCTTCAGGAGCTATTTCATGAGGAAACATGCCATAAATCGGAATTTGATAGGCTTCCTCGTATGCATAATATGCACTTTCTATGCTCTCTCTGATCATTGTATCCCCCAATTAATTTCTTGCTGTGAAGATGGCCTGAAAGCAGAAATCACTTTCCCTTGGCATGGTCCCTCTTTCGCCACGAATACTACAATTTTTTCGCCATTTACTACACCGACAAAGCCTTTTGTCCGGGTGCCGTTATTTGAAGGACCAAGTAAATGGTCGAAAGTTTTCTAGGGAGTAGTCAAGATACCTCGAGTTAAATCTTGAAAAGCTTCGACTCTTGCGGACAAAGAACCTGTACTTGGAATCAAGCCTTCATTTTGCAAATGCCGGATTGCGTGCCCGCCACCGCCCCTCATCCCATCAAATGCGGTATCAACTGTATCAGATGTAAGACCGATTGGAGCAGTTGGAATATCCGCCTTCCACTTGGTCAACCCCTTACTAGCCAGCAAGAGTTCAGCGCTCATCGTCGTACCGTTAATCGCGGTAAGGAGCTGGGTTTGCAGTTTTCCGGCAATCTGCCCAGCAGCGTTATAATCTCCAGATTCGAAAGCAGCCTGTGCTTCGTTTAGAGTGGAGGTCAGGCTTTCTTCTTGCCAAAGAACCCGCCACCGCCCGAACTGGATTTGTTGGAGTAGCTTGAATTTTCAGCACCCGCCACAATCGACAGGTCGTTAACCGCCATGACATCAAGCTTACCATCGGCAGAGACAATAGATGCCTTGATCCCGACATTGGTGCCGGTCATGGCAATATTGACACCGGCACTGAGCCGAGGTCAGGGGACGATTTAAAGGTGCCTAAAAATAAATCTGTCCCCTTTTTCTGACGAGCAAAGCAACCATTGCGCAGTCACATGCCAGACTATCAACCACCAGAACAGACAGAATGACTATGCGCGCTCAAGAGCTATATCAACAGCTCGATCAATCATCTCAGGCTTGATCATCGGAGTAAAATTCAAACGCCTACCTTTTTGGAAGGCTGCCTGATAATCCATCAAGGTGTTAAAATCCCCAACATAGGCGAGAGCAGCTAAGTACTTTAATTGAGCACCCCCTACATTCGGGATGGAAGCATTGGCGATATTTTGGATAGTTCGGTTAACATCTACAGCTTGGCCCCAGGCTGTGATTTTACAGATAAGTTTTTCTGCATCCGCAGCCGAATATTCTTCTTTGTCAGACACAGATACTAATGCTTCCTGCTCCTGAGGAGCTTCAATAAATGCTCTAAGAGGCAACCAGGTCCGCTGTTTGTTCGGAAAAATTGCCTGCCCAATTTTAGAAAGCTCATCCGAGTGCAAAAACCAGTTCGCCGCGAGATTTTGGCTATCTTTTAAAAAGGTTTCATGAAGGTTTAGAACTAGAAATTCATTTCCCATCCCCTTCGCAAAACACCGCCCGGCGTCAGTCCTATGCTCTTTCCATCCTCCAATTAGTAAAACCTTATAAATGGTATGGAACTTACTGGTTCTTGTATCTTTTTTCATTGGCCCAAACCCGGTGCAGTTATCTGATAAACAGGGATTCCATTGGGGTAGCCTTGCTGGTTCATAGGAATCCCGGCATCAAGCCCATATGCATTTGCAATAGACGGTCCGGGAATCGCATCTCCTGTTCCAATCTGTGGATATACGATCGATTGGTTTGTTGAAGGACCGGCTCCCCCAGTTTTAACCTCAATAACCCCAGTGATTTTGTTGCTACCCGGAGCACTATAAGTGATATCAGGATAGCAGATTGTTGATCCGCAACTACTGTAAAAGCCTCCGGAACTTGTTGTGTATCCTTGTCCTTTGAGTTGCCCAGAAATATCGTTAACATAGTCCTGATGGTGTGCATGCTGCTGTGTGATCGCAACATTAGGACTGCCAGCAGGATTAGAAACCTGCGTTTTTGTACCGCCGTCAAGCGTGTAATATCGCCCGCCACTATCTCGATAAACCTGCTGGCCATTTAGATCTGTTCCAGCCGTTGAGTATGTTCCACCTCGTGGACCAGTTACACTCCCGTCGACATTTCTCGTGTACCCGCTTGGTAGTGTCCTATTTGGCCCACCTATACCACCATTGTTATGGCTTGCAATTTTCCTGAGCAGGTCATCAGCCTTGTCCGTCAGGCCTGCCTTGCGAGCAAGTTCATAGGACTTCTCAAGAATCTTGAGCTTGCCCACAGAAGCATCAATGACCGCATTGAGGCCAGCCTCCAGAAGGGCATCTTCAAACTGCTCGTCGGTCAGTTCGCCATTGGCATAAGCAGTAACCAATTCATATGCGGTTGTCGCATTGTCATAAAGCTCATAAGCCGTCCATGCGATCATTGCCCCCTGAACCAGAAGAATGACAGCAGGAAGGATATTGTCCTCTGCAACACTCTGGCCCGCATCGGCCCCGATATAGACCTCGTTGCCGCTTGTCGCGATCAAGGCTGCCGATGCCGCACCAACCAGACGCCCGACATCAACCCCGTTCTGACGCCACTCAGCAAACATTTCCTGTTGCTCGGCAGTTGGCGGTTGACCGGGTTTGAGTTTTGCAAGCCCTTGTATCTTCTCAAGAGTGCTCTTTTCCGTCATCCACTGATAGAGTTCGGCTGATACCGCACCGCCGACACCGCCTGTCCAACCATCGACGGGCCACTGACCGACTACGGCCTCGCTGCCCGATCCGACCCTTTCGGCAATGGCATGACCACCGACGCCGGGACAAAACTCGGGCCTCCAGCCCCCGCCGCCGACGGAAAATCATCGGGCTCTCTGCCGCCTCGACGCACCTTGGGCCTTCGCCATTTTCAGCAGCAGATGGTCCAGGGGCTCACCGCCCACTTCGATCATCTTCCGGCCACGGCGGCAACCTGTTCCCCCGGCGTCCAGACACACCTCGGACCGCCGCCATTTTCACCCGCAGACGGATTTCGGGCGCACTGCCCCCAACCTGTCCACCACCGACGGGCCACAATCTGATGCCGCCGCTGCTGCCATTGCTGCCGCTTCCGGCAAATCCGGGGTCCGTTCCCCGACAAGACGCACCTCTCCCGTCATGACAAATAAGCGTGTTAAAAGCGTATTAGAGCCAGTGCGGAACGCCGCCGTAATGGCTCCGCCATCCGCCGATCCATCTCCTGCGAACTACCCCGCCGCCCCGCCTCAATCCTTGCCGCTGCATCCTGATCCCCTCTTTGATCTGGTCCCAAACGCAAAAACCCGCGAGGCACAAGGCGCTTCGCGGGTTTCGGTCCGGGTGCATTTCTCCCGTTGACTTTGTCTTTATGCCACAAACAAAAGAACAAATCAAGAACTTTTTTAGGAAATATGAAAACCGCACACGGATCCAAAGGGACAGACTTTTTATACTTTAAGTTGCCCCAACCGGCCAAGATCACCAGATTGTTAAACGCCATGACAGCAAGCTTGCTTTAGGCAATAGGCCTAAAACCCGACATTGATGCCGATTGAAGAGCATTACAGCCTGTGCCCAAATTAAATCTGTCCCCTTTTTCTAAAGACTTTCACGTCTTTCGCACTATCTGAGACATGTCACGCCACTTTATCTCTTTGGGGAACGGTTCAGATTCAAAAAATGCTTTGAAAACCGCCACAACATCTTCAACGAACAACACCTCATCAGGCTCCATCGTCATGTGGCCGCCACCAAACATAAGAGTCTGCTGCCCTTTGAACGGGACCTTTGCCACCTCAAGATGTGCTCGCCAATGCCTATCGCTTGGCTTTTCACGCATTTCCAGTACGCAATTAACTCGACCGCCAGCAACTTGTAAGTAGGATCCATCCGGTTTCGTCAAGCTAGCATAGGATTGTGGCCCATAGCTTTTCAAAGCGCGAAGCGCTTTTTCGACCTTTGAAAACTCGTGAACTTGCGCAGGCTTTTTCTTTTCTACTTCAAGGAGCATTTTCATGGCAGATATATCGTAATGTTTCCGACTACAGTTTCACCAGCCAATTGTCCGACACCGTCAGCACCGAACTGGTTGATGTACATGTCATTGAAGTCTTGCTGAGGCGTTTTAGTTGCCCCGCCACTCTTGTATTCTATTCCCCATAATTCGCCACTGTCCGTACGAACGACTGCATCATAGCGCCGGTTTCCAACAGCTCCCCTGACAGTCAGCTCTTCACCCACTACATCGAATCCGTTGTCACGCAAATACTGGGTATATTCCTGAGCAGATTTCGTTCCCGGAGAAGGTAGCCCTCCCTGACTTGCAAATTTCCCGTCCGGCGTCCTAAAGCTTCCATCGGGGTACTCACGAATTGGAACACCATCTGCCGTATTTGGGGAATTTATACCACCATTCTTATGGTTTGCAATCTGCCGGGCAATGTCGTCAACCTTATCGGTCAACCCAGCCTTGCGGGCGAGCTCATAGGTTTTCTCAAGAATCTTGAGCTTGCCCACCGAAACATCAATGACCGCATTGAGGCCAGCCTCCAGAAGGGCATCTTCAAACTGCTCGTCGGTCAGTTCGCCATTGGCATAAGCAGTGACCAATTCATATGCGGTTGTCGCATTGTCATAAAGCTCATAAGCCGTCCATGCGATCATTGCCCCCTGAACCAGAAGAATGACAGCAGGAAGGATATTGTCCTCTGCAACACTCTGGCCCGCATCGGCCCCGATATAGACCTCGTTGCCGCTTGTCGCGATCAAGGCTGCCGATGCCGCACCAACCAGACGCCCAACATCAACCCCGTTCTGACGCCACTCTGCAAACATGGCATTCATGGTGTCGCGTTGTTCTGGCGTGATTTCGTCGGGTTTCTCCAAGTCAATTCCTGTAAAGTTCTGAATGTCTTGAAGGGTGCTCTCTTCAGTCATCCACTGATAGAGCTCGGCTGATACCGCACCGCCGACACCGCCTGCGGCCCCCGCCGCACAGCCGCCGGACTGCGAAATCTCGCCACGCGCACAGCCCAGTGCCGCATGGGCAACCTTGTGCCAAAGCCAGGTTCCCGGATCGACACTGGTTGTGCCGTCGGCATTGGCCGTCATCATAGAGTTGTATTCGGCACCGATTTCAGCCGCCAGCGACGCGCCTATCGTGCTGGCAGCCGCCAGACGCAGATTACCAATCAGACTGTCGCTAAAGTCTTCGCCGGTAATGGCGCTACCGATCCCACTACGGATAACACCATCAATGCTGTTATCCAGAAGTGTTGTCACAAATTCGGGAGACTTGCCCAAGTCCTCAAATCCGAAAGTATCGAGATTAATGGATTGCGTCGCACCCGCGGTCAGGGCACCTACAACAATGTTGCGCAAAGTATTGCTGGAGAATATTGACTGGAAAGCACCACGCATGTCGCCTGACACAGCACCGTTGGCAACAGAGGTGGTAACAGTGGTTGCAACTCCCGCCAACGCTGCGTTGATCATCGTCATCGCGGTGATCTGGGCAACCGATCCAGCATAGGTGACACCGGCAATCGTTACCGAAGCCGCACCGGCACCACCTGCAGTGGCACCGGTCATTGCCGCAGCCAACCCTGCCGTTGCCCCCGCTGTCAGAATGGCCGTCGCAATCGCGATAAGCGCCATCGCACCGCCGCCAAGGCCGGAGCTTTGGTCGTACCAGGTGCGATAGATTTCCTCCACACCCTGCCAGTCGACATTGTCCATGCCTTGCAGGTCGGCGAGATATTCAAGGCCGGGCGCCTCGGCCAACTGGGCGATGTCGGTGGCAAAATCGCCGGTAGAGCGGTATTCAACCACCACCCCGCCCGGGCTTTCGATGACGAAATCACCGCCCGATTCAAGGATGGCATGACGGACCACTTCCTTTTCGTGGCCATATTCCGTCATCGTCCATTTAAGGGCCCCGCCCTCATATTCCGAAACCGACAGGTAATCGCGTTCCTTGTCGGTCAGAAGCCAGAGCTTGGCATCCGGATCGGCAAACGGGCCTTTACCGACGCTGATCTTAAGGTCGCCCCCCGCCGAAACCCGGCTGGCACGAATGGTGGTGTCCGATCCCGACTGTGTCGTCAGATCAGCAAGCGAAGTGACCTCGGCCCCCTTGATTTCCGTCAGATCACGGATTTCCGTGCGCGAGCTGGATCCCCCGAACATCCCGCCAAAACGCCCGGTTTTCTCGACCTTGTGTTCGCGGTGATGCTGTTCCTGAAGCGATGTAATCGTCAGCCCGCCAAAGGCGGTAATGTCAATGTCGCCACCGCTTTCGACTTCGGAGCCTGCAATGGCGATATTGCCCATGGCATTCAGCGACATGTCATCGCCGCTCGAAAGCACGCTTTCCTGATAGGTCAGGTGACTCTCGTTAAGGCTTTCGGATTTCTTCTTGCCAAAGAAACCACCGCCGCCGGAACTGGATTGATAGGAATAGCTTGAATTTTCCATACCCGCCGTAATCGACAGGTCGTTATAGGCCATGACATCAAGCTTGCCATCGGCGGCAACGGTAGAGGCATCGATCCCGACATTGGTGCCGGCCATGGCGACATTGCCGCCAGCATTTATCGCAGATGTCAGGAGGTCTTCGGAATGTGCCTAAAAATAAATCTGCCCCCTTTTTTCTACACAGCAAACCCCGCACATTCCCGACTTTTATAGTCGGGTGGTTTTCCGTCAGACTTTCGGCTCTCTTCTTACCAAAGAAACCAGCGCCGCCGGAGCTCGACGTGTGTGAATAGCTTAAGTGTTCCATACCTGCTGTAATCGACAGGCCGTTATAGGCCATGACATCAAGCTTGCAATCGGTGGCAAGGTCAAAGCCCCCGCCGCCTTAGTACCTGTCATGACCACGCTACTACCAGCATTGATGCCCGAGGTTAGGGTACGATTTAAAGGTGCCTAGAAATAAATCTGTCACCTTCTTCCTGCATCTTTTGCATCCCATTTTTCGCTCAAATCAATTAACGTCGTATTTTTTTAGAAGTTCTTCAAATGAAAGTCTTCCTAGCTTTAGCTCTTCGAATTCTTCAGCAGTTACCTTATATCGGTCAACACCACCACCATGACGTGCTGCAAGAAACTCGAATATAAATTCTGTACCAAACCTTTCCACCTTCCAACCTGGTCCTTTGACTAAATTATCAGTCACAGTTATTTCGGGCTTTGGAGGATAATACGTTTTACCAAATTCTAATTTCGACATTGAATCCCCTCTTAGAACTGAATTGGTGTAAATGGCACACCGATGAAATCCATCACTGCCTCAGGAACACCATCTGATGTGAACCCACCCGGAACCCATTTGCTATTTGCGCCGCCTTCGTTACCTGATGGTATTCTTAGATTGTTCAGATTTTGTGGCTCAATTGCCAGCGCGACAGTATTTCCGCTAGTTAGCGAACCAGTATCAAGTCCGAGACGGACTTCTACCAAGCTTAGGTCACCTCCTGCTTCTTGAACAAGATTGTCGAATTCTGATTTCGGTATAACGAACCCTCCGCTAGGCGGTCCAGCTGTCCTGTAAGTCGACACATCTTCTGCAGACGCGAACCTAACAGCACCATCGTCAAAGCGTGCCAAATGTGTATCAATCTCTGTCTGCGACATATAGGTTGAAGGATCGGGTCTTTCCCCTTTGGGAGTTGAGACCATCTGGTCGACGAAATCTTCTGTCAGGCCTGTCTTTTTAGAGGCTTGCTCAGTCCAAAGAACGCGCCATTCACCGTCATCCGTAAATCTTAAAAGACTACCATCGGAGGCCCGGAACAGCTCACTACTAGCATTCAAATGAGTAAGGTGTCCAAGTGTCTCATCAATCACGCCAAGAACTTCATCACCTTTTTTCAGCACAACAGAACCAGTTGCAAAAGCGATCCCGCCACTGCCCGCAAGCGGCCCACCGGCAGCAACTTCCGCTCCTGCCTCTACCAAGGTGATGCCAAGTTCATTGAGGCAGGCAAGGTTTGCTGCACAGTTTTTGAGAACCTGAAGCATCTTGGGCCCGGCCGCCATACCGCCACCGACCACAACAGAGAGGACAAGCTTTGCTTTGTCGACAACTTCGAGCTTGTCGTTAACGTTTTCCCAAGCTTCGTAATGGGCTTCCGCACAATCTGCGGAAGCAACTCCGCCACATTTTACGTCTACATAATTCTCGTAATCCTCCCTAAATCGGATATTCTCATTAAGTTGATCAACCGCAGGCTGCAGAACCTCAAAAGAGTAAGTCGCATGCAGAATGTTAAAGACGGTAGGACTCAGGTTTCGCAGTTCAGTTGCTATGTCATCGTGAAACTCAACACGCGGGCTTAGCATCTCCTCGACGCACGCGGTGTCAGCACAGATTGCGACAAGAGCTTTGTCGTTCGCCACAGCCACATTCTGCCACTTATAGGCAATTAACCTCTCTTCTTCTTCGGAACATCCTCCTTCAGATGCCTGACAATTACGTAATTCAGACATCATGTCGTTTAGATTTGCATGGGTCAGATAGTTGTTAATTGCAGCCGATTGAGCAACATGGGCTCCCAATCCAACTTCATTACCATCACCACCAGCGATCAGTGCTGCCACGCCACCGATAAGTTGACTAATTGCTGAAATTTGGTTCGGTTCAAGACCTTCAAACAAACCACTACTCGCGGTGGCAGATGATGCAAGGGCTGCAACTGCACCAGCGGTGAAGTCATTTCCCAGTGCTTCAGACGCAATGCCCCCGGCAACGGCATGAAGCAACATGTTCATGACGGGCAGGTCGTTTGCCCCGACGCCATCGGTAAGGTCACCGATGACAGTTTGAGTGGCGGCCAGCAGCGTATCCGTTGCTGCAAATCGCAAATTTGCAACGACCGCGTCACTGAAGTCGGTTCCACCAATGGTGCTTGAGATGCCGCTCCGAATTACTCCGTCCAGGCTTCGCTCCAACAAAGTTGTCACGAATTCGGAATTTGTGCCGAGGTCCTCAAGCCCGAACGTATCAAGATTGATTGATTGAGTAGCGCCAGCCGTCAATGCACTGACAACAATGCTTCTGAGCGTATCGCTTGAGAAAATCGCCTGAAACGCCCCGCGCATATCACCCGACACCGCACCATTGGCAATCGAGGTCGAGGCGGTGACCGCAACACTCGAAAGTGCTGCATTGATCATGGTCATGGCGGTTAATTGTGCGGCTGTTCCGGCATAAATCGTCTCGCCGATTGTCACGAGTTGCGAGGCGGCGTAGCCTGCCTGTATTGCGGCTTCCGTGGTCGCATACGGAACCAGTTCCACGAGGGCACCAGCAAGCTCCAAAGTCGCCCCATAGGTCAGCACCGCCGTTGCAATCGCAATCAGCGCCATCGCCCCGCTGCCAAGGCCGGAGCTTTGCTCGTACCAGGTGCGATAGATTTCCTCCACACCCTGCCAGTCGACATTGTCCATGCCTTGCAGCTCGGCCAGGTATTCAAGGCCCGGTGCCTCGGCAAGCTGGGCGATATCGTTGGCAAAATCGCCCGTCGAGCGGTATTCGACAACGATGCCACCCGGACTTTCGATGACGAAATCCCCGCCCGATTCAAGGATGGCATGACGGACCACTTCCTTTTCGTGGCCATATTCCGTCATCGTCCATTTAAGGGCCCCGCCCTCATACTCAGACACCGACAGGTAATCGCGGTCCTTGTCGGTCAGAAGCCACAATTTGGCATCCGGATCGGCAAACGGGCCCTTGCCAACGCTGATGTTCAAATCGCCCCCGGCCGAAACCCGGCTGGCACGAATGGTGGTGTCCGATCCTGACTGTGTCGTCAGATCAGCAAGCGAAGTGACCTCGGCCCCCTTGATTTCCGTCAGATCGCGGATTTCCGTGCGCGAACTCGACCCGCCGAACATCCCGCCAAACGGGCCGGATTTTTCCACCTTGTGTTCGCGGTGATGCTGTTCCTGAAGCGAGGTAACTGTCAGGCCCCCAAAGGCAGTGATATCTATATCGCCGCCGCTTTCGACCTCCGATCCGGCAATCGCGATATTACCCATCGCGTTAAGCGACATGTCATCGCCGCTCGACAGCACGCTTTCCTGATAGGTCAGGTGACTCTCGTTAAGGCTTTCGGATTTCTTCTTGCCAAAGAACCCGCCACCGCCCGAACTGGATTTGTAGGAGTAGCTTGAATTTTCAGCACCCGCCACGATCGACAGGTCGTTAAACGCCATGACATCAAGCTTGCCATCGGCGGAAACCGTCGATGCCTCGATCCCGACATTGGTGCCGGTCATGACAATGTTGCCACCAGCAGTGATCTCCGAGGTCACCAGATCTTCGGAATGGGCCTTGGACGATGACTTGCCGCTGGTTTGGGAATAATCATGCACATTACGGGCGGAACCGATCAAAAGATCACCAGAAGCCGAAAGGCTGACATCACCGCCAACTTCGGCCTTGGTGCCAATCACGGCCACATCTTTAGCAGCCTCGATCTTAAGGTTACCGCCAATATCAAGCGCCCCGCCCTGATGGGTAACAGCCGTGCCTTTACCGCTGCCGGTTTTGACGCGCTTGGTTGTGAACGGTTCGCAATCTCCGTCCGAACCACAGCCAGGATTTCGGGTTGTCACATCGGAATAAAATTCGCGGGTGAATTCAGTCCGCTCTTCAATTGTCTCGATCCGGACATCACCGCTAGCACTGTTGATCGTGACATCATTACCGGCCGAAACATCGACAGCAGCAAGACGCACTTCCTGATCACCGGAAAGCGAGATATCGCCACCAGACTTAAGATCGCCGCGTTCAAGATCGATGGTATCGGCAACAATTGTGGTTTCGCTGTCGCTTGTGATCTGGCCACCAGCGATCTGCTTTACCTCTCCCGCGACGATATCAACCTTGTCTGCGGAAATCAGGGCACCGTTGCGCTTGTCAAGAAACGCCGTCACAGAAGACAGGGGCTTTGCGCCATTATCCGTCGAGGACGGAAGAGCAAGAGCAAGCTCAAGCTGCTCGCTGATCAAATCGTTTCGTGCCTGGGCCGCACCATTGCCGCCAAGAACCTGCGCATTGCGAATTTGCTGTGTTGCCCATGCCTGACGTACCGTCGGGTCGTTTGAGGCAAGAACTTCAAATGCCCGTAATTCATTCTGTTCAATCAGCGGTTCGAAATCGAGACGACTGAACAGGTATGGCGAGGACATGAATGCATCGAGCTCGCCAGTTGCGGGGGTCTCAAAATTCTCGTGCGCAACCTCAAGGACCTCTTCCAGCTCCTGCTTGAGATTATCAAGGGTCGATGTTGCTGCGCCGGGTGTCGAGATTTCCGGCGTAGGCGCGATGGTGCTTTTGGAGGGTTTTGGAACTTCCGCGGTCAGGCGATTGCTGGTGCTTTGCAGATGCACACCAATATCAGCCAACAGCTGCGCCGCACTGCGACTGCCGATTGTCATATTGTTCAAGGAATCGGTAACCGAAATATTCAGGTCACCATGGGCCTGTATCACCCCACCGAAAGTATCGGCAAAATCAAGAACCCCTTCATGACAGGTAAAGCATCCGCGTTTGTGCACTTCGTGGCGTGTCTGGCTGGCCCCGAACGAAGTGTTCGTAAGGTTTTCAGCGGTAATATCAAGATTTTCACCCGCCTGAATCGCGCCGTAGATATTGTTAATGTTTTTCGCTTCAAGGCGAATATTTCGCCCGGCCTTCAATTCAGCCAGAACACCATCATCGTTCAGCGTGTCCTGGGTAATCGTGACCAAGATGGTATAATTTTCGCCCGATCCCGAACGGATCGATTTCCAGAGATTGCTGATTTCCGGCAGGATGGCCCCGTCCTTCACATAAGACGGGTTCAGGGCCGCAAGTGTTTCGGCACTGATAGCCTGCCCAGACGACAGGCTTTCCCAAAGGGCCAGATATTGCGGAAGATATTCCGCCTTGATGGAACCAGGCTCAGGCCCCTCTGATGCCGGCTCCGGTGAAGGCGTTGCTTCCGGTGCGCCTTCCCCGCCTTCGGGAGAAGAAGGTTCTTCTGGCGCAACAACGGGTTCTGGCACACGCGCAGAGTCCGCCATCATGTCGCGCATGAATTCTACAATCGAAGGAACGCCTGCTTCGGATGCTTTACTGCTCAGACGACCGAAATAAGTAACCCAAGACGAGCCAAGCGTATTTCCACCACTTCCGATTGCCGATGATTGCAGCAGGGCCAGAATTTCCGGCTCAAGCTGCGTTGCATTTGTCAGGTCTCCAGAAAACAGCTGCTCCCAAAGTAAAGCATAGTCTTCTGTGTATTCCGTTTTCAGAGAACCATCTGCATTAAAGAACGTCGCAGAAACCAATCGACTGCGAATATCGCCATTTGGATTAACCGGCCCCGGCGTTTCGTAAAACTGATAGATATTCTCTTTGATATTGGCTGTCGGTGCAGTGCCTTGGTTGACAATATTCTCAGCCTTGATTTCAAGGTCACCGCTATAGGCTTCAATACGCCCGTTCCGGTTCAGAACATAATTGGCCCGACCATCATCTGCGGCGGCATATCCAATCTGGACATTATCATTGGCCCAAAGAATGCCGCCTTCATTCCTTACATCCGGCGCATCAATAGCGAGGTCACCATATGCGGCCACAACACCGCTGTTTTGTATGTTCTGACCGGCTGTAAGAGCTGTATCCCCGCTTGAACGGATCATGCCGGTGCTGCCAGATGCTATCGTCTCTTGGGCTGTCAGGCTTACATTGGCGTCCGAGTTCAGCTGTCCGCTGTTTTCAATATTTTTTGCCGACACAGAAAGTTCTTTGGCACTTTTCAGACTTCCCGCATTTTCAAAGTCGTCCGTCGTATTGATGGTCGTCGCCTCTCCGGACGAAACGACAGCCGATCCGCCAAGACTGATCTTGCCATTGGCATCAAGAGCAAGATTTCCCGCCGACGCGACAGCACCATTCATATTCACGCCAACCCCGTCATCCGTCGCGATGAGGTGAATATAATCAGCGTACATTCCGCCAAGTGCGGCAACGTCTATGGCAACTTCCGGAACGGCACCGCTTCCGGAAATCTCGCCGGTGCTCAAAGACGCGTAATCAACCGCATTGCTGCCCGCAATGACGTTAAGTTGTTTCGCCCTGACTTTGGCAGCGTCGCGAATGGCGATGGTTCGGGCAATCAGGTCAATCTGGTCGTTTGCCTGGTTGCCGCTAATGGCATCCAGCCCATTTCCGTTAATCAGAATATCGCCACGCGTAACGTCAAAACCCGCCAGATCACCAGAAGCATTGATATTTGCTTGCCCGGTGGAAAGGGTTGCCCTGCTCGTGTTGATGAAACCGCAACCATTACAGGTAATCCCATTTTCGTTCACGATAACGACCTGGGCTTTCTTGCCTGCAACCTCAAGCAGACCATTCATCTGAGAGCGGGAACCACCGATGATCTGGTGAAGGATCGTCGATGCTTCCTGTCCGGCGCGAAGGTTGGGGTTACCCTCGATATAACCCTTTTCAAGCTGCGAATAGGCAATCGTTGCCGAATTGTTATCGATTGCGCCCTGATTGGGGATATTAAAGCTGCTGTGAATGTTGTTCGACAGCCCTTTGGAGTTGGGCGTGTTGATATTGTAAATCGTAAGCCCGTTTCTCGACTGATCAACAGAAGAGCGGTCTGTATTTGCTGCTTGCTGGGCTCCTGCCACTACAGGAGAAAGCGTATAAAGCACTGCGGCAAGCAGTGCTGCGCTTTTCTGAATACCAGGAAACAATTTGCCAAGATAATCCATGACTTAATCCCCAACTCCGCAGCTAAAACGACAGAGACGCTTGCGCGTATTTGATTATTCCGGAATCCGTAAAGGCCTCGGGTCTGCGAAGAGCCCGGGCAACGACCAGATCAAGATTGAAAGCACCCAAAAAGTTGACCCGCAGCCCAAGTGACGTCCCGACAAGCAAGGGGGCGTCATAGGTTTCGCGATCATCTTTGCTTAGTTCGACATAACCGGCGTCCAGTCCCCAGACGACGTCGGCACTCGCGTCATTGTCTTGAAAAATGCGATAGCTGAGATCGTTGCGTGTCGATATTCCGGACCTTCCGGACAAACTGTCTTCTCTGAAACCGCGGATGCTGAAATACCCGCCACCAATTGCAAACTTGTCAGAACTCGCGAGATTATCTTCAGAGTATTGAGCATTGATTTGGTGACCAAGACGCACCTGTCCCTCTGCAAAACTGGCTTGAAGCGCAGAACTTGCAGTGAACAACAGGGGTTCAGGATCGATATCCGGATCAAGTGGCGGCTCTGCACCAAGCGCATCCAATCCGCGGATCGCGTTAACAGACCAATCGTGATAGCCATTTTCGAAATTCAGGCGCCCGCTTAGTCCAAATTTTGACTTGGTTGCGAAACGCCTCTGAACAACGACTTCAAAATCATCAAGGAAATTTCTGGATCGCGAAGTTTCAAGCCCGGCAACGGCATAAAATTTGGCGTTTTCTCCGCGCCAAATTAAGCGTTGAATATCCGTCGAAACCCAATGGCTTCGACCATAAACCGGCAGATTCTGATTGATGGCGGGCAGGATAAAACCGTATTCGCTGTATCCTGCTCCAACATTGAAACTCCAGTTTCCAAAAGGAACAAAATAGCTGCCGTTTGTACTTCTGGAATAGGTATCGCTGGACGTGAGCCCTTTAACAGTAGAGGACGCGCTTATCTGGATCGTGTCATTCAGGTTAAGAAGGTTGTCGTAATAAAGACTTCCCCCGGTTTTCTGGCGCCCTGTGTTTTTATAGCCGAAATTATTAAAAGTGATATTTCCGCCAAAGGGCAGTTCATTTGCCGCCGACAGACGAATTATCGAAGTACCCTGCTGCGCGCCCGGATATAGCTTGAACTGCCCTGATTGAGATCGCGGTGAATTAAAGTTTTCTAATGCCTGCTCAATATCCCGGAGATTAACGATATCCCCCTCCTTGAGCGGGAATGCCGAATAAATCCGAGAGTCGGCGGGCTCTCCGCCTTCATAATCAAATCCTTCAACTCTACCGGGAATTATTAGTATCTTCAGAATGCCGGTTGAAAGATCCTGCTCTGGCAAATAAACACGTGTCGTTATATATCCGCGATCCGCATAAAATGCGTTCATCTCGTTCAGATAATCGTTCAGATCATTCAATCGAATACATTCGCCGTTCAGGCGGTCGAAAGTATCCGGCACAAGATCCAAACCCTCCAGCCCTTCTATTTCCGTAGTCTCGATAGGGAAACACGGCCCTACAGGCTGCCCCTCATCTTTGGATTTGGGTACAGGTGCATCCAACCTGATATCGGGCCTGCTTTGTGGCTGCGTATTGAAATCCCAATCGCGCTGCTGCTGACGGATTTGCTCTTGCTCTATTGATTTTTGGACGGCTTCAGGCACCTGTTGCGCATAAGACTTATCCGCATAGAAAGCCAGCAATCCGCACATCACTAAGGCACACCGGATACGCATCAGCTTTTCCGGACTTCTGCATAGCGCACAGCCGCACAAGCATGTTCTTCGCAGTTCGGCGCACCGAAAAGATCAGCGCCCGACGCAAATATTCCTAAAAACTCATTTACAACAAAGTTCAATGAAACCATATCAAAGCACGACGCCAATGAATCCCACCAACATTCATTTGCTTTGATTACAGTCATTAATCCTTTTAATGAGTGACAACCGTCACACATTAGAACACATACTTTAAAAAAATTTCTTATTACTTATACTCTGAAATATTAACCTCCACTTTTGAGCACCATGGCATAGGATAGCCCTATAAACTTTGGTATATATTTCGCTTGTCCCATTACGCGGATATCAACATTCAACAACGATACTTGACGTCCCGCCATGATCTGCGCATAGTCCCGTCATCTCCAGGGGGGCCGATCGTGAATCGGCTGAGAGGTTCGGTGTTGCCGGACGACCCTTTGAACCTGAACCGGTTAAGACCGGCGTAGGAAGGATCGCATGCGCAAGACAGAATCAGTGCCGAAACCGGCAACCTCCCCAAATTCCCCCGTTATGCCGGGCAACACAACGCCGTTTGATGTTCATCTGCGCGGTGGTCGCGTGGCCTTTAACGGCGACGATATTTTCCATGATCTTGATCTGAGTTTACCTGCCAACAGCATCACCTGTTTGCTGGGCCCATCTGGTGTCGGCAAAAGTACGCTGTTGCGCTATCTCGCCGGGCTGGTTGATGGCGAGGTGGGCGGGGATATTGCCTGCTCGGATGGCAAGCCGCTTTTCGGCCGGGTTGCCTATATGGCGCAGCAGGATTTGCTTCTGCCGTGGCGGAGTGTCCGGGAAAATGTGGTGCTGGGGGCGGTGCTGCGCAATCAACGCCCCGATCTTGCGCGCGCCGATGCGCTGATTGCCAAGGTCGGGCTATCGGATGCGGTACATTTGCGCCCGGCCGAACTTTCCGGCGGGATGAAACAGCGCGCTGCCCTTGCCCGCACCCTGATGGAAGACCGGCCGGTTGTCCTGATGGATGAACCGTTTTCGGCCCTTGATCCGCTTAACCGCATGCGCCTTCAGGACCTTGCGGCACGGGTATTGCGTGGCAAAACGGTTTTGCTGGTCACCCATGATCCGCTCGAAGCCCTTCGGATTGGCGACCGGGTTCATGTCCTGCGTGGTACCCCCGCGGTCCTGAGTGACGCCATGCTTCCGGCGGGCAGCATCCCGCGCGATGTCACCGATCCGGAAATACTCCGCCATCAGGCCGAACTGCTCCGTCAGCTTGGCGCCACCGCCGAAGAACTCAACCGGGCGGAGGGCACGGCATGACGAAGACATCCCGCACCCCGCTTACCGAATGGCGCCTGCTGAAACTCGCCCGGCCTTTCATCATCATCGCCGCCCTGATCGCGACATGGCAGATTGTTGTGTCTGTGACCGGCGCACCGAAATATATGCTGCCCGCCCCCTATGAAGTCTGGCTGACCCTGATCAAGCGTCATGACGTGTTGCTTGACCATGCCAGATACACGATTGCCGAAACCGTGATCGGGCTTTTTGCCGGGGCGTCATTGGGGGCTTTGGCGGCCCTGCCGATGGCACTTTTTGCACCCGTCCGGTTCTGGCTGATGCCGATCCTGCTGGTGTCGCAGGCGATCCCGTTTTTTGCGCTGGCACCGCTTCTGGTATTATGGCTGGGCTTTGGCCTGGGCTCAAAAATCGCAATGGCGGCCCTGATCATTTTCTTCCCTGTCACCGTCGCGTTTTTTGACGGGTTATCGCGCACCGAACCGGGCTTCCTTGACCTTGCCCGCACCATGGGTGCCAGCCGCTGGCGGTTGCTGACCCATGTGCGCCTGCCCGCCGCACTGCCTTCATTTGCCTCGGGCTTTCGGGTCGCAACTGCGGTTGCCCCCATCGGGGCGGTGATCGGCGAATGGGTCGGATCAAGCCACGGCCTTGGCTATCTGATGCTGCATGCCAATGCACGGGTTCAGATCGACATGGTCTTTGCCTGCCTTCTGATCCTGTGCGCGTTTTCGATCACGCAATATTTCCTTGTCGACCGGGCGTTACGTGCGGCTTTGCCATGGCAGCCCGACAGCCTGAAACCGGCAAAATAAACCGAATTCCCCGCGAAAAATTGCGGGGCAGAACATCAAAAATATATCCGATAGGAGGTTCATCCATGTCACGCCTGAAATCCATGATCACCGCGGCTACGATTGGCGCGGTTGCGATGGGAATGACCAGCCCGGCCTGTGCCGCCGACAAGCTCACCATTCTTCTCGACTGGTTCGTCAATCCCGATCACGCACCGCTGATCGTCGCTAAGGAAAAGGGCTTTTTTGCCAAGCATGATCTGGATGTCGAGCTGATCGAACCGGCCGATCCATCCGCCCCGCCGCGTCTTGTTGCCGCCGGTCAGGGTGACGTTGCCGTGAATTATCAGCCTCAGCTTCACGTACAGGCCGCCGAAGGCCTGCCATTGACCCGGATCGGCACGCTGGTCGCAACCCCGCTTAATAGCCTGATCGTCCTCAAAGACGGGCCGATCAAGGAAATTGCCGACCTTAAGGGCAAGAAAATCGGTTATTCGCTGGCCGGTTTCGAAGATGCGTTACTCGGCACGATGCTCGGCAAATACGGGGTTTCGATTGACGATGTCGAACTGGTGAATGTCAATTTCTCGCTCTCGCCCTCGCTGTATTCCGGGCAGGTCGACGCGATCATTGGCGGCTATCGCAATTTCGAACTCAACCAGATGGAAATCGAAGGCAAACCGGGCAAGGCATTTTATGTCGAGGAAGAAGGCGTTCCGCCCTATGACGAGCTGATCCTGACGGTGCGTAACGACAAAACCGATGATCCGCGCTTTGCCCGCATGCTGGCCGCGCTTGAAGAGGGCGTTCAGTATCTGGTCAATCATCCCGATGACAGCTGGCAGGCCTTTATCGCGGCCTATCCGAACCTGGATGACGAGCTTAACATCAAGGCATGGGCCGATACCCTGCCGCGCTTTGCGCTCCGTCCGGCCGCTATTGACCGCACCCGTTATGCCCGCTTTGCCGATTATCTCAAGGATCAGGGCATTATCGAAACCGTTCCACCGCTTGACAGCTATGTGACCGTAATCGAATAAACCGACTGGAATGCAGGCCGGAACCAAACGCGGTTCCGGCCTTTTCCATTGATCAGCCCGCACTTGCACAATTCCCGATCCGCGACACATTGATAGGATCAAAATAACAATCAGCCGATCAGGGGATTTGACCGCGTGACTGACGAAAAACGCCCAACGCACCACACAGCATTCGGATTTGAAAACCGCTATCCACTGCCGGAAACCGGCAAAAGATCATTCTGGCGCTTCCTGAAGCGGCGTTATTTCGGTGCTGAAAACTGGCCAAAAGCCAAACACCAGCACGGCAAAATCCCGACAGAGGCCCCGGATATGGACGCGATCCACAATCCCGATCCGGCGCGCCTGCAAGTCACATGGATCGGCCATGCGACGGCTCTGGTGCAATATGGCGGGCTCAATATCCTGACCGACCCGGTCTTTGCCAAACGGGCATCGCCGTTCCGTTATGTCGGCCCCAAACGATACAGCCAGCCGGGATTGCGGATCGATCAGTTGCCAGATCTTGATCTGGTGCTGCTGTCGCACAATCATTACGACCATTTCGATATCGAAAGCCTTGGAAAGATTGGCAATACACCGCGCTATATCCTGCCGCTTAAAAACGGAACTCTTCTGGAAAAGGCCGGAATCTCCACCGACCAGTACGAAGAACTCGACTGGGACCAAAGCCTTTCGCATGGCGGCGTTACCATCACCCATGTGCCCAGCAATCACTGGTCGGCGCGCACCACCAAGGACCGTAAGGAAATGCTGTGGGGCGGCTACATCCTTGAATTCGCAGATGGCTATCGTTTCTATTTCGTCGGTGATACCGGCTGGAACGAACGGCTGTTTACCGAAATGGGCGAACAATATGGCGGGATCGATTTCGGCCTGATCCCGATCGGGGCTTACGAGCCCAGCGATTTCATGCGCAACGCCCACACCAACCCCGAAGAAGCCATTCAGATCATGCAGGTAATGGGCATCAAGCAGGCGCTTGCCATTCATTGGGGGACTTTCGTCCTGACCGCAGAACCGGTTGACGAACCGCCGGTGCGATTGGCATCGGCACGCAAGGATGCCGGCATTGGCGCGAATGACTTCATTGCCGCCCCGATTGGGGCAACACGGTTTTTTAACGGCAAAACCAATCATCAGACGAATGATTTACCCGAAACCAAAGCCGCGCAATAGAGCATAACAGATAGGTGAAGACCGGCAACGTGCAGATCGTTGCCGGTCTTCGAAAGCCGAAACCCTGACCGCAATGTTTGGGAGAACTGCGATCATGGTCCCGGCTTTAGGCGATTTGTGCCGCACCGAAAAGAGCCAGACCAACACCGGCAACCGATGCAAATTTCACCATGAGCTTCAAATTAAAAGTTACGTTATAACATAACACTTAATTGCATGACAGATACCCTGCGTCAAGACCGTTTGAAAACGATCCCGACGCCAGATTATTCCTCACACAAAAAGATCAGACCCGCGTGCGCGGTTTGCGGATGGTGCCGTCCTCAAACCGTGAAAGCGCCATCCCGGCAAGCGTAATGGATGGCTGTCCGGTCGTGATCCAGTCCGCCAGCACATTGCCGACAACCGGCCCCATGGCAAATCCGTGGCCGGAAAAACCGGTGGCGACAAAGAAATGTTTTGGATTGTCGAACTGATCGATCACCGGTATGGCATCGGGGGTAACATCGATATCGCCCGCCCATTTATCGGCAATACCGACCTGTTTGATTTGCGGAAAGACCTTTTGCAAATTGGCCATCGCGTTATTCACGCGCACCTCGTAGGGCTGCGCCTGATTTTCCCGCCGCCCGATCAATGGCTGCTTTGATGCCGCCGAACCCGGCAGGCGATCAACAAGGTCATCAACAAACCGCCTGTTCAGATGGAATTTGAAGGTCGCCCAATTAGCAAACAGGCCCGGTGCAAAATCGCGGGCATATTTGAACCGGCCCAATGTCAGATCCAGATCGGTCATGAATTCGTCAGCGATATTCATCGAGCCATCGGCACGTTGACGAAACGCCAGACCGGCGGCCAATGTACCGGCGGCTGAAATTTCCGGCACCGGGGTGGTGCGGATCACCGTGCCGCGCGTGGTTTGCTGCGGCAGGCGACGGCCGAATTTGGCAACGAATTTATGCGTCGCGGCCCCAGCGGCACAGATCACGTATTTGCATTTGATCTCGCCACGTTCGGATATGACCGAACTGATTGCACCGCCACTCGTTTCAATGCCAATGGCGCCGCAACCTTCGGCAATAAAGGCGCCGAGTTCACCGGCACGTTTTGCGATTGCCGGGGCGGCCTTTTTCGGTTCGGCCTGCCCGTCAGACGGGGTATAAATCCCGCCAACGCCGGGGCGCGTGATGCCCGGTGCGATCCTGGCAACCCCCTTGGGATCAAGCACCTGCGTTTCGATATCAAATCCTTTGGCGTCTTCGATCCATTGCTCAAATTCCGCCATTTCGGCATCATCGCGCGCAACGAACATGACCCCGCCCTGCCGCCATTCCAGATCAGCATTCAGTTCCTGTTCAAGCCCCTGCCAGATGCGGTTGCATTCGATCATCAGGGGCAGTTCAACCGGATCGCGGCCCTGCTGACGCACGAACCCCCACGCCCGCCCCGACTGATGCGAGGCAATGGTGTCCTTTTCCAGAAGGACAACCTTCATGCCCGCCTTGGCAAGGTAGTACGCGCTGCTGGCACCATGGATACCGCCGCCGATAACGACAACATCGCATTCTTTGGGAAGGTCGAATTGGGGATCGTTCGTGATATGGGGCATCTGAATCAGTCGTTCTTTTGTTTTCGTTTTGGGATGTGGCGTGTTCCACGTTATGTTGCGCGGCAATAAATGACAACAAAATCAGGTGCCACCATGTCTGCCGATAACAAGAAACAGAACCCCGCAACCATCACGGCTCAGGCCCTGGGCTGGGTCGAGGAAACCACCCGTTCGGTCACCCCGCCGATCTATCCGTCGACCACGTTCGAACGCAATACCGATCTTAGCTATCACGATGGCCGATGCTATACTCGCACCGACAACCCGACCTATGATCAGGCCTGTGCGGTTCTTGACGCGCTCGAAGGTGGCACACAGACGCGGCTTTTCGCATCGGGCATGGCCGCCGCCGTTGCGTTGCTGCATGCGTTATCACCAGGCGATCATGTGGTCGCGCCAAAGGTAATGTATTGGGCACTGCGCAGCTTCATGCTCGATAGCGGTGTGCGCGCCGGTCTGACATTTGATTTTGTCGACAATGGCGACACGGCCCAGTGGGTGAAACATATCCAGCCGGGCAAAACCAGAATGGTCTGGCTGGAAACGCCCGCCAACCCGGACTGGCAGATCACCGATATCGCCGCCGTTGCCGATGCCGCGCACAAGGCCGGGGCGATTGTTGCGGTTGACAATACGGTTGCCACACCGCTTCTGACCCGCCCGATTGAACTGGGTGCAGATATCGTCATGCATTCGGCAACCAAGTATCTTAACGGACATAGTGATGTTCTGGCCGGCACACTTACCACTGCAAACAAGGACAGCGAATTCTGGCAACGCGTTTGCAAACAGCATGCAGGCGGCGGCGGTGTTCTGGGTGTGTTCGAAGCATGGCTGCTTTTGCGTGGTATGCGTACCCTGTCAATCCGGGTCGAACGGGCCAGTGCCAATGCCATGGCAATCGCCCGCCATTTCGAAAACCACCCTGAAATCGCGCAGGTCCAGTATCCCGGCCTTGAAAGCCATATCGGCCATGACATTGCCAAGCGTCAGATGACCGGCGGATTTGGCGGCATGATGTCGATCCGGGTCAAGGGCGGCGGCAAACGGGCCGTGGATTTCCACAATCAGTGCAAACTGTTTAAACGCGCGACGTCACTTGGCGGGGTCGAAAGTCTGATTGAACACAGATCATCGGTCGAAGGCCCAACAAGCCCTGTACCCGATGATCTGTTGCGTTTGTCCGTCGGTATCGAAGATGCCCACGATTTGATCCATGATATTGAAACCGCCCTGAATTTGAGTAAATAAAGTCGGAATGAAAATCGGCCAATCAACGGACTGGAAATTCCACGCGTGATGAAAACTGTGTTTCGTGCCCGCACACGATCTTGTTTCAAACAATCACTTTCGCTGTGTCTTGCTTTTGCAGCAATGATCGCGGCGACGGAATTTCCGGTTCGTTCGGCGCAGGCGCAAGCCCGCACCTCAAGCCAACCGGCAGGCATGCGTGATATTCCCGATGCCAATTCCCTGCCCCCGGCACCGGGACTGATTTTCGATATGGCCGGGCAGCGCTATATCATGTTTGACGACTTGGTTTCGCATCTTGCCGGGACGCGTTTTATCCTGATCGGGGAAAAACACGACAATCCGATCCATCATCATCATCAGGCACAATTGGTCCGCGCGCTAAGCAAACGCGAAGGCACCAAGCGTGCAGTTGTCTGGGAAATGTTTAATCGCGACCAGCAGGAAAGCCTTGATCTGGCCTGGCAGGCTGTACCGCCCGAGGAACTTGGCAGTGAAATGAAGTGGGGCGAAAGTGGTTGGCCATCATGGCATGACTATGCCCCGATTGCCGAGGCGGCAAAGGAAAACGGGCTGCCGATGGTTGCAGGCAATCTGCCCCGGGATGTCCTGCGGCCCATGATCAACGAAGGTATCAGCGCCCTGCCGACCGAGCTTGCGCAAAAGCTCTCCCTGCCGGCGCTACCCGATGATATTGCCGCACGATTTGATCAGGAAATTGCAGTCGGTCATTGCAACATGTTACCCAAATCGCAATTACCTGACTTTTCGCTTGTGCAGTTTGCCCGCGATGCGTCGCTTGCGCGCGCGATGATTGATGCGAACAAAACCATTAGCCCGGATGGCGCATTCCTGATTGCCGGTGCCATGCATGTGCGTGATGACATTGCGGTACCCTACCATCTGCGGCGTTATGCACCTGATATCGACGATAACGACATTGCAGTTGTCATTCTGATCGAGGCAGATGACCCGGGTGAAGACCTTCCTGGTGTGCGTGATTATGCGCTTCGGATGGGATCAGAAAATGTGGCGGATTTCATGTGGTTCACAAATGATCTGCCACGTGCCGATCCGTGCGAAGACATTCAGATTGGACAATAGGTCCGAGCAAAAACCGAAAATTATTTGATTCGACGGGGCAACCAATCGGTGGTCGCAACCGGTTTGCCCTTATGCGAACGCATGACACGCGGGCGGACAACTTCTTTTGCCTCAGGCGTGGTGGCACTTTTACGGACCGAGGCATAGAAATCCACCATCACCTGAAACGGGATCACTGTCCCCGGCCCCTGTTTATATGCATCAAGATAAGGCGGATGATTGCGCACGGTTTCGCTAAGATGTTCGACAGAGTGATGACCAAACTGCGACCAGATACTTTCGATAAAATGCTGCGTTTTGGGATCAACCGATTTAAGCCGCACATCCGGTCGACTTTCTTCCATGACGGCATAGACGTTCGGTTCAATCGGACCAATATCATCTGCGATGAAAACAGCGGGCATCAACATGCGACCGTGATAATTGGCCCCGTAATAGGCCTGCGCCAGATACAGCAGACGATGAAGCTTTTGCGGTTGCAGATATTCGTTGTCGTTTAATGCATGATCAATCAGGCGAAAAACGGCTTCGAATACGGAATTAAGGACCGGCTTGTTCTGCATATCTGATCCAGCAAACGAAACGCATGGCGGATCACGATCATAATGCCGCTTGGGCACGACAACAAGGACCGGAACGGAATGTATTCACTTTTCAAGGAAATCCGGCAGGCGATCAGATCAAAGCATCAACCCGTGTGCCGCGAATACCCGCACCATGCACAACAGCATTAACCACCGCATAGAATGATGTTCCGCTATTCGCGCTTAGATCGAATGGAATTTCCGGATCAAGAAAGCTTGCGAAATCGATATCGCTTTCGGGTGAAATCGCACCTTCGCGGTCGCTTGCCCGACGAGCTGCCGACAGACGGCTTTGTTCGGCGCGCTGGTCTTTCTGATCACCCGCACTTCCCTGCCCGGATTGCTGTTTGCCTTTGCCGTCGATATAGGCATTGAACAGGATACCGTCATTATCGGGGTCATAAGTGTAATGTTCGCTGGGAGCCTGAATCTGGCTATTGCGGTCAACCGTCGCAACACCGCGCGCACCAGCAGCCGCAAGTCGGCCATACTGGCTGACCTGGCTTATGGACTGGTTGTTGACGACAGGTGCGACCATTTTCCTCTCTCTAGCCGGAACCGGAACATGTTGCAGTATTATTCAACTGTAAGATTATATCCCAATTACGGCTCAAAAGAGACAAGAATCGTCATTTTCAGTGGGTATCGAGCTGTTTTGAAGCATTAGTCGCCGTCAAATTCGACCAGGTGGAAGACATTGACACCGCGATCACGGATTTTTTGTGCCCCGCCAATATCAGGAAGATCGATAATAAAGGCACAACCGGCAACTTCGCCGCCTGCCTTTTCGATCAGATCAATCGCGGCAAGAGCCGTGCCGCCGGTTGCGATCAGATCATCCATCACCAGAACACGCTGTCCGGGTTTGATCGCATCGGTGTGCATTTCGATCACGTCCGATCCATATTCCAGTTCATATTCGACTTCGATGGTTTCAGCAGGAAGTTTGCCGCGTTTGCGGATCGGAACAAAACCGACACCAAGGGCTACGGCGACCGCCGGGCCGATGATAAAACCGCGCGCCTCAATCCCGACGATCACGTCGATCTGTTTATCCTGAAATTCGGCAGCAAAACTGTCGATCACATCACGCAAACCATCTGCATCGGCAAACAGGGTCGTGATATCGCGAAACATGATTCCCTTTTTCGGGTAATCGGGAATGGTACGGATCAGCGACTTGATCGACATGGGAGAACTCCGGCCGGGGTTAACCTGAAAAACAAAACCGCCATCTTTAACACCAGATGGCGGTTTAAAATCAAGCGTTCCCGAATATTGGCAGCAAATCGGGTTTGCGGCCTGCAATCGCAGCTAGGCCGCGTGCGCCGTGTTTCGATGCATTACGGCGTTGTTTGCCGTGACAAAGTCATTTGCAAGTTTCTTGCTGATTTCAGCACGTGTACCACGCGGCAAACCGGTCCCGGCGGCCTGCCGGTTACCCCATACTGCGCGATAAAGGCGGTAATCATGGTCATTGATCTGACCAAATACTTTTTCGACTTCCATCAAGGTCTGGACATAACTTTTGTTCATGTCAGCCATCCTGTTGCTCGTGATGTTCCGAATGACAATCCCCTTCGGAATAACGACGCCCGGCTTTGCCAGCGCATCGTCAAGCAGCGATATAATCCCCTAAAGGCCGCCTCTCAACGGCAGGACGGTGACAAGATCGGGAATATTTTGTGACACCTCGCCTTAATCGGAAAAAATGCAATCAGAACAAACTGCTATCAGACAGAAAAAAGACGCCAACCGGCGAATAGCCAGCCCGGTTCAGTGCATCTTTTTCTGGGCTTCGGCCTGACGCGCTTCTTCATCAAACTTCTTTTGCAGCGCATCGGCATATTCGCCGTAGATACGGCCTTCGATCGACAGCTCCAGAAACCGGATATAGTCCTGCTGATTGTCGATTTTGGCGCGTGCAACCGGGATCACATCAAACGGACTTTCAGCATCCAGACCATATTTTCGGATCAGCTCCAGCATTTCGGCTGTGATCTGTTCGAGCTTTTTCTGCGCGTCCGAGAATGAAATGCTCATGATGTTTCCTGTTCTGATACGACAACCACGCGCCTTATGCCCTGCCAGTTACCAGATGACAAGTTTTCGCCCCCGCGAACTATACCGGCGCGCCCTTACCTATCCGAATGATCCAGCCATTTTGCCATCCGACTTGAGACAAATCAAAGACCTGCATCCCGCATGGTCCGATGCTGCATTCGGGACAGTTTGATACGGACCATCAGTGGATCATTGATGGTCTGTGCGCGTGCATTTGCATAATCCATTCGGGGATCAGTGATGAAGTTGTTATCGGCTTTCAATGCCATGGGCATTCGCAAACGCTTTATGTGGGCGTCGGCCTTCGGCGTTACTTCCACGGTGATCATCGCACTTGCCATGATGATGTTTGCCGAAGAAAAGGCAATGGATGCCAAGCTTAATCAGCTAAGCCAGAATGAACTGACATCGCTTCATGCGCTGATTGTAAATGTGATGGCCGCCCGTCCTGATGACTCTGATGACATCGGTATTGATGTTTTCAACAACTGGTTTGAAAGCCGAAATCTGGATTATCCCGGCGAATTATGGTCGGCATGGGGCCCGACCACGCTGGCCTATATGAAGGAATATGGCGACAAGGACCTGAAAACGCCGCGCGATGCGATTGATCAGGAAGCCATTGAAACCGGTCAAACCATTGGACGTTATACCGACGAAGGCACCTATCGCCTGTCGATGCCAATTGTTCTTGGTGTGACCAAAGGTGCCGAACGCGAGGTTTGCTTTAGCTGCCATGGCGCAATGGAAGCCGAAAAGGGCGACGTGATTGCAGTTCTGTCATCAAGTCTTTCGGTTGCCCCCGAACAGGCGAAAACCAATCAGATCCTGATCGGTATTGTGATTGGCGGCATCGTCATTGCACTTGCGACCATCTTTGGCATGCGGTTGCTGCTGTCGAAAATCGTTACCGAACCGCTTAGCAAGCTGGGTTCGGTGATGACCGAACTTGCCGATGGCAAAACCGACCTGATCATCCATGACCTTGACCGCAAGGACGAAATCGGTCGCATGGCACAATCGGTCGATGTGTTCCGCACCAATGCGATTGCAAAAAAACGCATGGAAGCCGAACAGGAAGCGGCATCGCGCAAGCGCGAAGAACGCATGAAGATGCTTGAAAAACACATTGGCGGGTTCGAAGGGGTAATTGCCAATATTGTCGGTTCGGTCTCCACATCGGCCGACCGGATGCAAAGCACGGCCCGCGCCTTGGTCGGCGCCGCCGATCTGGCAAGCAAAAGTGCCACAACCGTTGCTGCCGCCTCCGAAGAAGCCACGGTTAATGTCCGCACCGTGGCCGACGCAGCGGAAAATCTGTCGCATTCGATCACCCAGATCGGCAATCAGGCGCATCATTCAACCGAAATCACCGCCGAAGCATCGCGCGAAGCCGAAGTTTCCAGCAAGACCGTCGCCGGACTTTCAGAAGCCGCCGGTCGCATTGGCGAGATTGTCGAACTGATCAGTGACATTGCTGGTCAAACCAACCTTCTGGCGCTTAACGCAACCATCGAGGCCGCCCGCGCAGGCGAAGCAGGTAAAGGCTTTGCCGTTGTTGCAGCAGAGGTCAAAAACCTTGCCAACCAGACGGCACGCGCAACCAGCGAAATTTCCGAACAGATTTTGGCCATCCAGGAAGAAACCGGCAAAACGGTCCAGTCAATGGACGACATTTCCAACGTTATTTCGCGGATTACCGACATCACAAACACGATTTCCGATGCAGTTCGTGAACAGGCCGATGCCACTGGCGAAATTGCACAGAATGTCGAACAGGCCGCTATTGGCACGCAGGAAGTCAGCAGCAATATCGAACGCGTCAGCGATACGGTGGCCGAAACCGACCAGGCCGCCCACCAGGTCCTGAATGTGGCTGAAGAACTGGGGCAACTTTCGACAGAACTTCGCCGAGAGGTCGATAGTTTCCTGATCAGTATCCGGTCGGCTTGATCCTGAAATTTTCCGGAACTGCATTTTGTGCCCCGCACCATTTCTGGTGGTGCGGGGCTTGTTTTTTGGTGTACAGCAATTCCCCGGCAAAATCTTGGCATCAAAATTAACCTGACGATAACCGCCAATTTGTCTATTCTGAAAAAAAGGTGTTAAACCTTTAAAATTCTAATCGGGTTGGGGGTATTCGAGCGGCTCACGCTTGGAGAAAATAAAAGACAATGTCTTTTACGACGATCTTGGGGATTCTGGTCGGTTTGGGGCTTTTTGTCGGCTCCATCTTCATTTCGACCGACAACTATTTTGTGTTTATCAGTCTGTCGAGTGCGTTGATGGTGATCGGCGGGACCTTGGCAGCGACTTTTATTGCCTATGAAGCACGCTATGTTCTGCTTGCGCTCAAGCTGATTTTCAAAATCTTTCGGGCACCGCAGATGGGCCGGGGCCAATTGACTGGCGAAGTCGGGCGTGTTGTCAAATGGGGCTATCTGCTTCAGAAAAAAGGCATCAACGCGCTGGAGCAGGAAGCACAGCGCGTCGGCAAGGACGAGCCATTTCTGGGCTGGGCGATGGAAGTCGTCATCACCGGTTATAACGGTGATGAAACCGCCGAAATGCTCCATAACGCGATTGAAAACGCGTTCAGCCGCAATCTGGTGCCTGTATCCATCCTGAAAAGCATGGCGGGTGCCGCGCCGGCATTTGGCATGATCGGAACGCTGGTTGGTCTTGTCATCATGCTTGATAAAATGGCCGATGATCCGACACAGCTTGGTTCGGGTCTTGCGATTGCGCTGATCACGACCCTTTACGGGATTGTCGCCGCCCGGTTCTTTTTCATGCCAGCCGCCAGCAAAATCCAGCAGCGCGAGGAAATCATGCGGTTTCGAAATTACCTGATTGCTGAAGGCCTGATCATGCTAGCCGATCGCAAGGGACCGCGCGCCATACAGGACAAAATGAATTCGTTCCTTGATCCGGCGATCCATTTCAATATCGACAAGTCCGCAAAATAGCGGCCACAGACGATATGCTTGACGACAGGAGGCCATGATGGCCCGACGCAAATCACCGATGGGGCGACGCCAGGAAGAACTGGTCGAAGAAGACTGGATCGTAACCTATGCCGATGCGATCACGCTTCTGATGGCGTTCTTTGTGATGCTGGTCAGCTTTTCCAAGGTCGAAATCCCGCTTTTCGAAAAAGTACAATCAGGTATTGCCGAACAGATTGGCAAACGCGAGATCGTCCGCCCGACGCAGGTTCTCGAAACCGATCTGAAGGATGTTGTGTTCAACACATCAATGGATAATGCCGTCAATGTTTCGACCGACGACGAAGGTATTCTGATGGAACTTGGCGGCGGCGCATTTTTCCATCCCGGATCAGCCAATTTGACGCAGGATGCGGTCCTGTTCCTTAAAGATGTTGGGGACCTGTTAAAAGAACCCCGTTATCTTGGCTTTCAGGTCGAAGTGACCGGGCATACTGACGACAGCCCGATCAACACACCACGTTTCCCGTCGAACTGGGAACTGGCGGCCGGGCGATCCATTGCCGTTGTGCGCTTTTTAACCGCGGTCGGGGTTGATCCGGAAAGTGACCGCATGCGGGCAATTTCCTATGGCGATACCAAGCCGAAATTGCCCAACCGCGGCGATGATGGCAACCCGATCGAGGAAAACCGCGAAGCCAACCGCCGTATCGAAATTCGCATTTTCCCAAAATATTCGCGCGTATTCTGATGTTGGTGGTGCGCGTTCTGCCGGGTACCTATTCGATAGCGACGACCATTTCATCGCGCGCGGCAAAGACATTTGACCATTGGCTGCGTGCCTGCTGTTCGATCCCGGCCATTACCGCATCATTGTGATCGGGATCATGATGAAACAGGGCAAGCCGTTTGACGTTTGCCGCCTGACACAACCGAACTCCCTCCTGCCAGGTCGAATGCCCCCAGCCAAGTTTGGCCGGGAATTCATCGTCGGTGTAAGTGCTGTCATAAATCACGAGATCAGCATTCCGGATGAAATCAAGAACCACCTTGTCAGGTTGGCCCGGCATATGTTCGGTATCGGTGACATAACAGACAGACTTGCCGTCATGCTCCACGCGATACGCCGTCGCCCCGTTGGGATGACGCAACGGCGCGGTCCTAACGGCAATCCCATCGGCCGGGTATAAAACCGTCCCGACCGTGAAATCTTCGAATGTCAGTTTTGACTGCATGGCCGAAAGCGGTACCGGAAAGGTTGGATCGGCCATCTGGGCCGAAAACACGCGCTCGACCCCGCCCTGCTCTTTCAAATGTCCGGCCAGCACGTGAAAACGTGCAGCAGGATTATAGGCCGGGACAAAAAACGGGAACCCGTTGATATGGTCCCAGTGGGTATGCGTCAGATAAATGCTGGCTTCGGTTACCTTGCGCCGGATCAGATCCTTGCCAAGATTGCGAATACCGGTTCCGGCGTCAAAGATCAGGGTATGATCACCGATCCGCATTTCGATACAACTGGTATTGCCGCCATAAACAACATGGTCGGGGGAAGGACAGGCAATGCTCCCACGAACTCCCCAGAACTTTACATCAATTGCCATTCGCTGCCCTTCACATATGTCTGTGGCTGTCGTCCGCGACAGACGAATGCATCAATCCCGTTGAAATATAACACTCATTTCGCAAAAGAAAATTACCCGCGTTCTAATTCTGCGGCTTGATAAACACCGCTGTACCGATCTCTGCCCCGAACGCCTGATCGGCACGTCCACAGTTTACGGCAACCTCACAAAGTCCGATTGAATTTCGGTAATGAAAGCCCTGCCCCAGCGCGACATCGGAGAATGTCCGGGCAGGCGAAAGAGACTGTCCGTTGATCAAAAGCTTCAGATTGCGGTTCTGCCACCCCGGTGCGGCAAGAAGACCGGTCATCAGATTGCCATAGCTGTCGATATAAATGATTTCTGAAAGCTCATCCGGCCAGCTCTGGGGCGGGACATAACGCAACCCGACATCGATATCGCCAAGTGCCACAGGTTCACCCTTGGCAATCATGCAGGCCACCGGGGCGAAAATATCTCGCCCGTGAAAGCTTGCCGATGCATTTTCGGGATGCCAGTTGATCACTCTCACCCGGCATGTTTTCGACCGCCGGATCAGTATTTCGAACAATCCGTTGTCGGGACCGACGTAAAAAACGCCGTCGCATTCAACAACAATGCCGCGACGCTGGCTGCCGACACCCGGGTCAACGACGCAAAGCACGACATCGCCCGGTTGAAATTCGCGCGACAATGCGGCCAGAAGATAGGCTGATGCACGTGGATTGCGATCCGGCGCATCGAACATCAGATCGCAAACCGTAATGTCGGGGGCATTACGATGAACAACCGCACGCATCGCCCCACTATAAGGGCCGATTACGCCAAAATCGCTGAAAATCAGGATCATGTCGGACATCCGGATCGTCGGCAAACCTGCCTGATTTCAGTCAGGTTGCGCGCAAAGCGCTGTTACTTGACCTCGCAGAACTGACCGCGACGTTTAAGCTCAGCACAGATTGAACTGGCGGAACTGTCACTAAGCCCGGTCGCCATCAAACGGAAATAGGTCCCCTTGCCAGGAATGTTTGCCTGCGTGACACCGTGCTGAAGTGGCGCAAGCTCGGCATAACGTTGCGTCAGGATTTGCCAACCGCGTTCGGCCTGTGCCTGATTGCGATAAGATGCCAGATGAAGGCTTTTGCCCCCGGCTGTTGCAGCAACCGGATTTGCCGTCCCCATGGTCGGGGCCGCTGCCATTTCGCCGCCCGACTGAACCGCACGGCTTTCGCCGGTGGCGACACGACGAACAGGCTCGCCCGCGCTTAAGGTCGTTACATTGGCCTTTGCCGGTTCGACAATGGCGGCTTCGATTGCATCACGCTCTCGTTTGAATTCGTCGGGCGTCACCAGTTTCATCTGCGAAAAATCTTCGATACGCGCAATCTGGCGTGCGGCATCCATCAAGCCTTGTGGTGCCGGCGGCGGGGTTGCGCGCTGGCGCGGTTGGGCCGGTAAAAGCGCATCCAGAATAGCGGTACGTTCATTGACATGTTCCTGCACCGTGATCGCCCCGATCTGAAGGGCACGGTTCAACTGGTTCAGGCGCTGCTCGATTTGCGTGCTGTCCGGTGGCGGATTATCAAGAAATGCCGCCGGTGCTGACTGGCTCATGGGCAGCAATGCCCCCAGATTGGCAGACCGGCGCGCTGAAAATTCCTCCGGCGTGACAAGGCCAGCGGCCTGTAAATCACGCAGAATGGCAAACCGCTTTGCGATGGCTTCATCCCCCGTGCTCAATGCAGCACCGGCAGGCATATCGGCACTTCGCGCACGCGGTTGACTGCTGGCGACCATCGGGGGTGCGACCATGGCATTCGACGGTGCCATGACGGATTGATTTGCCGTCCCCAACCCGGCCGGAGCCGTCGCAATCTGGTCATTGATGCTAAGCGATCCCGGAAGACCGCGCTGCAAACGCATCAGGTTGAATTCAGCCGCATCGCGCAACGGGCGCGGTTGCGTGCCGTTGGCCGTTGTCATCAAAACCGTTCCGGGCGGGTTCATGGCGATCAGGGTATCGTATCCATCCCGCGCACGATCGGCACGGTTGGTGTTTTGATACATCACCGACCGCCACAAAAGCGCGTGCCCGTCCTGAGGATTTTTGCGCAATGCTTCGTCAAAGAATTTTTCCGCAGAGGCATAATCGCCGGTTGCAAGCTGCTGCAAACCATTGGCGGTATAATTTTCATCGGTAAATGAAGTCGCCTCGTCCCAGAAATCCTGATCAAGCAGTGGCGCACAGCCAGACACCCATGAAACCATGCCGACAACGGCAAGGCTTCTGCCGCCGATCTTCAGCCAGTTCCCGGTCCGCATTGCGGATACCTTCATGGTGTCAACCCCCTATTATTAAAAGACAATTCAGGGAGCATGTTTCGCAGGCTGTCGTCAAGTCCAACGCGCACCGCCCCATCATTTCCCTGATGGTGATCCAGTCTGCCCGATGGCTGCGAACAATTCGTTAAAAGCATTTTCCAATGTCAGAAACTATGCAATAGGACATGTCCAAAATATAATTCGTAAAAGTAAACTATATAACTGTCGCACCTGTTAACGCGGCATTCAGGGACAATATGGTTTGATAGATCGTCCCATACCATTGTATGAATTCAAAATATCAGGAATTAATCCTGTCTCTTTCGGGGAAGTAGATTGATTGAGCCCAAACAATATGGCCAACAGGCCCTTCAGGAATACCTGATGCTTGATTATGTCCAGCGTCTGGAAACCCGCAAATTCGGGCACCGCGCTGTTCATATCCATTTGTCCCGGCTCAAGCCATTTCACCGACGCGATTATCATATCCGGGTCGCGACCAATACCTTTGAAAGCTACGTAAAGCTTTATGTCGGCCGTATCTTTGTCCTAAGTAACGATGACCTTCTGTTCATCTGGAAAGACAAATCGATCGCCGACGTGGAACCGGCAGTTGACACGCTGCGCTACCTGTTCCGCGATGATCCGCTTTCGCAGGACGAAAGCGAGGAAACCGGATTCTGCACATGGTACAATCTGAATACGGAATTCCAGGAATTCCTGCTGCTGTGCCAGCATCTTGATGAACGCGCCAAAAAGCTGCAGCAAAGCAGCAATATGCGCCCGGCCCAGAAGCCAACCAATGTTCTGAGCCCGATCAATGCGGAAAATCTGGCCCAGTTGGAAGACACCATTCATTCGGCTGATCTTTCCGAACATATCCGCCAGCAACCTGTTTGCGTGTTTGCCCGCGCGGGCTCCAAGGAACTGCATCCGGTTTTTGACGAATTCTTTGTCTCGATCTCGGACTTGCGCAACGCGATCATGCCCAACATTGACCTTGCGTCAAACCGCTGGCTGTTTCAGCATATGACCGAAGTGCTTGATAAACGCATGCTGAACTATCTGTGCAAGCGGACGTTCAAGACACATGCCAGCTCATTCTCGATCAACCTCAATCTGGAAACGCTGACATCCAAGGATTTCGAGCGGTTCGATGAAGTTGTTCGTAAAAAATGGCCGGGCAATGTGATCATCGAGCTCAATCAGGTCGATCTGTTCTCAAACCTCGAAACCTATCTGCGGCTGCGTGACGAATTCCATGAACGCGGCTATCGCGTTTTGATCGACAATCTGACTGTCGAAGCCCTTTCGTTTGTGGATCGCAAAAGCCTTAAGGCTGATTTCATCAAGGTCGCCTGGCGCGAGGAAATGACAGACAACGTCATTCGCAAAAAATATTCCGAAATGGACAATCTTGTGAAAGACTCTGGCCGGGAACGTGTGATCCTGTGCCGTTGCGACAGCCCGACCGCGATCAAATTCGGTCAGTCGCTGGGCATTACCCTGTTCCAGGGGCGCTATATCGACAACATGATTGCCCGTCAACGCCGTGCGAAACGTGCGGCCGCAGCACAGAAACGCTAACCTCGCCCCAATCCGATTATTGCTCCTGACAAATCCTGTCACCTGACGGGGATTTGCCGCGTTTCTTTGCTTGGCATAAACGGAACAAAAGCGGTACAAATAAGCATGATCTATGCGCTTTGTCCCGATTGCCATCACAAATGGCGTTTCCATGCAGACCGGCCGCTCCCCAAAAGCGGCGAAGGGGCCTATGCCCCCTGCCCGGTCTGTGGCGGAAAACGCGGGATCGCGCATGCCGAACTGCCCGAACTTTTCATCGGGCACCTGGATTGCGATGCGTTTTATGCCTCGATTGAAAAGCGTGACCGACCGGAACTGATGGATCAGCCTGTCATCATTGGCGGCGGGCATCGCGGGGTGGTTTCCACCTGCTGTTATGTCGCGCGCAAATTCGGCGTGCGATCCGCCATGCCAGCCTTCAAGGCGCGCGAACTTTGCCCCGACGGTGTTTTCCTGAAACCCGACATGGCAAAGTATCAGCGCGAAGGATACCGAGTACGTGACATGATGCGCGCCATAACCCCGGACATTGAACCGCTTTCAATTGACGAGGCGTTTCTTGACCTGACCAATGCGCAAGGAACGCATTGTAAAACAGCCGCCGAATGCCTGATTGATCTTCAGGCGGAAATCAGGCGCGAAGTCGGCATCACGGTTTCCATCGGGCTTTCCTACAACAAATTTCTGGCCAAGATCGCATCCGACCTCAATAAACCGTTCGGCTTTTCAATGATTGGCTCCGCAGAAGCCGTATCGTTCCTTGCGGATAAGCCGGTACGCATGATGTGGGGCGTTGGACCGGCGATGGAGCGCAAGCTGCGCGACGATGGCATCACCACCATCGGACAGATGCAACAGCTTGATATACATGCCTTGCAGGGCCGTTACGGCAGCATTGGCAAACGGTTCTTCTATTTTTCGCGCGGGCAGGACAATCGCCGGGTCGAACAAAGCAGCGAACGCAAAAGCCTGTCATCGGAAACAACCTTTAACGAAGACATTTCCGACCTAGATGAACTGGTCGATATCGCCAAACGCCTGACGGCGCGCGTCGCCAGTGACCTCGCACGCAAGGAAATCGCGGGCCATACCGTTGTTCTGAAACTGAAATCAGCCGATTTCAAAACCCGCACGCGCAATATGCGCCTGACCTACCCGACATTGCGCGAAGATCTGATCCTTGAAACAGCCCTGACACTTCTGAAAAAGGAAGTCGATGGCACGCGTTATCGCCTGCTGGGTGTCGGCGTTGCCGATCTTTTCCCGGCCGAAACAGCCGACCCTGCCGACCTGTTTGGCGAAGCCGAGGAAACAGCCCCCGTCGAATTGATCGAGGATAATGGCGAAAGCACCCTGCCCCCGGCCCGCCTGATCCCGCAAATCCCACGCCCGACGGCGGAGCAATTACGCGAAAGCCTGACGCGGCGGTATCGCCAGCACAAGAAAACATCGCGCCAGCATCGTTTCGGATTTTAGCGTTTCCATTGCCTGAACGGCTTGAAACGAAAAATGCCCGTCGCGAACCGAACGAGCATCACAGATTGAACAATCTTTTTAAGAGAAAGTGGCGTCCCCTAGGGGATTCGAACCCCTGTTGCCGCCGTGAAAGGGCAGTGTCCTAGGCCTCTAGACGAAGGGGACGCAAATCGCGGTGCGATCTTATGTATGGTCTGCTTTGGTGGCGTCCCCTAGGGGATTCGAACCCCTGTTGCCGCCGTGAAAGGGCAGTGTCCTAGGCCTCTAGACGAAGGGGACACAGTCACCAAAATGCAGTCCGTGTTAACGAGTGGCGTCCCCTAGGGGATTCGAACCCCTGTTGCCGCCGTGAAAGGGCAGTGTCCTAGGCCTCTAGACGAAGGGGACGCAGCGCGTTAACGAGGCCGGTTTTTAGCGATTGGGTCGGGCAAGGTCAAGCGCGTTTTTCGCCGCTGTGACGTTTTTTTTAATCCCCCACCGCAAATAGGGCGATAACACGCCAAAAGCCGGGAAATCCAAGCATCCTGTTTAACCGCAAGGATCATAGTCCGATCCTGCAATATCCTTGTCCAACACATATGCGAACGCATGTCCGCAACGACAACCGCAAAGGCACCCGCACAAAACCGCTTGAAATCAATTCGACCGTTTTCGGGTTCCCATCCAGAAGGCCGTTCCCGCAATCGCAAGGCAGACACCAAGGAAGGCAAACATCACGCGATAGCCCTCCGTTGCGCCCGGCTCAAACCGACCAATGATCACACCTGCAATCCCCTGAAGGACAAACAGCCCGCCAAAGGTCGCCAGATTGACCGTGGTCAGGGCACGGCCAATCAGATGTTCGGGCACCGCGGCCCGCGATGCGGCATAGTTAAGCGTTGCACAGCTGCCCAGAAGCCCGTGTGCGACCATCAGGACCGCGGCGAGCCAAAGAGCTGTCGTCCCCAGCAGCGCCTGCAACAGGCACAGCACAGCCGCAATCAGAACGGCAAAGACGATCAGGGGATGTGCCGCACCGCCCATCAGGCGCGAAAGTTGCCCATAGGCGGGCGGTCCGATGATCATGCCGATTGTCATCACCAAAAGAACGTTACCAACATCCACCGCCCCGAGATGGAAGACGTCCTGTAGGTACGGCCCGCCCCAAAGCCCACGTACGGTCAGGATCGCCGGATAGCTGAAGAAGGCAACACCAACCAGAAACCAGACCTGCCGGTTTTTCCAGACAGAGATCATGCCGCGCAATGCCTCACCCACGGTTTCGCCCTTTCGGGAATGGAAGCTGTGCTTTGGCGGTGCGTCGCGCACCATGGTGAATGTCAGAACAACCGAAAGCGCGCTGAGCACGGCAAGCCCGTAATAAACGTCGCGCCAGCCGCGCAGTTCGATCAGGGCGGCCAATGGCGTTGCCGATGCCAGAACGCCCAGCAAACTGAACGCCACAATCAGGCCAGAAGTCGCGGCAAACTTTTCCGGTGCCACCCAACGCGATGCCAGCACCAATGCCGCCATGAAGGCCGCTGAACAGCCAAGGCCGATCACCGCCTGCCCGATCATCAATCCCGCCACACTATGCGCATTGGCAAAGATCAGAACACCGGCCACCGTGATGATCATCATCACACCATTGGTCAAACGCGGCCCGTAACGGTCCAGCATCACACCGACGGGAATTTGCATCAAGGCAAAGGCAAAATGAAAACTGCCCGATATCAGGCCAAGTTCCTCGGGAGAGGTCGAAAGCTCCGCCCGAAGGGATTCGGCCAGCAAGGCCTGTGCAGAACGGAAAAACTGGCTGAGCGAAAAGGCCAGCACGACCGGTGCCAGGATCCATAAAAATGTCCCTACCCCGTGCACGGCCTGCTTTGGTGTTTTTGTATGATCATTCATGATGCCAAATGGCATAATCCGATCACGGGATACCCGCAAGCCCCCGTAAGATATATCCTGATGTATTGCCGTGATACGTTTGGCGCAATGACACAGGCGGGTTCAGATCACCCTCTGTCGCGATCAACGCGTCATCAGATTGAATTCTTCACCTGACGGAACTTCGGCCCCCTCATGCAGCATCGAAACACCGTATTTTCGGCCGATTTCGACAAATGTCCCGTCACTGCGCAGATCGTTAAGAACCATCTGCCATTGATCCACGATGAAGTCCGGCGTTTGCAGTGAAAATGCCAGATAAAGCTCGTAAATTCCCAAGCCGATAACCGGTTCAACTTCGGACCGGTCAATTCCGAACTTGCGACACTGATGCTCCAGAACCAGATCGGATGCTTCCCATAGGTCTATCCGGTCACTGGCCAGAAGCTGTAACGCATTCCCAGGTGTATAAAGTGCCGCAAGGTTTTTAAAGCCCTGTTCGCGCAACATTCGTTCCGCCGCACCGCCTGCCTGCACCCCGATGGCGGCAACTTTGCGTGCGTCACTCAAATCGCGGATTTCAAGGTTGCTGTCGGTCATTTTATAAAGCCAGCCACGCGTCACAATGATTGGCCCAACCCATTTATACTCATCTTCGCGCTCAGACGTTCGCACCATTGAAAAAACAGCCGTGCCGGGTTCATTGTCGACAATTTGCAGGGCCCGTTTCCACGGAAGCACCTCAAATTTTCCGTCATGCCCCAGACGCGCGGCCATTTCACGGACCACATCCGTCCCGGCACCGGTCAACCCCGTATCCGACATGTAATTAAAGGGTGCAAAATCCTCGGTATAAATCTTTATCGACCGGGCCGCGGCAAGCATATCCCCCGTCTGGGCAGCTGCGACCATACCGTGCGACCACAGGATGACGGCAGCAAAGGCAACAATTACGACAATGCGCCGCAAAATCGTAATGCCTCGCCGCTCCTTTGGATGAAAGAATATACCCGTCCGTCGCATATGTTTCCCTGTCAGCTATGAAATGCAAAAAGCCGCAAAAAAGAAACTTGCAGGACCGAAAGAACGAACTGTCACATAACCTGTTTATTCAACATGGTAGCCCGACATGTTGATTGCCAGTAACGTCGTACATATCTAGATTCAAAGGGAACCATCCATTTGAACAAGAATGCGCCTTCACGTGACGCTAACATGCCACGTGCAAGATGGATTCCGTCCGAAAGGGTAGCAGTCTAATTTTAGAACATGTTGATGTAGTATGCTGTTTTCGATTCTTTCGGCGCCCACTCTTCGCCGATCCCCAAGCCCGAACAACAAAACCAAGCCCTTTGGTTAAAAAAGCCAGTTAAAGTTGAACATGAGCAAGATTTACAACGAAAAAATTCGACATTCAACTAAAAAATTTCGTTACTCCAGCATTTTGCGGAAACCGGGTAATGACGTTTCACAGCCGGCAATATACTGCGTGCATCATGGATAGGCGGGATACAGACGCCCCTTTGCCCGTACTTGATAGCGCGCTTGGGGATCGCATTCGCCATGTCGTCGATATGTTTGATCGAAAAAAAGATGCAGCCCGGATCGCCGGTATCATCCCTGAACAATTGAACAGATGGTGTCAGGCACAATCGGAACCTCGCTTTGTCGGCGTTGCCCGCCTTGCCATCTCAAAGGGTATCTCTTTGCAGTGGATCGCAACAGGTGAGCCCCCAAGGGGAACCGCGAAGAAACCGAATACAGTGAACGAGCCTGAAACAACCCGGGCACCAAATCCATATTGTACCGGGCCAGCAGAACGCGAGATCCTTATCGCCATCATAAGCGGATTTCTCGCAGCCGAAGGCATCACGAACAGCCCTCAAATTGCCAATGACATTATTGGTGCCTATGACCAGATCGTCGAGAACCTCGAAAATAATCGAGATAGCAGCGAGATGGCCACCATATTGTCGCAGGCGATCACCATTATTCTTGATCGGCAGCAAGAACGCCGCGCGGACAAAAGCTGAAAGAACGCCTAGGCAGTTTCCGCATTTAATTCCGCGCGTTACCGGGCCGCTTTAACGGCCCGGTACAAGGACCTGAAAATGTACCTTAGCCGAGAACCGGTAGGGCAATGTCGTCAATCATCAATTGCACACCATCACGCCCCTGCCAGCTGTCGCGCCGCAAATGGCCAAGGATATGCAAGGGCCGCCCGCCATGCTTCAGCAGAGTCTGGCCCATGTCATTGTCAAGGCAGCGAAATGCAATGGCCTTAAGGCGCCCCTTGCCATTGCTGCCCGATAATATGCAACGCACGTGATCAGCGCCCACTACGTCAGCCTTGACTACCCGGCATTCCGGGAAAACAAAGCGCGGCTCGGCATTGCCGGCACCAAACGGGCCAAGCTTTTCGAGGGCCTCGATCAGATCAAGCGTCGCCCCCATCGCATGCAGGCCACCATCAACCGTCATGGTCGGGCGAATATCATTTTCAGCGATGATTTTGGCAAACCGGGTTTCAAGAAATTCTTCGAATGCCGGGCGTTTTTCCGGATCAAGGGTGAAACCAGCCGCCATCCCATGCCCGCCGCCATTGATCAAAAGCCCCGCCTGCCGTGCAGCAATGATCGCGGCCCCAAGGTCAATCCCGCGCACCGAACGCGCTGATCCTTTGTAAACGCCATCAACCATGCCCATCACAAGGGCCGGCACGTGGTAACGATCCTTCAAACGGCTGGCGACAATACCGATCACACCAGGGTGCCAGTCTTCGCCGCCGACCAGCACCATTGCACCAACCTTTGATTGACTTTCAACCGCGCTGATCGCCTGATCAAGCACAATATCCTCGATCGCCTTGCGTTCACGGTTATATTCATCAAGCTTGCGCGCGATATCCAGCGCCTGGGCGGGATCATCGCCCGAAAGCAACGTCGTCCCAAGGAACGACTCCCCTACCCGCCCACCGGCATTCACCCGCGGCCCCAGCATGAATCCAAGATGATAGGCACTGGGCGTTTCATTTACCCCGGCAATATCGGCCAGCGCCGCCATGCCGACATTGTGGCGATGGCGCATGATCTTGATGCCTTGCGTCACGAATGCCCGATTAAGCCCGCGCAGTGGCACCACATCGCAAACCGTGCCAAGTGCCACAAGGTCAAGCCAGTTGCGCAAATCGGGCGCACGAATGCCTGCCTGTTCCAGCCAGCCACGCGAACGCAATTCGCGCAGGATCGCAACAGCCAGCAAAAAGGCAACACCCGCGGCGCACAAATGCCCAAGGCCGCTTTCATCATCAAGACGGTTCGGGTTGACCACCGCAACGGCGGGTGGCAATTCTGGCTCGGCCGCGTGGTGATCAACAACGATGATCTCGATCCCGGCTTCCTTGGCATCGGTCAGCGGCGCATAGGCCGTCACCCCGCAATCGACCGTCAGGATCAGATTGGCACCACGACGTTGCAAATCCAGCAAGGCCGGACTATTGGGACCATATCCTTCTTTCTGGCGGTCCGGGATATGCACGACCACATCGCGCCCAAGGGCCGCAAAAAGGCGCTTTAACAGCGCGGTACTGGTCGCGCCATCAACGTCATAATCGCCAAAAACCGCGATATTCTCGCCCTTGATCACCGCATCGGCAATACGGGCGGCTGCCTTGTCCATATCCTTCAAGGTCGATGGATCGGGCATCAGGTCGCGCAAGGTCGGGTTCAGGAAACTTTCGGCATCATCCAGCCCGATATCGCGGGCCGCCATCACCCGCCCGACAACTTCGGGAACGCCAAAACGCTGGGCAATGGTGGTTGCCAGCCGATCATCCAGATTGCGTTCCCGCCACCATTTACCGGTAACGGATCGCTCTATTCCCAAAAATGTCTTTTCTTGCGCATGGTCTGTCATGCTCATTGAAATAGCCTAATCCGGGGCGCGCTTAAACCGGATATTTTAATCCATCAGCCCTTCGGATTATCACGGCACCAGCGCAAGACATTTTCGGCATCCTCGGCCGGGGCATCAACCGGATAGAAAACCTTGGCAATCCTGCCATCATCAATGATCATGGTCAGGCGTTTGAACAGCCGCATGTCATCAATGATGAAGTCCGGCATCGCCATGGATTCCTTGAACCGGTGATCGGCATCGGACAAAAGCGCAAATGGCAGATGCAGCCGTTCGGCAGCTTCCTTCTGATATTCCGTGGTCTGGCTGGAAAGCCCGAATAGGTGATCCACACCCACAGCCGACAGCTCCTTGGCGTGATCGCGGAAGGAACAGGATTGCGGCGTGCAGCCCTTTGCACCGGGGATTTCATCCCACCCATCGGGGGATGCCTTGTCAGGTTCGGCTGTGCGCGGATACGCATAGACAACGCTGCGCCCGGTCAGGATCGCAAGATCAACCGCCTGGCCATCGGTTGCCGCCAACGCAAGGGACGGCAGCATCTGGCCCGTCAACCGTGCAATAACATGTGCGTCACTTTCACTGCTCATCAATCATCCTCCCTGAAAAAGCTCATCGGGCCTTATACAGCAACGAATGCCCGCCCCTTGATAACCTGAAGATAAGTGTGATCGATCTTTCACAAAAAGAAGTGACGATTTCGCATCGTGAAAAACATGCGCCTGCCTGCAACTTCTTGCACACACGTCAAAGCTGTGCAGACTGCCGGGATAAACAAAAAGCGGATACGCGCAATGAACCATAGAAAAGGCCTTCGGATCGGCCTTACCGTCCTTTCCATTCTGGGTGCCTTGATGGCCGCCCCACTGGTGATGTTTTCACCGATGATATTCGATGCACCGGGCTCGGACGAAAACAACCTGACCTGGTTTCTGTTTTTTGCCGTTCTGGCGTTTCCGGTGCTGTGCCTGATGGGCGGCATCCTGCCGTGGATTTTAAAGAACCACCCGAAATCGCTGTGGCTTTACGGCCTTGGCGTGATCGGGTTTGTCCTGATAACGGTGGCCGTGATCCTGCTTGAAACCCAGTGTCAGGGCAGTTTTAGTTGCTAAACGATCCCCTCATCCGCTGCAATTAGCGCAAGACCATGCGCAACCGACAGGAATGGTTGACCAATTTCGACCCGTTCCTGGCCAAAGCCGTCTTCAAAGATTTTGCGCACCGCCGGGACATAGGACGTCCCACCCGTCATGAAAACGCGTGATACTTCGTGGGCCTGAATACCCGCCTGCTCAAGACACAGCTTGGCGGCCTTTTCGATATCGGCGATATCAGGCGCAATCGCAGCTTCGAAATCGGCACGTGTCAGGCGTTCCTCGATCTCGACCCCGGCATGATTGAATTGCAGGATCGTGCTTTGCTCGCTTGAAAGCTCCGCCTTGGCTTTTGACACCGCCTGATACAGGTGGAAGCCCAGTTCTTCTTCGATGATTGTTACCAGATCTTCGATATCGTCGGGTTGTTCGGCGGTCCGGATCAGGCTTCTGATTTCGTTGATCACCTTGGGCTGGCGCATCATCGACAGGTAATGCCAGCGCGAAAACGCGGTGTAATACTGGCGCGGCACCGGCAATGCCGCCCCCATCGTGCGATATTCGCTGCCAAAACCAAGACGCGGCCAGATGGCTTTCTGGATGATGCGGTAATCAAAGCTGTCGCCCGCAATGCCAAGACCGGTATGCGAAAGCGCCTGAACCCCGCGAATCCCCATGCCCGGTGTAAAGCGGATCACCGAAAAGTCACTGGTACCCCCGCCAAAGTCGGCGACCAGAACGGTTTCGGGTTTATCAAGCTGCCGACCGTAATAATAGCTTGCCGCCAAGGGCTCGAACACCATGGCCTCGACCTCGAACCCGGCCTGCTCATAGGCCGCACGTAGGCGCATTTCGGCATAATCGTTATCGGGATTTGTTCCGGCAAACGCGACCGGACGCCCGGAAATCACCCGATAGCCAAGGCCGCCAAGGCTGTATTGCGCGTGATGATGTATCTGGGTCAGGAACGTCGCGATCAGATCTTCGATCGTATAGACATTGCCGAAAATCTCGGTGCCCTCGAAATCCTTGGACGCCAGATAGGATTTGATCGACTGAATCAGTCGGCAATCCTGACTTTCCTTCAGATATTCGGCCATGGCAAACGGCCCGGAACAGCTTTGCAAACTGATCGGCGCACCGGGTGTGGTCAGCTTCTGTTCTTCCCAGAAATACAGGATGGTTCGATAGGTATCGAAACTGTTCTGCCCGACCTCAAACGTTGCCGATTGCACATTGCCGTTGCTGTCGGCCACGGCAAGCACCGAATTGGTCGTACCAAAATCAAGGGCGATAATTTCGGACATATGGCGGCTCCGGCAAAGGCGTTTCATTTTCAAGGGGCGGAGGATGTAACCCGGACAGCCTATCCCCGCAAGCGATAAACGAAAAAAGGGAGCGCAAAGGCACTCCCTTGTTTTCGCGATCCGCTTTGGCGAATTACTTGTACCAGATTTTCCGGCTGAAATCGTGAACCGCGCGCACATAGCGCACCGTGCCCGACTGCGACCGCATCACGATGCTTTCGGTTTCCGCACCATTGGCGAAACGGCGCACACCGCGCAGCATTGCGCCATCGGTCACACCGGTTGCCGCAAACATGACATTGCCCTTGGCAAGTTCCGTCAGTTTGTATTTACGGGTCAGGTCTTCGATGCCCCATTTTTTGGCGCGCGCGATTTCGTCATCATTGCGGAAGACCAAACGTCCCTGGAACTGCCCACCGATGCAACGAAGGGCGGCCGCCGCAAGAACACCTTCGGGCGCACCACCGGTTCCCATATACAGATCAATACCCGACGTTTTCTGCGAGGTCGCGATAACACCGGCAACGTCACCATCACCGATCAGCATGATACGCGCACCGGCTTCACGGGTTTTGGCGATGATTTCCTGATGGCGCGGGCGATCAAGGATGCAAACCACCAGATCGGAAACATCGCAACCCTTTGCCGAGGCAAGGCTTTTCAGGTTTTCGGCCGGGCTGGCATCAAGGTCGACAACATCATCTGGCAGACCACCACCAACGGCGATTTTGTCCATATAGGTGTCCGGTGCGTTCAGGAACCCGCCCTTTTCCGCCATGGCGACAACGGCCAACGAGTTCGGGCCACCAGTCGCGCAGATGGTCGTGCCTTCAAGCGGATCAAGTGCGATATCGATTTCCGGGCCTTCGCCCGAACCGACTTCTTCGCCAATAAACAGCATCGGCGCTTCGTCGCGTTCACCTTCGCCGATCACGACGGTACCGCGAATATCCATGCTGTTGAGGGCATTGCGCATTGCGTCCACGGCGGCCTGGTCAGCGGCCTTTTCATCACCGCGCCCCATAAGCCCGGAACAGGCAAGTGCTGCGGCTTCGGTAACACGAACGGTTTCAAGCGCGAGATTTCGATCCATAACTTCATCCTCGTCATTAACGCGGGGTCTGGGGGCCCCGTCTTTCTGTTTCCCGGCGTGTCCCGTTTGGCTCGGGACTTATAATTACGCCTCGCGGTATTATACCTGCGAGGCGCATATGTCTTTTTTTTGTTTTGTTACGAAGTAAATCCTTCGATCCGCATCAGGACCGGCGGCTGCGAATTGCTTTCGAACGCCGAAATGTCGGAAAGCGCCCCGGACATCGCCGCTTCGCTGGTTTCGTGGGTCACGAACACCACCGGAACAACCCCACCCTCAGTCTCGGCCCGGCCATGCTGGATCATGGACGCCATCGACACACCATGCTTGGCAAGGGTCGCGGTGACCTCGGCCATGACACCCGGGCGATCCCATACCATCAGACGCAGGTAATAAGGCCCGACATGCTTTTCGAGCGAGGCCCGCACATTCTTTTTCAAACGATCCGCCGGAACACCAAAGACCGGCGCATTGCGCCCGGCCGCAATATCAACAAGGTCGGCAACCACAGCCGATGCGGTCGGACGTTCGCCCGCCCCACGCCCCTGCAGGACGACCGGCCCGACATAATCGCCTTCAAGCACGACTGCGTTAAACACACCTTCAACTTTTGAAATCTGGGTGCTGCGGTCAACAAGAACCGGTGAAACACGCTGCTCGATGCCCTCAGACGTCTGTTTGGCAATCGCCAGCAACTTGATGCGATAACCAAGTTCTTCAGCCAGTTGGATATCAAGGGCAGAAACGCTGCGAATGCCTTCAACCGCAATCGCGTCAAAGTCGACTTCGACCCCAAAGGCAAGGCTGGTCAGGATCGCAAGCTTGTGCGCGGCATCAATACCATCAACGTCAAAGGTCGGGTCGGCTTCGGCATAGCCAAGTTTTTGCGCCTCGGCCAGAACATCGGCAAAGTCACGCCCCTGTTCGCGCATGGTGGTCAGGATATAGTTGCACGTCCCGTTCAGAATCCCTGTCACGCGAGAAATGACATTCCCCGCCAATCCTTCGCGCAGCGCCTTGATCACCGGAATACCGCCAGCAACCGCGGCCTCATAGGCGATGGTCACGTTATTTGCATCGGCAATGCGTGCCAGTTCCACCCCATGTAATGCAATCAGCGCCTTGTTGGCCGTCACGACATGCTTGCCGTTTTCAAGGGCGGCCTTGCAGACGTCATAGGCAATGCCGTCCGAACCGCCAATGGTTTCAACAACCACATCGACATTCTTGTCAGTTGCAAGGTCACGGGCATCTTCGTACCAGGTAATGCCTTCGGTCGAAAATCCACGGTCCCGAGTTCGATCGCGCGCCGATACTGCTGTGACAATCATCGGGGAACCGGAACGGTCCATCAGATTATCCCTGTGTTCGCTCAGCAGTTTAACGGTTCCGGCACCGACCGTACCAAGGCCTGCCACACCGATTTTTACGACGTTTTGCACGATAACTCCTCATGCCGTGGTTGGATTTGCGCATGCGCGACGGAGTCTTTTACAACATCTGATACGCACACAAAACTTCGCCCGGGACATGTCCCGGGCGAAACATAGAATGCTTTATCGAATATCAGACGGATTTCTTCAACAGTTCACGTGCAGATTCTGCATCGGGATATTTCTGGAAGAATGCCTTGATATTACGATTGGCCTGCCGGATGCGATGTTTGTTTTCAACAAGCGCGATACGCACATGACGATCACCATATTCGCCAAAGCCAAGTCCCGGTGCCACCGCAACGCCCGCTTCCTGCAAAAGAAGCTTGGAAAAATCAAGCGATCCGAGTTCTTCAAACGCCTTGGGAATCGGGGCCCAGGCAAACATGGTCGCCGCCGGGACCGGAATATGCCATCCGGCACTTTGCATACCTTCGATAAAGATATCGCGACGGTCACGATACAGGTTACGGAATTCTTCGACACAATCCTGCGGGCCGTTCAATGCTGCCGTTGCCGCCACCTGAATCGGGGTAAATGCACCGTAATCAAGATATGACTTGATCCGCGTCAGTGCATTGATCAGCTTTTTGTTGCCGGTGGCAAAACCGATGCGCCATCCCGCCATCGAATAGGTTTTCGACAGGGAATAGAATTCAACGGCAATGTCTTTCGCCCCTTCGACCTGAAGGATTGAGGGCGGCGGATTGCCATCAAAATAGATTTCCGAATAGGCGATATCCGACAGGATATAGATTTCCTGCGCCCGGCAGAAATCGACAACTTCCTTATAGAAATCAAGGTCAACCACCAGCGATGTCGGATTGGCCGGGAAGTTCAGGACCACTGCACTCGGTTTCGGGACCGAATGTTTCACCGCCCGATGCAGTTGCTCCATAAAGCTTTCGGCGTTGAATTCGCCCTGTTCGTCATGACCAATCGGAATGTGGCGCAACGCCGCACCGGCAATGATGAAACCGAACGCATGGATCGGATAGGACGGATTGGGCACCAGAATGATGTCGCCCGGGCTGGTGATGGCTGCGGCGAGGTTCGCAAGCCCTTCCTTGGAGCCCAGCGTCACAACGGTTTCGGTTTCAGGATCAATATCCACCCCGAACCGGCGCCCGTAATAAGCCGCCAGCGCCTTGCGCAGACCGGGGATACCGCGCGACATGGAATAACCATGCGTGCGCGGATTCTTGATCGTTTCAACCAGCTTGTCGACAATATGTTGCGGCGTGGCCGGGTCCGGGTTGCCCATGCCGAAGTCGATAATGTCCTCTCCCGCTCGCCGCGCCGCCGCTTTCATCGCATTTACTTCAGCAAATACGTATGGCGGGAGGCGTTTTATGCGATGGAATTCCTGGGACATTATCCTACATCCTCGTCATTTCGCCGATTTTCGAATTTCCTGCGAAAACCGGGTCGTCGAATTGAAAAAAATTGCGCGCCACACGACAAAATGCGGGTGGCGCGCCGTACAATTCGAAGGATGTACCTTTTTTAGGATCAATAATCCATAAAGATTTCAACACGGCGGTTTCCGGCTTCACCGGCAGGAACGCCTTCATAATAGCGCGGGTCAGCCGATCCGTCGGCCCCGACAAAGATCGCGTCAGGGTTAACACCGAGAGACACAAGCTGCGACACCACCGACGAAGCGCGCTGTTCCGAAACCTGACGGTTGATCGCCAGATGTTCTTCAAGGCTCATATTCGCGGTACGCATCGACGCATGGCCAATAATACGAAGGATGCCGCCGGTCTGACGCCACGCTTGGGCAACCTGGCTCAGGACATTGTTATCCGTGCCCGACAGATTCGACGAACCATGGCCAAACTGGATTTGTGCGACCTGCACACCATTCACACTTGGTCCCAGCGTATCAACGGAACGCACACCAAGACGCGATGCCAGAACCTCGTTCGCGGTTTCGGCATAGGGCATGGCAGAATCGGACAGATAGGCATTGCCACCGCTACCAAGCTGGCTTTCATCGACAATTACCGCCCCGTTATCGGAATAGGCAGAATAGTCAAATGATTGTGCCGGCGGTTCATTGGCAAACACGCCCTGACCTTCTGCAAGACGCCGATTGTACTGGTCCATCACCGGGTCACCGGTTGATGATCCTGACGATCCGGGCACGACTTGTGAAGACTCGGCTCTTTCCTGTTCAGATTTCAGAATATCGGGCTTCTCGGGCGCAGGTTGCGGTGTTGGAACGGGTCCGGAAGCCGGTGCCTTGGCACTCCATTCATCGGCAATCCTAGAACCGGACTGCGCCGAAGTCACAGCACTGCCCGTTGTGGCACTAGCAGTTGCAGTTGCCTTGGTTTCAGCTGATTTTTGCGGCTCCGCCATGGCGCTACTGCTAACAGATGTGGTTGGAGCCGGCGCAATCGTCGGCATATCAACACTTTCGGCACTTTGCTGCGGCTGCGGCTGAAGCGCGTTGACCGGCGGCGTGCTTTGACGACGGCCCGACTGGGAATATTGCGCATTGGCGCGGTCTGCTGCCAAACCTGCGACAAGCGCATCACGTTCGGCATCACCGGTCACAACCGGCTTGGCCGGCGTATCGGCCAGACGCGGATAATCTTCGTCTTCACCCGGAATCGGCTGATCCGACTTGGCAGCAGTTTCCTCGTCGCCGTCAAAAGCATCACCAATCGATTTTCCCCATTCGACCGGATTGATTGCATCAGGGACCGAAGAACAGGCGCCCAGCATCAGCACAACAGCAAGCGCCGATCCCGCATGCAGCAAGGGCCGCAATTTACCTTTCGCGGACCCGTGCCCCGACCACCGCCATGTCGTCGATTTCAGAACGCCCATTTGATTTCGCTGCTCCAAACTATGTTATGTGTGACGTTGCCGTTGAAGATTGCGACAAATCCGTCACCTTATAATTCTTGTATTACCCCTCATCAGCGAGCTAGGCTAAGGCCATGATAAGCTTGGGATCAAGCAGAGTTTCAACCCAGCACGCAGTTTGAGAGCATTGGATCATAAAACGGGAAAATGATTGCGATATCGCAAAGATCGGATTTCCCGTTTTATGTTCCGATGCACCGGCGGCCGTATCATAAGGGAATGCGCCATGAACGATCAACAGGCCAAAGAAACCGAAATTCATCTTCCTGATCCCGAAGAGCTGTCATCAGCGATGGCAGAAATAGCGGAGAGAAGTCAAAGACTTGTGTCAGACTTCCTTGCAAAACAGGCAGAAGACCCGGAAATTTCCGACCCGGACCCGCTTAATATCGGATCGGCATTTGTCGAACTGACCACCCATATGATGCAAAATCCGACCAAACTGGTCGAAGCACAAATGGACCTGTGGCAGCAATATTATATGCTCTGGCACAATACAACGATGCGTATGCTGGGGCAGGAATCGGAACCTGTCGCCTTCCCGCAAAAGGGGGATCGTCGATTCCGCGACGAAGCGTGGGAAAACAACGAACTTTTTGATTTCATCAAACAATCCTATCTGCTGTCCTCGCAATGGATGCAGAATGTTGTCCATGATGTTGACGGGCTGGATGAAAAAACCGCCCAAAAGGTCGAATTTTATACCCGGCAGTTTGCGGACGCGATTTCGCCGACCAATTTCATGATGACCAACCCGGAAGTCCTGCGCGCCACCATCGAAAGTGGCGGTGAAAACCTTCTTAAGGGGCTCAGCAACCTTCTGGACGATCTGGAACGCGGCAAGGGCAAGCTTCAGATCAAAATGACAGATCTGGACGCTTTCAAGATCGGCGAGAATGTCGCAACCACCGAAGGATCGGTGATCGGTCGGACGCAGCTGATGGAACTGCTGCAATACAAACCGGCAACCGAAAAGGTCGCGAAACGGCCGCTTATGATCGTGCCGCCATGGATCAACAAATATTACATCCTTGATCTGCGCCCGGAAAATTCATTCATCAAATGGGCTGTTGATCAGGGCCACACGGTTTTTGTCCTGTCGTGGGTCAACCCGGACAGCAAACTTGCCGAAGAAAGCTTTGAAGATTACGGGCGTGACGGCGTGCTTGCGGCACTCGACATGATCGAAAAGGCAACCGGCGAAAAGGAAGTCAACGCTATCGGCTACTGCCTTGGCGGAACGCTTCTGGCGGCCATGCTGGCCTATATGGCCAAGATTGGCGATGAACGCATCAAATCGGCGACGTTCTTTACCACCCTGACCGACTTTGAAAAACCCGGCGAACTCTCGGTTTTTGTCGATGACGAACAGATCGAAAGCCTTGAAAACCGCATGTCGAAGGACGGCTATCTTGACGGCCGCGACATGGCGATGTCGTTCAACATGCTGCGTGCCAATGACCTGATCTGGTCATTTGTGGTCAACAACTACATGCTAGGCAAGGATCCCTTCCCGTTCGATCTTTTGTACTGGAATTCCGATTCGACCCGGATGCCCAAGGCAATGCATAGCTTCTATCTGCGCAACATGTATAACAAGAACCTGCTGCGTGAACCGGGTGGCATTACGATTCTGGGCGAAAAGATCGACCTTCGCGACATCAAAATCCCGGTCTATTTCCTCTCCACCCGCGAGGACCATATTGCACCGTGGCAGGCAACATATGCCGGAACCCAATTGATGTCAGGCCAGGTGAAATTCGTGCTATCGGCATCGGGTCATATTGCCGGTGTGGTGAACCCGCCCGCAGCCAACAAATATTGCCATTGGACTTATAATCGCAATCCCCCCAATCCCGATGACTGGCTCGCCAAGGCGGTCCAGCATGAAGGATCATGGTGGACCGATTGGCAAAACTGGATCAGCCGCCGTTCCGGAGGGCAAGTCGACGCCCGCAAACCGGGCGATGGCAAGCTTAAAGTGCTTGGCCCGGCACCGGGTGAATATGTCAAAGTGCAGCTTTCCTGATCATCTCTTGATAACTGGAATTTCCGGCCCGCCCGAGGTGGCGGGCCGTTTCTTTGGTCCGAAGGAAAATATCATGCCCCAGAAAATCGGTTTCCTAGGCGCAGGCCGCATGGCGTCTGCAATGATTTCGCGCCTGCTTGAACAAGGCTATCCGGTCAAGGTCTGGAACCGTAGTGCTGCCAAAATCGAACCGTTGGTTGCCAAGGGGGCCATTGCCTGCGCGACACCAGCCGAGGCGGCAAGTGATGTTGACGCAGTCCTTTCCTTCATGGCCGACGATATTGCATCTGAAACCGTCTGGCTGGGCGAAAATGGGGCACTTGGTGCAATGACGCCGGGGGCGCTTGCCATCGAGTGTTCCACCCTTTCGCACGGGTTCGTTCTGGAACTGTCCGGCAAGATCATGACGGCAGGCTGCCTTTATGTCGATGCACCGGTCACCGCGGTGCCGGCACAGGTTGCCGCGGGCGAAACCATGTTTTTAATCGGTGCGGATGACGCCGTCCTGAAACAGGCACGCCCGATCATGGAAGCCGTTGCCAACCGTATCGTGCATTTCGGGCCTATTGGATCGGGGACAATCTACAAGCTGATGAACAACCTTTTGGGGGCGGTCCACATTGCCGCTGCCGCCGAACTGGTTGCGGTGGCACAAAAGGCCGGACTGGATGGCGATCTGGTTGCAGACGCATTTGCCAATGGTGCCGTTGCCAGCCGGGCCGGAGTCATGACGATCCCGGGCATGATCAGCGGCAATCACAATGAAGGCATCCATTTCACAACCGCGTTGCGCGCCAAAGATGCCGGTTATGCCATGTGGCTTGCCGATGAACTTGGCCTTGACCTGCCGGTTGGCAGATCAGCCACCGAAATGTTTGACCGCGCCATCGAAGCCGGACTTGGCGATCTTGCACAAAGTGCCGTGCTGGAAACCATTCGCGGCCGGTAATCCTATTTCTTCTTGGCCTTGGCTGCGACTTCTTCCTGCTCGGCCAGAAGCGGCTCGTAACGGGCGTCGGTCAGTGTTTTAAGGAACGCGACCAGCGCATCTATGCGCTTGGTATCAAGGGCGTCCCCCTGCTCCAGCTCTTTAAGGGAAATGGTCTCGGGGACTTCGGCATCGCCCCACGGCTGTTTGGTTTCCGGATTCAACTGGGCCGATTTCGCGCGACTGTTATATTTGTTGTAAAACTTGATCACCGTGCGCAAATCGGAAAACACACCGTTATGCATATACGGTCCGGTGACGGCGACATTACGCAGCGACGACGTTTTGTACTTGCCCTTATGGGCCGGATCATCAATTGCCGGATTATCAAGCAATCCATTGTCGGTAAAGTCCGGGTCCTTGGCATTTTCCAACCGTACGGCAACGTTTCTGGGGACGCCGATGTTATGATATTCGTAATTTGTGAATGTCTCGCCCTCTGCCGTCGGCGACGATTTAAGTTGATGGCAGACATTGCAGTTGGTGAATTGCTGCGAGAAGAAAAGCACACGCCCCAATTCTTCCTGCGGCGTCATTTTGTATTCCCCGCGCAGGAAACGATCATATTTTGAATCAAAGGGTGCGAACTGATCGGTGCGTTCGAACGCGGCAATCGCATCAGTCATTGCAGCATAAGCACGGTCCGTATCGCTCCAGACATCGTCACCAAACAATGACTTGAAGCTTTCGACGTAATCTTCATCTTCCTGAAGGCGCGCGACAACAGTTGCCTTGTCAGGCATGCCCATTTCAACCGGGTTAAGCGGCGGCCCACCGGCCTGCTCGGCCAAATCCTTCGCGCGCCCATCCCAGAACTGCCCGCCAACCGGCGTGCCGTCTTCTTTGAAATGGAAATCGGGTGCGAACTTCGCATATGCCGCCATCGGCGCATTGCGGTCGCCAAGCGACGCACCATCATCGCCAAGCGAATAGGCTCCATGGGCGATTTCGGAACGCGGATCACGGAACCCAGTTGTCGGTTCATGACAACTTGCACAGGCCTGCGTCCGGTTTTTTGACAGGTTGGTATCGAAATAAAGTGCTTCGCCCAGTGCCGCTTTATCTGCAAACGAAGACGTATTGCTTGCCAGTTCCGCCAGCAAGGCCGCGGACGAATTCGGCGCACCAAGGCCATTTTGCGCCTTTGCACTGGTAATCCCGACACCACCGGCACCAATCATCAGCATCGTAGTTGCAAACGCACAACCAAGGTGAAGAAACCCGCGAAGGGGCATGCTGGAAACGCGCGACAAGACAGGCATGTTCGATATCCGGTATTCACTGGTGGCCGCATGATCGCGACCAATAATCACTTACAATACCTTAATTGCACTCTGCCTTGATAAAGGTCAATGGTTACCGTCCTTTAATTCGGGGCGATGAAACCCCCGATATTGATCAAATGGCAACTTTGGGCCGACGCCCCATCATCGGCAACAACTGCACCCCAATGATCGCGGCAAGGATAACACCGCATCCGGCATATTCGGCGGGTGCCAACCGCTCGCCCAGGAAAAACGCCCCGGCAATTGCGGCAAATACCGCCTCGGCACTCATGATGATCGCGGCATCTGCTGCTTCGGTATAATTCTGCGCCACCGCCTGCAGGGTAAAGGCGATCCCGGCCGACATGATCCCGGCATAAAGAATTTCAAATCCGGCATTCTGGATATCGGCAAAGCTGAAAGTCTCGAACATGCCGCCCATCGCCATGCCAAGCAGACCGGTAATAAAGAACTGAACGGCAGCGACCAGCGCGGGGGTATTGGTGCGCGTCACCATTACACCGATCATCACCACCTGAACAGCCCAGAACAGCGCACTTCCCATCACCCAGAAGTCACCTTTACCAAGTGCCGAGAGGTTCCCGCCACTCAGAAGATATGTACCCAAAACGCACATTATTCCGCCCGGCCAAACCGACCAATGCGGCTTTGCCCGGAAAACAGCGAAAGCCAGTACCGGTACCAGAGGCACATAAAACGCCGTCAGAAACGCAGCATTGGTCACGGTCGTATCGATGATGCCGATCTGTTGCAGGATGCTGGCCAGATACATTGAAACGCCGGTAACGATAAGGCCAAGCGTGTTGACCCTCGAAAGCGTCCGTCCTTCGCGCTTCATTTTGCGCAATTCACGCAGCGCAAACGGCAGCACCACAAACGTCCCCAGAAGGAACCGCACACCGGTAAAATATTGCGGGCCAATATTGTCCATGCTGGTTTGCTGGACGACAAAAGTCGTACCCCAAATAAGGGCAACAAAGACGATTACGGCATTCGCCTGCCAACGCGTCATTTCCCGGTTCCGTTTCCTGATCGCCGGGCGTGGTGGCGCGCGGCCTGTTTATATGGTTTTTCTGAATTACTTGCTATCGTAGCGTCCTGCCACAGGCAAGAAGATCCTTTGCGTTTGACAATCGCGATTGTTACTCAGATTTCAGGTCATCGGGAATTGTCACACGATATTCCTGCGCAAGATCGGCATAACGATCCGCAGATACTTTGAAAAACTCGATTTCTTCCTGCGTCAGATCTCGCACCTTGCGTGCCGGGACACCGGCCCAAAGCTCCCCCGCCGGAATGCGTTTTCCGGGTGCCAGAAGCGCCCCCGCCCCCAGCATTGCGCCCTGCTCGATCACACAACCATCCATGACCGTGGCACTCATGCCGACGAAACTTCTGTCTTCCAGTGTGCAGGCATGGATGACGGCGGAATGGCCAATAGTAACATCGTCGCCGATATAGGTTCCAAACTTTCCCTTGGCGACATGCACCATGGTCAGGTCCTGAATATTGGTCCGCGATCCGATGCGAATTTCATGCACGTCACCACGAATGACGCAGCCAAACCAGATCCCGGTCTCCGCCCCGATTTCAACATCGCCAATGATGGTCGCATTCGGCGCGATAAAGGCCGTCTCGTCAATAGTCGGGCGTACCCCGCGATAGGACAGGATCATGGTCTAACGACCTTTCACTTCTGGGATCGGTTTTCACTGGCACTGCACTTGCCCGTTACCGGGAAAATAGCGGCATCTTGATTTGGCAGTTTAAATTCTAACATGTGGATATGGAAACCCCGTTCTCATTCAAATCGTGAAGATGCACGCAATTCAGTATTTTTCCCTCTTTGCAGGCTTCCGTCGCGCCAGCATCATGATAATGATGGTGGCAACGGCGTTTTGCGGCACAATCCTTACGAATGGCGATGCGTACGCGCAGTCCACCGGGCCAAGCTCAAGCGAATTGCGCGTGGCATTTTCGGTCTGGGAACCATTCGTGATCGACGATGAAACAGGACGACACGGAATCGACATGGCGATCCTGACAGAACTGGCCCATCGCATGGACAAGGCTCTGTCGCTACATCCCTGCCCGTGGCGGCGATGTCTTAAAATGCTTGAAGATGGCGATATCGATATTCTTTCAAGCTTTGCCTACACCGCCGAACGCGAAAAATTCGCGTTTTACATCAAACCACCTTATAGCCGCGTCAGCCCGGTTTTCTATGTCCGGCAAGGCAAAAATACGCACATCGCGCAATATGCCGATCTTAAAACGCTTGCAGTCGGGTCGGTCGTTGATTCCCGCTATTTCGAACCATTCGATAGCGATAGATCGCTGAACAAATTCGAAGCCAGCAGCGAAATGCTGCTTCTGCGTATGCTTGAGGCAAATCGCGTCGATACCATTGTCGGGTCTGATGCCAATGTCGATTTTGAAATCCGGCGCAACAACCTTGATGATATCATTAGCAAGGCCGCATTTCGCCCGGACCATCACAACGACATCCACATTGCGGTATCGCGCAATTCCCCGCTAATGAGCCAGACAGACCAGATATCGAAAATCATCACCGACCTGCGCGAAGAGGGTTTTATTGCCAGGGTACATGCACGTTACTGGCCTGCCAGTGACGATGCAGCGGATGCAGGCAAACCAATCCACAGCGAATGAATAAAGCCGCCGCCCTATCTGGAAAACCGCTTTGCCCCGGCAACACAGGCAACGACCCCGACGGTGACCGCCATCATGGTCACGCCAACAGGTTCCGCCAAGACGATCCCCGCCAAAAGCAGACCAAAGAACGGTTGCAACAATTGCAATTGCCCGACCCCGGCAATGCCGCCAAGCGCCAGTCCCCGATACCAGAAGAAAAAACCGATCAGCATGCTGAACAGAGAAACATAACCAAGACCAAACCATGCCGGACCGCCAACTCCGGCAAAGCTATCTGGCAAGGTCGCAACGCAGAATGCCGCCATCGGCAAAAGCGATATCACCAACGCCCAGCAGATCACCTGCCATCCACCAAGACGGCGCGACAGTTTTGCACCCTCGGCATAGCCAAGCCCGCAAACGATGACCGCGCCAAGCATAAAAAGATCACCGCGTAACGCCCCGGCACTGCTTCCTGTGGCGGCAAATCCGGCGACCAAGCCACTACCGACAATCGAAAACAGCCAGAATACGGGTTGTGGCCTTTCACCACCGCGCAAGACGCCAAAAATCGCTGTCGCCAAAGGCAGCAAACCGATGAAGACAATTGATCGTGCTGACGTGATATGTTCAAGCGCAAGGGCCGTTAACAATGGAAACCCGACAACCACCCCACCGGCAACCACCAGTAACGACATCCAGTCTGATTTCTGTGGACGGTTTGGCCGCGATATCAGAAGCAAAGTCGCGGCAAGCAGTCCGGCAATCGTTGCGCGCGCCACCGTAAGAAACAGCGGATCGAAATCCATGACAGCAATCCGGGTCGCAGGCAGCGATCCACTGAAAATCAGGATACCGATCAACCCGCTAATCCAGCCGCCACTTGATCTTTGAACTGCAATTGCCATCAAAACCTCCGTCATGTGCGAAGGTTTATCTATGGCTTGCCAGCATCGAACCGAACAGACACAATAAAATACAATTTGAACAAACTGTACTGATTACAGGAGCAATACAGTGGCACCTGACGGGGCATTGAAACAACCCGATGACGGAACACTTGTCTCCCGCGTCATGAATGTCATTCGTGACCGGATTGGCACGCGCAACCTGCTTGCGGGGGATCGTCTGCCATCCATCCGTGGCTTTGCCCGTCAAATGAAGGTGTCGAATTCGACGGTTGTCGAAGCCTATGATCGACTGGTGGCCGAAGGCGTTATTCAGGCCAGACGCGGATCGGGGTTTTATGTCGCCCCTCATACCGCCCCGCTTTCAATCGCCCGGATCGGACCGAAACTGGATCGGGCGATTGATCCGTTCTGGGTCTCACGACAGTCGCTTGATGCGCGCCCCGATATGCTAAAACCCGGTTGCGGCTGGCTTCCGGCGGACTGGATGCCCGAAACCGCAATCAGGCGCGCCTTGCGCAGCCTCTCGCGCGCCGATGACGCCACACTGGTCGATTACGGAACTCCGCTTGGCCTGGCATCCTTGCGTCATTTCCTGTCCCGTCGCATGGCGGGATACGGCATTGATGCCCATCCCGACCATCTGCTTCTGACAGAGTCAGGAACCCAGGCAATCGACATGCTGTGCCGTTTTTTGATCGCACCGGGCGATACGGTTTTGGTTGATGATCCGTGTTACTTCAATTTTCAGGCACTCTTGCGCGCGCATCGCGCCAATATCGTTGGCGTCCCCTTTACCGAAAATGGCCCGGATGTGGATGCCTTTGCCCGGATCGCCGCAACAACGAAACCGCGCCTTTACATTACCAATTCCGGCTTGCACAACCCGACCGGTGCGTCACTTTCGCCAATGGTTGCGCATCGGGTTTTTTGAATATTGCCGAACAGCACGACCTGATCATCATCGAAGATGATATCTTTGCCGACTTCGAAAACACCCCTGCCCCGCGGATGGCCGCACTGGGCGGGCTAGAGCGCGTAATCCATATCGGCAGCTTTTCCAAAACCCTCTCGGCGTCGGTTCGATGCGGATATATAGCGGCCTCTGCCGACTGGATCGACGGTCTGACCGATCTTAAAATCGCAACCGGTTTTTCCGGTCCGAATTTATCCGCCGAACTGATTTTTGCGGTTCTCAAGGACGGCACCTATCGCAAATATATGGAAACCCTGCGCGATAGACTGGCACGCACGATGACCATCACAGAAACCCGGCTTCGCAACCTTGGCATCACACCGGCTATCAATCCCGATGCTGGTCTGTTTTTATGGTGCCGCTTGCCCGATCACATGGATGCGGCAACCCTAGCCCGAAACGCGCTTTCCGATGGTGTGGTTCTTGCCCCCGGAAATGTTTTCAGCATCTCGCAAACAGCTGGAAACCTGATGCGCTTTAACGTCGCCCAATGTCAGGATGAACGTATCTTCAGGGTGCTTGAACGCGCGCTTGAAAAATAAAAAGGGGCGCAATCCTTTTGGACAGCGCCCCAATTTTTTTCTGTTTTGACGATCCGATACCGGATTACGGGAACAGCGGCTCGATCTCGAGCCCCATGGTTTCCGGCAGGCCCAGCATGACATTCATGTTCTGAACTGCTTGGCCAGATGCCCCTTTAACAAGGTTGTCTTCGACCGCCACAATGATCACCCGGCCCGGCACCCGATCCTTGACCACCCCGATCAGAACATAGTTCGATCCACGTACGTGACGTGTCTGCGGGGTTACGCCAAACGGCAGGACCCGCACGAACGGCTCATCGGCATAACGTTTTTCAAGGGCGGCCTGAATGTCTTCGGCCGTCGTGCCATCGGTCATTTTGACATAGATGCTCTCAAGGATGCCCCGGCTCATCGGCATCAGGTGCGGGGAAAAGTTCACCACAACATCCTGCCCGGCAGCCCAGGCAAGGCCCTGCTCGATTTCTGGCGCATGGCGGTGCCCGCCGGTGCCATAGGCATGAATGCCTTCGGTGACCTCGGCATACAGAATGCCTTCCTTGGGCGAACGGCCCGCACCGGTGACACCGGATTTCGCATCAATGATGATGTCATCGGCATGCACCAGCTTCTGTTCCAGAAGCGGTGTCAGCGAAAGCTGCACCGGGGTTGGATAACATCCCGGATTGGCCACTACACGCGCCTTTTTGATCTTTTCACGGTGCAGTTCAGTCAGGCCATAAACCACATCCTTCTGCAAATCCTGTGCGGCATGTTCCGCCCCGTACCATTCCTTGTAGGTCGCGGCATCAAACAACCGGAAATCCGCCGACAGATCGACAACTTTGACATGATCAGGCAACCCGGCAATCACTTCCTGCGTCGTGCCATGCGGCAGCGCACAGAAAATGACATCAACCATCGACCAGTCGGCATCCTCGATCCGGATCATGGTCGGCAATTTCAGATGGGCAAGATGCGGGAAAACCTCCCCGAACGGACGCCCGGCGCGTCGGTCTGCGGTCAGCAGGGTGATTTCAGAAGCGGCATGGTGCGCAAGAATACGAACCAGTTCCGCCCCGGTATATCCGCTGGCACCGAGAATTCCGACTTTGACCTTAACGTCGCTCATTTCAAATCCTGCTCCTTTAGGCTCGCCCGGACCTTTATGGTCACCGGGCGCGATTAACGGGCGGATGTTGGCAAACAAGCCCCGCAGATGCAAGCCCTTAGGCGGTATTTCCCCTGCATTGCGCGATCATGCCCCATGCAGGGATGACATGCATCACAGGGAAAAGTTGCCTTTTACGGACGTCGGGATTTGCGCACATTGGCCGGACAGGCGCGCTTATCCTCAGGCAGAACAGTATAAAACCGTTCGATTTTCTCAAAACCCGTCGGCGCTGCCACCGGATAATCCGAAACATATCGATGATCCGAAAGACCAAAATCGCTGGCTTTCAAGCCTGATCGCTGTTGCCAGATACGGCGATGGGTATCGGACAATGTGATTTCCGGATCATCAATCAGGAAAATCGCATCACGTGCGATCCGGTCGTTATATTTGTGCTGTGATGGCAACCACGCGGCAAGCTGGCGGCGCAATTCTCCCGGGCTTGGCACCTTGCGCGTCCGGCTGGCAAACTTGACCATCTTTGCCGACAGATCGGAAACATTGCCGGGCGGGGCCATGCCATGTGTCGCCATGTCGATAAAATAAGCCAGATCAATTTCCGTCGGATCACGACCGATAACAGGCTTTAGCGCAGCATAAATCTTGAAAAACCGGGCGATTTTTCCGCCATCGGCATTGGCTGCATCATAAACGCGGCGATAGGCACGCTGCACTTCGGGCAATGCACCATATCGTGCGAACCTTTCGGTGAAATCGGCCCGACGTTTCGGATCGATCCAGATCGCACACAGGATATCAAACGCACTTTGATTATTGCCCAGCGCCAACCGGTGAATCGCATCGGTATGCGGGCCAAAGACGGCATTGAGCAACCCGGGATTGGCCCATTCGGCGGCAAAGACAATCTGCTGGATTTCCGCCCCTGCCCCGGCGGTCGCCCCGCGCGGCCCCCAGGTCAGATAGGCATTGGGATCGTTAGTATAACACCACGGATCCCCTTCCAGATATCGCTTGCCGCTCCTCGGGTTGCGCGACTGGCAGAAATTGAACTGGATGGCGTCGTAATCCGTGCCTTCCAGTGCGAAGGTCAGATGATTGGCCCGCGTGATCGCATCGGGAAAGGGCTGTTCTGCCGGCATCAGCAACCTCCAGAGCCCGACCGTGATCGCGCCGGGATTCGCACCACCGATGGCCGCTTTAACACTCGGATCAAGACAGGGCTGTAAATCCATGATCGCGTTGCGCGTCTTGGCGCCAACAATACCATCCGTCGCGCCATAGGCCGACGTGCTGCCGCGCTTGCAACTTGCCGCGGCCACAAACAACCGACCCTGAAAATCGGCAACCGCGCCATATTTCCCCAAAACCAGCGGCCTGTCTTCAAAACGATACAGGACTTGGGATAAATTCTGTGCGGCTGCATCAACCGGCATTATACCGGCAAATAGCCCTGCCACCAGTCCAAGGACCGGCAGCAGGATTTGTTTAAAACGCAGCAATCTCTCAGGCCCGGTCACGGGCGCACCTCACGGACATGAAATCGGTTCGGGCAGCTTAACCGGGCTCGCCAACAACGCCAAGCGATACGCGCCGCCACATTCGAACCCGATGGCCTCATAAGCCTTCGCCGCCGCCGGGCTATCTGTTGACAGCACCGCATGGGTCACGCCGCGCGCCCGTGCCGCCAGAAGCGTTTTGGCGACCAGGATACGGGCATAGCCATTGCCGCGCTGTTCGGGCGGCGTCCAGACCGGGCCGATCTGGACCATGTCGGGCAGTTCGGCGTTGAACCCCGAAAGACTGACCGGCACACCATCCACCACAAGCACCCACATGTTGCGGTCATTTAGCGCATGGACAAGGCGACTGGCGATCCGGCTATCAAGAGCTGGCGTATCCTGTCCGCCCAGTGCCTCGATCTCGTAGGCGCGCAGCCAACGCAGCAGCGTATTGCGATCAATCCGTTCGGCATCAACCATCTGGAAACTGTCCGACCGCACATTTTGCGGCAGGATCAGGTTGGCAAGATCAAGACGATAAAAGGCATCGCATGCATTGATTGCAAATTCCGCATCGCCAAGCCCAAGCATCTCGATCACGCTTTTCGCCTGATCCGCCGGACCATAGAAACCAGCCACTGCCTGCGTATTCTCTGCACGAAACTGGTCAATCAAATCGCGCGGCACCGGCTTACCGCCGGTTTGCACAAAGACATTACCGTTGCCAAATATAGTCAAAACCGCCGTCACCGTGCCATCGCTGGAAACTTCACCGTAATAGCAGCCTGAAAGCGGATGATGACGTCGGTTCATGCCGGTTTTTCGCAAATTGCTGCGCAGAACCATGCTGGTTTCGGCATGGGTCGCGAGAAATGCGTCAAGGGCATGAAGATCATCATCTTGCAGCTTTCTGTACTGCATATCGGGGGTCCCTTTCTTTGGGCTTCAGGTAATTGCCAACCTTCCGAATTGGCATAAAAAAAGACCGCTCCATTAGCGGCCCTTCACATATCACAAGGTAATCCAACAGAGGTTCAAACACTTATGTCTTGAAAGCTCGTCGCATTGTTCCAACCATTGGATGTCACCTTGAATTCAAAAAATGTTTCTTCGATGCATTGTTATTATCACAACCTTCCGAATTTTCGATCCTCCTTTTTAAAATTCTTTTCCGACCACAACATCACCCTGATTCCGGAATACGGAAACAATTTGGGCCCTACAAGAAGCTGATTTTCAATTCGGTTTGCGATAACCTCCGAAACTGGTATTACCATTACCGAGCGCATTTTATTCGGAGTTGACCTCATGCCAGTGATTACCTGCGTCGAAGACCTGAAACGTATCTATAAACGTCGCGCACCGCGCATGTTTTACGATTACGCAGAATCCGGAAGCTGGACCGAGCAGACATTCCGTGAAAACACCACCGACTTTCAGGATATTCACCTGCGTCAGCGGGTCGCGATTGACATGGCCGGGCGCTCAACCAAAAGCCGGATGATCGGTCAGGATGTCGCCATGCCTGTCGCCCTTGCCCCGGTCGGACTGACCGGCATGCAATGCGCAGACGGCGAAATCAAGGCTGCCCGTGCGGCGGAGAAGTTCGGCGTCCCTTACACATTGTCGACCATGTCGATCTGTTCGATCGAGGATGTTGCCGAGAACACCTCCAAGCCCTTCTGGTTACAGGTTTACACGCTCAAAGACGACGATTTCATGAAGCGGCTTTTTGACCGGGCGAAAGCAGCCAAGTGCTCCGCCGCGGTCATCACGGTGGATCTTCAGATGCTCGGGCAACGCCACAAGGACCTGAAGAACGGTCTGTCTGCCCCGCCCAAGCTGACCGTCAAATCGGTCGCCAACATGATGACAAAGGTGCAGTGGGGGCTGGGTATGCTTGGTACCAAGCGCCGCTTCTTTGGTAACATCGTCGGTCATGCCAAGGGGGTTGCCGACCCCTCTTCACTGAGTACCTGGACCGCCGAAGCGTTCGATGAATCACTTGATTGGGACCGTATTCGCGAGTTCCGCAAAATGTGGGATGGGCCCTTGATCATCAAGGGGATCATTGATCCGCGTGATGCCCTGGAAGCCCTTAACGTTGGCGCAGATGCCATCATTGTTTCCAACCATGGCGGACGCCAGCTTGATGGTGCCCTGTCCTCAATCCGTGCATTGCCCGCAATCATGGATGCCGTCGGTGACAAGATCGAGGTCCATCTGGATAGCGGGATCCGTTCCGGCCAGGATGTGCTGAAGGCACTGGCACTGGGTGCCAAGGGCACCTATATCGGGCGCGCTTATGTTTATGGTCTGGGCGCAATGGGCGAAGCCGGTGTGACCAAGACGCTTGAGATCATTCACAAGGAGCTTGAAGTCTCCATGGCGCTTTGCGGGCGTACGGACGTGACCAAGGTGGATCGCGACATCCTTATGATCCCGCGCGATTTTTCGGACCGCTGGCAGTAACGCAATACCCGCTGTTACATTCCGCTGAACCAAACAAAAAGCGGCGTCTTCCATGGTGAAGACGCCGTTTTTTTTGTTGTCCTGCCGGACGATCCCGCAAAAAGAAAAAGCGCCACCCGAAGGTGACGCTTTTCCAATAAAATCGCGAGCCCGATGCCCGAAAACGACTTAACGCTTGAAACAATGAAATCTTGTGTAAATTTTTTAATTTCAATGCATTATAGAGTGTAAAAATAGTCTGCAGCCAATTCCTCACCTCTTCAATAGTGTTTTCAGCGAGAAGAACCAGTGATAAATTAAATTGGCATATAATTATACTCATATTATTTTAAGGAAATTCAATTGCCCAAATATTCTAAATATAATCCCACCGATGACATAAGCATTGGAAAAGACTTATGGATAAAATTTCGCAATATTAATGAAGGTAGAGAATCTGCTGTTCACATAGACCCATTTATGGATGAATTGGCTGATTTTTGGAAATCTATAGAGACTAACTGCGAAGCTAAGTGCTGCGGAATTGATGCATTTTGTTTTTGGCCAGAAGAAATTCTTAAAAACACCGAAAATCTCAATTATGAAAATGCCGTTTCCGAACTAAAAAACTTAAGACAAAAAATTATGGAATTTGAGAGCAAAGTTGTGGTGAGCGATTCACTCAATAATTATTTCAATAAAATAACCTTCGTTGAGCTTTTAGATCATATTATTGATGTTCTAGAGAATAAATGCGAAACATAGGTCTCAAATTAGCTAACCTGTGAAAACCACTTATTAGCCGCAACAAAAAACCCGCCACCAAATGGTAGCGGGTTTTCCGTATCCGGATGCCTCGGAAGGATTGACAAAATCAACGTTTCGAGAACTGGAAGCTACGACGTGCTTTGGCGCGACCGTATTTTTTACGTTCGACTGCACGGGAGTCACGGGTCAGGAAGCCGCCTGCCTTGAGCGACGGACGCAGTGCCGGCTCAAACAGGGTCAGCGCGCGCGAAATACCGTGACGAACGGCACCGGCCTGACCGGAAAGACCACCACCGGTAACGGTGCAAACGACGTCGAACTGATCTTTACGATTGGCAACGCCGAACGGCTGGTTGATCACCATGCGCAGAACCGGACGTGCGAAGTAATCTTCGAATTCGCGGCCATTGACGGTAACTTTGCCCGAGCCCGGTTTGATCCAGACGCGTGCAATTGCGTTCTTACGACGACCGGTTGCATAGGAACGGCCCTGTGCGTCGATCTTCGGTTCCGGCAGGGTGCCTTCTGCAGCAGCAGCTTCACCGCCCTGTGCCAGATCTTTGAGATCTTCAAGAGTTTTGGTGTCGGCCATTACTTAGCACTCCGCTTATTCTTGTCGTTCATTGCGGCAAGATCGAGAACTTCCGGCTTCTGTGCATCATGCGGATGCTCGGTACCGGCATAGACGTGCAGCTTGGAAAGAACCTGGCTGCGCAGCGGACCACGGGACATCATACGCTCGACAGCTTTGATGATCACACGTTCCGGATGCTCGCCATTCAGCAGCTTGTCCATGGTGCGTTCTTTGATGCCGCCCGGATAACCGGTGTGCCAGTAGAACTTCTTGTTCTGAAGTTTACGGCCGGTCAGTTTGACTTTTTCGGCATTGACGATGACGATGTGATCGCCACAATCCATGTGCGGGGTAAACATTGCTTTGTGTTTACCACGAAGACGGTTGGCAACAACGGCTGCAAGACGGCCGAGTACGACGTCTTCTGCGTCGACTACAAACCATTTGCGCTCGATGTCACTCGGTGTCGCAGTGAAGGTTTTCATAATTTAATACTCGAAAACTGGGTTCCACGGAGGGAATCGCCCCTCGTTGAAAGTCGGCGCAGTATGCCAGCATTAAACAGGAAAGCAACAGGAATATTTCGTTGTATTTCAAACACTTAAATCAATAGGTATTATTTTACCACATTGATTTTCATCATTTTCATACCGGTTTCGGCTCCGCCCCCTTTTCCGGCGGCATGGCATAGGTCCCGATGACATGCGCACAAAGTGCGCCATCAACAGCCGACCGGATATGACATTCCGCAATCAGAAGCCGCTTCCCGGCCTTGAGGATTTTCGCCTCTGCCAGCAAATCACCCGGCTTCGCCCCGGAAAGGAAATGCACCGTCGCCTCGGTCGTCACCGCCAGATCGGCCTTGGGTACCACAAGCCACGCCACCGCATAAAGCGCAATATCGGCCAGCGCAAAGATCGCCGGGCCACAAATCACATTGCCCGGCCGGATATGCCGTTCGTTAAACGGCAGACGTAACAGGGCACGGTCCCCCGAAAGTTCTTCGGTTCGTACGTTCATGTCCCCGACGAACGGAACTTTCTCGCGCATGATCACATCAAAATCAGCAGGCGTTATACCCGTGCGGGGTGGCATGGCTGTCATTGCGGGTTCCTCCCTGTCGCCACCCTTGCCTTTGGTAGCACTGTTCCCTTTGAACACAGCCTGACATAACGTTTACGTTAACGTCAATATTTTCGAAGAACCAGACACCCTTGATGATCACAACCGGTGCCGCATAGAAACGCCCCCGACAATCCCCTCTCCTACCCGCCAAGAATTGACGAAAGCTCGATCACCGTTATCCAGATCACGGCCAGAATCACAATGACCGTAATCAGGAAGGATCCGATATTGGGCAACCACTTTTCCACTCCACGCCGCTTCACGGCAGCCCCAGACAATGCAGTCGGCCTGAGCGCATTTGCGTGGACAGGAATTTCTGGTGGATGCCCCGGCAAGGCTTCGGAAAACACACCGGGCCGGGTTTGTGGGAGCTTGGAATGCATCGTGTCGTCACCATCTTGGGTAACGGAGCGGTGTCCAAAGGGAGTCAGGATCGAAATGAAATCAGCAAACGGTTTAACGTCTTCGGATATCGTTTCGGTCGCTGCGGTACTGGGATTTGTTTTTTTGGGTTGCTCCCCGCTTTCGCGCGGATCACTGTCGCGGGCATCCTGATCCGGGTTAGGATCAATCGGGTCCTGCTCCCCCGATATATTACCATCAGGCTGGGGATTATCCATGCCCTGCATGTGCGCCCGATGGCGGACACCGGCCGACACCAGACGCGCTGGCGCCGCGCGATCCACCCCTGATATACGTGCCATCATCGTGATAACAGAACAGCAAGTTCTGAATAGGTCGCGAGGATCACACTCGCAATTACGATACTGACAATCAGGGATGCACTGGCGCGCGGTAATTTTTTCCGCAACCAGTCATTCAGATCGAAATTGGAACTGATATCGGATGTGGGACGTTTAAATCTTGGCCTGACCGGACCACGCAGGATAACTGTGGGCTTGTCCACTTCATCGTTGGACGCCCAGTGATACCGGTTTTCCGGAAGGTAAACCGGGTGGCGGTCTTCCTGACCTTTTACGTCACTTTCCATGGCGACTACGGCGCTACCTCCGCCGTCTCCTGCAACAAGGGTTAATGTCACATTCCAGCCCCTGCCTTACCCGGCATACCTTGCCAGCCAATACAGGGTTCCCCCTCGTCTTGCACTCTCCCCATTACGCATAATTACGAATCATAAAATCCCCTGTCACACGCTTAAGCGTGCAACACGGTATAATAGTCCCCACATTTAGGCAGGTTTGAGGCAAAGTTCAGGAATTGATATTCTATCCTGGATTGCCTTTACGCTATCCGCTGATCAATTTGCCAAGCTCGGTATAAACCAGTACCAGAACATAGCCGACAGCAATGGCTGCAACCATATATGCACCCAGCTTCGGCAGGACTTTATCAATCGCCAAAGCATTTCTGCGTTCCGTTGCTTTTTTGTTGGCCCGGCGCTGCTTGGTGGCTTTCCGGCCGCCCACGCGTGCCGAATGTGCCGGCGATACGATGCCGGCATTAAGTCGACGGGCTTCTTCCTGACTAAGCCAGTTTGCACTGTTATCAGGCAGATCGATATTGCCAGATCCATTGCGCGATGTGGATTTCAGATCATCTACACGACCGGCAATATCGTTATGCATATCCAGACCGGTTTGCACCCCATCGCCCAGACTTTCCAGATATTCCTTATACGCATTTCCTGTCCCGTCACCCCCGCCCCGCGGGTCTTCCTGCGCGGCATTTGTCTGCGCCCCATTGGGTTGGGCCTGATACAGGGCGGCATTTCCGGCAAGGACGTGACGATTGGGTTTCGGCCTGTCGCCCGGTTTACCGGTACTGCGCAGATCATTTGCGGTAACCGGCTTTATCTTTTTCGGCGCGGCGGGTTTCGGTCCCGCCATTGCCGTCCCGGAAATATCACGCGCCATATCGGGATCAGGGGCGCTGACATCCGGGTTATCCGGATCCTTTTCCGGTCGGCGGGGCTGAAGGATTTCGGGAACGTCAAACCCGCGGCTTAACAACCGGGCGCGTGCCTCGGCGCGCTGACGTTCCATGTCCCAGTCTATGGCCTCCTTACGGTCATAGCGTTTCATTTTCGTCTTGGCGACCGGCGAAACCGGCTGGCGCTTTTTAACGATTTCCTTGGTCGTGACAAAACGACCAGGAGCCCGCTGTGGTTTACGTTTTTCGTCGTCGGTCATTTCCCACTGCCCATAAACGGGACCGCCCCACAGGTCAGGATCATTATTGTGGTATTTTTGGTTTCCAACAAAACCGGGACGTGAAATTCTACAACGACAGTATATTGACGTAAAAGTAAAAAACATACAGTGCGCGCCATCACAGGGAGGCATAAATGACCAGAAACTCGCCCAACAGCCACACAGATGAAACCAGCCTTGTCCTGCGCAAAGACGAGGGCCCGGTCGCAACCCTGACCCTGAATGCCGCCAAAAGCCGCAATGCCCTTTCCGGGGCGATGATGGCGGCTCTGCACACGGCATTGGATCAGATCGCAGGCGATCCTGCCATTCGCTGTGTGATCCTTGCGGCAAACGGTCCGGCTTTTTGTGCCGGTCATGACCTTAAGGAAATGAACGGCATTTCCACCTGCGACGGCCATGCGGCCCTGTTTTCCCAATGCAGCGCGCTGATGATGCGGATTGTCACCCTGCCCCAGCCGGTGATCGCACGCGTTCATGCCGTGGCGACCGCTGCCGGTTGCCAACTGGTGGCAAGCTGCGATCTTGCCGTTGCCGGAACATTTGCAAAATTTGCCACACCCGGCGTCAATATCGGGCTGTTCTGTTCGACCCCGATGGTCGCACTCAGCCGCAATGTATCGCGCAAACATGCCATGCGCATGCTGTTGACCGGTGACCCGATTGATGCCCAAACCGCGTGGCAGATGGGGCTGATTTCCGATGTCGTCGAAGATGACGACCTGATCACCGCAACTGACGACCTTGCCAAACGCATCGCATCACGTTCGGGCATGACGGTAAAACTGGGCAAGGAAGCATTCTACCGCCAGCTCGAAATGCCATTGTCCGACGCTTATGCCTATGCATCCGGGGTGATGACCGACAACATGCAAAAACATGATGCCCGCGAAGGGATCGGCGCATTCGTTGAAAAACGGCATCCGGAATGGCGGCACGAATAGGCGCGATATCGCCCGTTACTTTGCCCTCGACTTCCCCCGTCGGCTCTGGCTTGATAATTGCTGAAAATCACCCGAAGGAGGGGAATGATGAATTTGGAAATCTGGCTTACCTTCGTTCTGGCCTGCTCAATCGTGCTGGCCATTCCCGGTCCGACCATCATGCTGGTGGTCAGCTATGCCCTTGGCAAGGGCCGCCAGACCGCATGGGCGACGGTTCCGGGTGTTGCGCTGGGCGACCTAACCGCGATGACGGTTTCGCTGGCCGGTGCCGGTGCGTTGCTGGCGGCATCGGCAAATGCGTTTACGGTGCTGAAATTATGCGGCGCGGGATATCTGATTTATCTTGGCATCAAGATGTGGCGCGAAAAACCGGGATTACTGGAAGATAACCCGGATGCCAAACGCAACCGACCGTCACGCATGTTCCTGCAGGCCTATATCGTGACGGCCTTAAACCCCAAAGGCATCGTGTTCTTCATTGCCTTTGTGCCGCAATTCGTCAATGCCTCGATGCCCATATTGCCTCAATTCGTGATTATGACCGCAACCTTTGTCTCGCTGGCGGCGGTCAATGTTGCGATCTGGGCAATCATGGCCGGTGCCCTGCGCGAAAAATTCCGCAAACCGACCGCCATGTTGCGCCTGACCCGTGCAGGCGGTGCCGTCATGATCGGTGCGGGCCTCCTGACCGCCCTTACCCGCCGCGCGAACGCTGCGGTCTGACGAACAGGGTCGATGCGATCTGGCCCAGCCATTCACGGCCGATCGCATCTCGCCCGAACAGGCTGATCACCGCGACAACCAATCCGCACAGCAACACATTCCATGCTGGTCGCAACGGCCACATGAAATCCAGATTGGCGACCAGAACGGCCGACGGCGGCACACCGGTCGCAAGCCCGTACCACGCATATTCAATCCCTGCGGTTACCAGCCCGGCCAGAACCGCGATTGAGACCAGAACGAACGGTGATCTCAACGACCAGTCACGCGCATGCGCCACGCGATACAGCATAAGTGCAACAAAAAATCCCGACATCAGGGTCGCTTCGCTGACATCGATCTTTGACTGCATAAAGAAATGCAGGGCCGCCAACACGCCAATGCCATAACTGATCTTGTGCAACCGGGTCCAGTTCCCGCCAAGCTTGCGCATGGCTGATTTGGTCGATGTCATCCCAAGAATGACAAGCCCCGTCAGCGCAACAAAGCCGATGGTCAGATAAATCCGCACCAGAATTTCATTAGCCACACGCAGCACATCCCATGACTGGCTCAGCATATATAACAACAGATGGGTTAAGGCATATCCCAACGCCGCCAAACCAACCTGACGGCGAATTTGGACAAGCTTGCTGGCACGTATAATCCGGCGAAGCGGCGTGATCAGAAGCGAGATCAGCAACATCCGGATCGCCCAATCACCGCTTTCAAGGATCGCCTCCTTGACCGGAATGGTCGCCCCGCCTTCGGCAATCACCGGCCAGAGAATGAAACAGCCCGGCACAAGCAGCAGCACAAACACGGTCAGCTTAAAAACCGAAAATCTGCCGGACGGATCAAGCCATGGAAACATGCGGGATACCTTTGGTGTTTTGGATAATGGGCAATATATCCTTACTCAACCCTGTTCCGTTCAATCCGTCAGTTAAATTTGCCATCAACTTTCTGCGAGCGTCGCGGCATCACATAATCCCGACGCCAGAAGATTGCAGCAGCAGATCAAAACCTTATGTATCATACAGACATAACGATGCCGCATCGCAAACCAAAGGCAGATGACATGAGCGATTTTGAAAATCCCAACGACAATGCCACGCAGGCATTGCTTGAACGTACCAAGACAATTGCGCTGGTCGGCGCCAGCCCGAAACCCGAACGCCCGTCAAACGGTGTGATGAAGTTCCTTTTATCGCGCGGCTATCACGTCATTCCGGTCAATCCCGGCCAGGCTGGCGGTGAAATCCACGGTCAAAAGGTCTTCGCAACCCTTGGCGATATTCCTGAGCCGGTCGATATGGTCGATATCTTCCGCAATAGCGAGGATGCCGGTGGCGTGATTGACGAGGCCATTGCGATTGGTGCCAAATCCGTCTGGATGCAGCTTGGCGTCATCAACATCAGTGGTGCCACCCGCGCGCAGGATGCCGGGCTTGATGTCGTGATGAACCGTTGCCCGGCAATCGAAATCCCCCGTCTTTTCGCCCCGGACTGGAAAGTCGCCTGACACGGCGCGCCGGACCGACGCCAAAAACACAAAAGGCACCGCGTGATGGCGGTGCCTTTCATTTCATACCAAGCAGGCCGAAATCAGCCGCGACCGCACATTTTCATCAAATCGGGAACCAGCCCCTGATTGCCGATGAAATCCGGCTGCACGGCACTGGTCACCGTGTAGGTCGTCGTCGCTTCGTCAACCAGCGGATCGTAAAGTCCCGACGTTTCCATCACCAGCGACATCACGCCATCGGACTTGATCCGGAGCGCAGCAAAGCCATTGGCATATTCGGTACGGGCGCATTCCTTGCCAAGAATCTGGTCAAACTGCCCGACAAGCGCATAGCGCGGGTTTTCGATCAGATGGTCACGTTTGGCAACAGCACCGGCAATCAGACCGGGACGGGGAATATATTTGCCAAAACGAACCTGTGACTGGACGATATAACCGTCCGGGAAATAAACAGCGACGTCCTCGGCAAGAAGGATGCGATCACCGATGACCTGACCGGACCGCAAAAGTGCCTTGATCCGCTTGCCCGGAATTTCGCCCGAAAAGGCATTGAAACGAAGATACTTGCCGTCACCGCGCTCGGCGGCATAAAGCTTTTCAAATGGTACTGGTGGCGTTTTATCTGCAGCAGCCCCTGGTCGGGCAAAACTTCCGGCCATGATAACAACGGCCATCGCGCAGATACCGGCACCGCGCAATGAACGGCACAAATTTCTGATCATCTTCCCCCGTCTCTCCCTTTCGCGGCTCGGATATCCCGCAGACATTAGGTGTATTGCGTCCAATTTCAACCGTTATTCACAGGATTAAATCTGTATTTAATCGACTATCCATAAAAAACAACGGGGTGGCATCATGCCACCCCGTTGCCGAAGATTTGGTAAACGATCGCGGATTAGTCGATCGAGATGGTCACGCGACGGTTACGCGGTTCACGAACACCATCCGGAGTCGGGATAAGCAGATCGCTCTCGCCAACAGCTTCGCTGTCAACCATGTCGCCTTTAACACCACGTTTGGTCAGCTCTGACAGTGCCGAAGAAGCACGACGCTCCGACAGACCCTGGTTATAAGAAGCCGCACCCGACGCATCGGTATGGCCAACGACGGTCACGTTGCTCATGCTCGACGCCCACTGCTCGGCAGCGGCATCAAGAACACGCTCGGAAACCGGGGTGATCGCGGTGCTGTCAAAGTCGAAGAAGATGGTGAACAGACGCGGCGCGGCTGCAACCGGTTCCGGTGCCATTTCTTTCGGCTCTTCCGCACGCAATTCTGACATTGCGGCTTCGAAATCTTTCCAGCACTGGCTGATCAGATCGGTCTGCCAACCTTCTTCGCTTTCTTCGATCCAGCAATCGAAACGAGCCTGCGCAATTGCGGCCGTATCCGGTTTTGCTTCACGCTTGCCATCGTCAAGAAGAGCGATCAGTTCATCACGAACTGCGCGCTTCTGTGCGATTTCTTCGGCGTCAAAACGCCAGTTGGCCGGATCTTCCGGAAGAATCGTTTCGTTTTCAGCGACCTTGCCTGCTTTCTTCGCAAAGAAGTCGGCGTCGAAGAAATCGTACCATTCATCGGCTTCACGCTGTGCGTATGCGATATATTCGGCTTTAAGCGCCTTGCCAAACGCGGTTGAAGGTTCCGCGCCGGTAATCGCACCATTCACGGAGTTACCGTAAGTAAACGGGTTACCGCCATACGGGACTGCCGTACCCGAGTTGTCGACACTGCTACACGCGCTAAGAAGGGCGATGCCCCCGATAGCACAGATAAAAGACGGACGAAGCTGCATGTTTTTGCCCCTATAGTTCAGGTTGTTATTCACTAACCAACAATATCACCAATGATGGTCATATTATGTCTCTAAACGACCGAAAATACGAAAAGTTCCATAACACTAGGTTCAGGTGGTACTTTGAGGTCACTTTTCAAGATCGCCTAAACCTGCGATGCTGAAGCATCATAAGCTAGTATGTGGGCTTTATACTACAACCCATGTTAGCAGCACATACAATCTCTGAGCAAGTGAGGTTTAAATGATGGAAACAGATATGGCGACGATTGCCGAAATGCTAAAGGCATTTGCGCTGGGCTTCGGGATGGATCTGCTGGGTGCGGTTCTGATTCTGATTGTCGGCTGGTGGGTCGCTGGTCGCGCCTCCGCCCTGGTCCGCCATTCCCTGAAGAATGCAAAATTTGTCGACGCGACGATCAAACCCCTTGCCGCAAACATTGTGCGCTACCTGATACTGATCTTTGTCCTGATCGCCGTTCTGTCGAATTTCGGCGTCCAGACCGCAAGCATCATCGCCGTACTTGGTGCCGCCGGTCTTGCTATCGGCTTGGCCCTGCAAGGGACATTGTCCAACATTGCCGCTGGCGTAATGATCCTGATCCTGCGACCAATCAAAGTCGACGAATTCATCGAAGCGGGTTCTGTTTCGGGCACCGTGGTTGAAATCACCCTGTTCACGACGCTGTTCAAAACGGCAGACGGGGTCTTTGTTTCCGCTCCGAATTCGCAAATCTGGAACAGCGCGATCAAAAACTATTCGCGCAATCCGACCCGTCGTCTGGATATCAAGGTTGGTATTTCTTATGACGATGATGTCGATGCCGCACTTGATTTCCTTAAAAATATGGTCGCAAGCGATCCGCGCGTTCTAAAGGACCCCGAACCCATGAGCTTCGTCGCCAACCTTGGCGAAAGCTCTGTCGATCTGACAGCACGCGGCTGGACCAGCACGCCCGATTACTGGGCGACTTTCTGGGATCTCAGCCGCCGTTCGAAAACGGAACTTGAAGCCGCCGGTTACGCGATTCCCTTCCCGCAGCGCGACCTGCATATCAAAGAAGGTGTCGAAACCGCATCAACGGCCCTTCCGACAAAGGCCGCCCCGGCGAAAAAGCCTGCAACACGCAGCACGGCAGCAAAACCGGCGACCAAGGCGACGGCGGCCAAAACCACAGCAGCCAAAAACCCCGCTGCCAGCAAATCAACAACCACCAAAAGCTGATTTGTCATAAAAATTTGATCTGCCAAAGGCGGCCCCATCCGGGCCGTCTTTTTTTGTTTCACGCAATCCGTTTCGCCCGTTTTGACGCGTAGTAGCCCGCTGTTACCCGCTGATCCCTGCCATGATCTATAGTTTTCAGATCACAACAAACGGGAGGATAAAATAATGTCAGCAAAAAAAATCCTGATGCTGGTCGGCGACTATGCCGAAGATTACGAAACCATGGTTCCGTTCCAGACGCTGCTTGCAGTTGGTCATTCGGTTGACGCCGTTTGCCCCAACAAAAAAGCCGGTGATTCGATTGCGACCGCCATTCACGATTTCGAAGGCGATCAGACCTACAGCGAAAAGCGCGGGCACAATTTTGCGCTGAATGCCGATTTCGAAAAAGCCCGGGTGCAGGACTATGATGCCCTTCTGATCCCCGGCGGGCGCGCCCCGGAATATCTGCGCTTAAACGAGGATGTCATTCGTCTGGTTCGTGACTTCAACGACGCCGACAAACCGATTGCCGCGGTCTGCCACGGTGCGCAAATTCTTGCTGCGGCGGATATCCTCAAAGATCGCCGTGTATCTGCCTATCCGGCCTGCGCCCCCGAAGTACGCCTTGCCGGTGGGACTTATGCTGAAATCGCGATTGATGATGCCTGCATCGACGGCAATCTTGTCACCGCACCGGCATGGCCGGCACATCCAAAATGGCTGGCCAGTTTCCTGACCCTGCTTGGGACTGAAATCAGCCTCTAGAACAATCGGCGATTGCCTTTCGGCACGGTTTGCCGGACCATGACCCTGTAACCGGCCACCGACGTTCCATCGTCGGTGGCAAAAACAGGAGAGGTCGTCATCATGTGTCAGATCTATTCCGGCACCAACCCCGAACTCTATCAGTCCGTCAGTCGATCTTTGCGCATCAATGGCGTTGTAACCAGTGTCCGCCTTGAACAGCGATTCTGGCAGATTCTTGATGAAATCGCCGCGGGCGAAGGCTTCAGCACCCCGCAATTTCTTGGCAAACTGCATGATGAAGTTGTCAGCCAGCGCGGCGATATTCCCAATTTCGCATCGCTTCTGCGCGTCGTCTGCACGGTTTATCTGGAACATCAGGCAGGCTTGGCCACGCACCCGGAAACAACAAAACCCGCCAGTCGTCTGGCGGGCTGAACAGGCATTGCCGGGTGTTGCAGCACGTCTGGCTTAAATCAGTTCAGCCAGGATGAAATTTCACGTGAGCTGAACCCGCCACTGGCCATCATCGACGGAACGCTTTGCCGTTTCAGGGTTGGCTGCTGGGGCTTGATGATCGCATTGCGGCTTTGAAGCCCTGCTGCGGCACCGTAATCAAGTGACGAACCGCCAAACCAGTTTTTCGATGTTTCCGGCGCTTCTGGCGTGGTCTTTTCCCGCGCCTTGCTTTCGTAGATCCAGCGCAGTTCCTGTTTCAGGGTCTGGTATTCCGGCGTATCGGGCGCAGAGTTAACTTCGTTAACAATCTGCAGCTTGACCATCTGCGGAAATTTATCAAGCCGCTCCAGAAGCATGAATTTGACACTTGGGCGCACGGCGTCGGAACGCATCAGCTTCATCACCAGACGACGATAGATATCAATCCGCAGATTGCCATGCGATGCCAGTTCGATGAATTCCTCGACAAATTCGCGCGCGGCCATCTTGCCATCCAGAAGCGCGCGCAAATTGCCCGCCATCGCCCGGCGATAGGCTTCGCGAATTTCGACAACATGGTTGCTTGCGCGGTTGCGCACCAACTGGAACGCTTCCGGACTGAACGCATTCCGCGACAGAAGCTTGGCACAATCGGCCACCAGTTCATGCTTGGTTGCTTCTGACACCACTTCAAAAACGCCGGTAATAAGTTCCTTGCACTTGGCGTGCGGTCCCATACGGATCGCTGCGGCCAATGCCATCGGGCTTTCCGGATCCTTGGTTGCAATCACCGCAAGTGCCAGTGGATCATCATACTGCATCAACGCCAGATCATTGCTCAGCAAATGCTCCGGCATCAGAAGCCGCTGCTGCGCCCCTGCCCCGGTAACGGTCAGCGGTTCGCCACTGCGATAATTATCTTTGATGGAAAGGGCATATTTCAGCCCGTCATAGGAGATTCCGAGATCCTTGCGCATCCCGTTTACTCTCCCTTCGGCCCCTGGGGTCGTTCATGCGGCAAGCGGCGTGTACGACCAGACTTTTCGGAATCGTGCGGCGATGCCGCAGCCGTCGTACCCGCCGCACGACCACGCGGTCCGGAAGGCTGAAGCTCGTTAAAGAAATCGATATACCAATCCATATCCGTTGATGCCATGGCATAACGGCCACCCGCCGCCGGGCGCTCGATGCTGTCTTCGGGGATCGCAGCGCTCATCTGAAGGACAACCGCCGACGGGGCACTCATACCCGCGCGCCAGGCCAGGGCGGTAATGGCGCGCGCACTTCCCGAATCAAGGATTTTGGAAACGATTGCAGCAGGCATCTGCGCATAATGCGCAAGGCTCTGAACCACCAGCGCGTCTTCGTTACGCGACAACGCATCAAGAATGTAATGATCAATGGTGACCGGCTCGACCGGTCCGCCCTGCTCGCCAGCATCGTCATGCATCACATCGTCAAACTCATGTTCCACCGGAACCGGTGCCGTGCGGCTTACAATGCGACTCTCGAACTTTGCTTTTTCAATACGCTGGCGCACTAATTGGCGCATGGCCCGTGCCACTTCGGCCCGCATGCGACCGCGTTCGACCAGCGTGTCGAACAACGATGCCAGAATGAAATGCGCCACACGGCGCTGCGCCTGACGGGAAATCTTGTTGCGACCATCCGCCATTTCATCATGTGGCGTCTTGCTGGCGGCTTCTTTCCTGCTGCCGAATTTCGGGGTCAGGGCCACCACATTGCGCGGCGCGTCATCCGATGACAGCAACCGGTTAAGCAACCCGCCCTTTTCCGAACGATCCCGTGCCAGACGTGCCTGTGCCGCGGCCTCCTGTTCGGCTTCCAGCTTTTCGGCGGCTGTTTGCACAAACTCGCCACGCCCACGCAGAATATCAAGGAAATCGGCATCGCTTAAAAGTTCGACATATTCGCCAAGCGACACCCGGCCAATCGCCGCAATATCCTGACGCAAACGCATCGCGGCCTGGCGTGTCATATAAGGTGTATGGCTCAGTTCCTGCTCGATCAGGGCAATGACCTGCGGACGATAACAATCGGCCATATTGCCGATCGCCGTTACGAATTCCTCGACCATATCAAGGCGTTCGGACGGGCTAAGATCATTCAGATGACGGCGCAGGCGGCGCGCAACATCCATGCGGACGTCGCTGTCAAAATCCGGCTGGCCGTCTTCATCTTCGTCATCATCGGCAAGGTCGGCCGACAGGCGCGCGGCATAATCAAGGCCACTTTGCGCCAGTTGACCATCGGAATCTTTTTTACGCGGGATACGGGGGGCACGCGAATTTGCCTGTTCGGCCGCGCCAAACTCGTCTGGCGCGATGCTCCGGACCGTTTCCGCCAGATCACGAAGTTTCGCCGCCGACTTGTCGTCAAGCGCGCCGTCATCCTTCGATTTCTGCCGATTGAACATCCAGTTCAGCATTATCGCAGTAATTCCCCTGTCCCCTGCCTTTCGGCAAATCGGCGTCAACCCCTTGCAACGCCAACATTTTTTATCTGGCCTTGGATCGCTTATAGCAAAGCAATCCACCCCAAACAACAATACAAGAGCCAAAAACCTTTTAAACTCATGGTCATGACCGTTTCTCGGAAACACCAAGGATACAGGTCAGAACACTTTGACTATCACGGCAAACACTCAAAAAAACATTAACAATACAAACCACTATCCGGCGGTATGGCCGGTATTTCAAACATCGCGAAACTCTCGCACAAAAAAACGGGCGGCTTGTTGCCGCCCGTCTCGTTTCGTCACGCAATAGTCTGATCAGTTTTTCGCGGACAACCACGCAATGCGCAGGATATTGGTCGCCCCCGGGGTCCCAAACGGGACACCTGCGGTAATCACCAGCGAATCCCCAGCCGCAGCAAACTCTTCACGTTTGGCCACCTCGCAGGCAATGCCGACCATCTCGGCAAAGTTGGTCGCATCACGGGTAAAGACCGCATGCACGCCCCAGCACAACGTCATCCGGCGTGCCGTCTGGATTTTCGGCGTCAGTCCAAGGATGGGGACTTCCGGGCGTTCACGCGCCGCACGAAGCGACGTTGAACCCGACGTGGTATAAGTCACGACCGCCTTGGCACCAATCGTTCCGGCAACCTGACGGGCTGCAGCACTGATCGCATCCGGCGCATTATGCTCGGGATCCGGACGGTTGGCATCGCGCAGACGATAATAAAGCTCGTCCTGCTCCACCCGGATCATGATCCGGTCCATGATGCTGACGGTTTCAATCGGATATTTGCCCACCGCACTTTCGGCTGACAGCATCACCGCATCGGCACCGTCATAAATGGCGGTCGCAACGTCGGATGCTTCGGCACGGGTCGGGGCCGGGTTGCTGACCATCGAATCCAGCATCTGGGTCGCAACAATCACCGGCTTGCCAGCTTCGCGGCACGCCTTGATGATGCGTTTCTGCAGGATCGGAACATCTTCCGGCGGGCATTCAACACCCAGATCGCCACGTGCGACCATGATGATGTCCGAAAGTGCCACGATTTCATCAAGATGCTCAATCGCCTGCGGCTTTTCCAGTTTGGAAACGATTGCCGCACGACCATTGATGATCTTGCGCGCCTCGGCAACATCTTCGGGACGCTGGACGAATGAAAGTGCGACGAAATCAACGCCCATCTCAAGACCGTAATCCAGATCAATACGATCCTTGTCGGTCAGGGGCGACATCGGCAGCATCACGTCGGGCAGGTTAACGCCCTTGCGGTTCGACAGCGGCCCACCGGTGATAACGGTGCACTCGGCTGATTTGCTATCGCATTTTTCCACCCGCATACGCAGCTTGCCATCGTCAAGCAACAGGTTCGCACCGGGCTTGAGTGCGGCAAAAACTTCGGGATGGGGCAATGAAACGCGGGTTTTATCCCCCGGTTTCTTGTCCATATCGAAATGGAAGGTCGCACCGGCTTCAAGTTCGATCTTTTCGTCGGCAAAGGTACCGCAGCGGATCTTTGGCCCCTGCAAATCCATCAGCACGCCAATCGGACGGCCAAGCTTGGCCTCGACTTCACGGATTGTTTCAAAACGCGCCTGATGCTCTGCATGTTCACCATGCGAGAAATTCAGCCGGAATACATCAACACCCGCCCTTACGATCTTTTCCAGAGTTTCCGGATGAGAGCTCGCTGGCCCCAGGGTTGCGATGATCTTCGCCTTACGTTGTCGGCGCATCGGCTCTTACCTCTTGTTTTTTGGTTTCCATTGGGTCTCTCCGCTTCGGCCATAGCTTCCCGGCGAGGCGTCGAGACGTCCTGATTTTTCTCTGGGGGTATCCCCTTAATAGTCAATCAAGCCCTGTTTGAACAGGGACTTTTCGCTAAATGCCTTTACAAAAATGTGATTTTTCTCTGGACAATTACAAGCAGGCACTCCTTTAAAGAAGCAGTGCAGCAATCAATTGCTGGCAGGCGGCCCTGCCCGGCAATCGCTTTTGATAACCGCACATTTACAACCGTGCGCGAACACATCGGGGATCGGACAAATGAGCAAATGGCATCATCGCTTCCTGGGACTGGCATCCCATATTGCCGAATGGTCAAAAGACCGTAGCACCCAGGTCGGCGCGGTTGTCATTGGCCCGAAAAAAGAAATTCGCGCCGTTGGCTATAACGGGTTTCCCCGCGGCGTCGATGACAATGTCGAAAGCCGCCATCAACGCCCGGAAAAATACGCCTATACCGAACATGCCGAACGCAATGCGATCTATAATGCCAGCTACACCGGCACATCGCTTGATGGCTGCGCGCTTTATGTCACCCATTTCCCCTGCTGTGACTGCGCGCGCGCCATCATTCAGGCTGGCATCGCCGAAGTATTTGTCGATAAAAGCAAACTGACCGCCGATTTTCTCGAACGCTGGCAGCAGGACATGACCATCTCGACCGAAATGTTTGGCGAGGCGGGCGTGGCCGTTCAGGTCATTGACGAAGAAGGCACAACCGAACCCCTGCCCGACACCGTTCCCGATCATTCCTGATCTTGCCCTTTTAATTTTGCAGACCCGCCCAATATAGGGTGATCTGTGGGATCATGAGCATGAACAAAAAGAACGTAAACGTCGTTTGTTCAATATCTGCACAAGGTTAGGCGTCAGTATTTGTCAGAATTCCAAGCTGACAAAACGCCGCTTTAGCCTTGCTGCTAATCAGACAAAGGTATAAGCAATTAGGATCACGCTAGTACGATCATCACGCGAAAAAAGGCCCTGACCAGAACAAGGACCGGGACCGTGACGACGCACAGGATAAAAGGCCGAATGAGCGCAAAGATCGATTTCAGTAAAATCAGTTTTCTGGTCGTCGATGGCGACAAGATTTCGGCCCAGGTAGTTTTCGATACACTTTCGTATCTTGGTGCGACAGCCGTGCAGCGTGTCCGCTCCCCGAACGATGCGTTCGAGGTTCTCCGGACCCAGCAGATTGATATCATCGTCACCGAATGGCGTCTGCGCGGGATGGATGGCCTTGAATTCCTTGATGTTCTCAGGAATTCGGTCAATTCGCCCAACCGGTTCATTCCGGTAATCATGTTGACAGCACATTCGGAGCAGCGATACGTCACCACTGCGCGTGACCTCGGCATCACGGAATTTCTTGCCAAACCGTTCAATGCCAAGGCACTTTATAGCAGACTGGTATCGGTCATCACCCGTCCGCGGCATTTCGTCAATACCGGCACCTATTTCGGGCCGGATCGCCGCCGCAGACAGGTCGCCTTCGACGGCCCCGACAGACGGAGCCCCGATGATTAATGACCCATTTTGACTGGGGGACCGGAGCAATCGTGACGCCCGAAAAGAAAAAGAAAAAAGCCCAGATCATTCCGCCACAGACGGATCTGAAGCGACGTACGGTCAATTTCGTCAAGGGCTTTGACATCAATCTGTCCCCTCAACAGCTCGACGAACTTGAGCAGGTCGTCCAGCGCAGCACGGAAACCTTTGTTCGCGATATAGGCAAGGACCTTGCCGACTGCCGCAAACTGGTCGTTGCCGCCATCAGTGATAATTCAAAGGCATCAACCGCGCTGGAAAACAGTGCCGACCTTGCCTATTCGGTGAAGGCACTGGGTGGAACATTCCAGTATCCGCTGATGACACAGATCGCAAAGTCACTTGAAATCTTTGTCGCAGACCGGACCACCGCCAATATGAAGCAGCTTCTTGTCATTCAGCTTCATATTGATTCTCTTTACGTCATTCTGGCAAGCCGCGTCACCGGGTTTGGCACCACCGTCGAACAGGCAACCGTTGCTGCACTGACCAAGCTTGCCGAACGCTACGAGCTGCCACGCGAATAGCCTGCCAGCAAACCAGCCATCAAAGGCCTTTGCCCGCATCGGACAGGGATGCTGACGATGCATGCCATCACCGTGCGTTCCCGTTCACCGCGAAAAGCATGATCTGTCTGGCCGCGTCACGCTCATTGTCATCAATGGCATGCTCCATGCGCGCCTCGATCCTCTCCAGCCGCTCGGTAATTTCGGGCAGCTGATCCATGATCCATTGACGGACTTCATCACTCCCCCCTGCCAAGGCGGCGTTCTGTCCACTCCACAGCAAAATCAGGCTGCGCACGATCCGCATATCGCACGTCACGCCGCCTCTGGGGCGGATTGCAGACGATATCGCGTTTGATCTCGTCGCAAGATCAGCTTTTAATCCGGCATCTATATCATCAAGCACGGCAAGGATCGTGTTCCCCATGAAGCCCCCGCTTCGGTTATTCCCTGTCAGGGCCCCGCACCCTGTTTTTGAATCATCCCAAACTTTTACATCTGCTTACCGACCTGTACTTTGATCAGCATCAAACAGGTCCCGGAAACAATCTTCAGCAGATATCCATCACCTCAAGGATATATTTTGCACGACACAAAACGCGCCATGGTGGCGACAGCCAAAAAAGTATCGAACACGATCAAAAAAGGTCTTGCGCCCCCTCGGACCTGCTGTTAGAAACCGCGCCACACACCGAGCGGGTGTAGCTCAGTTGGTTAGAGCGCCGGCCTGTCACGCCGGAGGCCGCGGGTTCAAGTCCCGTCACTCGCGCCACTTTCCACCTGATGGAAAGTTCAAAAAAGACGCCACGGTTCGCCGTTGGCGTTTTTTTTGTTTCTCATCCCCTTTTTCGTATTGGACTGACATGCCGACGAGCGACATGGCGTCCATCGCTCATGCGCAACATGTTGCAAAAACAGGCAAGTCGATTTCCCAATACGGTACCACGCGAAAACGGCATTTCCATCCCACCGCCCAAGCATTCCGACACCCGGTTTTCAATGCATTTGCAAAGCCCCCTTTACCCTGACCAATCAGGGCTTCATTTTTTTGAAAAAAAGCCCTTGCCAGACCGAACCACCCCTTATATAAACCGCGCCACACCAAGCGGGTGTAGCTCAGTTGGTTAGAGCGCCGGCCTGTCACGCCGGAGGCCGCGGGTTCAAGTCCCGTCACTCGCGCCACTCTTTTTAAAGAGTACGGAAAGTCGCTTTAACAGCGGCTTTTTTTGTGCCTGAAATCAGGTCCCTCCTATCTCCTGCCCCTCACCAACCAGACCATCACAACCCAAACGTGAACAGGCAAGATACCACACAATATCTTGCGTGCTTTTTAGGCATTCCTGACCGTCTGGTCATTGATTAATCGTATAATTTATGCTTCGCTCTACAGGTTCTAGTCGAAGATCCTACAGGTCGCCCCACACAGAATGACCTGTTGATCCAACAAGCAACAAAACGGGAGGCGCAAAATGCGCAAACTGATCGCAGGGCTGGTTCTGGGAACCGCACTGGCTACCGCACCAATGGCGGCACAGGCAGAAACACCGAAAAACGCCCTCGTCATGGCATTTGCCATCGACGACCTCATCACACTCGATCCGGCCGGGATGTTCGAATTTACTGCCTTGGAATATGCTGGCAACACATATGACCGCCTGATTGGCTTTGATAATGACGACGTCTCGAAAATTTATGGTGTCGTCGCCGAAAGCTGGGACGTCTCCGAAGACGGCCTGACCTTTACCTTCAAGATTCGCGACGGCATCAAATTCGCATCGGGCAACGACCTGACCGCCGAAGACGCCGCTTTCTCGCTGCAACGTGTCGTCCTGATGGATCAGTCCCCGGCCTTCATTCTCGGCCAGTTCGGCTTTACCGCCGACAACGTCAAGGACAGGATTCGCGCGACCGACGCAAACACGCTGGTCATGGAAGTCGATAAGCCCTATGCGCCTAGCTTCGTGCTATACTGCCTGACCTCGGGCGTGGGCGCTGTTGTCGACAAGGAACTCGTCCTTGAACATGAAAAGGACGGCGACCTTGGCGCAGAATGGATGAAAACCAACTATGCCGGTTCCGGTCCGTTTGTCCTGAACAAATGGACCCCGGGCGAAAGCCTTAGCCTGACGGCGAACGAGGATTACTGGGACGGCGCACCAGCCATGAAGCGCGTCATCATCCGCAACGTCAAGGAAGCCGCTTCCCAGCAGCTCCTGTTGCAGAAAGGTGATATCGACATTGCGCGTAACCTCGAAGCCGATCAGCTTGCCTCGGTCAAGGGTGACGAAAACATCAAGCTGCTGTCCAAAGGCAAAGGCGCACTCTGGTATCTTGGCCTGTCACAGAAAAACGAATTCCTGTCCAAACCGGAAGTTCGCGAAGCGCTTAAATATCTCGTCGATTATGATGGCATTACCGAAACCATCATGGCGGGCCGCGCCCAGACCCATCAGGCATTCCTGCCCGAAGGTTTCCTTGGTGCCTATAACGAAAACCCCTACTCGCTTGATATCGAAAAGGCCAAGTCGCTGCTTGCCGACGCTGGCCTTGCCGATGGCTTCAAAGTGACCATGGATACGCGCAACACCACGGCAGTGATGTCGATGGCGCAGTCGATCCAGGCGACCTGGGCACAGGCAGGTATCAATCTGGAAATCATTCCGGGTGATAACAAACAGACCCTGACCAAATACCGCGCCCGCCAGCACGATATCTATATCGGTCGCTGGGGCCCGGATTATCAGGATCCGCACACCAACGCCTCCACCTTCGCGTGGAACCCCGACAATTCCGACGATGCATCGGCCAAGCCGCTTGCATGGCGTAACTCCTGGAACCCGGGTGACATGACCGCCGAGGTCGACAAGGCCATTCTTGAACGTGACGGCGAAAAACGTGCTGCAATGTATGTGGACCTTCAGAAAAAGGTTCTCGAAAACGGCCCGTTCGTAATCATGTTCCAGGAAACCGAAATCGCCGCGATGCGGGACAATGTGAACAATTTCGTCCTCGGTCCGTCGTTCGATAACAACTATTATCGTTTTGTCACCAAGGACTAGGGAGGCAACGGTCGGATGACCGCAGCTACGCGAAAATCACGGGACGGGCGCACACGCGCCCGTCTCTTTTCCAGCACGGGCGCAAGCCTTGTGCGTATTGCTTCATCGCTCGCCATAACCTTTTTCGGACTTTTGCTGGTCACCTTCCTGATCGGGCGCGTTTTGCCAATCGATCCGGTACTGGCCGCTGTCGGCGATCATGCCTCCGAACAGGTCTATGAGCGCGTCAAAGAAGAAATGGGCCTGAACCTGCCGCTTTGGCAGCAGTTCTTTGTCTATATCAGCAATGTTGTCCAGGGTGATTTCGGAACGTCAGTTCTGACATCAAACCCGGTCCTCGAAGACATCAAACGCGTATTCCCGGCCACGCTGGAACTGGCAACCCTTGCCACCATTATCGGTGTTTTCCTTGGGGTTCCGGCTGGTGTTTTTGCCGCGATCAACAAGGGCAAATGGCCCGACCATATCGTGCGCATTATCGGGCTTGCCGGGTATTCGATGCCGATTTTCTGGCTCGGCCTGATGGGGCTTCTGGTGTTTTACCTGAAACTCGACTGGGTTGCGGGTCCGGGCCGACTGGATGCCTTCTATGTCGATTTCATCGAACCGACCACGGGTCTGATGTTGATCGATACCCTGATAGAAGGCGATATGGACCTGTTCTGGAATGCGGTGTCGCACATCATTCTGCCCGCTTCCATCCTTGCCTATTTCTCGCTGGCTTATATTGCGCGCATGACGCGATCCTTCATGCTCGAACAGCTTAGTCAGGAATACATCCTGACCGCCCGGGTAAAAGGCATTTCCGAAACCCGGATCATCTGGCACCATGCCCTTGGCAACGTCATGGTGCCGCTGGTGACCGTGATTGCATTGTCCTATGCCAATCTGCTCGAAGGATCGGTTCTGACCGAAATCATCTTTGCCTGGCCGGGACTGGGTCTTTACATCACAAATTCGCTGCTCAATGCCGATATGAACGCGGTTCTGGGTGGTACCGTCGTCGTGGGTGCGGTGTTCATCGGGGTCAATATGCTGTCCGATGTGCTCTATCGCCTGCTTGACCCGCGCGCACGGAGATAGGTTACCATGAATATCACAAGCAACGCCGTCAAACCCAGCCTGAAACAGTGGCTGACATCCGACACCCCGCAATCACGCTGGCAGGCCAAATGTGGCCGCGCATGGCTGGGCTGGCTTAAATTTACTGAAAACAGGCTCGCCATGATCGGTCTTTCGATCGTGCTGGCCCTGATCCTTGTCACCATATTTGCCCCGCTTCTGGCACCTTATGATCCGCTGGCCGCCGACCTTGCCAATCGCATACAGTCGCCCAGTGCCGAACACTGGTTTGGCACCGATCAGCTGGGTCGCGATATCCTGTCGCGTCTGATTTACGGCGCGCAATACACCCTGATGATCGTGGCCCTCGTGGTGATTACCGCGGCCCCCGTTGGGCTTCTGGTCGGCACCGCTGCCGGGTTCTTTGGCGGCTGGATTGATGCGACATTGATGCGCATCACCGATATTTTTCTGGCCTTCCCGAAACTGATCCTGGCCCTTGCCTTCGTTTCTGCATTGGGACCGGGGATCGAAAATGCGGTTCTGGCCATCGCGTTGACCGCATGGCCACCCTATGCCCGCATTGCACGCGCCGAAACCATCACCGTCCGCAGGTCCGACTATATCGAAGCCGCCCGGTTGCAGGGTGTCTCGAATATGGGTCTGATCCTTGGTCACATCACCCCGATGTGCATAAGCTCGCTTGTTGTGCGTGTCACCCTTGATATGGCGGGCATGATCCTGATTGCGGCGGGTCTTGGCTTCCTTGGCCTTGGCGCACAGCCGCCCATGCCCGAATGGGGCGCAATGGTGTCCGAAGGCCGCCAGTTCCTTCTGGAACAATGGTGGGTATCGACCGTACCGGGCCTTGCGATTTTCGTGGTCAGCCTTGGTTTCAACCTTCTGGGCGATGGCCTGCGCGATGTTCTTGATCCACGTGGGGGCGACTGATCATGACGAACGAAACCCTTCTGTCTGTCAAAAACCTCGCCATCACCTTTTCCACATCCAAGGGACCAGTCCATGCCGTGCGTGGTGTGTCCTTCGATCTCGGACGGGAACGGCTCGGTATTGTTGGCGAATCCGGTTCGGGCAAATCCCAGACCGGGCGCGCCATTCTGGGCCTGACGGCGGCAAACGGCAAAATCACCGCCGATCAGATGCAGTTCCACGATCTGGACCTGCGCAACCTTTCGAAACGCGACTGGCGCAAGGTCCGTGGTGCGCGTATTTCCATGATCATGCAGGACCCGAAATATTCGCTAAATCCTGTCATGACCATAGGTGATCAGATCATCGAAGCCTATCGCGAACACCACAAGGTCAACGCGACCGAGGCCAAACGCCGCGCCCTCGATATGCTCGCCGCGGTCAAAATCCGCGATCCCGAACGCGTGTTCAAATCCTACCCGCACGAAGTATCGGGCGGGATGGGCCAGCGCGTCATGATCGCCATGATGCTGATCCCCGATCCGGAAATCCTGATTGCCGATGAACCGACATCGGCCCTTGATGTCACGGTACAGCTCCAGGTAATGGCGATCCTTGATGATCTGGTGCGTGAACGCGGCATGGCGCTGGTTTTCATCAGCCACGATCTGCATCTGGTCTCAAGCTTCTGCGACCGGGTTCTGGTGATGTATCAGGGCCATGTCGTCGAAGAAATCCGCGCATCCGAACTCGATCAGGCGAAACACCCCTATACGCAGGGCCTTCTGAACTGCCTGCCGAAAATGGATGGCAATCACGCCGAACTTCCCGTCCTGACCCGCGAAGCAAGCTGGGCGGAGGCCTGAGATAAAAATGACTGCAATGATTGAAATCACCAAACTCAATGCCTGGTTTGACGACAACCACGTGCTCAAGGATGTCGATATTTCGGTCCCGGCCAACGGATCATTCGGTCTGGTGGGCGAATCCGGTTCGGGCAAATCAACCGTCCTTCGCACCATCACCGGTCTTGTCGATGACTGGGAAGGCAATATTATCGTCAATGACAGGGAACTGACCAAAAAGCGCGACAAGACCTTTTACCGTCTGGCGCAAATGGTCTTTCAGGATCCGTTCGGATCGCTTCATCCGCGTCACACCATTGACCGCATCCTGACCGAACCGGTCAATATTCACGGGCTCGGCAATTCCGATGCCCGCGTGGTCGAGGCATTAAAACAGGTCGGTCTCGATAACTCCTTCCGCTTCCGCTACCCCCATCAGCTTTCCGGCGGGCAGCGCCAGCGTGTCGCGATTGCCCGTGCGCTTATTCTCGAACCGAAAATCCTGCTGCTTGATGAACCGACATCAGCCCTTGATGTCTCGATCCAGGCCGAGGTGCTGAACCTGCTGACCCGGTTGCGCAATGATCTGGGACTTACCTATATCATGGTCAGTCACGATCTCGCTGTGGTCGCCCATATGTGCGACGATATCGCGATCATGAACCACGGCCGCATCGTCGAACGCGCCACCGCAGTTGAACTTGCCGAAGGCAAACTGGAAAATCCCTATTCGCAGCAGCTTTTCAAGGCCGCCGCGGGATATGACCGCGCCGTCATCGACAGCTTCGTGGATTGGGACTGAACACCGGCCCCGCACGCGCCAGAACAACAAGGGACATCATGAACGTCACCACCGCCCCGAACACCACCGCCAACAGGTCACGCCATCGCCCCGCTTTCACGTGGGATGCGCATGCCTGCCTGCCGCTTGATCCCAAAACACCGATTACCCTGCTGGATAACTATGTCGCGGGCGATGTTGATTATGTCTGTGTCAATGTCGGCATGGATATGAATTCCGTTGCCCATATCCTGCGCGTGATTGCCGCCTTCCGGGCCAAAATCGCCGCCCACCCCGACAAATACATGCAGATCGAATGCTTTGATGATCTGGCAATCGCCAAATCAAAGGGCTTGCTGGGGGTTGGTTTCGATCTCGAAGGCTCGGTCATGTTGCAGGACGTGCCCGAAATGGTCCCGGTCTTTGCCAAACTGGGCGTGAAACAAATCCACTTTGCCTATAACCGCAACAATTCGGTGGCCGGTGGCTGTCATGATGATGATATCCCGCTGACCGCGCTGGGCCATGCCATGGTCCGGGCGGTGAATAACAGCGGCATGATCATGGATTGCTCCCACACCGGTCGCCAAAGCAGCCTTGATATCATGCGGGCATCAACCAAACCGGTCGTCTTCAGCCACGCCAACCCCAGGGTGCTTGGCGGGCATGAACGCTGCATCGATGATGAACAGATCAAGGCCTGTGCCGATACCGGCGGGGTGATCGGCATTTGCGGCTTCCAGCGCTTCATCAAATCACCGAACGCCCCCGAAGTCCCTGACATGATCCGCCATATCGACTATGCGGTAAAACTGGTCGGTGTGAACCATGTCGGCATCGGCCTTGATACGATGCCCAGTGTCGCGGGCACCAACGACTTTCCCGATGGTGTTGACCGCGCCTATTACTGGCCCGCCGAACGCGGCTATGGCCCCGGTGCCGGTGGTGCCGCGGTGTTCGATCCGAAAAAGCTACCCGCCCTTGCCGACGCCCTGATCGCCGGAGGCTACAAACCCGACGACGTCGATAAAATCATGGGTGAAAACTTTGTCCGCGTCGCGAGGGAAAGCTGGTAATTCTGTTGACATGGAGCGATTCTGGTAACTGATTTTCCAGAAGCCAGCAGCGCTATCCGATATCAATTGGTATCCTGTGTAAATGACAGAAAATGATAACTTTTCGTCGCCTGAAAACATCGACCTTCCCGCGCGGACATCACCACAGGGGATAATGTCTTTCCTGCAGGAAGACACCTTGTTGCGTGAAGAGGCCGGTACGTGGAAAGATATCGAGATCCAGATATTTTCCCACCGGAGCCTCAGAAAACCGTTTCTGGTTCCTGCAGTAGCAGAACCAATGCTTGTTTGGGTCCTAAGCGGTGCAGCAACTGTTGCGGAACGAGAACTTGACGGAGAATGGGTATCCTCGGACGTAAGTGCCGGGGATTTTTTTCTCACCTATTCGTCAACACCCTATGAAATGCGCTGGAAGGTTCGGGACAAAGAACCCTTCCAAGTCATGCATGTGTATCTGTCGATCCCTCTTCTGGAAGAAGCTGCCTCCGAAATACTCGGATTAAGCGCAAAGCAGATCTCCCTTCGCGAGGTATCTGGGGAACGCGACGAAATCATCGGTAATCTCCTCACGCTGCTTTCTCAGGAAATTCGCGCGCCACACTTGAAAAGCGCGCTTTATATAGCTGGAATTGCCCAAAGCATCGCTGTTCATCTCGTTCGGAAATACGGCCTCTCGGATTCCGGTAAAACACTTTACGGCTCGCGATTACCTGCTTTCAAGCTCAGCAGGGTCCAAGCCTATCTAAAGGCCCACTTGGACAAAAAATTCGATCTGGAACAATGCGCCAAAGAGGCAGGCCTAAGCCCTTTCCACTTTACGCGCCTGTTTAAAAAGACAACCGGCATTTCCCCTTCGCAATATTTCATTCGTCAAAAGATCGCAAAATCCCAAATTCTTTTGCAGGAAACCGAGATGAGCATCATCGAGATCGCTCTTGCGGTCGGCTATGAAAATCCCGGTCACTTTTCCCAGGTTTTCAAACGCGAAACAGGATTAACGCCCCGGCAATACCGTTCAAATTGATCAACCGTCGCCGACGGTTGAATAAAATTATCGCAATATCACAATAGTTTTCGCAATCGGCCGAAAGATCGCATTTCGCCGAAAGATTAGATTGCTCCTGTCAAACACGCCAGCCAGATCCGATGATCCGTTCTGGCTGGCCCATTACGGGTAACAGGAGTCCAAAATGGCGAACCTTGAAGGCAAAGTTGCATTGATCACCGGTGCGTCCAGCGGCATTGGCGCCGCAACCGCACGAAAACTGGCAAAGGCAGGCATTACAGTCGGCATCGCCGCTCGACGCCTTGATCGACTTGAAGAACTGAAAAGCGACATCGAAAAAGATGGCGGTAAAGCCATCACCATCGAAATGGATGTGGCCGATGTCAAATCCGTTGAAACCGGGGTTGGTCATCTTGTCGCAGAAGCCAGAACAATTGATATCCTGTTCAATAATGCAGGCCTGATGCCGCTGTCAGATATTGACGAATTCAAGATCGATGAATGGCATCGCATGGTCGATGTCAACATGAAGGGACTACTCAATACCACTGCCGCAGCCATGCCGCACATGATTGCGCAGAAGTCCGGTCACGTATTCAACACGTCTTCAATTGCAGGACGCAAAGTTTTCAAGGGACTAACGGTTTATTGTGCAACGAAGCACGCCGTTACCGCCTTTTCGGACGGACTGCGCATGGAGATCGGCAAAAAACACAATATACGCGTGACCTGCATTCAACCCGGTGCCGTATCGACCGAGTTGTACGAACAAATCAGCGATCCCGTCGCGCGCCAGCAGATGGAAGACCTGCGCACACAAATGACGTTTCTGGAGGGTGACGATATCGCCGATACGGTTCTCTATGCCCTGAAAGCGCCTACACATATGAATATGGCGGAAATGTTTGTCATGCCCACACAGCAGGAATGGTAATTGGCAGCCTTCAATTGCCCTTGCGGTTCCGCCGCAAGGGCACCGTTTTTCCCGTGTTATTCTGGTCTTGTGATCCCCTCTTTGCCGTATGTCTTTGCGTTGTTCACGGCCTTGATGGTAGGATAAAGTAGGATCAAAAGACGAAAGATGACCTTATGATCAAAAAAAGCATCACGGTCACCGAAACGCAGGAAGCCTGGATTCAGGCGCAGCTTTCAACCGGTCAATACGCCTCCGACAGCGAAGTGGTACGCGAAGCCCTGCGGGAAAAACAGATGCGCATGGCAGAAATCGAACGCATTCGCAATGCTCTGAATGCCGCCGAGGAAAGCGGCTTTTCTGCGATGGATAAAGAAGACATCCGCGCATCCGTCAAGGCGGACCTGAAGCTCAAATGACCTCTTATCGTCTTAGCAAACTCGCAGAAGACGATATCAGACGCCTGTATCGATACGGCATTGAAACTTTCGGGCCACAACAGGCAGACATCTATTTCGACGCGTTGTTTGAACAGTTCGACAAAATCGCGCGGTCGCCCACAATTTATCAGTCTGCCGATGATATCCTCCCCGGATATCGCCGCTGTGTTTTTGCCGCGCACACCATTTATTATCGCATGGATGAAAACGTCACTCTCATCATGCGCATTTTAGGCCGCGAAAACCCCGTTTTGTCCGGGCTTTGACAATGCCGGAAAAGGGACATCTCCAAAAAGCAAAATGTCCCCTCCCCTTATCTCTTAAACCGCAACCTCATCCTTGCGCACCGGGCGCGGGCGGCCTTCGGCGTCAATCGCGACAAAGGTAAAGGTTGCCTCTGTCACCTTGATGCGCGGCGGCTGGTTTTTGCGCAGCACCCAGCTTTCAAGATGCAGCACCATCGATGTATTGCCGATCCGTTCGATATCGCCATACACGCACACCACATCCCCGACATAGACCGGGCGATGGAACGTCATGCCATCCACCGCCACCGTGGCAACGCGTCCCTCGGCGATCTGGCTTGCCATGACGCCGCCCGCGATGTCCATCTGCGACATCAGCCAGCCGCCGAAAATATCGCCGCTCGGGTTGGTGTCGGCGGGCATGGCAAGGGTTCGGGTGCACATGTCGCCGCGCGGCATGCTGTTGTCGGTACCGTGTGTGATCTCACTCTCATTCGCCATCGGGCTTACTCCTGTCTGGGCCGACATTGTTATTGGACCAATCGGTCACGGTTTTCGTCACAACCTTGTCATCGTTTTCTGCGCTGCCACAACGAAATTATGATCTCTGGCAAGACCACCGCTTGCATTCGCGATCAAAAAACATTTTTATGGGCCGCATCTGAAAACATATGATACTCGTTAAGCCTAAAGGCATCCAACCCCGTAAAATCAATCAACAGATATGCGTCGTTGGACCTTGTTTTAACATAATAAAGAAGTTGCGTTCCGGGGCATGACCGACCTTTTCGAAGATTCAAACCAATCGACCACAAACGCCTATTCCGCCAAGGATATCGAAGTTCTCGAAGGCCTGGAGCCTGTGCGCCGCCGTCCCGGTATGTATATCGGGGGTACGGACGATGCCGCACTGCATCACCTGGTTGCCGAAATCCTCGATAACTCGATGGACGAAGCCGTTGCCGGCCATGCCGACTGGATCGAGCTGGAATTGCGCCCTGACAACACCGTCATGGTGCGCGATAACGGCCGTGGGATTCCGACCGATCCGCATCCGAAATTCCCCGATAAATCCGCCCTTGAAGTCATCCTGACCACGCTTCATTCGGGCGGCAAGTTTTCGGGCAAGGCGTATGAAACCTCGGGCGGTCTGCACGGGGTGGGTATGTCGGTGGTGAACGCACTGACCGACAAATTCCGGGTCGAAGTCGCACGTGATCGCAAACTGGTGTTTCAGGAATATTCCAAAGGCACCCCGCTCGGTCCGCTTCAGGATGGCGGTGCGGTCAATAACCGCCGTGGCACCACGGTCATCTTCCGCCCCGATCCCGAAATTTTCGGCAACCGGGCCAAGCTGAAACCCGCCACGATCTTCCGTATGGCGCGCTCCAAGGCATATCTGTTCAAGGGTGTTGAAATCCGCTGGTCGGTCGATCCGGAATTGCTGACAAGCGATGATCCGACCCCGCAAAGCGAAGTCCTGAAATTCCCCAACGGGATTCTCGATTACCTGAACATGACCATCGAAGGTCGTGATCTGATCACCGAACGTCCGTTCGCAGGCGAAGCCAAGTTTTCCGAAAGTGCCGGTCGCGTTGAATGGGCAATTGCATGGCCGGACGGCGGCGAAGGGTACTTCCATTCCTATTGTAACACCGTCCCGACCCCGCTTGGCGGCACGCACGAGGCCGGTTTCCGCTATGCCCTGACCAAGGCGATCAAGACTTATGGCGACATGGTCGGTCAGAAAAAGGCCGCGGCCATCACCGCCGAGGACGTCTTTGGCGGTGGCTGCATCATGCTATCGGTCTTTATTCCCGATCCGCAGTTCCAGGGCCAGACCAAGGAAAAGCTTGGCACCGCATCGGCAACCAAGCTGGTTGAAACCGCGGTTCGCGACCATTTCGATCACTGGCTGACCGGTGATACCGAAAATGCCAAACGCCTGCTTGAACGCATCATCCTGCGCGCCGAAGAACGCCAGCGCCGCAAGGAAAAGAAAGAAACCAAGCGCCAGTCAGCAACCCGCCGCCTGCGCCTTCCGGGCAAGCTTGCCGATTGTTCACGTTCCATCGCGGCTGGCACTGAAATCTTCCTGGTCGAGGGTGACTCGGCAGGTGGTTCAGCCAAACAGGCACGTGATCGTGAAACACAGGCCGTCCTGCCGCTGCGCGGTAAAATCCTTAACGTCGCATCCGCGACGCGTGAAAAGATGATGGCCAACCAGGAAATCAAGGACATGATCGAAGCCTTTGGCTGCGGTTCCGGGTCCGATTTCCGGCTTGCCGATCTGCGTTATGAACGCATCATCATCATGACTGATGCGGACGTCGACGGCGCACATATCGCATCGCTTCTGATGACCTTCTTCTATCAGGAAATGACCGGCCTTATTGAAAACGGTAACCTGTATCTTGCCATGCCGCCGCTTTACCGCCTGACACAGGGCGGAAAGTCCATCTATGCGATGGATGACGCGGAAAAAGAGGTCCTGCTCGATACCGAATTCAAAAACCGCGGCAAGGTCGAGATTTCCCGATTTAAGGGTCTGGGTGAAATGCCGCCCCCACAATTGCGCGAAACCACAATGGCCCCGAAAAAACGCACCTTGCTGCGCGTCTGCCTGCCCGATGCGGCCGAACCCGATGCCCGTGGCCAGACCAAGGATCTGGTCAATCGCCTGATGGGCAAAAAGCCGGAGCTCCGCTTCCAGTTCATTCAGGAACATGCCCGCTTTGTCGAGGATATTGACGTCTGATCGGAACAGAATTTCACATCAAAAACCCGGTGCCTTGCGCCGGGTTTTTTGTCCCTGACGACCAGAAAAACATAACACCAAACAAAGCGGACACATAATGACCCACAATTATGCCGCCATCCTCCAGGATATTTCGGACGCGATCCATCAGACCGATTTTGCCGACGCCCGCAAGGTCGACTATATCCCGGCCCTTGCCAGCGTCCCGGATGATCACTTTGCCATGGTTCTGCGCACCGCAGGCGGAAACGAACTTGCCATTGGCCAGGCCGACCTGCCCTTTTCCATTCAAAGCATTTCCAAGGTCTTCGCCCTTGTGCTGGCCCAGCGTGCGCATGGTGATGATTTGTGGAAAGCCGTGCGGCGCGAACCATCCGGTTCGGCCTTCAATTCCCTGATCCTGCTCGAACAGGAACACGGCATCCCGCGCAATCCCTTCATCAATGCCGGGGCGATCCGTGTTGCTGATCTGATCGCCTCGCGCTACGCCAATCCGGACCGTTCGGTTGCGGAATTCCTTGGTCAGCTTTGCGGCAATCCCGGCATTCGCGTCGATAACGATGTCTATCTGTCCGAAGATCAGCACGGTGATCGCAACCGTGCGATTGCTTATCTGATGAAAAGCTTTGGCAAGCTCGACAACCCGGTCGAAGACGTCGTGCGGGCCTATTTCAAGCAATGCTCGGTCGCGATGACCGCACGTGAAATGGCGCGTGCGGCCTTCTTCCTTGCCAACAAGGGCGTTGGCATTGATGGCCGCACCGTGATCACGCCCGAAGAAACCAGCCGGATCAATGCCCTGATGCTGACTTGCGGGATGTATGACGGGGTGGGCGATTTTGCCTTTACCGTCGGCATCCCGGCCAAAAGCGGGGTTGGCGGCGGCATCATCGGCGTCATTCCGGGTGAATTTTCCGTCTGTGTCTGGTCGCCGCGCCTTGATACACGCGGCAATTCCGCAGCCGGCATCAAGGCGCTTGAAATGCTGATCCGCGCCATCGGACGATCCGTTTTCTGACCGGATTTGCCGGTCAAAAAGGATCAGGAATCGCGCCTTCGCAACGATGGCACATAACGCGCCAGCACATCATCATGGCGGATATAATGGTGCCAAATGGCGGCAATCACATGCAGCACCACCAGCGTCACCAGAACCGGCACGAAAAATTCGTGAATTTCCTCGGCCCCTTCATGCAGCCATTCGATCCGTCCCAGATCCGGCAGGGAAAATAATCCTGCGACCGGAAAATTGCGTCCCGATGTCATCACCGCCAGAAGCCCGGTAACCGGCATCGCAATCATCGCCAGATACAGCACACCATGCGCAATGCGCGCCATGATTTTAACCAGACGGGGATCGTCCTGTACCGCTGGTGGGGACAGGTGCAAAACCGCCAAAATCCGCGGCAGGAACAGGACCAGTACCGAAAGGCCAGCAAGCGCGTGATATCCCATGATTTCAGCCCGTTCGGCACGCGGGACTTCTTCCATGACCTGACCGATGCCAAAGGCGGCCGCCATCAACAATGCCATGATCCAGTGTAGCGCCGGAACAGACCAGTGCGGCCATCGCGAAATTTGCGTTTCAGAGACATCTGACATAATTGTAACCTCATTGCTGACTATGACGTAACTGATCCCGGCACCAATCTAGCCGCAAAGTTTCGCAAGGTTTTGTCGCATCTGTATCAATTTGTCGCAGACCGGACTTTTATCGCCCCGCACCCGCAAGGAGCCCCCATGAGAATCCTTTTCAATGCGCCCAAACGATTGTCTCCGCGTGTCACCTTGCGCGTGCTTGCAGGGGGCGTTTTGGGAAGTGCCCTGCTGCTGGCGGGATGTGGCAACATCACAACGATTGAACCACCAACCTATCAGGTCAATGATGTGCAGACCTTCAAGGTTTACGGTGCGCCAAACCAGATCATGATGGTCGAAGTCCACGACAAACAATCATCTGTATCGCCCGAAACATGGGCATCCGCCCTGTCCGGTCACGGATTTCCACCGCGCCTTGATTTCATCACCGATGCCACCCAACTCGGCCCGAATCAGGTCTTGCGTGACGGGTATCGTGTTGTCGTCGTCGTAAGCCCGTCACAAGCCACGATGGGTGAAAAAATCTGCACCACGCCCGAGGCTACCAACTACCCCGCAGATACAACCAGAATCCCGACACGCATTGCCTTTTGCGCAGGCGACAAACCGATCTCGGAACTGCATGCGAATTTCGTAAAAGCTGATTTTGAACAACAGGTTACCAATAATGGTGGTAGCATCATCGCACAGCTTTTCCCACGCGAAATCCGCGATGACAGTGATCGTCGTTGCGGCATGTTCCGTGCCGGTTGCTAAACCCGAAATAGCAATTGGTATAATTCTGCCCCTATCATGCTTGCTCTTGCCCTTTATTCCGGGCACCCTGTTGCCAACTACTCTGAAGGGTAGGTTTCAGGCATGAAAATAAGTGCCGATAAAAACAGGGAAGACTACTCGAATGGGGAAGAACCGTTGCCAGAAATGGCACGTATCGGCAAATTGCGCGCGCCCATCTGGTTGCCTCTGGCACTGGCTGGCGACCCTGAAATGAAAAACAGGGTAGAATTGACGTCGCATATTCTGTCCGTCTGGCAATCGATCCGGCCATCCTTGTTCCGCATGGCATGTGCCGGTCTTGTCATCGCCGTTGTAATCACCGGTTTTGGCGCGGGGGCAAAGGCCAGTGATGGCCATCCCGATGTTGCGCCCGATGCCGCCAATGCAACCAGTGCCGATGACCTGCATCTGACCGTGCTTGCCGATCAGGAATTCTATCCGCAAAGCTATCAGCTTAACGGCCATGCCAATGGCGCGCTATACGATCTGCTGCGTGATTTCAGCAAGTTTCAGCAGATCAATATGTCCTTTCAGCAATTGCCGCTCAAACGCGCGCTTGAAAACAGCGGCAACAATCGCGCAGGCTTCATCGGCATTCCCGGCAACACGGCAAGCAATACCGTCATATTTTCGGACGGTATCAGCACGACAAGCCTGCATGCCCTTACCCTTAAGCAGCGCGACCTGAACATCACAACTGCCGCCGACCTTGACGGGCTTCAGGTTTCCATCGCGCGCGGCCTTGAACTGCATGGCCCCTTGGCCCGCCATCTGCGCGAAGGTCGATTTGATATCACCCGGTTCAATTCAATTCGACAATCAATTGCCCTGCTGCTTGCCGGGCGGGTTGATGTTGCGCTGATCTATTGCGGATATGCGCAAAAGGCATCGCTTAAACAGATCGCCCATTTGACCGATGATGAAATTGCCGCATTGTCGATCCACCCGACATCACTGATGAATACGATCAACCGCCTGATATTGCCCGCCACCCCCGACAATGCCCGCCTGATGCGGCACTTTAACAGCTACCTCGCCAGACAGCGCAGCAGTGGCGCATTGGAAAAACTCTATGCGCAGTATCTGACCAATGAAAACACCATCGAAATGGTCCTGAGCGATACACTCACCCCGTCCGACACCAAAACATCAACGCCCTAGGTAATAAGCTCGCAAAGCGCATCGGCGCATATATCGGGCTGTTCCAGCGGCACATAATGCCCCGCCCCGGCAACCTCGATCATGCGTGCACCGGGAATGCGGGCCGCCATGTCATGATGCGATGCCGGGCTGATCACCCGATCAGCCTCCCCCACCATCACGGTGCAGGGGATATCGAGTTCCGGCAACAACGCCATACTGTCCGGTCGGTTGGCAACAGCTATGATCTGACGTTTGAAAACATCCTCGCCAAGATCCTCCGCCATATCCGAAAGCAGGCCGACAAGTTCTCGATTGTGCCGATGATCGGGATGGAGCATGTCGTCAAGCATCGCGTCATTGATCCCCCTGAACGGCAGGTTCACACCCGAAAGCCGGGCAAGCAAAAGCCTGCGCCGACGCATCAGCGGGTCATCGGCCGTCGCGCGCGTATTGACCAGCATCAGATGCGATACCCGTTCCCGCGCCATGCGCAGGATTTCAAACGCGACATAACCGCCCATCGACATCCCGACCAACACAAAACGATCCGGCACCAGATCAAGGACATCCCTTGCCATCACCGCCACATCCTCCTTGGTATCAAGTGCCGGGATCATCGGTGCGATCACCGGGGCCGCACCAATACGGCCACGCGCCTCCATGCGTGCGATCACCGGCTGCCACATCCGATAATCGGCCAGCATCCCCGACAGAAAGACAACCGGAATGGTCGTATGGGGATTGGCCGTCATTTAATCAGTGCGCTCAATTCCTTGAATTCCGGCGTTCCTGCCACGCGCAGCCATTCAAACATAACGCTTTCCCGCGTCACGATTTTCGCCCCGGCATCGCGCATCCGTTCCAGGCCGAAAATCTTGTCATGCATGCTGCGCGATGTCACCGCATCGGCCACCACATAAACCTCTCGCCCGCGATCAATAAGCTCCATCACGGTCTGAAGCACACAGACATGGGTTTCCATCCCGGCAATGACGATCTGGTCGCGGCCCGGTGTTTCTTCGATCTTTTCCATGAACCCATCGGCCGGCACACTTGAAAAACTGACCTTGGAAACGACATTGCCGCCATCGACCGTATCGGATGCCTTCATCACCAGATCAAGGATCGGGGCCGCCGTATGGCCAAGCCCCTTGGGATATTGCTCAGTCACAATGACGGGAACATTCAAACGATTGGCGCATTTGACAAGAAAGCAGCAATTCTCGACGGTCTGATCAGGGTCCTGACACGCCGGATAGAGTTTCTCCTGAACATCGATAATCACCAGACTTGCACGTGATGCATCCATCAACACCGTTTTTCTCCCCGTTTCATTGTCTATTTCACCAGATTACGCTTCCGGTCTGTGGCAAACAAGCCTCTCGCACCGGGTTAATTTGCCTCTTTAACCCTTTTTTGAGGCGTTTTTCTTGACTTAATTAAGGCTTCGCTTTACGACGCAAGCTGCTTTATCGCAGCGATAATCACATCATAACGCATTCTATTGCGGGAAAACGAACCATATGAATTTCGCCGATCTCGGTCTGAGCGAAGATATCCTCAAAGCCGTCGCAGACGCCGGCTATGATACCCCGACCCCCATTCAGAGCCAGGCCATTCCGTCCGTTCTGATGGCACGTGATATTTTGGGCTGTGCTCAGACGGGTACAGGCAAAACCGCAGGCTTCGTCCTGCCGATGCTTGATATCCTGCATCATGGCCGTGCGCGCATGCGGATGCCCCGTTCGATCATTCTCGAACCGACCCGCGAACTCGCGACCCAGGTAGCAGCAAACTTCGACATTTACGGCAAATACATGTCGCTGTCCAAGGCACTGATCATCGGCGGGGAATCTTTCGTCGAACAGCAGAAAATCCTTGAAAAAGGTGCCGACGTCATCATCGCGACCCCGGGTCGCCTGATCGATACCTTTGAACGCGGCAAACTGCTTCTGTCGGACTGCAAATTGCTGGTGATCGACGAAGCCGACCGCATGCTTGATATGGGCTTCATTCCCGACATTGAAAAAATCGTCAATATGCTGCCCAAACAGCGCCAGACGCTTTTCTTCTCGGCGACCATGCCCAAGGAAATCCGTCGCCTTGCCGACAAATTCCTCTCCAATCCCAAGGAAATCACCGTTTCCCCGCCCTCGACCATGGCGACCACGGTGGAACATAAACTCCTTGTCATGGATGAAATGGACAAACGCGAAGCCCTTCGCAAACTTGTCCGTCAGGAAGACGTCAAAAACGCCTTTGTGTTCTGCAACCGCAAAAAAGACGTCGATATCCTGTTCAAATCGCTGACCAAGCACGGCTTCAATGCCGGTCGCATGCATGGCGATCTGGTCCAGAGCGAACGCACCGAAACGCTTGATAAATTCAAAACGGGCGAAATCACCCTGCTGATCTGCTCGGACGTTGCCGCACGCGGCATTGACGTTGCTGATGTCTCGCACGTCTTTAACTTCGACGTGCCCTTCAACGCCGAGGATTACGTCCATCGTACCGGCCGTACCGGTCGTGCAGGTCGCGCAGGCAAGGCCTTCATGCTGGCCGTGCCCGAAGACGGCAAACTTGTTGCTGCGATCAACAAATCCATCAACATGGATATTCCCCTGACCGAGCTTGAAGGCATCGAAACCCTTGAACTGGACTTCACCGGCAAGAAACGCCGTGTGAAGAAAAGCCGCAAGGCGCCGCAGCGTGATGCATCCCCGCGCAGTGATCGTCCGGCGCGTAGCAATAACCGTAACGACCGCGCAGAACGCGACAGCAAGGCCGCCAATGCTGGTGCCAATGCCCCTGCCGCCGCGCCAGAAGCAAAGCAGCAGGACACACGCCCGGCCCAGCAGCCGCGAGACAATACGCCGCAGCGTGACGCAAAGCCGCGTAACGAACGTTCGAACCGTCCTGAACGTCAGGATCGTAATGATCGTTCTTCGGGCCGTTCCGCGTCGCGTCGTGATCGCGATGATCGTTATGATCGTCATGACCGGCATGATCGTGACGACAAGCCGGTCATCGGTTTTGCTGACCATACTCCGGCCTTCCTTCTGACCCCGGTCCCGGCCTCTAGCCTTGGCAAGCCGCGCGCCGACGAGGTCGAGAAAAAAGCACCGGCCAGAAAAACATCGTCAAAGGCCTCTGCCGAAAAAGTAACGGCTGAAAAATCCGCGTCGGAAAAAACCGGTACGGCGAAAACCGAACGCGCCAAACCGACGCGCACCAGAACCACACGGGCAACCGCAAAAAAGGCAAGCCCGGCAGCAGAGCCCAAGGACGAGGCAGCAGCCGTTTCTGCTCCTGCTGCATCTACAGCTCCGGCTCAGGAACCGGCATCTGCACCGGTGGCCGATGACGCGCCCGCCAAGGAAGAAAAACCGAAAGCCGCCCGTCGTCCGCGCAAAAAACCGGCCCCGAAAAAGGCCGCCAAAACCGAAACTGCTGCGGACGCCGAAACGACCGGCAGCGAAGGCTGATCCCTACCGGTTCATCGAATACACAAAAGGCCGTCAGATTGCTCTGACGGCCTTTTGATTTTGGTGCGATTATCTTAAATGGCGGCTTATACCGCGCGGAACAATCCGGTCGACCGCGGTTTTTCCGGTCGGCGCTTGCGCATCAGTTTCAGCATGGTTTCAATCGAAATCGACAGAAGCGTCGCATGGGTGATTTCCTCGATCTCGTCCATCACCTGCGACAGCGCGACACCGGCATTGGTGTCCTGCACAATGCCGCTTGTCGGGCCTGCACCGACTTCCTCAAACAGCCTGACAACATCAAGCAACGTCGTGCGCTTGGCATTGCCGCAGAAACGATAACCGCCACCGGCCCCACGGACCGATTCAACCAGCCCCGCCCGGCCCAGATCGCGCAGGACCTTCGCCAGATGGTTGGTCGAAATATTGTATCTCTCGGCGATTTCGGATGCCGAAAGCTGCCGGTCCGTATCCTCGGCCAGTTCCAGCACGGCATACAGCGCAAACAGGGTCGCCTTTTGCAAAGACATCATGGCGTTACACCCCTTCGTCCATATCGGTTTCAAGCTGGATAAAGGGTCCGGCCATCATACCCTGCGCGCGGAAAAACGACATAAGGTCGGTCGCATCGCGCGGGATCATGGTGCGGATCTTGGTCACACCGGCCTTGCGGAAACAGCGGCAGATTTCCTTGTAAAGAATGCTGCCGATCCCGCCCATGCGCAAATTCGGCTCGACACTGACAGTGCCGACCCAGCCGCACGGGACCGAGTTGAATTCCCATGACCGGACTTCCCCGAAAATGCAGCCCAGCAACGTATCGCCTTCTTCGGCAATCAGGAAAAACCGGGAATCCTTCCTGTTGCCATAACGGGTGAACAGGTCATCCCAATATTCCGGCTTGCGAAGGCCCGTTGTGCGGTCGTCAAGCGCGACCACATTGGCAAGGTCATCCTTGACCGCCGGACGGATATTGATTTTATGCTCGCCAATCGAGACTAGGTTATATCCCGGTGTATCTTGCGCAGCGTCCACCACGTAATGCCTTTCTTGTCCTGCAGGTTGGCAAAACCCCAACCCCCCAGCTCCTGACAGGAGAATAACCATCGTAAAAATACGTAAATTGGTACGATTATACTACACTGTCATTACCACGCGCGGCAACGATAAGTTCCGCCGCAAGTGCGAACAAAGCAAAGCAATGCAAGGATTTGAACGACATAACGCCGATATTTGTTCTATGCAAGTCCTAACGCTTTTCGCACTGCAAACCAGACTGTTTTGCCCTGTCCGGCAACCGGGAATTTCGGGGTCTTTTGGTCCGGCTTCGAAATCACAATCTGTTACCGTAAAAAGATCACGCCCGGATCACGCAAGGATTGACAGGAACGCGAAGTCATGGCTTATCGCGCAGCATGATTTTTGCGCTGGCGGGTAATTTATGCAAAGCCCGCAATGCGGCAAAATCAACCCGGATCACAATAATATCCATCGAGTATAAGGAGTGGGGCACGCCATGGCGCGCAACGGTTTCGACGCAATTGATCGCAAAATTCTTCGCGAGATTCAGGAAGACGGGCGCATCTCGATGGTCGAACTGGCCGACAAGGTCGGTCTTTCCGTCTCTCCCTGCCTGCGTCGCCTGCGCAAGCTCGAAGAAAGCGGCGTGATCCGTAAATATGTCGCCCTGCTGGCCCCATCACATCTGCGTCTGGGGGTGAATGTTTTTGTCACCGTGTCCCTGACCCAGCATGACGAACCGTCGCTGCGCCGTTTTGAAACCGCCGTGCAATCCCACCCGGAAATCGTTGATTGCTATGCCATGGTCGGCAATCAGGATTACATGATGCGCATCGTCGTGCAGGACCCGGCCGCCTATCAGCGTTTCCTGTCCGACGTCATGATGAAGCTGCCTGGTGTCGCCAACATCAAATCAAGCTTCACCCTGCACGAAGTCAAAAACAGCACCACCCTGCCCGTGCCAGAGGCATAAGGGACACGCGGCCCCCTGCCCTAAACCGTGGCAACCCGGCGGGCAGGAATGATCGTCGGAAACAGCACCGCCAGCGTCACCCCGCGCAGCAGGAAAAACGCGTTAAACGACGCCCACAGCAGATGGTTGCTGTCCGCCACCACCGCCCCCCATGCCATCCCGGCATAGATCGCCACCGACAACAGCATCATGTTCCGCCAGTGCTTGGTCTGCATCGCACCCAGAAACACCCCGTCGAACTGAAAACCAAGCACCCCGGTAATCGGCAACATCACCGCCCACAGCAAATAGCTGTAAGACGCCGCGCGGACTTCCGGGATCGACGTCAGGCCATCAATGATCCACGGCCCCATAAGGCCAAAGATCGCCGCCATCACCACCGCCGATACAATCGCCCAGATCGTTGTTTTGCGCACCGCCCAAAGGAACTGTTTGCGCCGTTCCGCCCCATAGGCCTGCCCGACAAGCGTTTCCGCCGCATGGGCAAACCCGTCCAGCGCGAAGGAGCCAAACATCAGGAAATTCTGCAAAACCGCATTCGCCGCCAATGTCACCTCGCCAAAGCGGGCGGAAAAACCGGTGAAAATTGCAAAGGCCGATGTCAGCGCCATGGTGCGCACAAAGATATCGCCATTGATTTTCATCAGGCGCGCCAGTTGCGTACGATCAAAAATACCAATCCCGCGCCACGTTCCGCCAAGCCGTTTTAAATGCGGCTGCATCAAAAACCAGCCCAGCATCACACCGGAATAATCGGCAATCACCGTGGCCCCTGCCACCCCCTTGACGTCCCAGCCAAAGCCTTGGACAAACAGGATATCCAGAACCATGTTCAGGCTGTTGAGAACCACCTGAAAAATAAACACCGCGCGCGCATCACGCATCGCCAGCAACCAGCCCAGCATGCAGTACTGCATCAATGTCGCGGGCGATGCCCAGATGCGCACATGGAAATAATCCCGTGCCGCCGCCTCGACCGCTGCGGTCGGCCGGATCAAGGCCATCGCAAGCTCAATGATCGGCCATTGCAGCACCATAACCGCAAGCCCCGCCGTCACCGCAATCAGGGCCGCACGGGCAAACACCGCCCGGACCCCGTTCGGATCACGCCGACCATCGGCCTGTGCGGCAAGCCCGGTGGTCGCCATGCGCAAAAAGCCAAAGCTCCAGAACACATAGGAAAAAATCAGCGCCCCGACCGCAACCGCCCCAATATAATGCGGGCTGTCCAGATGGCCGACCACAGCCGTATCAACCGCGCCCAGCAACGGAACGGTGGCATTCGAAAGGATAATCGGCAGGGTCAACGCCAGAACGCGTCGATCCCCCTTGCCGAACCAGCGACGCGTGCGGCTCACTGGGGAACTCGTCGGGGAACTCATCGGGGCCTCGGAAAATCGTCTGATCGGATGGGGCGAATTCCGGATCACCCGGAGGACTTCTTGTGACACAGTTTGCACCGGCGCAAAAGGCACCTTTGGAACTGTTATGCATCAAAGAATCCACATTCGTGAACAACCTCCGCGGCTTATTCACCCTTTAGGTGATTTTTGCGCGTACGCGGCATCGGTAAATTTCCGGTTTGTCGTGGAACGACGTTTCACAGTTTTTTCACAATCCCCCTCAAACGACTGTGAAACTGCGATAAATTTATAAAAAAATTTTCGGCCATTTGGCTATGTTTCCTGTCCAAAATACTATCCCAATGCATAGCCTCTCGACCCAATTTCATACTTTCACAGCATAAATACTAATCAATTCCGACTATACCGGGCCAATCATCCACACAGTTATCCACAGGCGCTATCACAACCTGGATCACACCCCTGTTCCGTCATTTACATGCCAGATGCATACCCATCCGGCATTTGTCCGACGGACCCGCTCTTTGGCCTGATGCAATCCTTGGCAAACCGATCATCTCTCGCATCATTTAGGGGAACCCAGGCCGGTCAAATTGCTGCCACAGGAATCAGCAGATATAAAAAGACTGGCCGTTGCCACGCAGCATTGCTAATCAGGAACAAAGACAAACAAAGGGATCTGATCTGAGATGACCGCTGAAACCGCATTGAACGGCCCGATGCTGTCGGCCGCATCAGGCACGACCAAAAGCATCGTGATCCTGCTGCATGGCTATGGTGCCGATGGCAATGACCTGATCGGGCTGGCACCGCATTTCGCCCGTGCCCTGCCCGACACCGCGTTTTATTCGCCCAATGCCCCGTTTCCATGCGAAATGTCGCCGTTCGGACGGCAATGGTTCAGTCTGGCCGAATATGATCCGGAATTCCTCCGTCGGCAGCCCGAAACCATGTCGGGCGCGCTGCGCGCCATGGCCGAGGGGGCGGCGAAAAATGCCGCCTATATCGACCGCTTCATCGACACCCTTCTCGCCGAACATGACCTTCCGGCGGATAAACTGGCTCTGATCGGCTTCTCGCAGGGCACGATGATGGCCCTGCAAACCGCACCGCGTCGCGATCCGGCTCTGGCCGGTGTCGTCGGTTTCTCTGGCGCGCTTCTGGGCGACGAAGCATTTGCAAGCGCGATCAAAACCAGACCGCCAGTTTTGCTGGTCCATGGCACCGCTGATCCGGTCGTCCCGATCGAGGCATCGCGCCTGGCACGTGATACCCTAACCTCCAACGGCTTTGCCGCCGAATTGCACGAACGCCCGGGTCTTCAGCACGGCATCGACGAAGACGGCATCATGCTGGCGACAAAATTCCTGCAAAAACACCTCGGCTGACCAACGGCCCCGCCCCTTCCGAATAGCCGCACACCGGGCACCTGCCCTCGAACCGATGGCAGGTGTTTTCTATTCCCGCGCGACGTTTGATATCCTGCGCGTGAGATACTGCGCCCAAACATAGCGCTTTTGTATAGCTAGCTATACAAAAATGGTGGTAGATATAAAGACTATCAGGGGTTCGGGCCGGGGTGTCCCGCCCGACATTTTCCCATTGGCGTCACCGGGAGAAAACGTCTCATGCTGCAAAAAATCAAAATTGGCCGAAAAATTGCGGGTCTTTCAATAGTTGCTCTTATCGGACTTATCGTCATTTCCTTCGTGGAATTGATGAACTTGCGAACCACGCTGCTTGAAGACCGAAAGGAAAAAATCCGTGCGACCACGGAATATGTCGTCTCGCTCGCCAATGATTTCCAGCAACGCGTCACGTCCGGCGAACTAGAACAGCAGGCGGCGATTGACGCCTTCTACAAGGTCGCGGCATCAGGCAAGTACGATGGTGATATCGGCTATTTCTTTGCTCTGACCAAAGACAACATCATGGTCATGCATGGTGCAAACCCCGCACTGGCCGGCAAGGACTTCTCTGCGGTTCAGGATTCAACCGGCGCCTATTTCATCAAGGATCTGGTCAAGGCAGGCAGCACACCCGGTGGTGGTTTTTCAACCTATTTCTGGCCCAAACCCGGTCAACCCAAAGAACTGACCTTTGAAAAACTGTCCTATGCCCATCCCCTGCCGTGGGGGGCTGTAATTGGCACCGGCATCTATATCGATGATGTCGACACCGCCTTCTGGGAGGCCGCAACATCCTTCATGATCCTGTGCGGCATCATTGTCGCCCTGATTGCCGTGACGGGAATCTGGATCGGGCGCGACATTGCCAACGGATTGCAAAAACTTTCCGAACGCATGACCCACATCGCCAATGGTGACCTCGAAGGCCACATCGAAGGCCAGGAACGCGGCGATGAGGTCGGCGATATGGCACGCACCGTCGTTGCCTTCCGCGAACAGGCACGCGAAAACCGCAAACTTCAGGATCGCCAGAAACAGCAGGAAACCGAGGCGGATAACAAACGCCGTCAAGACGTGCTTGAAATGGCCCGTAATCTTGAAAGCCGGGTAAAGGGGCTGATCCAGTCTATATCAGCATCGATTGCCGATATGAAAAAAGCGACGGCAAACATGCAGTCCGCGACCGAAATGAACAGCAAGCTTTCCGGCGCGGTTGCAACCGCCACAGCCCAGACATCCGGCAATGTTCAGACCGTCTCGGCCGCGACCGAGGAACTGACCGCCTCCTCCGATGAAATCGCCCAGCAGATCGCGCATTCTGCCGATATCGCCAATCAGGCCAATGACGAAGCCACCCGCACCAATGAAACCGTGACCGGCCTTGCCGATGCGGCGCAAAAAATCGGCGACGTCGCCAAACTGATCGGTGACATCGCCGAACAGACAAACCTTCTGGCCCTCAACGCCACCATCGAAGCCGCCCGTGCAGGCGACGCCGGCAAGGGCTTTGCCGTGGTTGCCAGCGAGGTCAAAAACCTTGCCAACCAGACCGCCAAGGCGACCGAGGAAATCAATCAGCAGATCACCTCGGTCCAGAACGAAACCGGCGAGGCCGTCGAGGCCATCCGCCGCATTTCCGAAACCATTGCCAAGGTCGCCGATAGCTCCACCGCCATTGCGGCCGCAGTCGAAGAACAGCACGCCGCCATCGGCGAAATCGCGCGCAACGTCGAGGAAGCCGCCAACGGCACCCGCGAAGTGTCCGAACGCATTGAAACCGTCAATGACAATGCGGGCAAGGTATCTTCGGGCACGACCCAGCTTGCCCAGACCGCCGAAAAGCTGGTCACCGAAGCCGTATCCCTCGACGAAGCCGTCGAAAGCTTCCTTGCCGATCTTCGCAAACGCGCAACAGGCTAAGCTCGACAGTTAATCAACCACCCAAAGGGTGGGGCAGCACCGCTCCAGTCTTTTTCTGTTTTTATCAGAGCAGACAGAACCAAAGCGTTTTGCAAAACATCTTGATCCACCTCAAATAAATACATATGTATATATACAATATACTTTTGAGGAAAAATTCTATACGAAAGATTCCACCCTATGTTGAGAAACATTAAAATCGGGCGCAAAATTGCATCAATCGCATGCTTGGCCTTTGTCATTACCATGACCCTGTCTTTGGTTCAGATTTTCAACCTGCGTAGCAATCTTGTAGACGACAGAATGGACAAGATCAAAACCGCGACAATGACATTGGTAACGATAGCCGAAGAGCTGCAAAACAAAGTGGGCAAAGGAACATTATCTCAGGATGATGCAATATCGCAGTTCTATGAGATCGCAAGAGTTGCCAACTATGACAGTGGGACGGGGTATTTTTTGATTATTTCGGATGATGTCGTCATGAAGATGCACCCGAAAGCCCCGCAACTAAACGGAAAAGACGTTTCGAAACTCAAGGACGCCAATGGTTATCTGATGTCCATTGATCTGGTAGAGCAAGGCAAAAAATCCGATGGTGGCTATACACGCTATTACTGGACAAAGCCAAACCAACCCGAAGATCAGCATTTTGAAAAAATATCCTACTCAAGGCAGCTTCCATGGTCTGACATCCTGACGACAGGACTCTATGTCGATGACATTGAGGCGAAATTCTGGGAAAATGCCCTGTTCGTTTTGACAATTGGCAGCGCCCTTTCTGTTTTACTCTTTGTCATCGGGTACTTTATCGGACGCGATATTACATCGCCCCTGTCACGGCTATCGCAACGGATGGATCGTATTGCTAGCGGAGACCTCGAAGGCGAGATTGAAGGCCAAGAGCGCGGGGACGAAGTTGGCGAAATGGCCCGCACAATGGTTTCCTTCCGACAGCAAGCCGCTCAGAACCTGGAACTGCAAGACCGTCAGAAACATCTGGAACAACAAACCGCCCAACAGCGCCGCGAAGATCTTACCAATATGGCCAACAATCTGGAAAATCGGGTCAAGGGCCTGATCCAGTCTATTTCCGCTGCAATATCCGAAATGAAACAATCGACTGCACAAATGCAACAGGCCAGCAATAGAAATAGTGATCTGTCTGCGGCAGTCGCCTCTGCAACGACACAAACATCACTTAACGTGCAGACCGTTTCCTCAGCTGCCGAACAACTGACAGCCTCGTCAGATGAAATCGCACACCAAATTGCGAACTCGGCCGAGATTGCAAATCAGGCGAATGATCAGGCCAGCCGTACAAATGAAACGGTAACCGGCCTTGCCGAGGCAGCGCAAAAAATCGGTGAAGTTGCCAAGTTGATCGGCGACATTGCCGAACAAACGAACCTTCTAGCGTTGAATGCAACGATTGAGGCCGCCCGTGCTGGTGATGCGGGCAAAGGGTTCGCCGTTGTCGCCCAAGAAGTCAAAAACCTGGCAAACCAGACCGCCAAAGCAACCGAAGAAATTAATCAGCAAATCGCATCTGTACAAAATGAAACCGGCGAAGCCGTTGATGCCATTCGCCTGATTTCCGAAACGATTGCCAAAGTGGCCGACAGCTCAACCGCGATTGCGGCTGCGGTCGAGGAACAAAATGCCGCTATTGGCGAAATTTCCAGAAATGTTCAACAAGCGTCACTCGGGACCAATGAAGTCTCCGAACGTATTGGCACCGTCAATGAAAATGCAGGCCAAGTGTCGGCAGGAACGGAATTGCTTGCAAAGGCCGCTGAAAAACTGGTGCAGGAAGCCAGTACGCTTGATCACGAAGTTGAAAACTTCCTTTGCGACCTGCGGAAAAGTGCAGGGCTCGCATAACTTTCTGGAACCATGACCAAAGGCCGTCCTGTTCAACAGGACGGCCTTTGAAAAATCCGGGGTAATAATCTCATTCACAGAGGATCAGCGCGTTGCCTCTATGTCAATTTCAATCGTTACCGGGTCGCCCACTTGCGATGTATCGCTCCACTGTCCCTGCCCGACGCCGAAATCGGTACGCTTGATCACAAGCGTCCCTTCCGCATCGGCTTCATTGCCTTCGATCTCAAGATTGAAGGGCAACACGACTTCCTTGGTCACGTCCCGGATCGTCAGATCGGCGACCGCCTCATACTGCCCCGGGCCGATTTCCCGAAACGACTTGGTTTCAAACCTGGCGGTCGGCCACTGGGCGACATCAAACCAGTCTGCGGAAATGATCTGACTGTCGCGATCGGCATTTTCGGTATCAACCGACGCGATATCGATCAGAACGCTAACCTTTGATCCGGCAAGATCATCCGGCGAAAATACGATCTCGGCGGTAAATTTATCGAACGCGCCCTCGAAATCCGCACCAAGCTGGGTGCCTGCAAATTTAATATCGCTGTCATCGGCTTTGACCTGCCATGTATCGGCGGCAAAGGCCGGTGCCCAAACGGCAATCGCCGGAACAATCACCGAAGCCCGCAGAATATTTTTAAACAAAGACGTCATGATCAATTCCCTTTCCCCGTCCCCGGAAGCATCCGGCGGAGCGTCGCATCGCGATTGATAAAATGATGTTTGAAAGCCGCCGCCACATGCAGCCCGACAAGGCCGACAATCACCCAGGACAGTATCCAGTGGGTAAAGCGAAGCTGTTCATAAAGCACCTTGTCCGGCCCGACCAGATCAGGAAGCGTGAACAGGCCAAACACACTGACCGAAAAATTCGCCGCTGACGACATCAACCACCCGCTAAGCGGCATGGCCAGCATCACGGCATAAAGCGCGAAATGCGCAAGCTTCGCGGCCTGTCGTTCCCATGCCTTTTCGCCCAGCCCTTCCGGTGTCTGTTCGGTCAGACGCCAGATGATGCGTAAAACCACCAGCAAAAGGATGGTCACACCAATCGATTTATGGCGTGAAATCCATGCCAGCTTTTCCAGTCCCAGCGGCAGAAGATCCATATACCAGCCAATCGCAAACATGGTGACAAACAGGATCGCAATCAGCCAGTGAAACCCCTTGGTCACCGGACCAAAGCCCGTTTGCGTACTGCGAAGCGCCATATGTGAGCCTTTCTGATCAAAAACAGACACACCGGCGGGGCCATCATCTGTCGCCGCCGGTGTGTCAGTATCATTATTTCTGTTTCAGGAACTCGGCCGAAATCTGAAGTTCGACTTCGTCGCTGACAGCCGGCACCAGATAGTTCATGCCATATTCCGAACGGGTCACCGTGCCGGTCGCGCCAAAGCCAAGAACATGATCACCGGTCATCGGGTGATCGCCTTCACCGGTCAGCGTCACGTCCAGAACCAGCGGCTTGGTCTGGCCCAGAAGGGTCAGATCGCCGGTGATGGTGGCGGTTTTGTCGCCAGTCATCTCAACCGAAGTGCTTTTGAACGTCGCGGTCGGGCTCTGTTCAACATTCAGGAAATCAGCGGTTTTCATATGATTGTCGAGACCTTCGACACCGCTATCGACCTGTGTCAGGTCAATCGAAATGGTGGCCGACGATGCTGCCGGGTTTTCACGATCAAGCGTCAGTTCGCCGCTCGTGCCGCCAAAACGGCCCTGGAAGTTGGAAAAACCAAGATGGTTAACGATGAAAATCACGCTGGTATGCGTCGGATCAAGTTTGTAATTCTCGGCTGCCTGCGCCGAAAAAGCCGCACCCGAAAGACCCGCCGCAATCGCCAGAACAAAACCGGCCTTTTTGATCGAAGTAAACATATGCACATCCCTTGTTTCAAAATCGTCCGACACACAATACCGCATCGCAACAAACTGAACAGAGAATGACACTTGACCTCCGCCGCCTCAAGTCGGGCAGTCCTCAACACTCATTTTCTCATATGGAAACAATCATCGGCGTTTCCGCCTTATTTTATCCAGAATGAGAACGGTCTTATATTGAAACTAAAATCACTGCACTTTGCCCGCAATTTCGCGCAACAAAAGGCAAACGGCGCATCACCCAAACCGCGAATCCCCCGCATGACGTAACGTCAAACCGCTTGAAATCACGCCGTCACAAATCATCCCGTCCAAACAATTGTGGCCGACACACTGTGCATCGGCCAGCATTGGGAAACAATTGATGCTCCGAAGGTTTTGGGAACACATGGCGCATCACGCATTCCCGGCGGCAAGATTATTGGGCCGGTGCCGGTTGCCCCTGTTCGCTGGCCCCGGCTCCCTGATCGCCTGCATCAATGCATTCCTTGACCCAAACGTCATAAACCGGGTGTTCAAGGGCTGACAGACCGGGGGTAGATGCAAACATCCAGCCGGAAAACAGTTGATCAACCGTGCCACTGGCATCTTCGCGCTGGTCCGAAATTTCAAGGAAACTGGCACTTTCCGGGCGCTCTTCCGGCGGCGTGCGATAACAGGCATCCACCCGGATCGAAAGCGTGCCGAATTTCGCCATCTGCCCGACCGGCACCTCGAATGTCGAAATACGCGCGGTGATTTTATCAAGCCCCTGAAGCTGGGCGATCTCGGCCGGGCGGTAATCCAGCGCAAAGGCAGACGTCATTGCCGCCACCGAAACAACCGCGCCAACAGCAGCACCAAACACTATCTTGGTTTTCATCAATAATCAGTCCTGATCGTCTGGCTTGCCATAGGGATTGTGCAGCTCTTCAACGACGCTGCGCATCACCTGGCGGAACTGTTCCTCGTCGCAGCCCATCAGCAACGCGTCTTCCATGGCGTCCTGCATCATGTCACGCAGTTCGCCGAAATTCTCGTTCAGAACCTTGATTTTCTCCACACACGAAAGCGGCGCCCCTTTCGGGTCCTGCCATGTGGGGAAATTCTTGTTCATGCTCTCAGACTTGCTCATCAATTGGCTCCGCTGCCTTTCGATCTGCTCTGGATATCTGCCGAGAATATCGGTGTCGACATCGCTTCACGCAAGCTGCCCAAAGGATATTCCGGGAAACTGACCTGCAAAACCGGCAAAATCATGGCCGCCTTTACCGATCTGCCCTGTCTGCCTATTGCGGGCTTTCTTCCGATGAAGTGCTGCCCGCCTCATTATTGGCACCCCCACTGGAGCCACCACCGGACGAATAAATCACCTGCCCGATCAGTTCTTCCAGATTGACCGATCCTTGCGTGTATTCAATCTCGCCGCCCGGGGCCAGCATATCGATATCCCCGCCCGGCTCCAGCGATACAAACTTGCCGCCGAGCAAACCGTCCGATGCAATCTTGGCCGAACTGTCGGTCGGCAATTCGATATCCGAACGCACCGTCATCCTGACGACGGCCATATAGGTCTGCGGGTTCAGGTCCTGTGCCGTGACCGAACCAACCTTGACGCCCGAAATCCGCACATCGTTGCCAACCACCAAACCATCAACCCTGTTGAAGTTTGCCGAAAGTTCGTATCCGTCAACAGACTCGATGCCCGCCCGGGAATAGGAATAGGCCGCAAAGCCGACCGCCACTGCGATTACGGCTGCCCCGGCAAGGCTCTCGATCAGTCTGTTGCTCATGGATACGATCCGTCTGTGGTATCTTGTTGATCTGCATATTGTCTTGTGCGACCCGAAAAAACAACCGGGTCAATTACCATCAGGCAAAACACAGCAAAAACACAACCGGGCGCCAACATATTGTCGCGCCCGGATGCAGAATATACCGATCTTTGATCAGCCTTCCGGCGACCATGCCTGATAGTCACCGGTCGCTTTCGCACGCTTGCCACCACTATATTCATGGCCTTTCGGGCGATAGGCATGCTTGGTCCCCGTCAGGTTCGGCAGATGTTCTTTCTGCCACTCGTAACGGTCTTCGGCCTTTTCCGACAGCGGCGCATCAACGGTGTAATGCAGCCATGCATGCCATTCAGCCGGAACCTTGGAACCCTCGGTAATACCCTTATAGATCACCCAGCGTTTCGCACGGCGACCATTGGCGGCTTTCTTTTCGGTGTAATAGATATTTCCAAAACGGTCTTCGCCGACGCGTTTGCCATACAGCGCGGTAAAAATGCGGGTCCCGACGGTGGCCATGTGTGGTCTCTCTCCAGATCTGGTTCTTCCGCCTTTGGCGGCGCGCAGACAAAAGGCCCGTATATGCAAACCGGTTGTATGCAAACCAGTGTTTGCTGGCGGGTCTGATTTTGCGGCCTGTGTCCGGCGGTCAATAAGGACCTTATATGTCGTGATGTTAGCGCAAAGTCAATGTTTCAGACAGGCCATCACATCGCATTTCCCGCACACGGCCGCCCGAAACCGCCACAGACACACAATATACACACAATATGGGGTATGACTCCGCGAAAACACCATCAAAACAACCCACAACCACTTGTGTATGCCCGACTCATTGCAACACAATCATCACGCCGCCTTGTCCACCTGTTTATCCACAGCATTTCAACGCGAACGGTTTGAAACATACCCTGCCCGGCTTGAAAATTCGCGCCGGACGGAAACAACGATTTTCACATAAATATCAAAATGTTATCGAACTTTTTCATGCTAACAAAACAACAGGCACAAGATTGTTTGTGCTTGATGCTGGATTTCAAACCCAAACGGCGTTAGCTTGTTTTTGCCTTGTGGGGGTTCTCTCGTCCCGGCACAACATGTAGTCCGAGTCTTACGGGCTTGCCCTCGCCGCCGCCGCGGCAAAAGCGCAGTATTCCGCGGGCTTGCCGCGCGTTTAAACAATCTTAACGAGATTTTCCAAACATCAGATATGCGCGACATCAATTGAAACACTACATCTAGTGATAAAAATTGCTGTCAACCACAAAGTTTGGTGGACGAGCCCGAAATTTTCCCCTTATAGTCCTGCCCACGGACAGGACGGTTCCAAGGGGGGACAACCAAGGAACCACCACCACAGATTACCGAATTCCGTTCGCCCAATCATGGCCGTTTATAAGGGCCAGGGGGCAGCGTATGAGCGTTGAGCAAACTATATAATGTTCAGGCCGTGTTGGTGCTTATGCGCACGACATCAAGTCTGACCAAAACGGAGCAGACCATGCGGATCAGCAGAAAGTTCACCCAGGAAGGTGTCAGCCCCTACGCAGACATCGATTTTCGTAAGTCATCCTGCGTCATCAAAAACCCCGATGGATCGGTGGTCTTTGAAATGAAAGATATCGACGTCCCGTCCTCCTGGTCGCAGGTGGCAAGTGACGTCCTGGCGCAGAAATACTTCCGAAAGGCGGGTGTTCCGGTCGCGCTGAAACCGGTCAAGGAAAAGGACGTTCCGTCCTGGCTCTGGCGTCAGGCGCCGGACAAGGCCAAGCTCGAAAAAATGCCATCAGAGTCCCGCTACACCAGCGAAACCAGCGCCACCCAGGTCTTTGACCGCCTTGCGGGCACCTGGACCTATTGGGGCTGGAAGGGCGGCTATTTCGATGCCGAATCCGATGCCCAGGCCTTCTTTGATGAAATGCGCTATCAGCTCTCCCACCAGATGGGTGCGCCGAACTCGCCGCAATGGTTCAATACCGGCCTGCATTGGGCCTATGGCATTGATGGCCCGGCGCAGGGTCACTCCTATGTTGATTTCAAAACCGGCGAACTGACCAAATCGGCCAGCGCGTACGAACATCCGCAGCCCCATGCCTGCTTCATCCAGTCAGTTTCCGATGACCTCGTCAACGAGGGCGGCATCATGGATCTCTGGACCCGCGAAGCCCGCCTGTTCAAATTCGGTTCGGGCACCGGTTCGAACTTCTCGAATGTGCGCGGCGAAGGCGAAACGCTTTCGGGTGGCGGCCGTTCTTCCGGCCTCATGAGCTTCCTTAAAATCGGGGATCGCGCAGCTGGTGCGATCAAGTCGGGCGGCACGACGCGCCGTGCGGCCAAGATGGTCGTGGTTGATATCAACCACCCGGACATCGAAAACTATATCGACTGGAAAGTCGTCGAAGAACAGAAGGTCGCGGCCCTCGTCGCCGGTTCGAAACTGGCCGAAAAGCACCTGACCGACGTTCTGGCTGCCTGCACCAACTGGGACGGTGCCGCCGATTCCGAGGATCGCTTCCTGCCGCGTGCCAACCCGCAGCTCAAAGAAGCCGTGCTGGCCGCCCGTGCGGTGATGATCCCCGATAGCTATATCAACAAGATCATCGAATTCGCCCGTCAGGGCTTCACCGAAATCAGCTTCAAGACCTACGACACCGATTGGGACTCCGAGGCATACCTGACCGTTTCGGGTCAGAACTCGAACAACTCGGTTCGCGTCTCGAACGACTTCCTTCAGGCTGTTCTCGATAATGGCGACTGGGAACTGATCCGCCGTACCGATGGCAAGGTTCATAAAACCCTTGCCGCCCGCGAATTGTGGGACAAGGTCGGCGAAGCCGCATGGGCGTGCGCCGATCCGGGTATCCAGTACGACACCACGATCAACGAATGGCACACCTGCCCGAATTCGGGTCGCATCAATGCGTCCAACCCGTGCTCGGAATATATGTTCCTTGACGATACCGCCTGTAACCTGGCGTCGCTGAACCTGATGAACTTCCGTTCTGACGACGGTGGCGTTGATGTCGCGGCATATGAACATGCCGTGCGTCTCTGGACTGTTGTTCTGGAAATCTCGGTTCTGATGGCGCAGTTCCCGTCGGATCGTATCGCCGAACTGTCCTATCGTTACCGCACGCTTGGCCTTGGCTATGCCAATATTGGCGGCCTGCTCATGAGCATGGGCATTCCCTATGACAGCGACGAAGGCCGCGCAATCGGCGCATCGCTTACCGCGATCATGTGTGGCGTTTCCTATGCCACCTCGGCCGAAATGGCGTCCGAACTCGGTGCCTTCCCGGGCTATGCCGATAACGCCAAGGAAATGCTGCGTGTCATGCGCAACCACCGTCGTGCCGCGCATGGTGAACAGGAAGGCTACGAAGGCCTGTCGATCAATCCGGTTCCGCTGGTTGCTGCTGATTCTCCTTATGCCGAACTTCCGGTTGCCGCACGTGCCGCATGGGACAAGGCGCTGGAACTGGGCGAAAAGTACGGTTACCGCAACGCACAGACCACCGTTATCGCGCCGACCGGCACCATCGGTCTGGTCATGGATTGCGACACGACCGGGATCGAGCCGGACTTCGCGCTTGTGAAGTTCAAAAAGCTTGCCGGTGGCGGTTACTTCAAAATCATCAACCGCACCGTTCCGGTTGCACTCGCCACACTCGGCTATACCGAACGCCAGATCCGCGACATTGAAAAATACGCGGTCGGTCATGGCACCCTGGTCGGTTCGCCAACCATCACCCATGACGATCTCAAGGCCAAGGGCTTTGATGATGATGCGATTTCGAAAATCGAAGGCGCACTTGCCAACGCATTCGACATCAAATTCGTGTTTAACAAATACACCTTTGGCGAAGAATACTGCGTCAAGCAGCTCGGCCTTGATGCCAAGGCACTCAACAGCATGGACTTTGACATGCTCGCCGCCCTTGGCTTCGACAAAAAGCAGATCGAACTGGCAAACACCTATGTTTGCGGCGCGATGACGCTCGAACAGGCCCCGCACCTGCGTGACGAAGACCTTCCGGTATTTGATTGCGCCAACCCGTGTGGCCGTATCGGCAAACGTTACCTGTCGGCTGAAAGCCACATCCGCATGATGGCCGCGGCACAGCCGTTCATCTCCGGTGCGATTTCGAAAACCATCAACATGCCGCACAATGCCTCGATCCAGGATTGCAAGGATGCCTATATGCTGTCCTGGCGCCTCTGCCTCAAGGCAAACGCGCTCTATCGTGATGGCTCGAAACTCAGCCAGCCGCTGAACTCGGCCCTGGTCGAAGAAGACGATTACGCCGATCAGCCGACGGCCGCCAAGGCCGCCGCTGTTTCCGAACAGATCGTCGAAAAAATCATCGAACGCGTCATTCGTGGCGACCGTCGTTCGCTGCCGTCGCGCCGCAAGGGGTATACCCAGAAGGCCACCGTCGGCGGACACAAGGTCTATCTGCGCACCGGTGAATATGAAGACGGCAAACTTGGCGAAATCTTCATCGACATGCACAAGGAAGGCGCTGCTTTCCGCTCGCTGATGAACAACTTCGCGATTGCGGTTTCCATCGGCCTTCAGTATGGCGTGCCGCTGGAGGAATATGTCGAAGCCTTCACCTTCACCCGCTTCGAGCCGTCAGGCATGGTTTCCGGGAACGACGCCATCAAAATGGCAACCTCGATCCTTGATTACATGTTCCGCGAACTGGCCATTTCCTATCTGGGCCGTAACGACCTCGCCCATGTCCAGCCGTCCGACGTTCTGCCGGACGCCGTTGGCAAGGGCGTGGCTGAGGGCGACCTTGGCGAGGAAGCCAAGGCCGAAGACCGCGCGATTGAAACCATCCGCAAGGTCGCATCCAGTGGCTTCGTGCGTCGCAACCTTTACGTTGTCGATGGCGGTGCACCGGTCGAAGAACGCGTGATCATGAAGGCAACCGGCACCGATCATGCCCACTCGCATGACCACAGCCATCAGGCAGAAACCGCCAGCATCGCAACCACTGCTGCCCCGACCAGCAGCGAAACCGCGATCCTGAACGCCAGCGAAGAAGTCATGTCGGCCACGGATGCCAAACTGGACCGCATCCGCGAAGCCCGCATGAAGGGCTACGAAGGCGACGGTTGCCCTGAATGCGGCAACTTCACCTTGGTCCGCAACGGCACCTGCCTGAAATGCGACTCTTGCGGAAGCACCACCGGCTGCTCGTAAGCCGACCGGTACCATTCAAATCTGATCTGATCAGCAAACCGGCCGGGATTAATTTCCCGGCCGGTTTTGTTTTCACCATCCAAGATTGGAACTCCAAAATGCCGCTGCCCGAAAACAATGCTGCCTTTGGCAAAGAAACCGCGCTTGTCGTGCTCGACGTGCAAAAGGCCATCGACGATCCGAAATGGGCATCAAAAAATAATCCCGGCTATGTCGATAAAATCGTCGATCTGCTGGCCGCCTTTCGCGCAGCCAACCTTCCGGTGATCCATATCCGCCATGACGAACCCAATCCCGCCTCGACCTATCACACCGATGGTCCGGGCAACGCAATCAAACCCGAAGTCGCCCCGCTGGCGGGCGAGCCAGTGATTGCCAAAAACGTCAATTGCGCCTTCATCGCCACCGATCTTGAAAAATACCTGCATGATCATGGCATTACCCGCCTGATCTTTACCGGTGTTGTCATCCACAATTCGATGGATGCCTCGATCCGGGTGGCCCATTGTCTGGGCTTTGACGTCATCCTGCCGCTTGATGCCACCACCGCGATTGACGTGACCGACGCCAAAGGGGTGCGTCACGATGCGCAAACCGTGTTTGACCTGTTTGCCGCGGTTCTGGGATCGGAATATTGCGCGCTGTCGACGACGGATGATGTGATCGCCGCCCTGCCCGCATAACGATAATCGGCCCGAAAACCGGGCCCTCTATCCACTTTGCGCAAAACCTATCCACTTAGTGTCAAGAAACGACACAGTCCCCCCTTTAAGCATAGCCCCCACAATGCGCCGCCCCTAAAGCTCTTGCGACGGACCGATCCATCGGCACCGGGCAAAAAGGGTATGGGCATGGCGAACAATGTATAAGAACAGAAGCACCTTCAAACAGGAACGATCTGATCGTTCGCTCCTCGCCGCGTGCAAATCTGTTGTGAAAAAAGGGCTTTGTGCGCTGGCCCTGACGGGGTTATCGCTGCCCTTTGCCAACAGCGCCTTCGCCATTAGCGTCGGTTGCGGTTTTTGGAACCTTACAATTAGCACCAGCGCCATAGTGACTTCCAACGAAGTTTTTAGCGCGTGGGAGGTCGCCAAGGTCACCTTCACACATCAAAGCGGCAATTCGCCAAACAACTACACCTTCACCTATACCGACAACGATAACGCCGCCAATTCGCGGTCTGTCACGCCCGGCAGCACCATCATTGGCGACACCGTCACCCTCACCCTGCAAATCCCGGCCGATACGACAGACGGCAAGCTTTCCATAAAGGCCATTGGCGCGACGTACGACATGACCGCAACCTGCGTTGCCGGAACAGAACCGGTCGCGGAAGCAGAAGAGTTAAAATCCTCCGCCAGCACCACCTCCGCCGTTGTCAATGCCGTCTCGCGGTCCCAAACCACGGTCATTCAACAGAATATCGGCGCGCGGGTCTCATCTGTGATCAGTACAGCCAATAATATCAATACCGATAGCGTACCCGCCCGAACCGCCTCAATGGTCGAAACCGGCCCCCATCGCACCAGCCCGACCGACACAACGCCCGATGATGATCGCAACAGCATCACCGACCGCAATGATGCGCTGCGTCGCATGGCGATGATGGGCAGTTTTGACAGTTCCACCGGTCAGGGCATGCAGATGCTTGGCCTTGGCCCGACCGATCAGGGCACAACCGGCGGGGCAAGCGGCATTGACGGGCGTTCGGCCTTTGATACCGTCACCCCGTTTACGGTTTGGGGGCATGGCTCCTTTACCTCGGTCGATAACGACCATGTCAATGGCACCACCGACAGCCGCTATGACGGTGATGTCTGGGGCTATAATGTCGGGCTGGATTACCGTTTTGCCGATGCCCTGATTGCGGGCCTGTCACTTGGCTATAACGATACCGACCTGACCACTGCCTTTAACACTGGCAGCTATCAGGAAACCGGCTGGGTCGCATCGCCCTATGTCATTTACCGCCCGATGGAAAACCTGACCATCACGGGCGAAGCCGGATATGGCATGGGTGACATCGACGTCACCCGCGACAATGGTACCGTATCGGGCAATACGGAATCTGACATGTGGTATGCCGCCCTGACCACATCTTATGTGGTCCGCCCGATTGATACCCTGCCCGTGTCCCTCACCCCGTCGCTGGCCTTTATCGCCGCACGCAAGACGGTTGATGCCTATCGTGAAAGCGATGGCACAAACAATGATACAAGCCGATCCAACACCCGGCAGATCAGACCGGCGATCGAGGCCGCCTATGACTTCACACCGACCCAAAGCCTGACCATATCGCCCTTCCTTGAAACCGGCCTGATCCATGATTTCACCGATGAAATCAACAATGACAAAACCGCGTTCAATATCGGCGGCGGGGTTCGATTGTCTGACAGCCTCACGGGGTTGAATGCCGCCCTTGAAGGCAACTATCTTGCCGGGCGTGCGGATTACACCGAATACACCATCGGCGGCACAATCACCTATGGCTTTGACCTGATGGGCGATGATGGCCGATCCCTTGGGATCGTCACACCGTTCTTTGCCAGCAACCTCAACGAATATGGCAATCAGCGTATCCGCACCGGTTTGGGCTTTGATACCGGTCCGCTTACCAGCGAACTTGCACTCAGCCACATGATGTCGATTGCCAATGATGATGACGATACCGACACCAGCAGGCTCGAAATCCAGATATCGATGCCTTTCTGATCGCAGGCACGCAACCAGAAGCCCCCGGTCACAGGCCGGGGGTTTTGCGTTTCACCATACATCCAGCCAGATCAATTATTTACCCGCGGGAACAACTGCGCGAAAGCCGCGTTGTGATCTCAGTTACACAAGTCCCGCTTTCGGGACACGCGCAAACGCAACATAAAATAATAACAGGAGCCCCCAATGCCCATCAGTCGTATTGCCGGCATCGTCATCTGCGTCATCGGCATTGCCCTTTTGATCGTTGGTCTCAACGCATCCGATAGTGCCGCCGACCAGCTCTCCGAAACCTTCCTCGGCAGCTACACCGATGAAACGCTCTGGTATCTCATCGCCGGTGGTGCCGCCGCAATCGGTGGCTTCATCATGATGATGTTCGGTGCCAAGGCCCGCTGATCCTTCCCGATCCGGCTGTTGTCATTGTTTCCCCAAACCGCCCTTTCGCGGGTGATGGCAACACACTGTTGACGAACGGTGACTGGTCAGGTGGACCAAACAGGCACATATTCGCAATCAATGTTGTTTGAATGTCGAGGTGCCCCACCATGACCAGTCCCGTTGCCCCCTCTGTTTCTGCCGCCCCGCAGGGCAATCTTGCGCCGATCTTCATCTCGCACGGATCGCCGATGCTGGTTGCGCGCCAAACCACCCCGGCATTCGATTTCTTTGCCCGCGATCTTGGCAATCAGTTTGATGGCGCGCGCGCCCTCCTGATCATATCGGCCCATTGGCAGACCGCGACACCGACCATCTCGACCGCCGCCCGCCCGGAAACCATCCACGATTTTTACGGCTTCCCCAAACCGCTTTATGACCTGCATTATGATGTTGCGGGCGATCCCGCACTGGCATCCGAAATCGCCAGCCTGATCGGGGCCGCCACCGATGCCGCGCGCGGCCTTGATCACGGTGCATGGATGCCATTGATCATCGCCCGCCCCAGCGCCGATATCCCGGTATTTCAGCTCTCCATGCTGGCCCATGGCAGCCCGGCGGATCATTTTGAACTGGGTAAAAAGCTGCGCGGTTTGCGTGATCTGGGTGTTCTGGTGGTTGGCAGCGGGGCGATGACCCATAATCTGCGCGCCCTTGACCGCAACGAAGGCCCGATTGATCCGTGGGCGCAGGAATTCACCAACTGGATGCTGGGCAAACTGGCCGCCCGCGATATTGATACCCTGCTTGATTACCGCGCACAGGCCCCGCACGCCGCCATGGCCCATCCCGAAGACGATCACCTGATGCCGTTTTATGTGGCACTCGGTGCGGCGGACGAGGGTTTCATGCCCGAAACCCTGCATGACAGTTTTGAATTCGGCAACCTTGCCATGACCGCACTTCGCTTTGACGATCCCCAAAGCATCCAGCAAGCGGCCTGAACGAACATATTCAGACCAGAACAAGAAGGCCGGGAGACGTCACCTCCCGGCCTTTTGTCTAGAACATCAGGCGAATGCCCGTGACGATATAGGTTGCCTCATAATCCTCGCCGTCATGTTTGGCGAAATCGGCGGTATCCCCGAACTTCCGTTCATAGGCAACACCGACATAGGGCACGATGGCGCGATCAATCAGGTCATAGCTCAGTCGCAAGCCGAACTCGGCGCTGGAAATCCCCTTGCCGACTTCGATCTCGCGATCTTCCGAGAAGGCTGCATTGATCTCGAACGATGGTGTGAGGATCAACCGGTTGGTCAGAAGCCCTTCATATTCGACATCAAGCCTTGCTGAACCATCGCCCGTCTCGCTGACAAACAGATCGGCATCGACTTCAAACCATTGCGGGGCCAGTCCGACAATGCCGACCGTGCCATACCAGCGATCCGCCCCCTCGGGGGTATCAACACGCACGCCCCCCTTGGCATCGAAAAAGTCGCTGATCGGGGTTTGCAGGACAAACCGGTTTTCAAGTTTCTCGTAACTATCGGCATCAAGGTCACGTTCGCCCTCCCCCTGCCAGCGCAGTTTGAGTTCGTCCGTGCCCACAAAGGCATCCGCATCCCAGACAAGGCGCTTTTCGCTTTCATCACCGACACGATATTCAAACTGTTCGGCCTGAAAGCCGTAATAAATACTGGCATCCATCGCCATACCGGCACGCGCGAACGGGCCGAGTGCCAATGCGACACCCCCGCCGATCAGCATCAGATCAAGTTTTTTCATGATGGATCAATTCCCGCTCTCAAGCTGTGTGACTGCCGGGCCGCCTTCAACCACGACCTTGCGGAACATGCCGGTTGCCATGTGATAGCTCAGATGACAGTGGAATGCCCATTCGCCCGGTTCATCAACCTCGGTTTCGGAATAGACCGTGGTGCCCGGATTGATGCTGATCGTATGTTTGACCGGGTTCCATTTGCCCTGCCCCGTATCAAGGATCGACCACAGGCCATGCAGATGCATCGGATGGGTCATCATGGTTTCATTGACGAATTTGAACCGGACACGTTCCCCGTATTTCAGGCGGATCGGCTCGGCATCTTCGTATTTCACGCCATTGATCGACCAGCTATACCGTTCCATGTTTCCGGTCAGGCGAAGCTCGATCTCACGGGTGGCCGGACGTTCTGCATAAAGCGGTTTCTGCGCTTTCAGATCGCTATAGGACAGGAACCTGCCGCCATTGGCTGCCGCCGGAACAAGACCACTGCCCGCCGCATAGAACGGATCGGCCTTCTCGTCCATATCCATATTGGAATGATCCATTCCAGGCATATTCGAATGATCCATGCCCGGCATCGATCCTTGCGATCCGCTGTCGGTGGCAGCAGCACCATGATTCATGCCCGCCATATCGCCATGGCCCATATCCCCATGCGCCATGCCCATATCGGCCATGGTCAGCATCGGTGATTCCGTGCGCAATTCCGGCATCTCGGCCCGCATTCCGGCGCGCGGGGCCAGGGTGGCAAAGGCATGGCCCGACCGCCCCATGGATTCCGCCAAAATCGGATAGGCCTTGTCGTCCTTTGGCTGGACAATCACGTCATAGGTTTCGGCAACCGCAATGCGGAACTCGTCAACCTTGACCGGCTGCACATTATTGCCATCTGCCTGCACCACGGTCATTTCAAGCCCCGGCATCCGGACATCGAAATAGGTCATCGCCGACGCATTGATGAAACGAAGCCGCACCCGTTCTTCGGGCTTGAACAATCCGGTCCAGTTCTGATCGGGTGACATGCCATTGATCAGGCCGACAAAGCCCTGCACATCCTCGATGTCGGTCCGCATCATCCGCATGGAACCCCAGTCGCCGCGTTCTGACAACGTCGCACCCAGACCGTTCTTCGATACATCATCGATGAAGTCGCCAAGGGTCCGCTGTTTGCGGTTGTAATAGTCCGGCATCATTTTCAGATTGCGCAGAATGCGATCACCCGAATGGGGATGCTTGTCTTTCAGGACCACCACATATTCGCGGTCGAATTTGAACGGCTCGCGTTTTTCCGGCTCGATGATGATCGAGCCATATGCGCCGTCCGGCTCCTGAAAACCGGAATGGCTGTGGAACCAGTATGTGCCGCTCTGTTTGACCGGAATGCGATAGGTGAATGTTTCACCCGGTTCGATACCGGGGAAACTGATGCCCGGCACCCCATCCATCTGATAGGGCAGGATAAGACCATGCCAATGGATCGAGGTGGCCTCTTTCAGATTGTTGGTGACATTGATCACCGCCTCTTCGCCTTCCTTGAAACGAAGTGTCGGTCCGGGGGATGCCCCGTTATAGCCGATACCCTTTGTCTTGGTATCTCCGGTATCGATGGTGACATAATCGACCGTCAGGTCATAGGTCGCCGCCTGACTTCCCGTCGACAGGGCAACCATCGCCAGCGCCCCGGCAAGGACGCCTTTGACATAGTTGATTTTCATTTAATGGATTCCCAAAAACTTGCGGAAACGCCAGAGGCCTCAGGGACGGCAAGGTACCGCCCCGCCTCTCGCACCTCGAACCGACCGGCTTATGACTTCAGACGGACTTTGCCCATCATGCCGCTTTCATAGTGGCCCGGTACATTGCAGGCGAATTCAAGCTCCGCATCCGCTGGGAACGTCCAGATGATCTCGGCGGTCTGGCCGGGTTCAAGAAGGACGCTGTTGGGGTCGTCATGTTCCATGGTCATACCGTTCCCCATATCCATTTTCATCATGTCCATATGGATCTTGTCCACATCCAGCGCGCCATGCTCCATCATCATCATCATTTCTTTCTGGTGGCTGGCATGCATGGCGGCCGTGCCGATATTGAACTCGTGAACAAACTCACCCTTGTTTTCAATCTGGAAAAGGATGGTTTCACCGGCACGGACTTCGATGGTTTCCGCATCAAAGAAATTGTCTTCCATAACAACCTTGATGGTGCGGGTAACATCGGCGGCATTTCCCGGCGCACCGATTTCCGGGGCGACCGAACCATGTCCCTGACCATGTCCCGGGCTTGCAAAGGCAAGCGGTGCGCTCAGCAGGACACCTGCAATCGCGGTTGAAACGGCAATACGGGTAAGAAAATTCGATTTGACGTTGGGCATATCATGCTCCTGAAAATAGTCGTCAGAATGATTGCCGTTGCTGCACAAACATCTGCGCAAGCTGCACTGATCCCCGAAACGGACGACCAGATGACGGCATTTAAGACAAAGACGGGATTATTTTCAGGCGCGCGGCGGCTTGTAGCTGCCATCTGCCTCAATCGAAACGAACGAACGCTCCGTGATCCAGAATGCAGCTTGTGAAACCACAAGCGTGACCGATACCAGAGCGACCAGTTCCTCGACAAACGGCCCGCAGACCGTCATGCCGCAAATATCGGCATGGGATGAAAACGGATCGTGGGAAAACGGCTTGGACATGTCATCCATATCGCTGACCATGCCATGATGGCTGTTGCCGTCATGGCCGGAATGCGCCCGCACGTTCCCGCTGACCGACAGCAAAACTGTCAGGCTCATCAGGATCACAAGTGTGCAGGAAATGAAACGCAACATGGCTTCCGATTAAATGTAAACGCCCAAATCGTTATGCCCGGCAACGGGCAACGTCAAGTGGCAATATTGCGGCACGCCGCATATCCTTATATTTCAAAAGATTAGGTGCCCTTGTTATTGTTCACCCCGGCGATTACGATCATTTTCAGACATCAACCTCGCAAGACGGAATGCCCCATGCTGTCGCAAAACCAGACCACCCTTGAAATCAGCACCACCGGACAGGGCCTGCTTGAATTCACCGATCAGGTCCAGTCTTGGTTACAGCAAACCGGCATCAAAACCGGTCAGGTCACAATCTATTGCCGCCATACCTCGGCCAGTCTGACGATCCAGGAAAACGCCGATCCCGATGTGGTGCGCGACCTCGAAACCTTCTTTGCAAGGCTGGTCGAAGAAAACCCCAGCCTCTATCGCCACACCGCCGAAGGCCCGGACGATATGCCCGCCCACATCCGGGCTGCGCTGACCGATGTATCACTCACCATCCCGGTCACAAACGGTCGTGCGGTTCTGGGTACGTGGCAGGGGATTTACCTGTTCGAACATCGCCACGCCCCGCATCACCGCCAGATCACCCTGCATCTGATCGGGGAATAAGCCCGGCTTGCCGCCTTACGCCGCCATTTCCGGCCGACGCAGCCAGATGCCCTTGATCTGGGTATCAAGCAGGTCGCGCAATGTCGCGCACATGTCTTCGCAATCGTAATTCTCCACCCCGACATGTTCATGGATGGTGAACAAAAACAGCGCGATAACGGTTTTGTGGATTGCTGCGGGTTCAATTGCCGGGTTCAACTCCCCGTCAAGCTGCCCATCCTCGATCAGGCGCATCACCGCATCAATCAGGCCGCTACCGCGCATCAGCTCCTTGACCGCCCCCTTGCGCGGTGAAAACACCAATTGCTGCAAAATCACCTGCCAAAGTCCCGGCTGCAACGCGATCTGCGCAAAGCGATAGGATGCGATATGCATCAGCTTGTCGACAAAGCACCATTCGGGCTCCATCGTATGCAGCCCCTGCTTGATCGCATCAGCCAGATGGTCGCCCACACTGGAAATCAGCAATTCTTCCTTGGTCGGGAAATGACTGAAAATCGTGCCTTCGGCAACCCCGGCTTCCCTGGCGATTTCGCGCGTGGATGTCCCGTCATAACCCTGCGCGTCAAAGCATTTTCGCGCCGCGATCAGGATGTTTTCACGCGTCTGTTCGCGTTTGGTGGCACGGCTGTTCACACCGGTCTGCATAAGACATCCCCTGTTTAATTGAGCATACTCAATGAGCATACTCAATTAAACCTGATGCCTGCCGCTGTCAATTGCCAGTCATTTCGGGCTGCGTTTCAAGCTCCGCCTGATAGGTGGCGTTTTCGCAAGGAGCAAAGATATCCTGCCCCTTGCGATAGACCGATGTTTCAACCCCCATCACGCCCAGCACGGTTGAAAACACATTGTCATGCGAAAAACTGCCGGTTCTGGCCTGATCGCTAAGACAGACGCGATTGATCCCGTGATCGGCGACAAACCCGTCAGACGCCCAGACAAACATCGGCACCCGCGTCTGTTCGTCCGGGGCAAACATGTATGGTGCCCCATGAAGATACATGCCGCTTTCGCCAAGCGATTCCCCATGATCGGACACATACAGCAGCACGGTATTGTATCGGTCCTGATAGGACTGCAACCGTTCCACCAGCCTTGAAATCACAAAATCGGTATAGCGGATGGTATTGTCATAGGTATTGATCAGCTCCTGCTGCGTGCAGTTTTCAATATCGCTGCGCGGGCAGTCGGGGGTGAAAAAGCGATGTTCATCGGGATAACGTTTGTAATAGGTCGGCCCGTGGCTGCCCATCAGATGCAGGGTCACCAGCCGGTCGCCCGCCATCGCGGCAATCTGTTCGTCAAGCCCGTCAAGCATCACCTCGTCATGGCAGGTGCCGTTGGCGCAATATTTCGGGAAATCTTCGGGTTTGATGTCAACATTGGGGATGCGGTCACACGCCCCTTTGCAGCCTTCGTCATTTTCCTTCCAGAACACCGAAACACCGGCCTTCGCCACCACATCCATCAGGCTTTCGCTATGGCTGGCGACCTCGCCATTATAATTGGCATGATCCATGACCGAAAAAATGCACGGCACCGAAACCGCCGTTGCCGTCCCGCAGGACCGCACATCCTGAAACGCCAGCATCCCCGGAATTTTTTGGGTAAATTCCGATGTCGGGCGGGCATAGCCATTGGCCTGCACACTTTGCGCCCGTGCGGTTTCCCCGATCACCAGGAACATCAAGGTCGGCTTGCCGTTGCCCGCGACCTTCACCACCTGATGGGCGTCATTGCCGACCGTCTGGAATGGCATCGATGATGATACATAGCGCCGTTTGACATACTGAATACTGCCCGTCACGTAATTGACCGGCGAAACTTCCTTGCCCAGCACCTTGTGATTGCGCCCGACCGATGCGTAATCCTTGAAATAAAGCCCGGCAATCCCGCCAAAAAGCACCAGCGGCACCGCCATCATCGCCACCCGTTGCACAAACCCGCGCACAATACTGCGCGGATAGCGCACCGGCAGCAGGAACAGCAAAATCACCGGCACGATCCCGGTCCCGATAAACCAGATCGCCGATTGCACATTCAGATACGAAAACGCTTCGGCTGAATTGGTTTCGACCACATTTTCAATCATGCCGCGGTCAAACACGATGCCGTATTTGACCATCGCATAATTCGCAAGCGCGCCGGTCAAAATCAGCAGGGCAAAAAACGGCTTCAGAAGGTATCTGAACGAAAACGGCGTGAATAAAACGATAGACCCCAGCAGCAAAACAAACGGCGCACTGGCCGCAAAGCCAAGGTCATAGGCCTCAAGCTGCCCGAGGATTTGATAAAAATGCCCCAGAACCTTCCAGTTCAGGACAAGCGCGAAATAAACCGCCAGCCCGACAATGACAAAGCGATAATCAATCGGCGAAAAACGCAATCGCATCCGGTTAAAAAAGCGAACAGGAAGGCTGAAACGGGGCATCGGCACTCGCACAAAAGGGGGCAAATGCCCCACGTCTGCGCTGCAATATGTGTCCGCGTTTGGCAACCGGACCAACAATGCCGGGATCAACCCGATCACGTGGGGCAACCGGTCAAACCAACCGGCCCCCGATTGCTATCAATCGAAACTGACAGCAACCTGAACGGTGCTTTCCTGCCTTTGCAAAACGGGGTTCAGGCGGTTTTGGCGGCCCGCTTGCGCATTCTGCTTTGCCGAAGTCCAAGGTAACTGTGCGTCGCCAGTGTGACGATCACGATTGACCCGCAAATAAGCGTCGTGCGACTGGGCACCTCGTCAATCACCAGCCACACCAGAAGCGATCCGAAAATCGCCTCGTTCAGCATGATCAGCCCGGCCTCGGCCGCCGGGATTTTCTTGGCCCCGGCGGTAATGAACAGAAACGACAGCGGCAACACCACACAGCCCAGCAGGATCAGCCAAATCGGATCAAGCGGCTCAAGCGCCATCGGGCTGGCATTGGGTACCATCACCAATGTCGCCAGAAACGCGCCCACCATCATCGCACGCACCGCATCGATATGAATGCGCGTACCGACCACATTGAAATAACACGCCATGCAGATCGCCGTGCCAAGCGCCAGAATATCACCAAGCGTATTGGCCCCGCCAAACCCCGCCCCGACAATCGCCGCAAGCGACACAAACACCACGACGGACGCAATCCATGTCCGCACGGCCAGAACGCGCTTGAACACAAATACCGCAATCAGGGCGGATAATAACGGGGTCGCGGCAATGATCACCAATGTATTGGCCGCATCGGTATTACGGATCGACAGAATGAAACAGGCACTTGTGCCGCCATAAAACAGCCCCGCCAGCATTTCATCGCGGGTCGGCATCATCGCATGGCGCAATGACTGACGGCGACGCATCCCGCGCCAGAACGCGATAAGGGCAAGTGTGGACCCAAGGATCAGCAACCGCCAGAACGCGGTTGTCATGTCATCGGCCTTGACCAGCCTGACCAGAAGCGCATCGGGACTGATGATCAGAACCCCGATCAGCACAAGCCACGCACCGTGCAAATCGGCAATTTTAAACCGTCCTGATCCCATTTCGTCCGCGTCCCCTGATTGTTTTATGCCATCCGTTTACGGCTTGGCTTTCTTGTGCGACGGATTGGGGTATATGACAAATCCAAATTTCTCATCAATCGATCAGCATTGCTGATGCAAGCTTCCCACCACCGCACCATTTCACACAAAAGAAATGGTTTTGTTTGCGCGCCAAGGCCGATAAGTTGGAACCGTTTTCGCCACACCCAATCACGAGGATCAAATCCATGGCCGGAAAAATCGACGCCCGCCTTGCCGAACTCGGCATCACCCTGCCCCAGGCAAACGCCCCGGTTGCCAATTACGTGCCCTATGTCCGTTCCGGCAATCTTGTGCATGTCTCGGGTCAGATCACCATGGAAAACGGCGAACTGAAATTCATCGGCAAACTTGGCCGCGATTATCAGGTCGAAGACGGCCAGAAAGCCGCCCGCCTCTGCGCGCTCAACCTGATTGCACAGGTCCGTGCCGCGATTGGCGATCTTGATAATGTCAAACGCGTCGTCAAACTGAATGCGTTCGTTAATTCCGATCCCGCCTTCACCGATCAGCCCAAGGTCGTCAATGGCGCATCCGACACCATGGTCGAAATCTTTGGCGAGGCCGGCAAACACGCCCGTTCTGCGGTTGGCGTTGCGTCCCTGCCGCTCGGCGTTGCGGTCGAAATCGACGGCATCTTCGAAGTCGCGTAAATACGCCCTTCGCAAACATCCAAAAGCCGGGCACATGCCCGGCTTTCAGACTGCTGACAAAGTCCTCGCCATTGGCGGGGATTTTTGATTCAATGGGGAATGCTTAAGAAACCCAGCCCACATCAAACCGAACTTGAGATGGTGACACTCGACAGTTTGGTCCCCAGCGATCATTTGCTTCGTAAGATCGATGCCGTGATCGATTTCAGTTTTATCCATGCGCGCGTGGCCGATTTGTACTGCGCGAACAATGGCCGTCCCGCCCTTGATCCGGTGATGATGTTTAAGGCGCTGTTCATTGGCTATCTGTTTGGCGTGCGCTCGGAGCGCCAGCTTGTGCGCGAGATTGAGGTCAATGTCGCCTATCGCTGGTTTTTGCAACTCAAGCTGACCGACAAGGTCTTTGATGCCTCGACCCTGTCGCAGAACCGGCGGCGTCGATATCATGATGCCAGTGTTGCGCAGGATATTTTTGACGAGATCGTCGAGCAGGCGATCAGGCACGGGCTGGTGGATGGTAAGGTTCTCTATACCGACAGCACGCATTTGAAGGCCGATGCCAACAAGAACAAATGGGACCGCGAAGTGGTTGCCAAATCGCGCGCGGCCTATTGGGATGATCTGGATCTGGCGATTGAGGAAGACCGGGCGGCTCATGCGAAAAAGCCGCTCAAAGCCAAGGAACGCCAGCCGGTTGAGAAAGAAACCAAGATCAGCCGAACCGATCCCGACAGCGGATATATGGTACGCGACGGCAAGCCCAAGGGCTTTTTCTATCTCGATCACCGCACGGTCGATGGCAAGCTTGGGATCATTACCGACAGTTACGCCACCCCGGCCAATCTGCATGACAGCATTCCCTATCTCGACCGTCTTGACCCGACAAAGGGCAGCGTTTTGACCTTGATGTTATCGCCGTCGGACTGGATGCGGGCTATGCGACCGCCGCGATTGCAAAGGCCTTGAAGATCGTGACATCCTTGGCGTGACGGGCTATCGCCGCCCGAACCTTCGGGAAGGCTACATCCCCAAACGCAAATACGTTTATGACCCTGAGCGTGATGCTTATCGCTGCCCCGAAGGTCAGCTTCTGTCTTATGCGACAACCGACCGAAATGGATACCGCCATTATCACAGCGACCCGGAAAAATGCCGCACCTGTCCTGTGCTGGCTTCCTGTACCGCCAATGCCCACCACCGAAAAACTGTCACGCGCCATGTCTGGCAAGACGCCAGAGACCGGGCTGACGCCTATCGTCTGACAGAGTGGGGTAAGCGGGTTTACAAGCGCCGAAAAGAGACGGTCGAACGCTCTTTTGCAGATGCCAAACAGCTTCACGGTCATCGATATGCAAGGTTCCGGGGACTGATCAATGTCAAATGCCAATGTCTGCTGGCCGCCGCCGCCCAAAACATCAAGAAAATAGCCCTGGCTTTGGGCCCCAAGGGGCCAATCGCTGAGGGATAATCCCCTCGGCACACTCAAGCCAGCTTTCAAACACCTCTAAAAGAAAAACCCCGCCAAAATATGACGGGGTTTGTCAGCGGTCTGAAAGCCGGGCACATGCCCGGCTTTGTATTTTTCGGTAAAATTTCCCCCTTGACCTTACCCTTACTTGAGGTTCTATGAACGAACGCATCACGAATTCAGGAGAATGGCGATGCGTGTTTTTATTCTGGGCGGAAGCGGCCTGATCGGGGCGGCGATTGTGCGCAATCTGGTTTCGGCCGGGCATCATGTCTTTGCCCTGGCACGCAACGAAAACAGTGCCGCCAATCTTGCCGTCATGGGCGCATGGCCGATCCGCGGCGATATCCACAATCCCGGCCCGTGGTGCGATAAATTGCCCGTTGTCGATGCCGTCATCCATGCCGCATGTGATTTTTCCGCCGATATGGGCGCGGTTGATGCCGGGATGCTGATCGAATTGCTGCACGTTCTGCATCGCCAATCCGGGCCCAAGGCCCCCACCCTGCCACGCTTCATCTATACCGGCGGAAGCTGGCTTTACCCCGCCACCACATCCGATGACGCCATCCATGATGAAAAAACGCCCTTTGCCCCGGTTGCGGGTTTTGAATGGATGGTTGCGGGCCTGACCAAAATCCTGTCCGATCCGGCCCTGCATGGCATGGTGATCCATCCCGCCACCGTCTATCGGACCGATCCGCCGTCTCGTTCGCACCCGACCCTGCCGGGCGGGGCGCTTCACGACATGGCACGCATGGCGCGCGATGAAAACCGCGTCCGGATTGTCGGCGATGGTTCGGTCATCTGGCCGCTGATCCATGCTGATGATCTGGCCGATCTGTACCGGCTGGTGCTTGAAAACGGCGAACGCGGCCAAAGCTATATCGGGGTTGGCATCGAAGGCATCGCAACCGGCGATCTTGCCCGCCAGATCGCCCGGACCTTTGGCCGGGCCGATTGCGGGGTTGAGCATATCAGCCCCGATGACATCGCCCGCGAATACGGCGAATGGGCCCGGGGTCTGGCGCATAGCCACCGCATGACCAGCCAGAAGGCCATCCGTGAACTGGGCTGGCAACCGCGCCATACCGATATCACGCGCGATCTTCAAAGCTGTGTCGAGGTAACGGCACCCCTGCCCGTCGCCTCATGATGTGCAATCCTAATGCTTGCCGCCCACCGCATTAAGCCCGATCACACCACCAATGATCATCAAAAGGAATACCGCCTTGAACGCGCTCATCGGTTCCTTGAAAAACATCACGCCAATCACCGCGACCGCCGCCGTGCCAAGGCCCGACCACACCGCATAGGCGGTGCTGACCGGCAGGGTGCGAAGGGTAAGCGAAAGCACCCAGAAACTGACGCCATAAAGCGACAGGGTCAGAACCGCAAACCGCCAGTCGGTAAACCCGTTCGACAGTTTAAGCGACACCGTCCCGACCACTTCAAGGCAGATCGCACCCAACAGATAAACCCATGCCAGCATAACCAACCCTTTCACGGTCAAAGATTTTGTGCGCCCAAAATGGCCAAAACCGCCGTGCGGGGCAAGCCATCCGTCGCGATAATTTTCGTCCTGCCCCGATCTGTATCAAACCACCCGCCAAAGCCATTGCGTATAATCTCACCTCAAGGCACATTGCGGGCGCATTGCAGCCCGACCACCAACATGCGACACTGCGCCCGGATTTGAAGCCCGAATAAAACAGGGATAAAGACATGATCGAAACTGATATTCTGATTGCAGGCGGCGGCATCGCCGGCATGAGTGCGGCGGCCCGCTTTGCCGCCGACGGACACAGGATCATGATTGTCGATCCCGCCCCCGCCGACATTGGCGAGGGGACGGACCTTCGCACCACCGCCTTCCTGCAACCGGGCATCGAAACCCTTAAAAAGGCTGGTGTCTGGGACGCGATCAAACCGACGGGTGCCGAACTTCGCGTCATGCGCATCGTCGATGCCGGGGGCACTGAAATGACCCCGCGCGAAACCGCCGATTTTGACGGGGCCGAAACCAATCAGGGCTTCTTTGGCTGGAATGTCTCGAACAAGGCCGCGCGTGTTTCGCTGATGGCGAAACTTGAAACGCTCCCCAATGTCGATTTCCGCTTTTCCACCACCGTCACCGGCTTCACCGGCACCGCGCGCTATGGCGAGGCCACATTATCCGGCGGCGAAATCGTCCGCGCCAAGCTGGTCGTCGCCGCCGACGGCCGCAATTCATCGCTTCGTGAATTTGCCGGGATCAAACATCGCCGCTGGGCCTATGATCAAAGTGCGCTGGTCTTTGTCGTCACCCACGACAAACCGCATGACAATATCTCGACCGAAATCCACCGCACCGGCGGTCCGCTGACCTTGGTGCCGATGCCCGACCTTGATGGCAAACCGTGCTCGTCCGTCGTCTGGATGACGCCCGCCGACCGCGCCCAGCAGCTTTACAATATGGATGACGCCACCCTTTCGGCTGAAATCACCCGTGACACCATGTCGATGTTTGGCCCGCTTACGGTCGCAAGCCCGCGCGCGGTCTGGCCAATGATATCACAGGTCCCGTCACGCCTGATTTCGGCAAGGCTTGCATTGGTGGCCGAAGCCGCCCACGTCGTCCCGCCGATTGGCGCGCAGGGGCTTAATATGAGCCTCCATGACATCGAAACCCTGGCCGACCTGATGGCAAAGGCCAAGCTCAAGGGCGACGATATCGGGGCCACCACGTTGCTTAAATCCTACGAACGCAAACAGCTTCCCAAAACGCTGGCGCGCGTTGGCGGCATTGATTTGCTCAACCGCGCCTCCATGTTCGAACCCAGAACGCTGCGCGATCTGCGCTATGCGGGGCTGACCGCCATCAACCGCATCGGCCCGCTGCGTAAACTCGCGATCAAGGTCGGGGTGGGGAAATAACTTAGCCCCACCCGGTTCCGCCAAAACGGTCAAACAATCAGCTTCCCATCCGGCCCGAAAAACGGATGTGGTCCGTCATATCGGTCAAGATAGGCCAGATGCGTCATCAAATTATGCTGCCCCGCATCCCACACATGCAGATGCATCGCGGGCGGTTCCATGACAAAGGCCGATGGTCCATCGGCGCGTAAATCAAACGCCACCTGATGGGCGACCGATGGCCCGATCATCAACGGCACCCCGGCCCAGATCGTATGGATCGGGCGGTGCACATGGCCACAGAAAATCGCCTTGATCCGGTCGCGATGCACCGAAACGATTGCCGCGAGTTCTTCTGCCCCTTCGCCCAGATTTTGCGCGTCCATATGGGCAATACCGGTCACAATCGGCGGATGATGCATGAAAATCGCGCAATCCCGGCCATCCCCGTCCAGAAGCACATCGCGCAACCAGTCAAGCTGTTCGGGGCCCAAAACGCCACCCGGTTTGCCTTCATCAAGCGTATCCAGCGCAATCAGGCGAAGCGGAAAATCATCGACCACATAATTCACAAATCCGGTATCGGCCCGGACCGGCGTGGCACGGGCAAAAGCTGCCCGCAGCGGTTGGCGTCGGTCATGGTTCCCCGGCACCATGAAATACGGGATCGTCAGTTTGGTCAGGATTTCCGCCACCAGCGCATACTCGTCCGGCGCACCAAGATCCCCGATATCGCCGGTAAACAGCACCACATCCGGGCGCGGCTCCATCGCCATCACATGGGCAACCGCCTTTTCAAGCGCGCCTGCGGTATCCACCTTGCGATAGGCAAGCCTGCGGCCCGCCCCGATATGCAGGTCGGTCAATTGTGCAATCAGCATTTTCTTTGATTTCTTTCTTTTGTTTTATGACTGGGCCGCAACAGCGGGAAAAACCGTCAGCCGGTCGGCATTGACCCGGCAATGCACATCGGCCCCGGCTTCAATCACGTCATCGGCATGGGTATCCATCGTGATCGCCTGCGGGCCGATCCCCGACACGGTCAGGCGCAACCGTTCGCCCAGATAGGATACCGCCTCGACCCGGCCGGTAAAATGCGCCTCGTCCAGGTCACAGGGCGAAAGCCCGTCCGCCCGGAAATAAAGCTCCACCGGGCCCTGATCGATAATCGCCCCGTGGCGCGGATCAAACGCATCGACCGCATCAAAAACATGGGTTCCGATATGCAACCGCCCGTCGCGCATCTGCCCTGTCATCCGGTTGGCCGCGCCGACGAAATCGGCAACAAACGGGTTTTGCGGCTTGCGGTAAATCTCGCGCGGGGTGCCGATCTGCGCGATCTCGCCCTTTTGCATCACCACAATCCGATCCCCCAGCGCCATGGCTTCTTCCTGATCATGGGTGACGTAAACCGCGGTAATGCCAAGCTTGCGCAGAAGCGCATTGATCTCGGTGCGCAACCTTACGCGCAGTTTCGCATCCAGTGCGGTCAGGGGTTCGTCGAGCAACAAGACACGCGGCTGCACCGCAATCGCGCGCGCCAATGCCACCCGCTGGCGCTGCCCGCCCGAAAGCTGATCAATCGCACGGTCGGCCAGCATATCGATATGCATCATTTCCAGCATCGCATCGACGCGTGCATCACGCTCCGCGCTGGGCACCCCATGCACCTTAAGCCCATAGGCGACGTTTTCCGCCACTGTCATATTGGGAAACAGCGCATAGGACTGAAACACCATGCCGACCCGGCGTTTTTCAATCGACTGGCGGGTGACATCATCCCCGTCAAAGCTGATCACACCACCTGCATCGGGGAATTCCAACCCGGCAATCATCCGCAAAATCGTCGTCTTGCCGCATCCCGACGGACCCAGCAAAACAATCGTTTCCCCGCCCTCGATCGTCAGGTCAAAGGGGGCCAGGGCGCGTGTGCCATCGGCAAAGGTTTTCGCACAATTGCGAAGTCTGATCTGCGTACTCATAACGTATCCTCCGCCGTATCGATGCGTCTGGATGCGCGACTGCCCCGGTTGGCAAGTGCCTGCATCGCAATCAGCAACGGCATGATCAAAACAAAGAAAATCAGGGTATAGGCACTGCCGATCTCAAGGCGCATGGATGCATAGGCATCGGCAAGGCCGACCGGCAATGTCTTGGTTAACGGCGTATGCAGCATCCAGGTCAGGTTGAATTCCCCGATGGAAAGCGTCACCACCATAAGCGCGCCTGCCAGAATACCCGGCTTGGCATTGGGCACGATGACGCCAAAGAACCGCCGCCAGAACCCGGCACCAAGGCTTGCCGCCCCTTCTTCCAGCATCTTCATATCCATCGCCGCCATCACCGCCGCGACAGAGCGCACCATGAAAGGCAGGGTAAACAAAACATGCCCGGTCAGGATGAAAAGCCAGCTCGATCTGTATCCACTGACCCCGCCATAGGTAATCAGCAACGCCAGCGCCAATGCCAGCCCCGGTATGGCCACCGGCAGTGTCAGCAATTCCTCAAACAGCCGCATCATCCGGCTGGGCCTGCGCACCAGCACATAAGCCAGCGGCACACCGGCGACCAACGTCACCACAAGGCACGCCATCGCAATGCCAAGCGACAGCAGGATGCTTTGCGCATAAAGGTCCCAGACCTCGAAGATCCAGCGTAACGTCAATCCCGACGATAGCCCCTTGAACACATTGACCGTCACCCCGGCCAATGCCGACATCACCACCGGCACCACGATAAACAGGCACAGCACAATCGTCAGGCCAAGCTGGCTGTAAAATTTCCAGTCACGCCGCATGATCACGCTCCCCCACCGGTGCCCGATGTCGCACCATTACCAACAAAAATGCGCACCGCGGCCAGAACCGCCCATGTCATCGCGCCCAACGCGATGCTAAGGGCCGCTGCCACCGCGATATTGGCGTTTCGGGTAAATTCGGTATAGATCACCATCGGCAGAACATCGATATCGGTCGCCAGTGTAAAGGCCGTACCAAACGCCCCCATCGCGGTCGCAAAACAGATCGCACCTGATGACACAAGACCGGGCATCAGCCCCGGCAGGATCACATCCCGGACCACCCGCCATGTCGGCGCGCCCAGCGACCGCGCGGCTTCTTCAAGCTGCGGATCAAGCTTCTCGGCCGATGCCATCACGGCCAAAATCACCCGCGGGATCGAAAAATAAAGATAACCGACAAACAACCCGGTGATCTCATAGGCAAAGACGATCTTCTCGCCCCAAAGCGCATCCGTGACCGACCCGATCACGCCCTGCCGCCCGGCCAGCATGATCACCATGAACCCAACCACCGTCCCCGGAAACGACAACGGCAATGTCAAAAGGGCGGTGATCACATTGCGTCCGGCAAACCGGTTACGCACCAGAAACAGCCCGCAAACCCCGCACAGAATAAGCGCCGTCACCGTCACCCCCGCCGACATCACAAGCGTCTGGATCAGGCTTGCCAGATACCGATCATTGGTCAGGATCACGAAATAGGTCGCAAGCCCGTCCGGCCCATCCGCCACCCGCATCGCCACCAGCGCCATCGGGATCGCGAAAAACGCCGCGACAATGATCAGGCCGGGCAACATCAGCAATGCCAGAATGGCCGGGCTTCCCGCCCCCGGCGTTGCCCGCCCGAACAAAGAGGATGGGAAAGCCCATGGGAAAGAAGGGCGCGAACGCCCCTCTTTGATATGTTCAACCGACGACACTTACCGTACCTCGGACAGATAACGCTCGCCAAAACCGGCCTGAACTTCGGCCATCTTGGCGTAATCGACCGGCTGGGAACGCTCATATTCCGCGGCCGGAAGGAACTTTTCGGAGGCTTCCGGCGACATCGCCGATGCAATCACCGGGCGCAGGAACGCATTGGCCCAATGGGCCTGCCCGGCGTCCGACATCACATAATCCAGAACCTTTTTGCCATTCTCCGCATGCGGCCCGTTTTTAACCAGGCTCATGACATAGGGAACGGCAACCGTACCCTCGGTCGGGATGACAAAGGCGACACTGGCCTCGTCCTTGTATTTCGCACGGTACGCATTGAAATCATAATCGATCAGGATAGGAATTTCGCCCGACAGAACCCGCGCATAGGCGGTCTGTTTCGGCACGATCGGATCGTTTGCTTTCAGCTTCTTGAAAAACTCGATCCCCGGCGTGAAATCGTCAAGCGACCCGCCCATCGCCCGGTTGATCGCAACCGCCCCGGCATAACCGACAAACGCGCTTGACGGGTCAAGATACCCCACCATGCCCTTGTATTCCGGCTTCAGAAGATCCGACCAGCTTTGCGGAACCGGCGCCCCGCCAAGGGCCTCGGTATTGACAAAAAGCCCGATGGTGCCGGAATGAATGGCAAACCACGCGCCGTTTTCATCTTTCAGGCCCGCCGGGATCTTGTCGAAATTGGCCGGTTTGTAATCGGCAACAACGCCTTCCTCTTTGGCCTTGATGCCAAACGAAACCCCGTAATAGGCCACATCGGCAACCGGATTATCCTTTTCCGCCAGAAGCTGCGACAAAGTCTGACCGGAATTCTTGTTGTCCTGCGGCACATCGATCTTAAGGTCGCGCGCAATGTTCTTGAGCTGCCCGCCCCAATCGGCCCATTCCGGCGGACAGTTATAGCAAATCGCAACATCTTCGGCGAAGGCAGGCTGCGCAACCACAACAGCAAACGCCGCACCCATGACAAGTTGTTTGAAACGCACTTTTGATCTTCCTATACTCGGGTTGATGAACGGCGTCGGGAATCCCCTCGGAATGCTCCAATGGAGTCCCCGTCGCTTAGATGATGAGGCAGCAACAAACTCTGCGGGTTTGTCTGCCCCTTGATCAGGCCGCGCAGGAATGCAAGCGCCTGCCGGCCCATCTCCTGGGTGGGTTGAACTGCCGAACACAGCTTTGGCGTGATCAGCCCACCCACCGAAATTCCGTCAATACCGCCAACCGAAACATCACCGGGGACAGATAACCCATGCGCCCGGCACGCGCTGATCGCGGCAATCGCCAGCATGTCGGTCGAACAGACAATCCCCGTGACCGCATCCGGCCCCAACAGCAGATCGCGTAATGGCTCCACCAGATCGGTCTCGCCAAACCGCACCTGCACCAGATGCTTTTTCTCGATCCCCGCCTGATCCAGCGCCCGGCAAAACCCGTCATAGCGCTGGCGCGACCGGTCCGAACTTTCAAACTGGCCCGCCACCATCACAAGCGACCGGTGCCCCTTGGCAATCATCGCATTGGTGATGTCAAAGGCCGACTTGGCGTTATCAACACTGATCGCGGCAATGTCGGCACGTTCCGGCTGGTTAAACAGCAACACGAACGGAATTTTCTCCGCCAGCAGCAAATCCACCACCGGATTGTTGTCCGCATTGGCAAGGGTCAGGATCAACCCATCGACGCGATTGTTCAAAAGGGCTGAAACCGCCCCCATTTCGCGCTCGGGATCATAATTTGACGATGTCAGAAGGACGGTAAGCCCCTCGATATTGGCTTCCTGCTCGATCCCCTGCACCGATGTGGCAAAAACCGGGTTGGCAAGGGTCGGCACCAGAACGCCGACCGTGCGGGTCTGGCTCATCTTCAACCGGCGGCCATTGATGTTGGGCCGGTAATTCAGATACCGCATCGCCGTATTGACGATTGCGGCGGTTTCCGCCGGAACCTCGCCGGGGAAATTGATCACCCGCGATACCGTCGCAATCGAAAGACCGGACTTGCGCGCCACATCGCGCATGGTGGGTTTTGACGACATACCAGAACTCCTGTAACGCCCCCACCATAGGCAAGTTACAAGTCAGTCTGATAACGCATTTGTTGCCGTTTTATGAACATTTGAAACGTTTACATCGGCAGAAAACCGCGATTTCACAAAACCGCGACCTGCCCCAAAACCCGACACCCCAAGCCCCGGCATGGCCCCGCCCCCTTTTTTTTCCCCGCCAGCCACCGCCAGAACAACCCACCCGCCACATATACCCAACCGTCACGCTGCTAAACGCGCCACGTCACGTATATACCCTTGACATATACTGAGCCGCACAACAAAATATATGCAACATGTATATACCAAAGGAGCCCACAATGACCCAGGCATCCATCTTCCTCAATAACAAGACTCAGGCCGTCCGCCTGCCCAAGGACGTCGCCTTCCCCGAAGGCACCAAATCGGTCGAGGTGATCACGGTCGGCAATACCCGTGTGCTCACGCCAACCGATCAGCTTTGGGACAGCTTCTTTGACGCGCATAGCGTCTCTGACGATTTCATGAGCACCCGCAACCAGCCGGACATGCAAAAGCGCGAGGATTTCTAGAAAATGCTGCGCTTCATGCTCGATACCAATATCTGCATCTATACGCTTAAAAACCGCCCGCCGTCGGTCCGCGAACAGTTCAACCGATACAGCGGGGCAATGTGCATTTCGACCGTCACACAGGCCGAACTGATCTATGGCGCGATGAAATCGGCCCAGCCCGAAAAAAACCTCAAAACCATCGAAGAATTCGCCGCCCGCCTGACGGTGCTGGACTTCGACACCAACGCCGCCGGTCATTACGGCGATATCCGCAGCATCCTTGAAAAACAGGGCAACATTATCGGTCCCTACGACCTCATGATCGCAGGTCATGCGCGCAGTCAGGGCTTAACGCTGGTGACGAATAATCGCAGAGAGTTTGAGCGGGTGGATGGATTGCGGGTTGAGGATTGGGTATGAAAGCACTCCCATATCTTAAAGTTTATCTTTAAAGCAGACACGCAACCAAAAACCACCTATCTCAAGCTTGTTTTTCCACACCAGTTTTTCTGTTATGCCATTTAATTCTGACTTTTAAACTTGGATAAAGACGATTTAAGTCATCAAGAATACGATTACAAAGCTTGCAACCATCTACAAGCATTGATGGCATTGCTTCGTCTGGGAATGACGGAATACGATGGTAACGATGCAAAGGATTAAGACAGTTTGTAAAGACTGAGTCCCTTACAGCTCCCCAATGCCCATGAGAGAAACCTGAGGTCCAATCGTAATAGTTGTCATAGACATCTTTACAGCCTGCCTCTGTTGACATTTTCCTCAAATCCAACGAAGCCCAGTTCCCAAGATCGATATCTTGGAATTCAAGCCACATATCCTCGTTAGCCAAGTACTCCATCATTCCCATATCGATGAAATCAGGAACATCCGTCTCGCGTAAATACTTTAAAAACGCCAACTTTGTTTGACCTGCACCATAATGACGGTACTTTTGCCACAAAGCCGGGTCATCTTTCTCAGTCAAATAATGGAGAGTTATATACGTTTCAGCTATTGTCCGTAGCAACACACGCCCCTCGGGCCTCGAAGAAGAGTAACCAACCGCAGAATTTAAGAGAAATGTAATTGCATATAAAGCGATCCCAAACGCTCCATCGTGCCTTGGGTCGATTGAAGTAGTTGATAATGTCTCGAAAAAGTGGCTATCGATCTTCTGAAAAATTTCAATCAGCTCTTTAGACAACTCTCTGGGACCACATTCTATTTTTTCTCCCTTGGGAACCGATATACAATCTACCTTCCTTAAGGTTTCGGACCAAAAATCATCTGCGTGAAATTTCACTATTTCGAGTGTGTCTTCCTCGCGTTTCTTCCCATCGAGAGTTCCATTTTTATCCAACTCGCGAAGGGAAATTTCCATAGATCTAATCATTGGGCGGACAGAACGCATGTCCCCGAAATCTGGATAAAGACGAAGCTGTTCACCAATATCACTGCCTTCGGGAAGAAATATCTGCTCCCGACAAAGCATCACATAAATTAGCTTGAACCAGCGAATATCAGTAGCTCTTTGCGATTGATGATCGTAGTTGTCCGCCACTGCATGAATTAAAATGTTCCAGTCTTTTTCTGGATCAGGCTCATCAAGATGTCTCCGCCAATGATGGCGGTCAGGAAGACAATCTAAAAGCAACAAGCCTTTTAGCCAAATTAACGCTTGCGGATGCTCAAGCACTGGCTGCATTAACCGATCAAATGTATCCTCATTCATAGCTCCAAGAAAATTATGCGTAATGTGGAGAGATTTTCTTTCCGCAATGTTTTTTCTCGCATTTATGACAATAGCTCTAAATATATTGAGGTAATCTTTCTGCTCTAAAAAAGATGTCAGAATGCAAGCCCAAATCATATTTGGGATACTTTCATCCACCCAAGATATAAATTTTAAATCACTTGTAATAGAAGAGAATGCATTCCCTAAAGTTTTTCCGCTCCTCTTAAGGGAATCGATAGGAGTAATATTCCTATCTTTAAAATCAGGATGAACTGGAAATTTCTTTCCTGATTTTCTTTTATTTGCATTTCTTTTTTTCATTTCCTCCCCCATACGTACTGACACGAGAATTGTTACCCATTTAACACAACCAAGACCGGGGCGCACTACAGCATAAAGGCACGCCGCCTCAACTCTGATGCAACCGCAACTCCGCCATAAAGCCATCCGGCTTGCCGGGGCGCGGGGAATGGAGCGTTAATTCCCCATTGATATTGCCAACGATGGTTTTGACAATCGAAAGGCCAAGCCCCGCCCCGCTGGCCTTGGTATTGGATCGTTTGAACCGCGATGTCAGGTCATCAAGGTCTTCGGGCCGCACCGCATCGCCCGCGTTCGAAACCCTGACCGTATCGCTGCCAATCACCTCGACCATCACCTTTTCCTGATCGCTGCCATGTTTAAGCGCATTTTCAATCAGGTTGCGCATGCAGATCGCAAAGGCATCGTGATCGATATTGGCCGAAAGCGCGGTTGCCGATCTGGCGTCAAAGGCGATGCGCCCCGCCCCATCGGCCACCCGTTCCAGATCATCAATCACAAGCCCCAGTGTCGCGCCCAGTTTCTGGTTTTCCCCGGTCGGGCTGGTGCCGACCCCGGCCTCGGCGCGCGCCAGTTGCAAAAGCTTTTCTGATAGCCGCGACAGCCGTTTAAGGCTTTCCTCGGTCTGCCGGGCGCGGATGCGCCCCGGATGGTCTTCGGGCAGTTCGAGCACAAGCCTTTGCGTCTGCGCCAATGCCGCGGCAATCGGGGTGCGCAATTCATGCGCGCTATGCGCGGTAAAGGTCCGCTCGGCACTGAGTGCCGCATCAAGCTTTTCCATCAGCCGGTTGACGGCGGTGACGATGGTGCTGATTTCCTCGGGCGCATCGTCGAGTTCAAGGGGCTGCAAATTACCCTCGCCGCGTTCCTCGATCGCATCGCGAACGCGCAACACCGGGCTTAACCCCCGCCGGAGTGCTACGATCACCCCGATAATCACCGCCGGGATCAGCAGCACAATCGGCAGGAACTGCGCCATCACGCTTTCAAAAAGCGCCTCGCGCCGGTGTTCAAGCGGCTCTGCCACCTGAATGATCCGCGTGCCCCCCAGAAGGACGGCGGTATAAATGCGGAAATCCTGCTCGTTATAAAATCCTTCGATCAGGGGCGCTTCAAACGGATTTTCCTGCGCGTTATAGGACCGCAGCAAAAGCCCGCCCCCGCCCTCGCGCACCTGATACATCAGGTAATCCTCGCCAAGTTCCTCGTCCCCGTCGCCATCCCCGTGGTCCTCGGTGCGGATTTCGCCCTTGGCCGGGCTTGGCAGCACTTCCTGCGCACTGCCGCCGTCATGGCGTTGCAGATAATCATCAATCAGCGGCGCATAGCGATAGGCCGTGGTGACAAGGCTGTTATCGAACGCTTCCTGCATTTCGTGATACATGCTGTAACCGGCCAGAACCGACCCCGTCAGCCAGAAAACACTGACCGTCACCGTCAATCGCCGCGCCAGCATGAATTGCAGGCTGTTTTTGGCCATCTTGCTCATAAGCTCGGATCATCCTTCAATGCGATAACCAACGCCGCGCACGGTATGGATCACCGCCTTGCCCAGCTTGCGCCGCAGGCGGCTGACATAAACCTCGACCGTGTTGCTTTCGATTTCCGCGCCAAATTCATAAAGCGCTTCTTCAAGCTGTGCCTTGGATAAGGTCGCGCCCGGACGGCGCAGCAATTGATCCAGCAACGCCCATTCCCGCGATGTCAGATCGGTCTGCTGCCCGTCGATCACAACCGACCGGCTGGCAAGATCAACCTCGATCGCACCGCCGTTATCCCCCGAAAGCCGGATCAACGGGTTCGGGTTACCCGAATACCGCCGCGCCACCGCAAGCAACCGTGCCGAAAGCTCATGCAAATCAAACGGCTTGACCAGATAATCATCCGCCCCGGCATTCAACCCGGCAATCCGGTCTGAAATCTGGTCCTGCGCGGTCAGGATGATGCACGGCGTCACACTGCCCGCCCGCCGCATGCCGCGCAAAAGATCAATCCCCCTGCCATCGGGCAGGTTCAGGTCAAGCAGCAGCACATCATAAGGTGTGCCGCGCAACATGATCTCGGCCTCGACCACACTTTCGGTCATGTCAACCGCATCCCCCGACGCCAGCAAATGGTCGCGCACCGCCTCGGCCAGATAACGTTCATCTTCCACCAGCAAAATCCGCATCGCGCCCCGCGTCCCCGTTTCCCGTTCGAATACGATCCCAAACCGGCAGATATGCCGTGCAAAGCTGACAATAACCTGAAGGCCGGACCAAACCCCGTTCAGCTTCCTGTCAGCAAACCGCGGCAGGATCACCCCATTCGATACGCCAACCTTGACTGTTTCAAATTGATCTTAAAGGACCCCGACAATGAAAAGAATGCTTTTCCCGACTGCCTCTGCAACCGCACTGACCTTTGCCCTTCTGGCGGGTGCCGCCCTGACCCTGCAATCCGCCCCGGCACGCGCCAGCGATGATCTGTGCAACGTCCCCAAAGCCGAATGGCAGCCGATGGAAAACCTTGAGGCCAAGCTGACGGCCGATGGCTGGACCGTCAAAAACATCAAAACCGAAGACGGCTGCTACGAAGTTTACGCCAAGACCCCGGATGGCAAGCGGGTCGAGGCCTATTTCAACCCGAAAACCTTCGAAGCCGTCAAAACCAAAGAAGACTGATTACGGCCTTTCCAATCCGATCTTTCCAAACCGCACCCGTTGCCCCCGCTCCGGTGATGTGACGCTCCCTCACCCGCCCATCACCGGCGCACCCCGCCAAAAAGGAACCCGATCAATGCAGGTTAAAGTCTGGGACCCGCTGGTCCGTATTTTTCACTGGGGCCTGGCGGCAAGTTTCGCCCTCGCCTGGATCACCGCTGATGAATGGGATGCCCTGCATCACTGGGCCGGTTATGCCGCCGGCGGCCTGATTGCCTTTCGCCTGATCTGGGGTCTGATCGGGTCGCGCTATGCCCGTTTTTCGCAATTCATCCGCCGCCCGTCGGTCGTGATGGCCTATCTTAAGGATATCATCACCGGCCGCGAAAACCGCTATATCGGCCATAACCCGGCTGGGGCGGCGATGATTGTCGCCCTGATCATCGGCATGATCGGCTGTGCGCTTACGGGTTGGATGTACACAACCGACGCCTTCTGGGGGGTGGACTGGGTCGAAGAAACCCACGAATTCCTTGCCAATGCGCTGCTTGCCCTTGTGTTGGTCCATATCGGCGGGGTGCTGCTGGCAAGCCTGCGCCACCACGAAAACCTTGTCCGCGCCATGATCAATGGCCGCAAACGGGTTGCCGGGTCTGACGATATTTCCTGATTTTCGATGTCCCTTACGGGCGGGTTTATCCCCGCCCGTTTTTTGTGCGCCGACGCTGGGCGTGTTACGCCCTATGGCCCATCACGCGCGCCGGATTGCCGACCACCGTGACGCCCGGCGCGACATTTTTTGTCACCACCGAACCGGCCCCGACAATCGCATCATCGCCGATACTGACCCCCGGCAGGATGATCGCCCCGCCGCCGATCCAGACATTCCTGCCAATCGTCACCGGCAGCGCGATTTCAAGATGCTGCTTTCGAAGCTCCGGGTCCTTGTGATGCTGCGCGCAGTAAATCTGCACATTCGGGCCCAGCATTGAATGATCACCAATGATCACCGAAGCCGTATCAAGGATCGTGCAGCCGACATTGATGAATACATCACGCCCAAGCCGGATATTGATCCCGTATGCACAATGAAACCGCGTTTCGATCCGCGCGTCTTCGGCACATTGCGCAAACAGCGCACGCAGCTTCGGCGCGATATTGCCGCGCTCCGACGGGCTCATCATGCTGTGTTCATGCACCGCCTCATGGGCGCGTGCCCGCATGGCATCCAGTTCCGGGTCAAGGCAGCTATACCACTGCCCGGCCTTCATTTTTTCAAACTCGCTCTGGGGCATATCGATCCGGGGCGTTGTTAAGGATGGCGGGGCTCAGATTACGCCCCGCCCGCACCTCGCGCAAACAAAAGAAACCCGCATATGTGGGGGCATATGCGGGTTTTACGGCAGGTCAGATCAGGGGGGGACATCTTCAAACCTGCCAGTCGGCTCGTCAGGGAGGCGGCAGAAAATCGTTACTTCACCACAAGCCTGTAATTCGGCGTGGTATTAAGCGGGCAGCTATAAAGATACTCACCGGGCGTAAGCGTCACGGCATAATCCTTGGTCTTGCCCTTAAGCAACCCGCCGCCCGACACCGAAATCTTCTTGCTCAATATCTTGTCGGTCCAGTCATAATCCTTGTCACGCAGCCAGAAACCGACCTCATAGGGCACGCCCTCATTCGCCACCCGGAAAATGTAATCACCGGGCGGCAGCGTCATTTCGCCGGCCTTTGCCACACGCTGATCACCGCTTTCCTTGTTGATCGCAACGCAATCGGCTTTCTTGGTGCTGGTATAATGATGGTTGGTGCCCTCTGGCTCCAGAAACTGGCAGGGCACCTGCGTGATTTCGATAACCTGCGGGGCGGCCTGCGACGGGGCGGCAAACCCTGCCAGCATCACCATCGCAATCCCGCCACCCATAACAACCGATTTCAACATCTGCTTCTCTCCGGATTGATCTTTCCATCCGGTGTACCCGCCTTTGCCCGAAACCGGAAATCAAGCCCCGATCACAGCTTGTATAGCCGCGCGAGCCATCGCAATCCCGCCACCCATAACAACCGATTTCAACATCTGCTTCTCTCCGCCCACGACTTCCCGTCCTTCGCGGGAGTGACGAACGGATGGAAAAGCAACACCCCCAAAAACCGTCATTCCCGCGCACGCGGGAATCCAGCCCTTCGTGCCGCACCCTCAAACCCCGCCACCGAGCCCGCAAGCCCCATGGACTCCCGCCTTCGCGGGAGTGACGAACGGATGGAAAAGCAACACCCCCAAAAACCGTCATTCCCGCGCACGCGGGAATCCAGCCTTTCGTGCCGCAACCTCAAACCCCGCCACCAAACCCGCAAACCCTCCCCCGTCAATCCGGTGCAAACAGATCACGGTCCAGTGTCGGCCGCTCGCCAATATCGCCGCGATGTTTGCGCAAAAACTTCGCCGCCGCCTCGCGCCCCTTGTCGCGCAGCATGGTCATGAAATCCCATTCGGCATTGAGTTTGGAGGATTGATCAAGCTCCAGCATCACATCGCTTGCGATGCAATGCATCCGCATCGCCCCCCATTTGCTGGCCTCGCACGCATGGTCGGGCATATCGTGGCGCAGGACCGCAATCATCCGAAGCTCCTTCATCAGGCTGCTATTAAACGATACCTCGTTTAAGCGATTGGCAATCTCGCGCGATGTTTTCGGCACACCGGGCCGTTTGACCGGGTTGATCTGTACCAGAACCGTATCATCCGATCCGCATTCGCGCACCAGCGGCCCCAGGCTCGGATTGCCGGAATATCCTCCGTCCCAATAGGGCACCCCGTCAATCTCAATCGCCTTGTAAATCGTCGGCAGACAGGCCGACGCCAGCAGCACATCCACCGTGATATCGGGATTGCGAAACACCCGCCCCTGCCCGGTTTCAACATTGGTCGCGGTGACAAAAAGCTTGGCCGGGCTTTCATTGATCGCCCTGAAATCGACAACCTCGTTCAAAATCGCGGCTAACGGATTATCCCCCGCCGGGTTCAGGTCATAGGGCGAAAACACCCGCGCACTCATATCAAGCCACATATAAGCCAGCGAGTTTTCAAGCGACCAGTTGCCAAACAGGATATCAATCGGGCTGCGCTGAAGCGGGCTGAACCGGGCGGCTTCCGATACCGCACGCCAGAATGTCTCAAGGTCGATCCGCGCCCCCTCATAACCGCCCTTGGCAAAGCCCGACGTCACCACCGCGGCATTCATCGCCCCGGCCGAGGTCCCCGAAATCGCCTCAACCGTGATTTCCTCATCCTCAAGCAGCCGGTCAAGCACCCCCCACGTAAACGCCCCATGCGACCCGCCGCCCTGCAACGCCAGACTGATATGCTTGCGCGGCTTTTTGGCCTTGCCGTTGCCATTGGTCTTGCCGTTGGTTTTGCCGTTCGCGTTCCCGCGCCCGTTCACCTTGCTCTTCGCCGTCGACTTCTTCGCACTCTCGCTCATGCCAACTCCTGCGCCATCTCACTCGCGGGCCACGCCCACCCTCATGATATGTTGCACATGCGAAGAATTACCAGTTTGGAAGGGTTAAAATTGGCCAGGAACCGGATCAGTTTGCCCTCCCCCCCCACGCGGCGCAAACCAATGGCACACCGCCAGATACATCCCACTGTCAATTTATCAAGCTTTTTCAAATATATAGAAACACGAATATGCTTGCTTCCCTCAACGGCTTTTGACAGAAGTTCAGGAACAGTTTCAGTGCGATATTCACATATAGGGGTGGGGAAATGAACACACGCAGAATGGCTGCGGCCTTGATGCTTGGTACAATGACGGCAATGATTTCGGGGATCACTCCGGCATTTGCCGAAGATGCAAAATCCACCCAAAACTGGCAGGGCCTCTATGGCGGTCTGGCACTGGGCGGTGCCTATAGTGCCGCAAATCCGGACTCAAACGCTATCGTGTCGCCCTATTTCTTCGCGGGGGACAAGACACAGCTTGACCCGTTGCTGCAACGGAAGATCGACGGATGGGATGTCACCGGCTCGTTACTGGCAGGGTATGACTGGCAAACTGGCAACATCACCTACGGGCTTGAAGGCGATGTCAGCGTGATGGATTTCTCTGAAACCGAGAATTTCAGCGGAAACTACAATACAAATGCCAACGCGTTTAGCAGCAGCACAACCATTGAAACAAACTTCTCGCTGAGCCTGCGGCCAAAAATCGGATATGTGCAGGACAGGGTCCAGCTTTACGCCTCCCTGGGCCCGTCCATCAGCCGGTTTAAAACCACACACCGGTTCAGCGACGCAGCCCCGAACAGCATGACCTTCACCGATACGAAAACCGCCATCGGCGTTTCATCGGCGATCGGTGCGGGTTATATGCTTGATGATGGCTGGGCCCTGCGCGGCGATTATGTCTTCAGCTACTATCCGGACATCACCGATGGCAGCGACAATCTGGACAATGCAAACACCGACGATTTCAAATATGACTCGGATTTCCAATCCCATAATATCCGCATTGGCCTGATCAAACGCTTCTAGAGCACGCGCCAAAGTCAAAACGCACCAGAAGGCCACACCACGCCCGCCTTCTGGTGCGGCATTCTCTTTGCGAGTAACACCGCCCCTCACCCCCACTCAATCGCCGCAGGCAAATCCATTTTCGGAGCCTGTTCCATCACCATCGCAAGGAAGATCCGCGCAATCGGCGACAGGCTTCTGCTTTGCCGCGTGATGATGCCAATCGGGCGTTTGCGGAACGGTTCAATCATCTCGGAGCCTTGCCCGTCCTTAGAAAATCCACTGCCCCAGCTTCCTAGGGAAAAGCCCTGTCGGTACCCTAATGAAGCGAAAGGTTGATATTTTGAGTTGGCTTTTATTGCACTTTGTCGGCCTCGCTTATTGTTATCTTATTCTGACACTAACTGCCCAGCTCTATCGCTTTTTGTCAGCCTTCTCCCGCAATCAAGTCTTCGATTCCCAATCTGGTTTCTAATGTTTTCGCCCTCATCTCGTCTCCCGACGAAACAAAATGCCACGCTGGTCACTCCATCGCCCCAGCAGCCCTGATCTCCTTGAGATATATATGATTTTACTCCCAAGCAAGCTACAGCGCGCGACTCAAAATACAACCTTTAAGTGCATAAAATATTTTGTGATAAAATTTAAATAGACATTTTTCTTTTTATAAGATTATCCTTTTATTGTTGATCAATCATTGATTGAAATTTCAGAAACCCGGGCCCGGGGACTCTATTCGAAATCGCAGCAAGTCGCTCATGGCCAACCGTTACAGGCCAACGAAACAAACAGGAGAGTCTCAAATGGCTAATAATACCAAGACAGCCGCTACGAAGTCGGAAGACGCGGTAACAAAAATTGTCACAATCGGTTCGATTAAAGACCTGCAGGACCTGATCGGTTCCACCTTGCCATCGTCAACACGCGAACAGTTTCTGGCATCACTTGCCCCACCCGTCGGCTCTTCCGTCGAGCAGCAGCGCATGGCCCGCTTGCAAGCATATGTGAGTGACAAGTCGGCGACGCTTTCCGATGACGATCAGAAATATGCAGATAGCTTCTTCCCGATGAAGATGGCGCAGACAACCGGCACGAAAAAAACGATTTCTGATCTGGAAACATTCAAGCCCGGCAGCATGCCGCAATTGATCAATGTCGATGAGCTGATCTTTGACGGTGGCGCTCTGCTCTATGAATCAACGCAGGTGACCATCAAAGCCAATAAAGTCACCGTCAAACAGAACTGCCCCGGCATTCCCTATCACATCGGATTGACCGGCTCGGATGGCAACGCCGGTTCAGCCGGTCAGTCAGGTGCCGCTGGCCCTAATGGCCAAAATGGTACCGGTGGCACGGGCTACGCCAATGCAGGCTCCCCCGGCGAAAACGGCAAAGCGGGCAGCAGCGGCAATACCGGCACTGCCGGAAACCCTTCGAGCCTCGCCCACCTGAACTTTGGCACAGTCGCCATTGATGGCAGTTCTCCACTCAGTCTCTACATCAAGCAAGGTGATGGAGGCCAGGGTGGGCCAGGCGGGACAGGTGGCGCGGGAGGTACCGGCGGCAGCGGCGGCACGGCGCACTCTTCGGGCTGCCAAGACTTGTCAGATGGTGGCAAGGGCGGAGCTGGCGGAAACGGCGGCAATGGCGGCAATGGTGGCCAGGGTGGTCAAGGCTCCCCGACAACGGGCGCAGTTATCCTCACGATGCCACGAGCCCAGGAATCCAGCGTTGCAATTAACAGCGTTAGAGGAGCCGGTGGTGCAGGTGGCGCTGGCGGTGGCGCTGGTTCCGCCGGAACTGGCGGCCAAGGCGGCAATGGCACGAAACACCGCAACCACGGCCCGCAAGGTTCTAACGGGACGGCTGGCAGTGCAGGTGCCCAGGGTACCTTGGGGCGCAGTGGCCCGGCAGCGACCGTCACGAAAAATAACAACGCCTAACCGCCTGCCTTGAACGGCAGCCAGCACCTACGAACTCAGGGGGCCGAAATGACCATTTTACAAACACTTGATCGCGTAAAAATGGCAACAACCGACTATCTTCAGCTTCACGATCTGACAGAGGCCAAGAACTTTTTTGGTCCGATTTCAAAGTCGGAGCGGATCTGGAGAAGTCAGCAATCTTTCGGCCCCCTGCTCGCATCTACACGCTCAAAGCTGGGCATCGGTGAACATGACCGGGGCGAAGCATACATGTTTGGCGGGCATGATTATCCTCATGCCGACCAGAAATCGTTGGAGCGACATTTTCCGCTCAACGTCAAACACATACATGCCGATATTCTTACAATCCACGAAGGTCAGACCGTCGATTTTTCGACACCTGCATCTGAATTCCCCTGGGATGTCGCCCCGGGGGAAATCTATCTGAAAATGACCATTGGCAAATTGTTGATCGGCAAAAACAGTGGCCTGCAGCTGCGGGGCAATGTTTTCATTCTCGATTGCCAAAACGTTGAAGCACTACCAGATCAATGCGCCAGTTTTCACATTCAGCTGCGCGATGACGGTATTCCTGCCTCAAGAATACGCCTGACGGCTCCTGTCTCCGAAAACCTTCGCAATGGCAAGAACGGCGTAAACGGAAGACCGGCACAGGAACCGGTTCTTGTGCAAACGCCGTTCTACCTTGATGCCAAGGCCGACACGGCACACGGTGTTGCAACCGCCGGAAAGAACGGATCCAACGGACAGCCCGGTGAAAATGGTGACAACGGCGGCATGTTGTATCTCGCAGATATCCGACTGCGCAAACTTACCAACCTGACTAAGGGTGCAATCACAATCGATGCCAAAGCCGGAGACGGTTTTCCCGGATCACACGGTGGCAACGGTGGCAACGGTGGCCAAGGAGGAGACGGAGCCAACGGCATTCAAACTCCTTCCGGTCTCGTTGGCCGCACCAAAGGTGGTCAGGGAGGCAATGGCGGCAGCGGGGGAAATGGCGGCAATGGCGGCAATGGCGGCCTTGCATGTGACGTGTATGTCAGTTTGCCGCCAGCCGGACGCCACATGATCCAATGCCTGACGTCTCAATCGGTTGGCGGCCGTGCCGGTGATGGCGGTACGGGTGGCAAGGGCGGATCGGGTGGCATGCACGGTGGCATCCCTGACCAAACGCCATATTCCTACGCCAGATCGGGTGCCAATGGCCCCGATGGTCTCAAAGGACGCAACGGCAAAAGCCGCCCTGCGCCTCAAATCGTACTTTTCGAAAACACACATCCCTAAATAAACATCCAGATCGGAGGCCTTGATCATGACCAAGTTACAGGACTTCTTCACCAAGGAATTCAAGGAAACACTATCGGACCCGACAAACGGCTTTTTTGGTGAGGCAATCATAACCTACGAATTCACCAAAAACAGAAACGTTCAGAACCTTTCACAATCAAACAGCTACAATGTCAAAACCAAGGTTCGGGTTCTGTCACCGGGAATTGGTGTCAATATGAACTCCGGAAACCCCGATGGATTTGCGGATTATCCGGTTTATCTACAGGCTGACACCTCGCTTCGGTGTACTGTGCCAAATGTCACCGCAACCCTCAAACGCATGTTCCCGCGTACATTGAATTCATCGGTTGAAACCAATAGCAATACGTCAGACGGCTCGACCAAAACGCGCTCCAATGAACACACAAACGGATCGTCCTCTTCCAACATCAACACCTTTGGCGTTCAGGCGGGCCTGGGGTTCTTTGGAGATATGGCAACCGGAAATGTCGAGGTCGATTATTCTCATTCCTGGGAAAGTGGTCATTCCAAGTCCAATACATCGGGCACCGGATATGACAGCAGCCAACAAGCTGCGTCCGGAACGGAAATGAGTATCAAGGACTGGTCCTCTTACGGGGCGGCAAAAAATCTGAGCAACGATGTCGGTAACAACACGATTGGCGAGACATCCGAATGGGTTTGGGCTCAAAGTTACCCTTGGGATGTCATACAGTTTCATCAGCTCAATGGCACTTCCGTGCAGCTTCCGACATATGTGTTAAACCGCCTGCAGATTATCGAGCAGGAAGATGGCACCCCAACTCCCATTCTCCAGCCACCAAGCCATCTTTCCCTTTTCGGTATTGACTTTACAATGATGGCAGAGTGGGAAGTCACATTTCCCGGAAACCTTACCAGTATCGAAACGCTTGATATCCACCATAATTTCAGCCTGTTAACCGCCACCCACACTTCTGGTACAGACGCGCCGACCGTTACCCTGAACACGGATACGCTCTGTTCTCAAAGTATTGACGAAACCAATATTGATCTCGGGCAATATGCCCTCGCCCCCTTGAAGGCCGGTTCTGGAAATGGCGCGGGCATCGGGTTCAGAAACAATCTTTTTGATGTCCAGCCCAGCGCGACCCAGACTTTCAAAATTGTGTCTCAGGCCAACAATATTCTCGTAACCGGCTCTGGCTTTGAAGAGGTCATGACAACTTCGTTCAGCAATACGGCAAAGAACGCAACCTTCACGATCATCTTTAAAACGGCCGACCTGCTCAGCGATTTCAGGCTTTTGTTGCGCCACTGGATTGCACCGGGAAGCAGTGCCTGCAAACTAAGCTGCCTTATCAACGATATCTGGACAGAAGAGGTCATCGTTGATCAGTCTGAAGGCCGCGGAGCACAAAACAACATGTCCTCTATCGAGCTGCGCAACCTCGATTTGTCCTCGGTAAATTATCACGACTATCTGGTGGTCGGCACCAATAAGATTGTCATCACCGTGACTCCCGAAACACCAACCAACGCCTCCAATCAATATACTCTGTCGGCCCTCGCCATCACCGATAGTTCAGATTGATCGGGGAAAAGCAATCATGCCTAATCCAGCGAAAAAAGTTAGTAAAAAAGGAGGCGGGGTAAAAATCCCTGCCTCCACAATACGGCGTCTTTTAAGGATCACCGGCGACAGAGACATCCTCGCTCTGAAAATTGGCGACCGCATCTCGGCCTCAAAAAACGGAACGCTTCTTGTCCTTAAGCTGCGCGACAGCCTGAAACCCGATGTCTTGGCGCGCATGACCCGAGAAGAGAAGAAAAACGGAAAAAAATTCCGCTCCTTTCGATCTGATAAAGACATGAACCGGGTGTTCCGCGCCGCCGAGAAAAATCAGGATGAACTGTTTTCCACAGCCCTGACAAGAAACATCGTGAAGGGTTTCAAATTAACTGACATGGCAAAGGACTGGGATGCCTTCAAGCTTCTTGTAGACCTGATGTCGTCTGTCCGGATTTCCACATCACATTCCGGATATTCATTAAAAACGGAAGTAATGCAGCACCCGACCCGCACAGGATCGGGATTGTTCGGAGATCCGCATGACACGGCAAGCAACCATGCCCTGATGGATGCCCGCAGAAGGGCCTATGTCACCCACGCCATGCAAGACGCAATTGATGCAAACCTAAGCAGAATGGAGATCGCGAAGATCGGCGTGCGCGCCGCAATTGAATATACGCTGAACCATTTCACCGCACCTGTAACGGCTGACGATGTCTATCCACACAGCCGGTTAAAAAAGGTCATGAATCTCGGAAAGGATTCATCAAAGGCAAAGGAACAGCTCCGCTCAAGAGAACAAATGAAAGATCAGTATGAAAAACTGGGCGGATCATTGCGCCTGGCAATCCCGACTGAAACGCCTGCGCAAAGTCTCACGCGCCCCTGGCGCAGGGACAATACGACGCCATTACAGGGAGACGATACCTTGGTCGAGCCGCCAAGCCCAAGACGGGCAGTAATCTAGCCTGTCACAGGTCCCTATTCATGAACGTCTGGCCTTTCATTACGCAAGGGAAAACACAGAAAGAAACCTCACCCCCACTCAATCGCCGCAGGCAAATCCATTTTCGGGGCTTGTTCGATCACCATCGCAAGGAAAATCCGCGCAATCGGTGACAGGCTTCTGCTTTGGCGGGTGATGATGCCAATCGGGCGTTTGCGGACGGGCTCGCATAGCGGCACGAAGGCCAGCTTTCCCGGTGCTGCAAGGTCGGCGACCCTTGCTGCCAGTTCCGGCAGGACGGTGATCCCCACCCCTTCGGCCACCATCGCGGCCAGTGTCAGCGTATTGGATGTTTCGACAATCGGGCGCAATTGCGCGACCGGGTCGATCATCGCACTGCCCGGCCCGTCCTTGGCCCCGCCGCCGTTGCTGTTCTGAACCGCATCCGATTGGCGGGGTTTCGCCATTTTCGCCACCCGCTCAATCGCCCGTTCGCTGGCATTCGCCCGGCGCAGGGCCATTTGCGCCTCGGGCAGGCCAAGGGCGGCGGCGCGCTTCAGCACGTCGGAGGCCGCGACCTCCGCCGGGTCCACCGGCACCTCTCCCGCGCCACCGCCACCAGTACCACCGGCAGTGCCACCAGCGCCACCGGCCCAGCTTCCCGGTGCCGCCATCATCGCGCGCGTGCCCGATTCCGGGCCCAGCCCGACAAACGCCTGATCGGCCAGTTCCGACCACGCAATCGCACTGCGTTTGGCAAAGGCATGGGTCGGGCGGCACAGCACCCCGAACCGGTCGGAAAACAGCGGGCTGAACGCAATATCGGGCAGGGCATGCCATTCCCCGGCAATGCCGAAATCCGCCTCGTTACGCGCCACCGCCTCATGCACCTCGCCCGCATTCAGCTCGTCCAGGCGAAGCCGTGCATCGGGATGTTCACCCACAAACCGGCTGATCACGCCGGGCAGAATGCGCGTCAGGACCGAGGGGGCGGCGGCAATGCGGATCGTCCCGCCAATCCCCTTGGACAGCGCATCAAGATCGCCAAGCGCCTCTTCAAACTCGCTGATCAACCGGCGCGCCGTGGGTAAAAACCGCGCGCCGGTGGCGCTTAACGTCACCTGTCGCGTCGTGCGATCAAAAAGCGGCGTTCCCGCCACATCCTCGAACTGCCGGATCGTCGCCGTCAATCCCGACGGCGTCAGCCCCAAAACCTCCGCCGCAGCGGTAAAGGTGCCATGATCGGCAACCGCAACAAAAACCCGCATATGGCGCAAACTGATGGAAGACAGCATGTTTCATCCGCTAACTGGTTGACCGGACTGCAACACTAACGGGTAAATTGCGCGTTGTGCAGCTATTCCTGCATGCGCCCGCTCATCCCGTCGCCAAACCGCCCCCAAACCCAAACCACGCGCCCCCGGCCCCACCGGGCACAACACACGACCCCGCCGCATCAAACCACCCACCCCCCGTCATTCCCGCGCCCGCGGGAATCCAGTCCTCCGTGCCGCATCCACTTCACCCGGTCATGTCAAAAACCGTGCCCGTGGCAAGATGGATTCCGGGTCTTCGCCCGGAATGACGGATAGGGGATGAGCTTGCCGACGACAAAACCTCTCCCGCCACGCCCGGTTTTATATCGCCAAACGCTACTTTAAAGGGCATTGTGGTGCCCAACTGCACCTGCACAAAACAGAGAATGAATTCAGGGTCATGAAGGAAGAAACCAAGCCGGAAATACGAAAACTAGAAGGCGAAGAAGCCCTCAAACTTTGGCGTCGAGGGCGAGAGGCTTGGAACAGTTGGATTGATCGTCATCCAGGCTGGGATATCAGCTTTGCAAATGTCGATTTTTCTCACGAACGGAATCCAAACAAAAACCTCTTTTTCTCAGGCTATCGTTTTGGTGACGGTAGCGTGGACTTTGCAGACGTTACATTCGGCGACGGTGACGTAAACTTCAGTAACGCCAATTTTGGCGATGGCAACTTAAATTTCTCAAATGCCACTTTTGGCGACGGCACCGTGAGCTTTGCAGGTGTCGCTTTCGGCAAAGGTCAAGTGAACTTTACTAAGTCCACCTTCGGTAACGGTAAAATATCCTTCTCTGACGCCAAATTTAGCAAAGGCGATCTGATTTTCTCTGCCGCCACATTTGACGGCAACCTAATCGAATTTTCGCGCACCAACTTTGACAACAGGGATGTCTCTTTCTCTCATACCACCCTCGGTAATGAAATTTTGAGATTTTCTGGCGCCAAATTCAATAATTGCAACTTGTACTTTTTTGACGCCAGTTTCGGCACAGTCGATTTTTATTTAGCCCGCACTACATTCGACAAAGGCAGTCTTTACTTCACTGGTGCTACTTTCGACAAAGGCAACTTGAACTTATCGGCAGCCAAATTCAACGACGGCGACGCTCTCTTCTCTGAGGTCTCTTTCGGCAACTGTTCAATAAACTTGAGCCAAACACAGATCAGACACTTAAACTTTAACCCTAAAGCCATTGGATCAAGCAGCATTGAAGCTGAAGGGCTAACTATCGAGGGTCAGGCTACTTTCACTCTCCCCTCCTCTGCCTCTAAACTAAAATCGCTCAACCTGCACAGTGCCTCTTTTGACGGCCCACTTACTCTTAAGGGTAATCTGTCGATCATCCCGGATCTTCGCGCCACCCGCTACGCGCATCAGGTTGATCTCAGCGCGCTAACCGTCAAATTGCAACGTCGCTGGCAAAAACCTGGCCTTCGATCCGATCAGTTGCATATGAAGGCTGTTTCGGAAGTCGGCGTTATTTCGCGACTTTCATACAAGTTTGCCCGAAAGAAATGGATAAACCTGAGGCATTTCAACAAACTGCGTCGCCTTTGGAAACGCCACTGCTGGCCCATAAAACTCTCGCAAGCCGCAGAAGACCCGCAAGACGGGGCACGTCTACGCCGCCTCAAAGAGTTCGCCGAAACCAACAAAGACCATCAAGCTGCCTTGCGCTTTTCCGCCGATGAAAACAGGGCGCGACGGTGGATTGAAACATCCTGGCTTGGATCGGTTCTCGACATGGCCTTTAGCGCGTTTAGCGATTACGGCCAGAATATCCTGCGGCCCTTTGCCGCCCTTATCGTGCTCACCGCCGCCAGCATTGGCGCTTACAAAACACTCGCGACAGAAACATTCGCCAACTGGTGGGCGGGATGGGCGCAAGGTGCAGTCTTGTCAGCCAGCAACAGCCTACCCTTCCTCCCGCAATCGCGCGACCTGCGCACAGATGCCCTAACCGCGCTTTACGGCACAGACCCCGGCCTGTGCGTCGATATCCTCATGATCACTCAAGGCGTTCTCAGTTTCATCTTCCTGTTCCTGATCGGCCTTGGTCTGCGCAACCGGTTCCGTCTGTAACGCACGGCAAAGTGGCACACGGGCGTGTCACCCCGCCCGCTTCTTCGCCCCGCCATAAACCGGGTGTGCGGCACTCAGGCAATCGCAAAACTCACGTGCCATGCGCGACAGCACGGTATTGGGGAAATGCGCCATGCACATGCCGATCTTGAAGCTGAGGAAATCGGGGCGAAGCGCCTTCATCTCCCCGCGTTCTTCCCACCGGGCGGCGAAATGGGTCGGAAGGAAGCTGACGAACCGGCCGCTTAAAATCAGGTGCGCCAGCCCCTCCATGTCATAGGCCGTCGCACTCGGCGGATGTTTGAAAAGCGATTGAAACGCGGTTGCCACCGAATAACCCCGCCTGGCAAAGGTAAGCTCCGCCACATCTTCCATCGGCATTTTCGCGGTATCACGCTCAAAAAGCGGGTGGCGCATGCCGCAATAAAGCCGCTGTTCCTCGTAAAACAGTTGCTGCATCTGCACCGCACTGTTCATCGGCTGGTTGGGCACAATCGCCACTTCCATCTGCCGACTAAGCAACGCATTTTCAATCTGGTTGGGCGACACGATCAGAAGCGTGACATGCACATCGGGTGCGCGTTCGTTAAACGCCGCCAGTGCCAGATCAAGCGCGCAATTGGGGTTTTCCACCACCGCATCAACAACACCAATCCGCAATTCCCCGACAAGGCTGCCACGGATCGCGCCGACCTCGGCGCGAAAGCTGTCTTCGGCGGCAAAAAGCTTGATCGCCTCGTTATAAATCTTCTGCCCATGTTCGGTTAAGGCAAAGCCGGACCGCCCGCGCCGACACAGCGAAACGCCAAGCCGCGTTTCAAGGGCCGACATCTGCGCACTGATGGTCGAACGCGACAGGCCAAGCTGTTCCTGCGCGGCACTAAAGCCGTTGCTTTCGACAATGGCGCGAAAAATCCGCAATTGCCGCAGATCAACATCGCTTAACGGGGGAACGGTGGCCGCCATGATAGGTTGGAAACTTCCGACGTTTACTCTTGAAGTTTGATATTATTGGACACGTCACCCTATGGCAACGTGAATGCAAGGACTTCACGGAGAAAAAACATGCCAAGCGACACCATCCCCACCGCAAAGCCCCATACCGGCCCGGTAATTAAAACGTTCGAGCCACCCTCGGCCATGGAAATCCCGCGTTTTGCCGGTGTGCCGACCTTCATGCGCCTGCCGTTGCTGGGCCTGTCCGACACCGCCCTTGAACAGGTCGATATCGCCATTCTGGGCGTGCCATGGGATGGCGGCACCACCAACCGGCCCGGTCCGCGTCACGGCCCGCGCCAGTTGCGCGACCTGTCCACCATGATCCGCCCGCGCCATCCGGTAACGGGGTTAAATCCCTTTGCCGTGCGCAATGTCGCCGATCTCGGCGATAGCCCGGTCAACCCGGCCGACATCATGGATACGCTCGATAAGGTCTGTGCTTTCATCGGCGCGCTCAAGGCCAGAAACATCGCACCCCTTTCGGCGGGTGGTGATCATCTGGTGTCCTATCCGATCTTAAAGGCGCTGGGGGCGGATCAGCCGCTTGGCATGGTGCATTTCGATGCCCATACCGACCTGTTTGACAGCTATTTCAACGGCTATCGCTATACCCACGGCACGCCCTTCCGCCGCGCGATTGAGGACGGCTATCTTGATCCCAAACGCGTCGTTCAGATCGGCATTCGCGGCACCATGTATGATGGCGAGGATGTCGAATGGGGCCTTGCCCAAGGGGTCCGCATCATCCGCATGGAAGAAGTCGAAGATCGCGGCATTGATGCCGTCATGCGCGAAGCCCGCGAGATCGTCGGCAATCAGCCCACCTATGTCAGCTTTGACATCGACAGCATCGATCCCGCCTTTGCACCCGGCACCGGCACGCCCGAAATCGGCGGCTTCACCAGCCGGGAGGCACAGCGCATGGTGCGCGCGCTGAATGGCCTTAACCTGATCGGGGCTGATCTGGTCGAGGTTTCCCCGCCCTTTGATCCGTCGGGCGGCACCGCATGGCTTGGCATTTCGATCATGTTTGAACTGCTTTGTGTTCTGGCCACGTCACCAGCTACACGCAACCCCAACAATAAATGACGCCCATAAATGACGTCCATAAAGGGGGCCAAAGCCCCCATCCATAAAAACATCATCAGTGAACTTCACAGCGGAGACTTGAAATGAAACATCTGTTCAAAGGACTGTGCCTGTCGGCCATCGCCCTTGGTACGGTTTGGGGCCTATCGGCCCCGGCATCGGCCAATCAGGAACTTACCATCGCCCATTCCACATGGGTCGGTTATGGCCCGCTTTACATCGCACGCGACAAGGGTTTCTTTGAAGAAGAAGGCCTTGATGTAGATCTGGTCGTGATGGAAGACGTCAAAACCCGCATGCCGGCCCTGGCCGCTGGCCGGATTGACGTTGCCGTCACCACGATTGATACGGTGCTGGCCTTCTACAGCCCCGAACACCCGTTATCCTATCTGTTCGCGCTTGATGATTCACGTGGCGGCGATGGCATTGTCGCGGGCAAGGACATCAAAACCATTGCCGACCTCAAGGGCAAATCCATCGCCTTTACCGAGGGCTCGGTTTCGCAGTTTTTCCTGAGCGTCCTTCTGAAAGACGCCGGGATGAAGCTTTCGGATGTTAACGCGCTTAACATGTCGGCCGGCGATGCCGGTGCGGCCTTTGTCGCGCAAAAGGTCGATGCGGCGGTGACGTGGGAACCGTGGCTGACGCGTGGCAAGGATACCGATCATGGTCATGTTCTGGTCGACAGCACCAAAACTCCGGGCCTGATCACCGACATCATGGTCACCACCAATGACATGCTTGAAAAAAACCGTCCGGCAATGGAAGGCCTGTATCGGGCATGGTCCAAGGCGATTGCATGGCAGAAGGACAATGTCGAAGAAGCCGATGAAATCATGGCAAAGGGTGTTGGCGGCTGGCTTGAAGACCCGGCGGTGTTTGCCGAAACCCGTGCCGGTATCGTTTTCTATGACGATGCGATGAACAAGACCTTCATGGACCCGGCCAACGAAGGCGGCATTCTGGGCACGATCAAAAACGCCAAGGCGCTTGGCGAAGAAGGCGGCCTGTTTACCATTGATGCCGACCCGGCAAGCCTGATTGCCGCTGACATCGTGAAGTAAGCAGTACTTTCCGTCACATCGCCACCTAACGACGACCATAAAAGAGCAAGCACCATGTGGACCAGATCGCTGTTTTCGCCCAAGACCGAAATACCGAAATCCGCCTTTATCGGATTGTCGCTCTGTTCGGTTTCTCTTGTCCTTGGTCTCTGGTGCCTGCTCACCTATGGCGGCATCACGCCAAAGGACTTCCTTGCCGCCCCGCACGAGGTGATTGAGGCCGCGATCAAGCGCATCGGCAATCTGTCGCTGTTTCATCATATCGGGGCCAGCCTCTCGGTCATTCTGTCGGGCTTTATCCTTGCTTCCATCTTCGCCGTTCCGATCGGCATCCTGATGGGAAGCTTCCGCGCCGTGCAGGCCTTGGTCGAACCGCTGACCGGTTTCATGCGCTATATCCCGGTATCGGCCCTGATACCGCTTCTGATCCTCTGGGTCGGGATCGGCATCGAACAGAAAATCATGGTGATTTTCCTCGGCACCTTCTTTCAGCAGCTCATCCTGATTTCCGATGTCTCGGCGCGTGTGTCCAAGGACCTGATTGACTGCGCCTATACGCTCGGTGCCAACCGCAAACAGGTGGCGCTCCGCATTCTGGTTCCGGCCTGTATGCCCGGTGTCATGGATAACCTGCGCGTCACCATGGGCTGGGCCTGGACCTATCTGGTGGTGGCAGAACTCGTCGCCGCCGATACCGGCCTTGGCTATATGATCCTCAATGCCATGCGCGGCCTGTTTACCGACGTCATCCTGCTGGGTGTGTTTACCATCGGCATCTTGGGCCTGATCACCGATCTCATCTTCAAGGTCCTGCGCAAAAAGCTCCTGCCCTGGTCTGCGGATTTCTAAGGCCATGCAGAATGGAAACCCGCACATGCACCGTGACACGCCCCATCAGAAGCACAAGCAGCAACGCGCACAGCAGATGCCCCCAAAACGGCATCAGCACCCACCCGCAGCACGGCAACGCCCAAGCCTTGACCAAGAGCTATACGCTGCCTCCCGCAAAGCCCGCGCAACAAACCCGGCCCCGATCTATGCTGCCGATTGCAGGGCGAAGGCAGCACTCCCCACCCGGCGACCGAACCCGCAACGCCCAAACCTCAAGCGCTCGTTCTACGCTGCCTCTTGCAAGCCCCGAACGACAAACCCGGCCCTCCTTTACGCTGCCCCGTGCAACCGGGTGCCCGCTTCCCGAACATATCAAGGATAACATCATGAGCATGCTCACCCTTTCTGACATCACCGTCCGTTTCGAGCCCAAGGGAAAGCCGCCGGTTCTGGCCCTTGATGATGTGTCACTTTCGGTTGCCCATGATACGTTTTCGGTGATTGTCGGCCCGTCGGGCTGTGGCAAATCAACGCTGTTGCGACTGGTGGCGGGGCTGGAGGTCCCGACGTCGGGCACGATGGCGCTTGATGGCCAGCCGATTGCCGGGCCGTCGGCCGACCGGGGTATGGTGTTTCAAAGCTACACCCTGTTTCCGTGGCTGACCGTGCGCGAAAACATCATGTTCGGGCCGCAGCTTAAAAAACTGCCGAAATCCGAATGCGAAGACATTGCCGATGATCTGATCCGCGCGGTTCACCTGACCGGGTTCGAGGGATCATATCCCAAGGAACTTTCGGGCGGGATGCGCCAGCGTGTGGCACTGGCCCGTGCGCTTGCCAATGATCCGCGCATTCTTCTGATGGATGAACCGTTTGGCGCGCTCGATAGCCAGACCCGCCAGCTGATGCAGGAACTGCTGCTTGACGTCTGGCAAAGCCGCCGCAAAACCGTGCTGTTCATCACCCATGACATTGACGAGGCGATATTCCTGGGCGACGAGGTCCATGTCATGACCGCACGTCCCGGCAAGATCAAAAAGTCGCTTGCCATCGACATTCCCCGCCCGCGCAGCATCGATGCCCTGACCTCGCCAGAATTCATGCATTACAAAAAAACCATCCTGTCGCTGATGCACGATGAATCGGTGCGGGCCGATACGCCGGAACCGGCGATGGCGTGACCCAGGCGAATACCGGGGCGGAAATGTGGCTCAGACAGCATCAACAAAAATCATATGATAAGACTTTTATAATTTCCCGCACCGGTGGTGCCTCAAAGCCATGAACACCGCCGTTTTCCTGATGGATCGGGACCATTTGCGCGCCAAAACGATGGTATAATTTATACTAAATTCATTATAATCATATAATACGACCTTAACAAAACCGACGCCGGAGCCCTTTTTTGCCCCCTCGGCACGTTCGGCATAGGGCCACCGACCGGGTTGAAAAATCGGATTATTCACTAAAAATGAATAATCGTTCGGAATTTTAAATTTGTCTATTTAATCGGCCTCCTGTCAAATGGGGAAAATAACGCCGCCCGCGCCGCAAAAAAGCCCAGAGAGACATCATGACCGTGCCCGCCCCGACCGCCAAGCCGACACCCGCGCCAAAACCCGCCCCCCGCAGCTTTTCGCGCTTCAACCGCCTGCCGGTTCTGACCCCGGATCGGTCGCTTGACAGTCTGACGCTCGGTTTCCTCAAAACCCTTGAAAAAGAAGGCAAATTTGCCGGTGAAATCCATGCCGATTTCCCGTCCCGCCTGATCAATGCCACCGATAACAGCGTCTATCAGGTGATGCCAACCGCCGTCCTGCAGCCAAAAAACCGCAATGATATCAACGTTGTGATGGAACTTGCCGGGCGCGAGGAATTTAGCGAGGTCAAAATCACCCCGCGCGGTGGTGGCACCGGCACCAATGGCCAGTCTCTCAACACCACCATCACGCTCGATACATCCAAGCATCTCAATAACATACTGGGTTTTGATGCCGAAAAGGGTCTGGTTCATGTCGAGCCGGGCGTGGTGCTTGATCAGCTGAATGCTTGGCTGAAACCGCATGGTTTCTTCTTCCCACCCGCCGTTTCCACCGCCAGCCGGGCGACCATCGGCGGCATGATCGGGTCCGATAGCTCCGGCAAGGGATCGCGGATTTATGGCAAAACAAGCCATTATATCAATGACATGACCACGGTCCTGATCGACGGCACCGATTTCCGCACCCACGCAATGAGTGCTTCTGATGCCGCCGAGATCATGGGCCGTGATGACCGCAGCGGTCAGCTTTACCGCAAAATCCACGACGAAATCATGCCGCGTCGCGATCAGATCAACGCGATTTTCCCGGAAATGAACCGCGGGCTTACGGGCTATAACCTCAAGGAAGCCGTTTCGGATCAAGGGGATATGAATTTAAGCTTCCTGATCGCCGGGGCGGAGGGCAGCCTTGGCATGGTCAAGGAAATCACGCTCCGCGTCATTCCGCTGCCAAAGCACAAGGCGGTCACGGTGGTGCGTTATGACAGCTTCGACAGTGCGCTTCGCCATGTCGGCACCCTTGTGCAGTTTGACCCGGTCGCGATTGAAAGCATCGATGACAAGGTCATGGAACTGGCAAAGCAGGATGAAAGCTGGCATCTGCTGGGCAAACTGCTCGGGACCGAGGATAGTACTGTTCCCACACGCGGCTTCAATGTCGTTGAATTCATTGGCGAAACCCCCGAAGACGTCGCGGCCAAACAGGCCGAACTGCGCGCCTATCTTGAGGCCAACCCGGATGCCGATTATGCCCCCATCGGCTTTGTGCAGGCAACCGACCCCACCCAAATCGCCGCCATCTGGTCGATCCGGGCGAAATCGGTGGGCCTGCTTGGCAATCTTGAAGGCAAGCGCCGCGCGACCCCCTTTGTCGAGGATACCGCTGTTCCACCGGAAAACCTTGCCGATTTTATCGCGGAATTCCGGGCTTTGCTGGATGCCGAGGGGCTTGATTACGGCATGTTTGGCCATGTCGATGTCGGCTGTCTGCATGTCCGCCCGTTGCTTGATATGTGTGACGAGCAGGACGAAGCCCGCCTGCGCCGTGTGTCGGACAAGGTCGTTGACCTGACCAAAAAATATAACGGCCTGATCTGGGGCGAACATGGCAAGGGTTTCCGCGGCGAATATTCCCCAACCTATTTCGGGCCGGAGCTTTATGATGTGCTCAAGCGCATCAAGGAAGCCTTTGATCCGGAAGGACAATTAAACCCCGGCAAGATCGCCTCCCCCTATTCTAAAAACACCCCGATCACCGCGATTGACGAAGCCCCGATGCGTGGCCAGCTTGACCGCCAGATCGAAGACAGGCTGCGTGATGAATACCTTAACGCGACGCGGTGTAACGGCAACGGGGCCTGCTTTAACTGGGACCTGATGGATGCGATGTGCCCGTCCTACAAGGTCACGCGCGACCGCGTTCATTCGCCCAAGGGCCGGGCGGGCCTGGTCCGTGAATGGATAAGGCAGCTTTCGGTCGGCACCGATCCGCGCAATCAGGACCTCGCCGTGATCAATGCGCGCGATTTCTCGCACGATGTCTATGATGCGATGGCCGGTTGCCTGTCCTGCAAGGCCTGTGCGGGGCAATGCCCGGTCAAGGTCGATATCCCGGAAATGAAATCACGGTTCCTCGAGGCCTATCACACCCGTTACAAACGCCCGGTGAAGGATTACGTGATCGCACAGCTTGAAACCATCGCCCCCCTGATGGCAAAGGCACCTTTGCTTTTCAATGCCCTGCAATCCATCCCGCCGCTGCCGTGGATTTTCAAAAGCCTGATCGGCCTGACCGATTTGCCGAAACTCAGCCGCCAAAGCGTGCGTTCGGCCCTGCGCAAACGCGGCATTGGCAAATTCAGACTGGCCGATCTTGAAGCCCTTTCTTCTGCCGATCGCGCCAAATCCGTGGTGCTTTTGCAGGATTGCTTCACCAGCCACTATGACATCGATGTCTTCATCGCCCATATCGATCTTCTGCAGAAGCTCGGCTACCGCGTTTTCGTGCCGCCCTATCGCCCGAATGGCAAGGCCTTGCATGTGAAGGGTTTCCTCAAACGCTTTGATTATCAGGCGCGGCAAAACGATATCGTCTATGGCCGACTGGCTAAAACCGGCGTACCCCTGATCGGGATAGAGGCCAGCGTAACCCTGACCTATCGGCAGGAATACGCCCAGCGCCTTGGCACGGAACGCCCGGATTACCGCGTGCATCTGTTCCATGAATGGCTGGCCGCCGAGATCATGGAAGGCCGCCTTACCCTGCCCGCAAGCAGCGGGAATGCAGAGGTTGCGGCCCCGGCAACCCTCTTCCCCCATTGCACGGAAAAAACATCAATCCCCGACGTCAGCATCAAATGGCAAAAGATTTTCGAGGCCTTCGGCATCAAACTCGCGACCGAGAAAACCGGCTGCTGCGGCATGGCCGGCGTTTACGGCCACGAAACCCGCCATCAGGAAACATCCCGCGCGCTTTATGACCAAAGCTGGAAAAAGAAAGTCGATCAGACGGGCTTGGGTAACATGCTCGTCACCGGCTATTCGTGTCGTTGTCAGGTTGCGCGATTTGAGGGTGCGAAGCCGAAACATCCGGTGGAGTATCTGGCGGAGTTGGTCTGAAAAACCGTACTCGCCCCATTTGCTATAGTCGCGGATCTGGCGTGAAATCAAGTTCGGTCGCGTTTTTGACCGTGCTGGAAAATAACGGGTGTTTCGGGTTCAGCAGATAATTCCGCTCCCCCGGAATCACAACACTGGGCACGGCAAGTGCCAGACCAGCCCCCTCATCAAGCCACGCATCGCCGATTTCGGCGGTCGATGGCGGGGCCGGTTCGGCGCGCCAGTCGGGCGGGATGCGATTTTGCGGCAAGTCGGCAATTTCGGCGGCGGGAATGCGCAATTCAAACATCACATAGCTTGAAAGCAGCCGGTAATCGTTCAGATGGACCATGATTTCAAGCATCGCAAGCGACTGCGATCCGGCCAGATAAATCGCCGGTTTCCCCCGGCTGTTCCAGCGCCCGCCATAAAGCCGCGCCCCTTCGCCGTCAAAGGCAGATGATTTCCATTTCTGCTTGACCAGGCGATAAGCCGCAATGCCGCTCATGCAAAGACGCCATGTTCCAGCCGCCCGATCAGATCAAGCACCGCATCGGTCCCCGCCGATGTCGCAATCATTTCCGCCGGACGCGCCCCGCCAAGCCCCTGCACAGGGCTCAAAAGCCAGTCGCGCGCCTGATCCCGGTCACCTTCAAACAAATCGGTGGCCGCACTCAACACTTCGGCAAAGCGATACAGCTTGTCGCTTTCATCAACCTTGAACCGGCCAAGTTTCGCCCGGCGTTGCAGGGTCGCCATCGGAATAACAACATATTTCGCCAGTTCTTTGCGATCCAACCCGGCAGCAGACGCCAGCTTGCCATAGGTCGCGTAAGGAATACCCTGCTGCAACGCTTCATGCAGCTCCGGCCCACGTGCGGGAATACCGACCGCCTTCCAGAAGGTCGCGCCAGCATCCTTGGTAGCCTTGATATCCGCAACAGCAGAAGACATCGGACCCTCCATAAAAATCAAATGAGACACCATCTATATATCATTTGATTATCTTAAGACAAGGACGATACCGATAAGCCTGCCAACAGGGTCTCTCACAAAAACGGCAGCAAATTCCGGATGTGATCGCCAAACGCACTAATCGCCGGGCTACGCGCGGTGCTTGATGTCACGACCTGCAAACCAAGCCGTGGCAAGGCGGGCATCGGGGATTTGAGGATGTAAAGGTCCGCCGGGACGGCTTTTTGCATCATCACGCTGATCGCAAGGCCGGACCGCGCCACCGCGATCAGGCCGGTCAGGCTGTTGCTAGCATAGGATATTTTATAGCGCATCCCCGCCTCATCCATCGCATCGCAGGCCGCCTTGTGATCCATGGCGTTTGAGGCGGGCATCGCAAGCGGAATGGCACCATCGGGGAAATCGTGGAGTTCCAGCGCCGGTTTGCTTCCGACCCAGGCGAGCTGTTCGGTGCGCACGATCTTTTGCCTATCATGGATTTCCGGGGTCGAGGTGATGGCCATGTCGATCTGGCTGGCATGCAGCAGGCGGTTCAATTCCGGGCTTGGGGCCGATACCACCTTGATCTCGACATCCGGGTGGATGGTGCCAAAGCTTTTAAGCAAAGCCGGAAAAAACGTGATCAGGTAATCCTCCGGGCAGCCAAACACCATCGAGCCATGCAGCCCCTTGTCGGAAAAGGCCGAAACGGCCTCGTCATGCAGGCGTAAAATCCGCTCGGCATAGCCCAGAAACCGCTCCCCCGCCCCGGTCAGGCTGACCCCGCTGCCGCTTCGGTGAAACAGGCTTTGGCCGAGTGTTTCTTCAAGCCGCTGGATCTGCATGGTCACGGTTGACTGGGTGCGGCCCACCTGAATGGCCGTGGCACTGAGCGTGCCGGAATGCGCGGCCCGCACAAAGGTCGCAAGCAATTTGAGATCAAGCAGGGTCTGCATCGCCGCACCAGCATCATATCAATTTTTCCAATACCAGAATGCCATAACTATCAATTTTACGGGACACCCGCCAGCAGATACCATCAGGACCAATCAAAGACACACGCTTGCAGGGAGCCCATCATGTCGCATAATACCGATCCGAAATTCTGGGACGCCGCCAAAAAACACCTGATCCGCTATGGCGGCACGTTTGAACCCGCCATCATCGAACGCGCCAAGGGATCGTTCGTTTATGACGCCGATGACCGTCCCATTCTGGATTTCACATCCGGTCAAATGAGTGCGCTTTTGGGCCACGGCCATCCGAAAATCGTCGAAACCGTGCAAAGCCAGGTCGAAAAAGTCGCCCATCTGTTTAGCGGCATGCTGTCCCGCCCGGTGGTGACATTGGCCGAACGTCTGGCGGAACTGGCACCGGGGCTGGATCGGGTTTTGTTGCTGTCAACCGGGGCAGAGTCCAACGAGGCCGCGATCCGCATGGCAAAGCTTGTCACCGGCAAGCATGAAATCGTCGCCTTTTCCAAAAGCTGGCACGGTATGACCGGCGTTGCCGCATCGGCAACCTATAGTGCGGGGCGCAAGGGATATGGCCCGGCGGCAGTCGGATCGTTCGCCATTCCCGCGCCCAATGCCTTTCGCCCGCGTTTCAAACATGCCGACGGGACGCTTGATTGGCAGACGGAGCTTGATGATGCGTTTAATCTGGTCGATAGCCAGTCGACCGGCAATCTTGCAGCCTTCATTGCCGAACCGATCCTGTCATCGGGCGGCATGTTGCCCCTGCCCAAGGGATATCTGGCCGCCCTTAAGCAGAAATGCGTTGAACGCGGCATGTTGCTTATTCTGGACGAGGCCCAAACGGGCGTGGGCCGTACCGGCGATATGTTCGCCTTTGAACGCGATGGCGTGACACCCGATATCATGACGCTGTCCAAAACCATCGGTGCTGGCCTGCCGCTTGCCGCTGTCATGACCACGGCTGAAATCGAGGATGCCGCCCATGAAAAGGGCTTCCTGTTTTACACCACCCATGTGTCCGATCCCCTGCCCGCCGCCGTCGGTGTGACGGTGCTTGACGTAGTGCGCGACGAGAAGCTGGTCGACCGTGCCCGGACATCAGGTCAGAAGCTGTTTGATGGCTTATCAAGGCTCAAAGACCGGTATGATTGCGTCGGCGATGTGCGCGGGCGGGGGCTTATGCTGGGTGTGGAGATCGTCAAACGTGGCGCGGATGGACAGTTCCGGGAACCCGATCATGAACTGGGGGCCGCGATTGCGACCGAGGCATTCAGAAACGGGCTTAGCATGAATATCGTCAAGCTGCCCGGCATGGGCGGTGTGTTCCGCATCGCCCCGCCACTGACGATCAGCGACGCGGAGCTCGACCTTGGCCTGTCGATCATCGCCAAATCGATTGAGGGGGCATTGTCGGGCCACTAATCGCCCCTCCTCGCCCTGCCAAAAAAGACAAAAGCCCGGCTGATCGCGTAACCAGCCTGGCTTTTATCGTATCGGATATCGCCGGACCTAGCGCGTCAGGACTTCGGCAGCTTCGCGGGTACGTTTGACCGACCCGCCAACACCGCTTGAAATCGTGCGGATTTCGTCAAGCCGCCGGACAAGCTCATCGACCGATACGGCCATTGTCTGCATGTTTTGCGACACGCTTTCGGTCACTGCACTTTGTTCTTCGACCGAGGACGAAATATTGGTCACGCTATCGCGCGCGGTTTCGATGGAACCACGAATGGTTTCAAGCGAATTGACAACCTCGTTTGAAATTTCCTGCACACCGCTGATTTCGGCCGAAATCTGATCTGTGGCCTTGGCCGCCTGATTGGCAAGGTTTTTGACCTCGTTGGCAACCACGGCAAAGCCTTTGCCAGCCTCGCCCGCGCGCGCCGATTCAATGGTTGCGTTAAGCGCCAGCAGGTTGATCTGCCCGGCGATGCCCTGAATGACTTCAACAATACCGGTCATCGCAGCAACCACATCGGCCATTTTCTGGGTCGACTGGTTGGCGTTGACGGTTTGCGAGAACGCACGTTCGGTTTCATCGCGGCTTTGCGCCATGCTGCGCGAGATTTCGGCGATCGAGGCGGAAAGTTCCTCCGCACTGGCGGCAACGGTCTGGACCGAGTTGGAGCTTTGCGCCGCGGCGGATGTGCCGCTCAGGGCGGCCTCGTCAAGACTTGCGATATTGCTGTCAATTTCGGTGAAATTGTTGTCAATCATCGCTTTCAGATCGATCAGAAGCTGCACCTGCTCGGTAATATCGGTAGCGAGCTTGATCACCCGTTCAGGTTTGCCATTCTGATCAAAAATCGGATTATAGGTCGCCTCAAGCCAGACTTCCCTGCCGCCTTTTGCAAGTCGCTTGAACTGTGCGGCCTGCACATCACCCCGGCGCAAGCTGGCCCAGAAATCCTTGTACTCGGTTGATTGGGCATAGCCCGGGGCGACAAACATGCTGTGATGTTTGCCGACAACCTCCCCTTCGGAATAGCCCATGGTTTTCAGGAAGTTCGCGTTGGCCTTAAGGATTTTGCCCGTCAGATCAAATTCGATCATCGCCTGGGATCGGTCAATCGCGGTCAGAACGCCCTCGTTAAGCGCGCGTTCTTTGCGTCGTGCAGTGATATCGGTCGCAAATTTGATGACTTTTACCGGCTTGCCCGCCGCATTCAGGACCGGATTATAGGTCGCTTCAAGCCAGACAGTTTCGCCATCCTTGCGTATGCGCTGGAAAATTCCCGCTTCGAATTTTCCTTGTGAAAGCTTGCTCCAGAATTCTTTATATTCTGCGCTTTTTGCGTAGTCGGCTGTGACGAAAATCGCATGCTGCTTGCCGACGATATCGCCAAGCTCATAGCCCATCGTCGAAAGGAAATTGGCATTGGCCGTCAGGATTTTGCCATCCAGCGAAAATTCGATCACCGCCATCGATCTGCCAAGGGCTTCATAGATCTGCTGTCCTTGTGAAGATCCATTGTTCCCGAAAATATTGAAAGCCATTGCACCTATCCCCTTTTCACCCGATTACGACTGCGCAAGGGAAAAACACCTATACCACGCAACCAAACCTATCCTAAAGTATGTATTTGATACTATATTTCAAGAGGAAAAATTTACGGAAGTGCGGTATGTCACATTATTTCAACCAAAACTTTTGGATAAGCCATTATGCCATTACGCATAATAGTCTGATCCCCTCTATTGACACCCAACGCGATATACCGGTTCAATCAAGCGTTTCCGTCGCCAAATGAAAGGCCCCGCCATGATCCGTCATATCGTCCTGATCAAATTCAAACCCGGTATTGAGGAGGCCGTGATTGACAGCCTGTTTGATGCACTGGCAGAACTTGGCAACCAGATCGCAGGGATGCGCGGATTTGATGGCGGCGTATCGGTCAGCCCGGAAAAACTCGAACAGGGTTTCACGCACGGTTTCTGCATCGATTTTGACGATGCCAGGGCGCGCGATGCCTATCTTGCGCATCCGACACATCAGGCGCTGGGTGCCGAACTGGTCAAAGCCGCCGATGGCGAGATTTCCGGGCTGATTGTATTTGATCTGGAGATGTAAGAAATCAGGCTTAGCCGTTCAAAGGTAAAGCAGCTTTCAGCAAAGGGCAAAAGCACCGGTCGGTATTTTATCAAGCGCTGCCGGCCTTGCGAAAAAGAAGCCCTGCATTTCTTCAACCCCAAGCGCCTGCATCCTTTGCGCAACATTGGCGTCTTCGACACCTTCGGCAACAACGCGCAGGCCCAGATCATGCGAAGCTTTCACAACCCACGCGGCAAATGATGATTTGAGACAATCCCCGTTTGCTGTTGCGATGAATTCGCGATCAATCTTGACCCCGGCGAAAACACCGGTTCCCAGAAGCTCCACCGAATTGCTGCCCGAGCCGAAGTCATCAATGTAAATCGCAACACCCCGGTTTTTAAGCATTTTGGCATTGGCAAGAAATGCCGGGTCTTTGACGATGTCGCTATGTTCGGTGATTTCGACTTCGATCCTGATATCGCGAAGCAGCATGTCGCTTCTGAAATGAAGGATTTCTTCGAGAAAGCAATTATTGCGAATGGAATAGGGCGAACAGTTGATCGAGACGGTCGGCGAAAAATCGAACCGGGACCGGATATCCTTGGCCTGCCTGCGCACTTCATTCATCACCGCTGTGGTCAGCAGGTTGATGGCCGGATGCCCTTCGCAGGCCAGAATGATTTCCTCAAGAAGGAAACGTTTCTGAAGGTTCGGAAAACGGATCAGGACTTCAAGCCCGCAGGCCAGGCCGGTCTTTGTCTCGATGCGTGGCTGAAAGACAATCGAATAACCGTTATTTTTGATCGCCCGCATGACCAGCCCCGGTGTAATCAGGGTCCCGGCCAGATCAATCGCCCGCGAACTCAGCGCCTGTTCGATGGATTTGCGGATCAGTTCAATCGATGCGGGCTTGGATAATATGCACGATACAAAAGCCGTGTTGATGGCCTTGTTCATTGCAGAATTATCAAGATGCCCCGATAGCAGAACACGCGGGATATTCGGCGCAATACCGACCATTTCGCGTAACAACCGCATGCCGGAAAAGCCCGGCATGGCCAGATCCGAAACAATCACGTCAACTTTTCGATGATTATCGCGAAGCCATGAAAGAGCCTCGACCGGATCGGAGAAGGAAACCACGTTGTAACGCTGCCCCAGGGCCCGCGCAACGCCACGCAGCAGATTTTCGTCATCGTCGACAAAAACGACGGTCGGTTTGAAGGGGTTAACGTTGTTCATATTTGCAAAGCCTTCCCGATGAAGCAGAACGCGATCCCGCAGTGCTTCACACAACCGATCGCCCGTTACATGCAGGACCCTATGGCGGGTCGGGATTTCAAAACATCCCCATATGGGGACTAAATCGTCCGTCCTTCCCGATATCGTCACAAACATGACACTTCATATTTGACGCCATGCCCGCATAATACCTGTGGTAGAATTTCATCCTTCACCACGCCACGGCGACATGAGCATCGGGGCACGTCATGCGGATTGCTGCGTTTAACGTCGAAAACCTGTTTGACCGGGCAAAAGTCTTTAACGATGAAAACCCCGAAGCCCATCGCGATGTGCTGGATGCCCATGCAGAACTGAACAAGCTGTTTGAAAAGCCGGTTTACAGCGATGCCGACAAGGCACAGATGTTAACGCTGATAACAAAAATGGGCATGTTGCGCGGCGACGAAGGCCCCTTTACCCGCATTCGCAAAATCCGTGGCCAGCTTATTTCACGCCCGCGCCCGCCAAAACAACCCTATATCAAGGCCGATGGCCGCGATGACTGGGTTGGCTGGTGTGAACTTCGCATGGGGCCGGTGGACGAGGCCGCGATGCTTAACACCGCGCGCATGATCGGTGATATCGGGGCAGATGTTCTGGCACTGGTCGAGATCGAAAGCCGCCCGGTATTGTTGGCGTTTCAGGATTTCATGCGCGAAAAGGGCGTTTTGCCGGTGCCCTATCGCCATATGATGATCATTGATGGCAATGACGGGCGCGGCATTGATGTCGGCCTTGCTACCCACGAAGGTTACCCGATTGGCGAAATGCGCAGCCACGTCGATGACCTGAAACCCGACGGAGCCCCGATTTTCAGCCGCGATTGCCCGGAATATGAAATCATCACACCATCGGGCGCGCAGATCATGGTTCTGCCCAACCATTTCAAAAGCAAATATGGCGGCAATGACCCGGCAAGCCGCGCCAAGCGACTGGCGCAATCATTGGCGGTTGCCGCCTATTACAATCGTCTGATCGCCGAGGGGTTCGAAAATATCGTGGTTCTGGGCGATCTTAACGATACCCCCGACAGTCCCGAACTTGATCCGTTGCTGCATGGTACGGCCCTTCGGGATGTGTCGGCCCACCCGAGTTTTACCGAGTTTGAATTCAATGCCGGTAATGGCGACCGTGGGACCGGCACGCATGGCCTTGGCAATGATGATGATAAAATCGATTATCTTTTGTTATCGCCTGCCCTGTTTGACCGCGTCACCAAGGGCGGCATTTACCGCAAGGGCATCTGGCCAGGATCACGCCCGCCGCGTTGGGAAACCTATCCCGACCTGATCAGGAAACATCAGGCAGCATCGGATCATCACCTGATCTGGGCTGACATCGATATCTAAGCGCGTTGGATCACAATACCTTTCGCGACCTTCCTGATACTTTTCTAAATTGCGTAAGATCAAAGATTTACCTTGCCGTTCAGGTCAGGATCATTCCAGACTTTATCGCGTTAAAGCTATAACCTGCTTGCGATAACCCCTATATGCCGATGGCACATCCGTGGCCACAAACCCGGCAATCCTGTCTTGGAGGGCGGAATGAGCAAACTGCGCGTGCCTTTGGCGATCCTTGTCGTGATCATTGCGATTGCCGGGGGCGGTTACTATTACTGGCAGCAAAATCAGGAAACCCTTCCCGAATTCATCGCCAGCGGCAATGGCCGGATCGAGGCCGAGGAAGTCCGGGTGGCAACCAAATATGCCGGCCGGGTCGACGAGGTTCTGGTCGATGAGGGCGACGTGGTGCAAGCCGGTCAGGTTCTGGCGCGGATGGATACGGCCGAACTTCAGGCCAGCCTTGCCAAGGCCCGCGCCGAAGTTGCCAGTGCGCAACAAGGCATTTTCGAAGCCAAGGCCGATATCGCTCAGAAAGAAAGCCAGCTTTCCCTCGCGCAGCGGCAGCTTGAACGCGCCAACGAGCTTGTCAAAAACAACAATATCGCGCGTGAACAGGTCGATCAGCGCAAATCGGAACGCGACGTGGCCGAGGCCGCCCTTGCGGCAGCAAAATCGCGCCAGACAAGCAGCGAACGTAATGTCGAAGCCGCCCAGGCCGAGCTTGACCGCATTCAGGTGCAGATCAATGATTCCGTCCTTAAGGCACCGCGCGGCGGGCGGGTGCAATATCGCCTTGCCGAACCCGGCGAAGTTCTTGCGGGTGGCGACCCGGTGGTAACGGTTCTGGACCTCACCGATGTTTACATGACGATCTTCCTGCCGACCCGGCAGGCCGGTTTGGCCTTTGTCGGCAACGAGGCGCGCATTGTTCTGGATGCCGCACCGAATTTTGTGATCCCGGCCTATGTATCATTCGTTGCCGATGATGCGCAATTTACCCCGCGCGAGGTCGAAACCAGAAGCGAACGCGACAAGCTGATGTTCCGGATAAAAATCCGCATCGCGCGCGAATTGCTTGAAGAACATAGCAAACAGGTCAAAACCGGCCTGCCCGGCGAGGCCTATGTCATGCTGGCCGATCATAAAAACTGGCCGGAACGCTTTACACCCAATGTTCCCGATGACGCGACACTGAACCAGAGCCTTCAGGAATGAGTAATGCTCCTGCAAATGGCGCAAATCTTGCCGCGCGGCTGGACCATGTCCGCCACAGATACGGCCATGTTCATGCGCTTGACGATATCAGCCTTGATATCCCCACAGGTCGGACCATCGGCTTTATCGGGCCCGATGGTGTTGGTAAATCCACCGCCTTGGCCCTGATATCGGGTGCGCGCAAATTGCAGGATGGCGTGGTCGAAACGCTGGGCGGACCGATGGACGATACGCGCCACCGAAACAGCGTTCTGCCCAAAATCGCCTATATGCCCCAGGGACTGGGCAAAAACCTTTATATGGACCTGACGATCCGCGAGAACCTTGAATTCTTTGGCCGTTTGTTTGGCCAGTCGGCGCGCGAACGCAATGACCGGATTGAAAAGCTGGTAAAGGCGACCGGGCTTGAATCCTTTACCGAACGCGCAGCCGGCAAGCTTTCCGGCGGGATGAAGCAGAAGCTTGGCCTGTGTTGTGCCCTGATCCATGATCCGGAAATATTGATACTGGACGAGCCGACAACCGGTGTCGATCCCCTGTCACGTCGACAGTTCTGGGAACTGATCGACCAGATCCGCAAAACCCAAAGCAACATGACCGTGCTGGTCGCAACCGCCTATATGGATGAAGCCGCCCGTTTCGACCAACTGATTGCGATGAATGACGGCAAGGTGCTGGCAAGCGGCACAGCGGACGAGATTTTGGAGAGCACCGGGGCCGATAATCTGGAGACCGCGTTTGTAAGGCTGCTGCCCGAAGAAGAACGCAAGGGCCATAAGGACCTTGTCATTCCGCCGCGCACCACACATGGCGATGTTCCAGCCATCGTCGCGGACGGCCTGACCATGCGGTTTGGCGATTTTACAGCCGTCGATAATGTCAGTTTCCGCATCGAAAAGGGCGAGATTTTCGGGTTTCTCGGCTCGAACGGGTGCGGCAAGACGACAACCATGAAGATGCTGACCGGGCTTTTGCCCGCGACCGAAGGCACGGCAGAGCTTTTCGGCAAACCGGTCGACGGGCAGGATACCGAACTTCGCAAACGGGTCGGCTATATGAGCCAGGCCTTTTCGCTTTATGCCGAGCTGAGCGTCTATCAGAACCTGGAACTTCATGCGCGGCTGTTTCATCTGCCGTCAGATCGGATAAAGCCGCGGATTGACGAGCTTTCGGAGCGGTTCGGCCTGACCGAATATCACGATGACATGGCTGAAAGCCTGCCGCTTGGTGTGCGGCAGCGTTTATCATTGGCGGTTGCCATCATTCACAGCCCGGAAATCCTGATACTGGACGAACCGACATCGGGCGTCGATCCGGTGGCACGTGACGCGTTCTGGCAATTACTGATCGAGCTTTCGCGCGATCAGGGGGTGACGATTTTTATCTCTACCCATTTCATGAACGAGGCGGAACGCTGTGATCGCATATCGCTGATGCATGCGGGCAAGGTGCTGATTAGCGACACCCCGCATGAAATTACGCAGAAACGCGGTTGCGAAACGCTTGAAGAAGCCTTCATCAGCCATCTGGAAGAAGCCAGCGGCATTGATGACAACGCCCCTGCCCCGGATGCATCGGCCATGAACGGGGACGATGAAACCGGTGCGATGAAATTGAAACCGGCCAAGGCATCAATTTTCAGTTTGCGCCGTTTGTGGGCCTATTCACTGCGCGAAACCATGGAACTGATCCGCGATCCGATCCGGTTGATGTTTGCCTTGCTGGGTACGGCGATTCTGATGCCGGTTTTCGGGCTTGGCATTACCTTTGACGTTGAAAATCTGACATATGCTGCACTCGACCGCGACAGGACGGAAACCAGTCGCACCTATCTTGAAAACCTTGCAGGGTCGCGATATTTCAGCGAACAGCCGCCGTTAAACAGCAATGACGAGCTTGAACAAAGGTTGCTGTCGGGCGATATCACGCTGGCGATTGAAATTCCGCCGGGATTTGGCCGCGACCTTGAAGCCGGACGCAGCCCCGAAGTCGCCGCAACCATCGATGGCACCATGCCGTTTCGCGCCGAAACCATCCATGGCTATGTCGAAGGCATTCACAGCAAATATCTGAACGAACGCAGCATACGCCGGACCGGTTTGCCTGCGCAAACTCTGCCGGTAAGCATTGAGACACGCTATCGCTATAATCAGGATTTCAAAAGCATCTATGCCATGGTGCCATCGGTGATTGCGCTGCTGCTGATGTTTATTCCCGCCGTTCTGATGGCGGTCGGCGTGGTACGCGAGAAGGAACTGGGATCGATCACCAACCTTTACGTCACGCCGGTCACGCGGATCGAATTCCTGATTGGCAAACAATTGCCCTATGTCGGGCTGGGCCTGATCAATTTCGTTCTGATGGTCGCGATGGCGCTGTTCTGGTTCGAAGTCCCGATGCGGGGCAACCCGCTTACCCTTATTGTCGGGGCCTTCCTGTTTGTTTTTGCCACAACCGGTTTGGGGCTTTTGATTTCGTCCTTTACCAAGACCCAGATCGCCGCCCTGTTCGGAACCGCGATTGCGACGATGGTGCCCTCGGTCATGTTTTCCGGAATGATGCAGCCGATATCCTCGCTTGAAGGCGCACCCGCCGTGCTGTCGACCATTATGCCGACATCGCATTTCATGTCGATCAGTGTCGGGGTCTTTACCAAGGCGCTTGGCTTTGCCGAACTTTATCCGGAAATCATAACGCTTGTGATTTTCTTCCCGGTATTAACCACCCTTTCGATGCTGCTGCTTAAAAAGCAGGAGGCGTAAATTTGATGTTTGGCAAACGGATTGAAAATATCTATCGCCTTGGCATCAAGGAGCTTTTCAGCCTCCGTCGCGATGTCGTGTTGCTGATCCTGATCTGCTGGGCGTTTTCATTTGCGATTTACAATGCCGCCACCGGCTTTTCCCATGACCTTAAAAACGCATCAATCGCGATTGCCGATCTGGATAAATCCAAATTGTCGCGCCAGATCGGCGATGCGTTTCTGCAACCATTTTTCAAGATACCCGGGGAAATCAGCGAAGGTGACATTGACGCCGCCATGGATGGCGGCGAATACACCTTTGTTCTGGTGATCCCGCCCGATTTTGAAAAAGACCTTATTGCCGGTCATCAGCCGGAAATACAGCTTAACATCGACGCCACCGCAATGATGCAGGCCGGGATCGGCCAAGGCTATGTCAGCAATATCATCGCCCAGGAAGTCCGGACCTTCATGGGCGGGGTTTCGGCCTATGTCGCGGCAAATCACGAACCACCGGCGACACTTGTGACACGTTATGCCTATAACGAAAACGCCACCAGTTCATGGTTCACCAGCGCGATGGAGATCATCAACAACATCACCATGCTGTCGATCATCCTGTCAGGTGCCGCCCTTATTCGTGAACGCGAACATGGCACGATTGAACATCTGCTGGTGATGCCGCTTGATCCGTTTGAAATCATGCTGGCAAAGGTCTGGGCCAACGGGCTTGTGATCCTGATCGCCAGTGCGGTATCGCTGTTCTTTGTCGTCGAGCTTATGCTTGGCGTGCCGATTATCGGCTCCAAGCTGCTGTTCTTTGCCGGAACCATGCTGTATCTGTTTTTTGCAACCGCCCTTGGCATTTTCCTTGCGACCATGACGAAATCGATGCCGCAATTCGGGCTCCTCTTCATCCTTGTCGTATTACCGATGCGGATGTTGTCGGGCGGAAATACGCCGCTTGAAAGCATGCCTGAAACGCTTCAGAACATCATGCAATTCGTCCCGTCCAGCCACTTTGTCAGCTTTGCACAGGCGATCCTGTATCGCGATGCCGGGATAGATGTCGTCTGGCAGGAATTCCTGATCGTCTTCGTGATCGCCGCCCTGTTCTTCGCCTTTAGCGCAATCAGGTTCCGCAAAAGCATCGCGGCAATGCGATAGAACCGGAAGCTCCGATTACCCGTGGCGCAGCTTGAAGAATAGGATGGTCGAGGCCAGGACAAGGGTAAAGCCGTTGGCAATGATCACGGGCCAGTCGCCACGGACCAGGCCATAAACCAGCCAAAGCGCAATCCCGGTGCACAGGATCAGAAACATCACAAGCGAGATATCAGCCGTCGAGCGGGTGCGCCAGGTGCGGATGACCTGCGGCAGGAAGGCAATCGTGGTCAGTGATCCGGCAAGAAGGCCAAGGGCGGTTTCGAAAGACATGATCATTGCAGGCCTCCGTCAGATCATCGGGCCGAATGACAAGGCATCAGGCCGAAACAGAACGCTCGTTTGAATGCATTCAACACATATTACACACGACTTCAAGCGGGAAATATCCGGGTCGATCATGATGCGCCGGAAGCCTTGATAACCTTGGGAAATGAACGGTTTCTGGGGCCAGAAACACAAAACCCCGCTCGGAAACCGGCGGGGAGGAAATGGTGGGCCTAACAAGACTCGAACTTGTGACCTCTCGCATGTCAAGCGAACGCTCTAACCAACTGAGCTATAGGCCCCTGTATGTGGGGAAAGATGGTGGGCCTAACAAGACTCGAACTTGTGACCTCTCGCATGTCAAGCGAACGCTCTAACCAACTGAGCTATAGGCCCTCTTACCCATCTTTCATCTGACCGGCCTTCAAGGCAGAAGGCTTGGCCAGCACCGTTTGTGACGGCGAGGCGGTATTTAGCCCAAGGCCGTGAAAGGTGCAACCCCTCAATTGGATTTTTGACAAAAAATCTTCATCTATGGGGGACGGGATGGATCGCTGTTGCTATGATCATCATCCAGTTTAGGGAAGACATAACAAACGACAATGAACCAGTTGCCATCGGATCTTACCGGCAATGGACCGGCAACCGTCATCCTGCCATCCCGGCAAACCCTGCCGGTGGTGTTTGCATCGCCCCATTCCGGGCGCCATTATCCGCAGGAATTGATCGAGATTGCGCGCATTGATTCGTTTGCGCTGCGCGCGTCTGAGGATGCCTTTGTCGATCAATTGTTTGCCAGTGCGCCCAAACTGGGCGCCCCCCTGCTGTGCGCGACATTTCCGCGTGCCTTTGTCGATGTCAATCGCGGGGCGCTGGAACTTGACCCGCGCATGTTTGACGGCCCCCTGCCCTCGGACGCCGACATTCATTCGATGCGCGCCCTCTCGGGACTGGGATCCATCCCGCGCGTCGTCAGCGGCGGGATCGAGATTTACAAAACCCGCCTGCCGGTCACCGAGGCAATGCACCGGATCGATACCTTTTATCACCCCTATCACAATGCGCTTCGCAAGCTGATCGATGCAACGCGTGATCAGTTTGGCTATTGCATCCTGATTGACTGCCATTCCATGCCCGGCGATTCTGTCGACAGCAGCAAAAACCGCGTTGATCTGGTTCTGGGCGATTGCTATGGAAGTTCCTGCCATCCGTCTTTGACGCGCTTTGTCGAAGATCGTGTCCGCGATCTGGGCTTTACCCCGTCGCACAATGATCCATATGCAGGCGGTTTTTGCACGCGCCATTACGGGCAACCGGAAAACAACGTGCACAGCCTGCAGATCGAGCTTTCACGCTCGCTTTACATGGACGAAGACACGATCACGCCCCATCGCGGATTTGACACCCTGCGCGAACAGATGACGCATCTGATATCGTGCTTCCACGATCTTGACGGGAATCCCTTCTGATGACATCCAGCCCCGTTTCTTCCACACCATCAGGAAAACCGATGCCAAATGGCGCCGCGCCCTTGGAGGATCTTGTGATCCGCGATGCCGAGCCAGAGGATTTTGGCCGCATTACCGAAATTTACGGCCACCATGTCCTGCATGGCCTGGCCTCGTTCGAGGAACGTGCGCCTGAAATCGCCGAACTGACAACCCGCTGGCAGCATGTCCGCGAACGCGGCCTGCCCTATCTGGTGGCGGAAATTGATGGCCGCGTCGAAGGCTTTGCCTATGCCGGGGCCTATCGCCCGCGCCCGGCGTACCGCTTTACGGTCGAGGACACGATCTATATCGCGCCCGATGTGGTCGGCAAGGGGGCCGGTCGCGCGCTTCTGTCCGAACTGATCAAACGCTGCACAGCCCTTGGCTATCGCCAGATGGTCGCCGTGATCGGCGATAGCGCCAATGTCGCCTCTATCGGATTGCACGCGCGCCTGGGCTTCCGGGTGGCGGGCACATTGCAGTCGGCAGGATTCAAACTTGGCCGCTGGGTCGATAGCGTGATCATGCAGCGCGGCCTTGGTGACGGGGATGGCAACTTCCCGGAACGCGATCCAGGGCGGGAGAAATAACCCCTATCGCCATAACCTTGCGACACGCAAACAAAGGCACCAGTCAGACAGACGGTGCCTTTTCTTTTTGATGTCGATGAGGAATGGCATTCACCCTTCACCATGGCGCGAGTTGCACCGCACAATCCCGCGCAGGCGACATAATGATATTTCCGGCGCGAATTCTCGCACCCCGGGAAAACCTGTAAAACCCTGGAATTCAGGCAAAAAAAGAAGGCCGCCTGTGACAGCGGCCCAAGTCTAGGGAGGAAACGTCCAAGAAACGAGCGACAAGTCGCTCGCCGGAATGCACTGCGTCCTACCGCAGCGCACAAATAGACATTACCCATTAGATCGGGCGAACGCAACACGTTTTTGACTATTTTTTTATCAAAAAAATTAATGCACTTTTTTTGATCAAAATTTCACCAAACTGACACTTTTTCGAACTGAATCCCGGCCAGATGCGGTCATTTTTTCAGCATCCTCATTTTTTCGCACCACGGTTCATTTCCGAAAAATCGGCAAATCTGATCAAAAGTTGCAATCAGGAACGGCGGAAACACTGCGATTCCATCAGCAGAGTCGAAAATTCGGCTTTCGATTCCCATCATGAGAATCTGCTCCAAACCCGCAGAAACTCTCATTTACGCGGTCTCGCACCCATCAGCATCGCGGAATCCCGAAAAATACAATCGGGTAAAATTACCCCCGCAACATGACCAATTGGGGCAGATTCGCAAAAAAGACGCCCCAAAAAGCGGCGACTGTCAAAATCCAGGAATAAGCAGAACAAGAAAACGAACCTTATGCCGGACCTACGAAAAGGCCGCAAAGGTCGCGGGGTTAATTCACGGTCTGATTGACGACCTTGCTGGCATCGGCCGCACGCGCCGATGACGTGGTGGCAGCAGCCCCGGAAATCTTGCGACCCGACAGGCCATCAGCAACGATCTGTTCGCGGTCATGGCGTTTTTTGGCGTCATACATGCGCTGATCGGCAAGGTCGATCAGGTTATGCGGCTGGGAAATGACATCTTCGATCCGCTCGGCCAGTCCGTAACTTGCCTGCTGGGTCAAACCATTGGCAAGATCGGCAAGACCCAGCGCCATGACGCGATGCATGACTTCATTGGCACGTGCCAATGTCAGGTCAGGCAGAATAACAAGGAATTCCTCCCCGCCCCAGCGGATCACCAGATCCGTGCTCCGGAACCGATGCGCCAGATTGCGCCCGGCTTCTTCAAGAATGCGGTCACCGTAATCATGGCCGAACTGATCATTGATTTTCTTGAAGTCATCAAGATCGACAAAGGCCAAGGTAAGCGGGCTTCGCTTACGATAGGCGGCTTCAAAATTCAGACGCAGCATTTCCATGCCAAAGGCGCGGGTATAGACCCCCGTCAGCGGATCAATCGCGATTTCCTGCGCGGCAACAATCGTTCGATAAAGCTGAACCATGGCCGCCATCACCGCAAGCGGCAGCAAGACGGGCAAAATCATTTCAACCGGCACATAACCGCCTGCAACGGGCCCCTGAGCACCAAAGAACAGCAACACAATGATCGGAGAAACCATTATTCCCGCCTCGGCCAGTGTCAGCGGCATGATGGCAATCAGGACAACAATGCCAAGAAGCAGGAAACTGTGCGCGGTCAGCATCTTTGGCGACGCCGCAAGATCAAGCCCCGAAAAACCGCACAGCAGGGCGGCGGCAATCACAAGAAACAGCATCGGCAGATAAGGCGCACGGCGACGCCATTTCGAACTGACCGCCCGATTAAGCAGCACCACAACCGCAATCCCCATGACAAGGAGGCGCATGATCACGGCTTGCGATTGCCAGAAGCCATTGCCATAGGCCCCGTCCCAGATCGGCACAAGCGCCAGCAGAACGAGGGTGAAAAAGGCCGCGAAACGCGCGGTTAGCTGTACCGATTCCTTACGCCGCAGATGCAGAAGTTCTGCATGCCGGGGCGTATAAAGAAAATCACGATATCGACATCGCAAGGGCCCTGCGAAGCGTCGACTATCTCTTCGGGGACCGGATAGCACGCGGGTCAGCTCCAACTCATCAATGCGAAGGAGCCACTGCAGCCCCGAAAAACTGCATGATCGTTCCCTGATTTAACCGGCAATTCAACTATCCAGAAGAGGTGGCACGCTGTTTTTGAATTAATTTTTAGCTAATTAAGAAAGAAAAAATAAAAACAACCACCTGTTTCAACACAATAATTAACGTATTTTCGCGCCCCTAAGTTGTTTTTCACAACAACAGCACCCTTAAAACCGTAACGCGAATTGCAAAATGGTCGCGACTCGCATCATCCCGAAATCATAAGCCGCACCAAAAAGAAACCGCCACACCGAAAAACCGGTATGGCGGCAAAAATCAACAGAATTTCAGGCTTAGCCCCGGGAAATCAGCCCCAAAGGGCGCGATCAGGAAGCCCCATGACGCCCCTGTCAAACGCCAGACCGTTTTCACGGTCTTTTGCCATCCATAGCGGACCGTCAAGATCAACAATGCGGGCATCGGCGGCAACGATCATCGCCGGTGCCATCGCAAGCGATGTCCCGACCATGCAGCCAACCATGATCTGCATGCCAACCTTGGCGGCAGCATCGGCAAGCTCAAGCGCGCCGGTCAGACCGCCGGTTTTATCAAGCTTGATATTGATCATGTCGTAAAGCTGCGACAAACGCGGGATGTCGGCAACGGTATGGATCGATTCATCGGCACAAAGCAGCACCGGACAATCAAGATCAATCAGACCGTCATCCTGCCCGGCGGGCAGCGGTTGCTCGATCATTTCCACACCAAGCGCGTCAAGCTCCGCACCGATATCCTCAAGCAGCGCAATCGACCATGCCTCGTTGGCATCAACAATCAAACGCGATGTCGGCGCACCTTCACGAACCGCACGAACGGATTCGAGAACGTTTTCGCCGTTAAGCTTAAGCTTGAGCAACGGTGCAGACGCCGCCTTGCGCGCGGCTTCACGCATCGCATCAGGCGTATCAAGGCTAAGCGTTTCAGCCGTAATCAGGCCTTCGGGTGCCTTGCGTTCGGCAAGTTCCCAGGCACGACGCCCAAATCGCTTTGCCTCAAGGTCCCAATAGGCACAGTCAACCGCGTTGCGCGCCGCACCGGCCTTCATCGCGTCCTGCAATTCCTTTCGCGTCATCCCACGCGAAAGGGCATCAGCCTGGGCCTCGATATCGGCTATGACGCCTTCGACGGTTTCGTTATAACGGGCATAGGGAACGCATTCCCCATATCCGGTATATTCACCGTCGGTCAGGGCGACCTTGACGACATGGGCCTCGGTCTTGGCCCCGCGCGAGATTTTGAACGCCCCGCGCAGCGGCCAGACTTCAGATGTGACACTTATGCGCGGCACATCAGATCTCCTGCAATTTGTCGACGATTGATGCAACACCGGTCCGAACCGGGTCCACACATGGCAGGCCAAATTCGGCTTCGACCTCGGCCAGAAGCTTTTTGGCCGCCGCATCGTCAAGCGACTTGGTGTTGATGGCGAAACCGGCAACCACACAATCAGGGTTGGTCAGGCGCGCATGCATCAGGTTGACGTCCATCGTGGTTTTCAGGTCCGGCAACTTATAGCCCGGCAGACCACGCATGTGGGTACGGGTCGGTTCGTGGCAAACGATGATGGCATCGGGCTGCGAACCATGGATCAGCCCCATGGATACACCGGCGAACGAGGCATGGAACAGGCTGCCCTGCCCTTCGACAACGTCCCAGTGATCCGGCTCGTTGGCCGGCGCAATGGTTTCAACCGCGCCGGAAATAAAGTCCGAAATCACGGCATCAACCGAAATGCCTTCGCCCGCGATGAAAATACCGGTCTGGCCGGTGGCACGGAAAGTCGACTTCATGCCGCGCTTTTTCATTTCCGCATCAAGCGCAAGGGCGGTGTACATTTTCCCGACCGAGCAATCAGTCCCAACCGCCAGAACACGTTTGCCCGGACGTTTTTCACCGTTACCGACCGGCAGCTTGCCATCAAAGTGACGGACGTCGAAAAGTTTTACGCCTTTGGCGTTGGCGGCTTGGACCAGTTCGGGAATCGTCGACAGGCGCGTATGCAGACCGTTGGCGATATCCATCCCGGCATCAATCGCTGCCAGAAGGGTTTCCATCCATGCCGGTCCGATAATACCGCCACGGTTGGCAACGCCCAGAACGATGGTTTTGACACCGGCGGCTTTAGCTTCGGCAATCGACATTTCCGGCAGGCCAAGATCGGCCTGACAGCCCGGAAGGCTTAGCTGTGCGACGCACCATTCGGGGCGCCACTGCTTGATGCCAATCGCGGTTTTTGCCGCCAGTTCGTCGGGTGCATCACCAAGAAACATAAGATACGGATGTTCGATTTTCATTTTACCTCCTTGACCAGCGTCCAACCGCTGCCCTTATAATCTGAGGCGACTATAACGCAACTTGGTGGGAGCCATCCAGATATATGAATTGATATCTTCGACTATCCACCAAAATACTCGCACAAAATTCGAATATCGAAGCAAATAACAAAAAAACATTCTGAATTCATCGAAGACAAACCTCCTTTCTTGTGAATTTGACCGGGAAACGCCCGGAAAAAGCAAGAAAATGCAATTTTGAAGGACTGGCGCGAAAGCGTCCGACTACACATGAGTACCGATCTCAAAAAGTGGCTTTCTGACCGCAAAATTGAAGAAGTCGAATGTATTGTCCCAGATATGTCCGGGGTGGCACGCGGCAAGGTTCTGCCAACGCAAAAGTTTTTGCGCGGGCTTGAAGCCAAAAGCCTTGCCATCCCCGAGGCAATTTTTTCCATGACGGTCACCGGGGGCTACCCGGAAGAAACCGACGCGTTTCTCGACCCGGCGGAAAAAGACGTTGTCATGGTCCCCGATCCGGAAACCATTCGCGTCGTGCCGTGGTACGAAGAACCGACAGCGCAGATTATTTGCGACTGTTATCATTTTTATGGCGACGAGGTGTCGATCTCACCGCGCCACGTTCTGAAACGTGTCCTGGCGGCCTTTGAAGAACGCGGCATGAAACCGATCATTGCCCCGGAACTTGAATTTTATCTGGTGGCAAAAAACACCGACCCGGACAACCCGCTTGAACCGCCAATCGGACGTTCGGGCCGCCCGGAACGGGCATCGAACGCCTTTGGCATCGATGCGATCAACGAATTCGATCCACTAATCGAAGACCTTTACGACTATTGCGAGGCCATGAATATCGACGCCGATACCATGAGCCACGAGTCGGGCCCCGCCCAGCTTGAAATGAACTTCAATCACGGCGCGCCACTTGAACTGGCCGACCAAGCCTTCCTGTTTAAACGCACGCTGCGTGAAACCGCCCTCAAGCACGGGGTCTATGGCACATTCATGGCCAAACCGATGGGCAACCATCCGGGCAGTGCCATGCATATCCATCAAAGCGTCGTCGACATCAAGACAGGCAAAAACCTGTTTGCCGATGACAATGGCGATAACTCGCAGATGTTCCTGAACTATGTCGGCGGCTTGCAGCGGTATCTGCCTGCTGCCATGCCGCTTCTGGCTCCGAACATGAACAGCTATCGCCGTTTGCAGCCCTGGTCGGATGCCCCGATCAACATGCACTGGTCACTTGATAACCGGACTGTCGGCCTGCGTCAGCCGAACGGCCCGGCCAATGCACGCCGTATCGAAAACCGCATTCCGGGGGCCGATGCCAACCCGTATCTGGCGATTGCGGCATCGCTTGCCTGTGGCCTGCTGGGTATTATCGAGGAAGTCGATCCGACCGCCCAGATCGAAGGGTCGGGTTATGACCGGGCGCATTCCCTGCCCCGTCACATCCACGAAGCACTGGCCAAATTCCATCGGTGCAAACCGCTAAAAGACCTGTTGGGCGAAGAATTTTCGGCCGCCGTTCTCGCCGTCAAGGAAGCCGAATGGGATGCCTATCAGACGGTGATCAGCGCGTGGGAGCGTGAACACCTTCTGCTGAACGTTTGATTGAATTCTTGCGCCAGGGCATCATCTCTGGCGCAAGAATGTTGCATGATGAATGCCTAATTTTTCACTTGATGCGAAAAATGCCCAAAAATCCATCTTGTATTTGACAAAAACCTGAGGCATTCGAAGGATATGAGGGTCTTGGAGAAAGCAATAACAGGACCTTCAAATTTTCAAACGCTGCCACATGGGAGGCTCAGCGAAATGAAATCACTTCTTAAATCTTCCAGCCTGGTTGTCCTTGCCGCAGCCCTTTCGGGCTTTGCCGCAAGCGCATCGGCACAGGAAGTCCTTAACGTTTATAACTGGTCTGACTATATCGGCGAAGAAACCGTCGCCAATTTCGAAAAGGAATATGGCGTAAAGGTCAATTACGACGTCTATGACAGCAACCAGGTTGTCGAAGCCAAATTGCTGGCTGGCAATTCGGGTTATGACCTTGTCGTTCCGACTCTGGCCGATGCACAGCGCCTGATCCAGGCAGGCATCTTCCAGAAAGTCGACAAATCCAAACTGGAAAACTTTGGCAATCTGGACAAGGTGATCCTGAACCAGACCGCCAAATACGACCCGAACAACGATTACGCTGTTCCGTACCTTTGGGGCACCAACGGCATTGGCTATAACGTTGCCAAGGTTCAGGAAGCTCTGGGTGACGATGCCCCGCTCGATAGCTGGGCGCTGGTTTTTGATCCGCAATATGCCGAAAAACTGTCAAAATGCGGTCTGACCATGCTTGACGATCCGGGCGAAATCGTGCCGCTCGTCAACTTCTATCTTGATAAGCCGGATTCCAAACAGTCGACCGCGGATATCGAAGCCGCAATGGCCGAACTCGAAAAAATCCGTCCCTACATCACCTATTTCCACAGCTCGCAATATATCAACGACCTTGCCAATGGTAACGTCTGCGTATCGATCGGCTGGTCGGGTGACGTTGGCCAGGCTGCCCTTCGCGCCGAAGAAGCCGGCAATGGCAACGAGATCAAATACGTGATCCCGAAAGAAGGCACCCTGATCTGGTTTGACGTGATGATGATCCCGGCCGACGCGCCGAACCCGGATCTGGCCCACAAATTCATTGATTACATCCTGCGCGCCGATGTCGGTGCCGATCTTGCCAACTATGTCGAATATGCCAGCCCGAACGAGGCTGCCATGGAATTCATCGACGAAGATCTGAAAGCCGATCCGGGTGTTTACCCGTCGCAGGAAGTCAAGGAACGCCTGCGTTCCAAGATCGAGCCGGGCTCGAAAGAACTTCGGACCCGTACCCGTCTGTGGACCAAGCTTAAAACCGGTCAGTAATCGATCCATTGATCGATCAAGTAATCGGTCCGGTTAATACCAGACATGCCCAAAGGGGCGCTGCACAGTTCGCAGCGCCCCTTTTTTGACATTGCGAACTGTGACTCGTGATGACGTGCGTGAAATTGCGCAGGGTGCCAAAGACGCGCTAAACGAAGATGAAACCGTCAATAATGCACATTTTCTGAACACCTCTGCTGACTTTTCCGCCATTTATCGCAATTTCAACCACGAAACGTTCGAAATATCGCACACCCCTCTTTACAGATTGTGGAATTGCTTCATCCTGTTAATCAGGCAGAACCAAAACATCGGACGGCAAGCTTCGGCCAACCGCGCTCGAATGCATAGCCGGGCATGTCGCCCGATGTTTTGGGTATATCTCGACAACAAACAAGGGGAGAAGCTTGGTGTCGCAGGGGGCTTTGCAGAAAGCACACGAGGATGTGCACAAGACTCAGCCTTGGAACAATCCCGAAGCGGTCCCGTTTATCCGTTTCGAGAATGTGACCAAGAAGTTCGGCGACTTTTATGCCGTCGATGATGTGTCGCTTGATATTTACCGGCATGAATTATTTGCCCTTCTGGGCGGATCGGGCTGCGGCAAAACAACCCTTTTGCGGATGCTGGCCGGGTTCGAGGAACCTACAGCGGGCAAAATCTTCATCGATGGTGTCGATATGGCAGGCGTCCCGGCCTATGAACGCCCGACCAACATGATGTTCCAGTCCTATGCCCTGTTCCCGCACATGACAGTTGAACAGAATGTGGCCTTTGGCCTGCATCAGGACGGATTGCCGAAATCGGAAATCCGCACGCTGGTTTCCGATATGCTGGCCCTTGTGCAAATGACCAAGTTTGCCAAACGCAAACCCCATCAGCTTTCCGGCGGGCAGCGCCAGCGTGTTGCCCTGGCGCGATCCCTTGTCAAAAAGCCAAAGGTTCTTCTGCTCGACGAACCGCTTGGCGCACTTGATAAAAAGCTGCGCGAACAGACACAGTTCGAACTGGTCAACATTCAGGAAAAGGTCGGCACCACCTTTGTCATGGTCACCCATGATCAGGAAGAAGCCATGACAATGGCATCGCGCATTGCGGTGATGAATGAAGGTGTGATCCGTCAGCTTGGCACCCCGTTCGAACTTTACGAATATCCCAACAGCCGCTTTACCGCGAACTTCCTCGGTCAGGTCAACCTGATCGAAGGAACGCTTGTCGATGATGACGAAAAATACGCCGTCATTCATTCCGACGATGCCGGTGGTGAAATTTATATCGACCACGCCGTTCAGGGCCACGAAGGGGCGACACTTTGGATCGCGCTTCGCCCGGAACGTTTGCGCCTGCTGACCGAAAAACCGACCGATACGAAATATAATTGCCTTTCTGGCAAGGTCGAGGAAATCGGTTATCTTGGCGGGCTTTCGACCTATCACGTACGCCTTGATAGCGGTTTCCGCATCAAGGTCACCGAGCCCAATTCCAGCCGCCATATCGAACCACGTTACACGTGGGAAGATCGCGTCTGGGTAACGTGGGAGGCCGGGGCTGCTTCGGTTCTGAATCAATGAGCAGTGACAAGCCAACCCTGAAACAACGTTATGATCGCCTGATGCTCAAGCATGGCCGGGTCCTTGTGATCGGCCTGCCCTATCTCTGGCTGATGCTGTTCTTCCTGATCCCGTTCCTGATCGTTCTGAAAATCAGCTTCGCCACCGCCGAATATGCCCAGCCGCCCTATAGCGCGCTGTTCACGTGGATTGACGAAGGGGTCAATATCACGATCAATTTCGGCAATTACCTGTTTCTGCTTAGCGACAGTCTTTATATATCGGCCTATCTGAATTCGATCCGGATTGCTGCGATTTCAACCGTGATCACGCTTCTGATCGGTTATCCGATGGCCTATGGCATTGCACGCGCGCAAGGATCGCTTCGCAGTGTGCTGCTGATGATGGTGATCCTGCCGTTCTGGACCAGCTTCCTGATCCGCGTTTATGCCTGGATCGGCATTCTGGACCGCGAGGGGCTGATCAATGCGCTGTTGCTGAACCTTGGCATTATTTCCGAGCCATTGATCATGCGTCAGACCGAATTCGCGGTCTATATCGGCATTGTCTATACTTACCTGCCCTTCATGATCCTGCCACTTTATTCCACGCTGGAAAAAATGGATGTCAGCCTGATCGAGGCCGCCCTTGATCTTGGCTGCAGACCTTGGAAAGCCTTCATGAAGGTGACCCTGCCCCTATCGATGCCCGGCATTCTAGCCGGATCGCTTCTGGTGTTCATTCCGTCCGTTGGCGAGTTTGTCATCCCGGAACTTCTGGGCGGGCCGAATACCCTGATGATCGGTCGCACGCTTTGGAACGAATTCTTTGCCAACCGTGACTGGCCGATTGCATCCTCGGTCGCGATTGCGATGCTGCTGTTCCTTGTCGTACCGATCATGTGGTTCCAGCATATCCAGACCAAGCAGGAGGAAAACGGACAATGACCGGCAAACGTTCGACTTTCCTTCTCAGTGCCTTGGTGTTCGGCTTTGCATTTCTGTATGTCCCGATCCTGCTTGTGATCATTTATTCGTTTAACGAGGGCAAGCTGGTCACCGTCTGGACCGGTTTCTCGTTCAAATGGTATGTATCGCTGTTTTCCAATGACGGCATGATCGATGCCGCCTGGAACAGCCTTCGGATCGGGGTGATGTCGGCAACGCTGGCCCTTGCGGTTGGCACACCGGCCGGGCTTGTCATGTCCCGTTTCGGACGGTTCAAAAGCCGCACCCTGTTTTCGGGCATGGTTGCCGCCCCGCTTGTGATGCCCGAAGTCATCACCGGCCTGTCCCTGCTATTGCTGTTTGTCACCCTTGAACAGTTGATCGGCTGGCCAGCCGGGCGTGGTGTAACCACGATTGTGATCGCACATACGACCTTCTGTGCGGCCTATGTCGCGGTTGTTGTGCAATCGCGACTGGCGGGCATGGATACCTCGGTCGAAGAAGCCGCGATGGACCTTGGCGCCAAACCGGCAAAGATTTTCTTTGTCATTACCCTGCCCATGATCCTGCCCGCACTTCTGGCCGGGTGGCTTTTGTCTTTCACCCTGTCACTTGACGATCTGGTGATTGCAAGCTTCGTCGCCGGTCCGGGCTCCACCACCCTGCCGATGAAGGTTTTCTCATCCGTGCGACTGGGTGTTTCGCCGGAAATCAACGCGCTCGCGACACTGATCATCCTTGCCGTATCGGTGATGATCGTGATTTCCAGCCTGCTGATCCTGCGGTCAGAACGGGCGCGGACCCGATCCATGAACCAGACGACAATCGATACCTGATGTCATGTCGCCCAATGCAAAAAAGCAGCACCTTCGCGGGTGCTGCTTTCAGACCGCTGACAAACCCCGTCATATTTTGGCGGGGTTTTGCTTTTAGAGGTTTTTGAAAGCCGGCTTGAGTGTGCCGAGGGGATTATCCCTCGGCGATTTGCCCCTTGGGGCCCAAAGCCAGGGCTATTTTCTTGATGTTTTGGGCGACGGCGGCCAGCAGACATTGGCATTTGACATTGATCAGTCCCCGGAACCTTGCATATCGATGACCGTGAAGCTGTTTGGCATCTGCAAAAGAGCGTTCGACCGTCTCTTTTCGGCGCTTGTAAACCCGCTTGCCCCACTCTGTCAGACGATAGGCGTCAGCCCGGTCTCTGGCGTCTTGCCAGACATGGCGCGTGACAGTTTTTCGGTGGTGGGCATTGGCGGTACAGGAAGCCAGCACAGGACAGGTGCGGCATTTTTCCGGGTCGCTGTGATAATGGCGGTATCCATTTCGGTCGGTTGTCGCATAAGACAGAAGCTGACCTTCGGGGCAGCGATAAGCATCACGTTCAGGGTCATAAACGTATTTGCGTTTGGGGATGTAGCCTTCCCGAAGGTTCGGGCGGCGATAGCCCGTCACGCCAAGGATGTCACGATCTTCAAGGCCTTTGGCAATCGCGGCGGTCGCATAGCCCGCATCCAGTCCGACGGCGATAACATCAAGGTCAAAACGCTGCCTTTGTCGGTCAAGACGGTCGAGATAGGGAATGCTGTCATGCAGATTGGCCGGGGTGGCGTAACTGTCGGTAATGATCCCAAGCTTGCCATCGACCGTGCGGTGATCGAGATAGAAAAAGCCCTTGGGCTTGCCGTCGCGCACCATATATCCGCTGTCGGGATCGGTTCGGCTGATCTTGGTTTCTTTCTCAACCGGCTGGCGTTCCTTGGCTTTGAGCGGCTTTTTCGCATGAGCCGCCCGGTCTTCCTCAATCGCCAGATCCAGATCATCCCAATAGGCCGCGCGCGATTTGGCAACCACTTCGCGGTCCCATTTGTTCTTGTTGGCATCGGCCTTCAAATGCGTGCTGTCGGTATAGAGAACCTTACCATCCACCAGCCCGTGCCTGATCGCCTGCTCGACGATCTCGTCAAAAATATCCTGCGCAACACTGGCATCATGATATCGACGCCGCCGGTTCTGCGACAGGGTCGAGGCATCAAAGACCTTGTCGGTCAGCTTGAGTTGCAAAAACCAGCGATAGGCGACATTGACCTCAATCTCGCGCACAAGCTGGCGCTCCGAGCGCACGCCAAACAGATAGCCAATGAACAGCGCCTTAAACATCATCACCGGATCAAGGGCGGGACGGCCATTGTTCGCGCAGTACAAATCGGCCACGCGCGCATGGATAAAACTGAAATCGATCACGGCATCGATCTTACGAAGCAAATGATCGCTGGGGACCAAACTGTCGAGTGTCACCATCTCAAGTTCGGTTTGATGTGGGCTGGGTTTCTTAAGCATTCCCCATTGAATCAAAAATCCCCGCCAATGGCGAGGACTTTGTCAGCAGTCTGAAAGCAGCACCTTCGCGGGTGCTGCTTTTTTTTATGATGCTGATTGAAAAGCCGATAGCAAAACCGAAATCAGGCCCGGTTCTGTTCTTCCATCTGACGCAGGAATTCACGACATTTCATACCCGGCGCAAGAACACGCCAGTACGACACCACCGCTTCTTCGGTTGCCACACTGAAATCGATAATCAGATTATCAAGCGCGTTCTGGCGCATCAGTTCGGCAACACGTTCCGGAATCTGTGACATCTGCCACATGCCAATCACCAATGCATAGGATGTCCGCATCAGCTTGTTGGCATTCTCTGGCGTGATGGCATACAGCTCGGACAGGGCATCTGCCGTCCGCTTCACCATGGAAGAAATAAATCTTCGATGGCTTAGAACCGCTTCATCGTCCGTCCCCTGCTCAAGAACCCCCTGTGACAGGGACGCCAGATGCAGGAATTGCTTCCGTTTGACAAGATACTGCACGAATTGTTGTGCAACGCGTGCTGAATCCCGTTCTTCGGGACGGCGCAACGCTTCCTGTTCAATCACTTCAAGGTTGTTTTCAAACCACCCCTTCAGGAACCCGCGCAGGACTTCCAGAAAAAGGGCTTCCTTGCTTGAAAAATAAAGATACAGCGTGCCTTTGGCGAGACTGGCCTTTTTGGCGACTTCGGCTGCCGATGGCAGTTGTCCGTCCCCCTCAAGATAAAGCGCCTCGGCTGCGACAAGTATATCGTTTCTACGTTTCAGTTTTTGCTCGTGGCTACGCGCACGAACAAGACATTCGTTTTCCATAGAGAATTATTCCCCCAACATTCTCCCTGAACTTATATTAATGCCTATTAATTCATTCAAAAGTCAAATCGCGCGGTGACTTTCGATAGATAAAATCAAAGAAACGTCGATGTAACAAACAGTTCGCCTGCATTTTTTGAGCGCGCGTTAGATGAACAATAGTCACCACACAGCAATCACGAAACGTATTTGCGAACAAAAATCGCGAATCTGTACAGATTTGATTCGCTGCGGCTGCGAAGTCCCGATTGCGGCACGCGCGAAATACCTGACGGGTAGCCTTCATACCAAAACCATTCAACCGCCAGCTACTTCTGGCAACAAAATGGCCCTGATTGGGCGTCCCTAACCTTTTGAGTGGGTGATCTTGTTGATAAACCACGTTAAATCAAACGTGGGGAAGATTAAAATCCGCGAAAACAAGCGGTGTCATTTTTCACCACTGATCCTGAAACTGGTCTTAGAACCGAGGGGACTATGAGCACACACGACGAAAATGAACTTCCTGAAGCCAATAATGGCTCTCAAGCGGCGGCAGATATTGCTGAAAACAGCGAAAATGCCGAATACCATAACGGCCAGATTCAATATTACGGTCGCTGGCAGGACGTTCTGAAACTTTGCTGCTGGAACACGCTTTGGACCATCCTGACATTGGGCATATTCCGTTTCTGGGCCAAAACCCGGATGCGCCGCTATATCTGGAGCAACATCGTCATTGATGGTGATGCGTTGGAATATACCGGCCGCGGATTGGAACTTTTCCTTGGCTTCCTGATTGTCTCGGTCATCTTTATCCCCGCGTCCCTGCTGCTGGGCTTTATCTCGGCCCAACTGCCCCCGGCCATGCAGGGATTGCAGATTATCGTTATGTATGCCGTCATTCTGTTTCTGATTTTTGTCGCGATCTATCGCGCCACGCGCTATCGCATGAGCCGCACCTTCTGGCGCGGCATTCGCGGAAAACTGGGCGGTTCGTCCTTCAAATATGCCCTGATCGGCTTTGGCAGTTTTTTGGCAGCCATCCTGTCGCTGGGCATTCTGATGCCGCTCAGCTTTATCACGCTGACCCGCTATGAAACCAACAACACCTGGATCGGCGACCATCAGGCACGCTTTACCGGTACATTCGGCCCTGCCTTCAAAAAGTGGATCCTGACTTGGCTCCTGTGTCTGGTCGCGATTGCCATATCGGGCGGCATTATTGCGGCGGCGGTTAACCTTACGCACTCCCCGTTTTATATCGTGCCGCTGGCCTTTATTCCGTATCTCGTGATCGTCTTCGGGATGGCCTGGTACCATGTATGGTGCTTCCGGTATCAAAGCGAAAACACCACCCTTGCAGGCCTGCAATTTGGCAGCACGCTCGCGACCGGGCAATATATCAAACTGTTGCTACGCTTCCTGCTGTTGATGGTTTTGGCGGGGATTGTCTTTGTTGCCCTGCTGTCGGTCACCGGTGGTTTTGCCGCATTCTCGATCCTTGCAAATAACGCGGCATCCTATATGCCACCGGAACAGGTTCTGGCGATCCTGGCACCGTTCTTTATCCTGATGCTGCTTGCAACACCTGTCTTCGGCATCCTGACATTTGTCGGGCTGACCCATCCGATGCTGGCACTGCATGTTTCATCGCTGGTATATGACGGTGACATCGCAGAACTGCATCAGAACACGGATGCACAGAACGTCCCGCGCACCGGCGAAGGTCTTGCAGAAGCCTTTGATCTGGGCGGGATTTAACAAGGCATTTTGATGAACAGCTTGCCCAATGCCCGTCTTTTTGACGGTAAAACATCGTTGGCAACGAATGTAACGGTCGGCATATCCGACCGTTACATTACCCTGTATCTGCCAGACGGCGGGGAACAGGTGCTGTCAAAAGACAGTGTTTATCTGTGTGAAAAGATCGAAAAGGGAAAACCGCTTCGTTTGCGAAAGCGCAAGGATGATGGATTTCGCCTGATTTTTGACGATCCGCACTCCAAGGCCTTCATTCTTGAAACCCTGCCCGGACTTGCCGTGGACGAAGGGGCCACAAGGGCAAAAGTCCGGCTTGCGTCTGGTATCATCGGTTTCTCCGCGGCAATTGCCCTGCTGATCTGGCAGGGCATGCCATTGATGATCGATCTGGTCATCGCGGTGTATCCACGTTCTATGGAAACGGATATGGGACGCAACGCGCGCGAACAGATCGTGGCGATCATGGGCGAAGACCGCGACGGGACAAGTGCGTGTGCGATCAACGATCCCGCACAAAAGGTCATCACCACCATTCTGGGCCGCTTTGAACAAACCGGCGCACTGACATATGACTACCAAACCACCGTACTGCGCAGCGATATCGAAAACGCCCTTGCCCTGCCCGGCGGACAGATCATTGTATTTTCCGAACTGATAAAAAAGGCGGAAAATCCCGAAGCTCTGGCTGGCGTTCTGGCTCATGAAATCGGCCATACCGAAATGCAGCACGGCCTTAAAAAGCTGTTTTCAGGTATCGCGCTTGGCCAGCTTGTCCGATTGATGACCGGCGGGGCCGACCTTCCGGTCGGCTTTGTCATGGAACAAAGCTATTCCCGGGACATGGAAACCGATGCCGATCACTTTGCCCTTGAACTGATGGGTGACGCCAGCATCGAAACCCAAAGCACGGCAAAGCTGTTTCGCACAATCTCCACCGAAAGCAGATATGCCGAAATTGCCAGTTTCCTGCCGGAAATCCTAAGCTCGCACCCGGAAATGACCGGTCGGATCGACCTGTTTGAACAAAGCGACATCACAGGTACGCTTGATATCAATCCGCAGGACTGGAAAGCCTTGCAAACGGTCTGCGACTAATCACGTTGGAACCGGACAGGCCATAAACCTGCCCGCCTCGCTTGAGTGGATCAGACCGGCAATTCGGTCGTGCGTTTGACTTCGCGCAGGGTGATGATGGTCTGGACCCGCTCCACCCCCGGAAGCTGGGTCAGGACTTCGCTGTGGATGCGTTCATAGTCGGCAGTATTGCTGTAAACCACATGCACCAGATAGTCGCTCTGCCCCGCAAGAAGGTAACATTCCACGACTTCCGGGACCGACTGGATTTCCTTTTCAAAGGTTTCAAGCGCCTCGCGGGTCTGGCGCGCGATCGAGATATTGACGAATGCATTGCCCGGTTTGCCGATGCGGGCCGGATTAAGCAGCATCGTGTAACGGTCAATCAGACCGGCTTCTTCCAGAAGCCTGACACGGCGCAAGCAGGCCGACGCCGATAAATTGACCTTTTCGGCCAGTTCGGCGTTGCTGATACGACCGTCGCGCTGAAGCAGCCGCAGGATCATCCGGTCACGTTCGTCCATCTGCATTTCGAATATTCTCCCTGCCTGAAGCGGATTTTTTAAAATTATATAGCATTAATACCATCAAACTCACCGATGATTGAAGGGAAATTGCCACAATTTTCGGGTATCCTGCATAGATAACTAAAAACGGGAAAACCGTTATCATCGCCACGTTTGTCCGGGAGAGAAACAATGCTGATTGGCATTCCGAAAGAAATCAAAAACCATGAATATCGCGTCGGCCTGACCCCGAGTTCCGTGCGTGAAGCCACGGCCCACGGGCATGACGTCATCATCGAAACCAATGCTGGTGCCGGTATCGGTTGCAGCAACGATGATTACGTCGCCGCCGGCGCAAAAATCGTCGATACCGCGGCCGAAATCTTTGCCAAATCCGAAATGATCGTAAAGGTCAAGGAACCGCAGAAAGTCGAATACGAGCAGCTCCGCGAAGGGCAGCTTCTGTTTACCTACCTTCATCTGGCGCCCGATCCGGAACAGACCGAGGGTCTGATCAAATCCGGGGTGACGGCGATTGCCTATGAAACCGTTACCGATAAAAATGGTGGCCTGCCATTACTGGCCCCGATGTCCGAAGTTGCCGGGCGCATGGCACCGCAGGTCGGTGCAGCGGCCCTGCAAAAGGCCAATGGCGGGCGTGGCATGTTGCTAGGCGGTGTGCCCGGTGTTGCCCCCGCCAAGGTCGTTGTGATCGGCGGCGGCGTTGTCGGCACCAATGCCGCCCGCATTGCCGCGGGCATGGGCGCGGATGTCATCATTCTCGACAAGAATGTCAAACGCCTGACCTATATTGACGATGTGTTTGGCCCGCGCATCAAAACGCAATATGCCACCATCGATGATACCGAGGCACTGGTCTATGATGCCGACATGGTTGTCGGTGCCGTCCTGATCCCCGGTGCCGCGGCACCGAAACTGATCCATAAGAACCAGCTTTCAACAATGAAGCCGGGTTCGGTGATTGTCGATGTCGCGATTGATCAGGGCGGCTGCTTTGAAACATCCAAAGCCACCACCCATGCCGATCCGACCTATATCGTCGATGACGTGGTGCATTACTGTGTTGCCAACATGCCCGGTGCGGTCGCCCGCACATCGACCTTTGCGCTCAACAACGCAACCCTGCCCTTCACCCTTGCCCTTGCCGACAAGGGCTGGAAAAAAGCCTGCCAGGAAGATCCCCATCTGGCCGCAGGACTAAACGTTCACGAAGGTCGCATCACCTATGAGGCCGTCGCACGTGATCTTGGGTACGATTACATTCCGCTGCAAAAAGTCCTCACCTGACCAAGCGGCGTTGCATCATACTAAAATGGCCGCCTCGTTTGCCGGGGCGGCCATTTTACAAGCCGTTCAGATCGCGAACAAAGGCACGTGCGCATTGCACAAATTCATCAATGACCCGCGACATTGTGTCTTCGGGCCATGCCAATGCAAGATTGACCGCATCGGCTGGTAATTCCGGCATTGGAATATAGGCAACGCCGACATGGGGTGTATGGGTAACCCAGCTGGGGGCCACGCCAACCCCCATTCCCGCGGCAACAAGTGCCACGATTCCCAATGTGTGACCAACTTCTTCAACGATGTCCAAAGATACCCCGACATCACGTGCATGCTGGATGACCACGTTCTGGTAACTGACCCCCAAAATCGGCGCATAGGCAATGTATGGCAGCCCCGTAAAATCGCTTAGCGACAGCGTTTTATTTCCGGAAAGCACATGATCCACCGGAACAAGCCCAACAAAGGCCTCGCTGAACAAATTCATGATATTGAGGTTGGCCTTGGCCCTTGGCGGGCGAATAAAGGCAACATCCACCTGCCCCTCTATCATCGCATCAAGCAGCTCGTTGGTCGTCAGTATTTTGATATCAATCCGCGTATCCGGGCATTTGGCATGAAACATCCGCAGGATTTCCGGCAGACATGTAAAAATCGCCGGTGAAACACAACCAATCGTCAGCTTGCGATTTGCCTGCCCCATCACGAAACGGGCGGCCTCGACTCCCTCCTCGACACTTGATAACGCCAGCAACGCCTTTTCACGGAAAACTTCTCCCGCTGGCGTCAGGCGAACACTTCGGGTCGTGCGGTCAAAAAGTTGCCCGCCAACCCGTTCTTCAAGCTGCTTGATTTGCTGGCTAAGCGGGGCCTGCGCGATGCCAAGACGCTCGGCGGCCCGCCCGAAATGCATTTCGTCAGCCACACAAATAAAATAACGCAGATGGCGTAATTCAACGCGATTATTGATACTCATTAGATATAAATATACGCCATTTATATATTTGACAAGATTAATGTCCGGCTGATTTTATAGTCTCAGGAGGCGCCCTGCCAAAAAGCCGAACAAGAAGCTCGCAGGGCCATGATGGAGAGGCTAGAGATGCAATCAACTGAACCGGCATTGCCGAAGCGAAGGCTCGACCTTGCGCTTCCGCTAAAAATCCTGACCGGCGCCACGCTGGCAATCATTGTGACACTGACCCTTGCACAGGTTGTCTTTCGATACTTTTTTGACAGTCCGCTTTTATGGAGCGACGAACTCAGCCGATTACTCGTGGTTTGGATGACATTTATCGGTGCTGCCGTTGTGTGCTGGCAGGGACGTCATCTTTCCGTCGATGTTTTCGTAAATCTGATGCCGGAAAAAGTCAGAAAGATAATCCGCATTTCCAATCAGATTCTGGCACTGGCCTTCCTTGGCGTGATGACCTGGAAAAGCTTTCGTATTGTAAAACTCGAAAACTTTCAGGAAATGAGCATCCTTCCCTTGCCTGCCGGTACGGTGCGCCTTGCCGCGACCGTTGGCGGAATACTGATGCTTGTTGTCATCCTTGCCCGTCTTTTCCTGTCAGATCGGCTTCGCAATGTGCGAACCGAAAATGACGAAAACTCGATGCTGTAAGGGCCAGAAATGACAATCGCAATTATTCTCGCCCTTCTCGTTGTTTTGCTGTTGGCCGGTATGCCACTGGCTTTTGCAATGGGCGTCACCACCACTGCCTATCTTTACTTGACCGGCATCGATGCCGGGATGCTGACACAGCGCATGACGGCGTCAATCGACAGCTTCCTTATTCTGGCGATCCCGTTTTTCTATCTTGCGGGCGAGTTGATGAATGCCTGCCGCCTGACCGACAGGATCATCAATATGTCGCGTGCGCTGGTGGGTCACATTCACGGTGGCCTGGCACAGGTCAATATTTTTGCCAGCATGATTTTCTCGGGCATGTCCGGCTCGGCAACCGCTGACACCACCGCCCTTGGTTCGGTTCTTATCCCGGCGATGAAAAAGGAAGGCTATCCCGCACCTTTTTCGGCCGCTGTAACCGTTGCATCGGCGCTTGTCGGCCCAATGATTCCCCCAAGCGTCGCACTGGTGATTTACGGCACCCTTGCAAATGTTTCCATCGGGCGCCTGCTGGTCGCCGGTATCATTCCCGGTGTGGTAATCATCCTTAGCCAGATGGTATTCACCTATTTCATTGCCCGCAAACGCGGCTATCCCCGTTATGAACGCGCCAGCATACGTGAAATTGGAAACTCGATTGTCGAGGGCGGCCCTGCCCTGCTGTTTCCAGTCATTATTGTCGGCGGCATCCTGCTGGGTATGTTCTCTCCGACCGAGGCCGCGGCAGTTGCCGTGCTTTACGGTCTGGTACTTGGCCTTCTGTATCGTCACATGAATTTGCGCCAGCTTGGCAAGGTTCTTGTAGATGTCGGTCTGGGCAGTTGTCGCATCTTGCTGATTGTTGCTGCATCGGCGGCTTTCAGCTGGGTCATGGTACGCGAAAACGTTCCCCAAAGCATCGGCATCGGCATTTCGACCATTTCCAGCGAACCGATCATTGTTCTTGCGATCATTCTGCTGGTTCTGGTGCTTGTCGGGCTGTTCATGGTGGCCTCTTCGGCCGAAATCGTGCTGACCCCGATCCTTGTTCCCGTTGTCATGCAATTTGGAATCGATCCGGTTCATTTCGGTGTTCTGATGGTCTTCACCCTCATCATCGGGGGGGCCACGCCACCGGTTGGCATCCTGATGTTCATCGCTCAGGACATTGCCAAAATCTCGCATGCGCAAATGGTGCGCGCGATGATCCCGTTTTACATCCCTCTCTTTTTCGCGGTGATTTTGCTTGCGGCATTCCCGCAGATCACCCTGTTCCTGCCGAACATCGTGTTCGGTTCCTGATAGCCATCAATCGATACCGGAGCCCCAAATGACGGCCATTAAAGCTGTGCGCAAGCACTTGCTCAAAGACATGACGTTCATCGAATTTCGCGAACGCCTCAGCGAAGATCCCGTAATTCTGATTTCACTGGGATCCCAGGAAGAACAGGGGCCGGTCGCCCCGATGGGTGACTACATGCTCACCGATGTTCTGGCCGGTAAAATTGCCGAAAAATCAGGTGCGATTGCCGCCCCGATCATGCCGTTTGGCTATGCCGACTATTTCCGTACGGTGCCCGGTGGCATCCAGCTGCGCCCGGAAACCTTCAGCGCCATTCTGACCGACATGATCGAAAACTTCACCGATCACGGCATCAATAAAATCGTGATCCTGAACGGTCACAGCGGCAACTATCCGCTGATCGATCAGGTCATTCGCAAAATTAAACGCGAAAAAGGCCTACTGATCCCCTGCCTCAATATGTGGCGTCTGATCCCGGCCGAAATGTGGAAAGAACTGCATCCGGAAATGGGGGCTAAGGCACTCGGTCATGGTGGTGATCCGCTGACCTCTGTTTATCTGCATCTGTTCCCGGAACTGATGCGCATGGACCTTTTGTCCAAAGAGGACAGCAAGGGCGAAATGCTTGGTTTGCCAACCGCCGGCCTGGCGGGTGTCCGTTTCCGCGATGTTGAAATCGCTCTTGCCGTGGATGTTACCGATCGCTGCGGCAATGGCATTGCCGGGGGCGATCCGGCGCAATCGAGCGCCGGGAAAGGCGAAAAAATCGTCAGTTACCTCGTCGAATATTGCGCGGACTTTATCCGTCACTTCTCCGATCAGAACCCAAAAGTCAGCGCTTAACCTTCATCAGGGAGTTTTGAATATGCGTAAAACACTCACAACAACGCTGTTTGCAGCAGGTCTGGCAACTCTTGGCCTTGGCCATGCAAATGCGGCCGAAGAAATCCGTTATTCCATCTGGGCCAATCCCGGCGAAGCCCAGTATGAAGGCGCGCTTGAATTCAAACGTGTCGTAGAAGAAGAATCCAACGGTCGCTACAACGTCACGATTTACGGCGGTGAACAACTTGGCACCCCGCGTGAACTTTTCACCCAGCTTGCGCTCGGTATCACCCAGATTTCAGCCAGCGGCGATCCCGGGATCAAGGACATTGAATATCTGGCGATCCCCTTCCTGATGAAGGACCTGAAAAACTACAACGCCGTTCTTGAAACCGACTTCGGCGCGGAATGGAACAAGAAGCTGATCGATGAACGCGAAATCCGCCTTCTTGGTTTCATGCCGCGCAACCCGCGCCAGATTAGCGCGAATGTCGAAATCAATAGCATTGACGACCTCAAAGGTCTGAAACTGCGTGCACCAGAGCGTGATTACTATGTCGAATCCCTAAGCGCACTTGGCGCCAACCCGACCCCGATGGCCTTTGCCGAGGTTTATACCGGCCTGCAGGCTGGCGTTGTCGATGGTCAGGAAAATCCGATCGAAACCATCTATGCCGCGAAATTCTATGAAGTCCAGAAATCCATCGCGATGGTCGATTACATCAAAAAACCGGCTTACGTGATGATCGGAAACGGCTTCTGGGAAGGTCTGAATGCAGAAGATCAGGCACTGCTGAAACGGGCTAATGATGCATCCAATGCCGTCATTGAAAAAATGCTGCCCGAGCAGACTAAAAAAATGATCGCCGATATGGAAGCAGCCGGCATCGTTTTCACCCATCCGGATGTCTCACCTTTCATCGAAGCGACCCAGTCGGTTCGTGACGAACTCGGCACCAAAATGTGGGGCGAGGAAGTCTACAAGAAAGTTGCCGAAATCGGTCAGAAGGACCTCGACTAACCCCGAGATCCCTTAAAACCACGGCCCGCCACCAAAAGGATTGATTGAAGAATGTCCCCACGCGCCACCAGCGAAATCGCAAGAAAGATCGATGCCATTGTCGATGATATCAAAGATCAGTTGATCGATATCCGTCGGGATTTGCATCGCCATCCGGAACTGGGTTTTCAGGAACAGAGAACTTCTGCAAAAATTCAGAGCCACCTTGACGATCTTGGCATCAGCTATAGCAGCGGCTTTGGAAAAACCGGTGTCGCTGCCATCATCAATCCTGCGGCGGCGGGCCGCCTTATCGGTATTCGCGGCGATATCGACGCGCTCCCCATCACCGAAGAATCCGGGCTTCCCTTTGCCTCGGAAAACAAGGGGGTCATGCACGCTTGCGGACATGATGCCCACACTGCAATCGCCCTTGGTGTTGCAACAGTTCTGGCAAGACTTGGCGACAATTTCAAAGGCCGCGCCATGGTCCTGTTCCAGCCAGCAGAAGAAGGCCTTGGAGGTGCACAGGCGATGCTTGCCGATGGTGTCTTTGACAAACACAAGCCAGATATCATGCTGGGCTATCACAACTGGCCGCTGCTTCCCGGCGGTTCGGTCGGCTGGCACCCCGAAGTCTCCTTTGCGTCCTCCGATCCATTTGATGTAACGGTTTCCGGTCTTTCCGGTCACGGGGCACATCCGCATCTTTCCGTTGACCCTATTGTTGCCGCCGCCCAGTTCATTTCCCAGGTCCAGAATATCGTTTCCCGGGAAATCGCCCCCCTTAACGCGGCGGTGGTCACGATCGGAAAAATCGAAGGCGGCACAGCACGCAACCAGATCCCCGATGCGGTGACCCTTCAGGGCGCGATCCGCACCCATTCCGAAGACGTCCGCACCGCATCCAAGGATGCCATCACACGCATCGCCGAAGGTGTCGGCACCGCCACCCGGACAAAGATCAATGTCGGATTCCTGCAAGGTGTTGGTGTGGTCAAAAGCGATCCGGCGATCCTTGAACAGGTTGTCGCAACCGCACGCGACATCCTTGGCGATGAACAGGTCATCTGCCTGCCGCAGGGCTCTATGGGTAGCGAGGATTTTGCCGAATTTTCATCGCATATTCCAAGCGCACATCTGCGCATCGGCTCCAAAGCAACGGATCGCGCCACCATGCTTCATCGCAGCAATTTCGATCTTGATGAAACCTGCATCGCAACCGCCGTTCGCGTGATCGCCAACGCCGCCCTGCGTCTTTCATCATCGGATTGAACCAAACTCCACCTGTCTGGCAAATCTCCCTTAAGCCAGACAAAAAAGACAGCCTCCAGAGCATATTGCTGTCTTTCACTTGGCCGGGTCTCATGACCCGGCCTTTTTTCAGGCGGTATAATGGAAATCACTTTGCCGAAACAAATTCATCTACGCTAATCTTGTCCCGAGCATTGGGGAGAAGATCATGGAAATATCGATGCTGATCGGGGCGATGGTCGCGGCCGCCATCTATACCTTGACACCCGGCCCGGCCTTTTTGGCGATGCTGGGCATTGGTGCCGCACAGGGGCGAAAGGCAAGTGCCGGTTTCCTGTTCGGGCATTTTGCCGGGGACATCATGTGGGCCAGTCTGGCGCTGGTGGCGATCATCGGGTCCCGTGTCCTTGATCCGATGGTGTTTGATATTCTGGCGATGATTTGCGGGGTCTACCTGTTCTGGCTTGGTATTCGCGCCGTGACGGCAAAGCGCAAGGTCGATGGTGCGGTGAGCATGACCGTCCTCCACCCGTGGCGGCGCGGCATCATTTTCGGTATCACCAACCCAAAGGGATACCCAGTCGCGGTCGCGATGTTCACAGCCCTCCTGGCACAGGATGCCGCGTCGCTTGGCTGGGACAGCATGACGGGGCTGTTGCTGGCGTCTGCCGTCGGGTTTCTGGTCGCCGATCTGATCCTGATCTGGATTGTCGGACTTGGCGTGTTGCGCCGGATGTATCAGCGCCACGAAATCTGGATTGTTCGCGCCACCGGGGTTTTATTTATCGGTTTTGCCGTTCAGGCGATTGCCAATGCCCTGCCCAACCTCGGCCACAGCTTTGCACACGGGTTCAGCACGCTTCGCAAACCCTGATCATTCTTGATACCCCAAACAAAAAGCCGCCCGGCGAACCGGGCGGCGTTTTTGATGTTATGGTCTGGACGACTTAAAATTCGACCTGCGTTACATCGCGAACCGCACCCTGATCGGCACTGGTTGCAAGCGCGGCATAGGCACGAAGGGCCGTTGTCACCTTGCGTTTGCGCGGTTTGGCCGGTTTCCAAGCATCCTTGCCCTTGGCTTCCATTTCCTGACGGCGTGCAGCCAGAACCGCGTCATCGACCGCAATTTTAATCGAACGGTTCGGAATATCGATTTCGATGATATCGCCCGGCTCGATCAATGCGATATCCCCGCCTGCCGCGGCTTCGGGCGATACATGGCCAATCGAAAGCCCCGACGTCCCGCCCGAGAAACGGCCATCGGTGACAAGCGCGCAGGCCTTGCCCAGCCCCATCGATTTCAGATAGCTGGTCGGATACAGCATTTCCTGCATGCCCGGGCCCCCTTTGGGGCCTTCATAACGGATGACGACAACATCGCCTTCCTTGACCTCGCCCCCCAGAACCTTGGCAACCGCCTCGTCCTGGCTTTCGCAGATCACGGCCGGACCAGTAAATTTCAGGATGCTGGCATCGACACCGGCGGTTTTAACGATACAGCCATTGACCGCCATATTGCCAAACAGAACCGCCAGACCGCCATCCTTGCTGTAGGCATGTTCGATATCGCGGATACAGCCTTCTTTTTCGTCAAGGTCAAGATCATCCCAATACCGTTCCTGACTGAACGCGGTCTGGGTCGGGATGCCCCCCGGCATGGCGCGGAAGAATTTATGCACCGCTTCGTTCTTGGTGCGCCGGATGTCCCATTTTTCAAGGGCATCGGCCATGGTTTTGCTATGAACCGTCGGCACATCGGTATGCAGCAACCCACCGCGTTCCAGCTCGCCCAGAATACGCATGATGCCGCCGGCACGATGAACGTCTTCCATGTGATATAGCGGATGCGAGGGCGCAACCTTCGACAGATGCGGAATCTGGCGCGACAGACGATCCATATCCGCCATGGTAAAATCGACCTCCGCTTCCTTGGCGATAGCCAGAAGATGAAGAACCGTATTGGTCGAACCGCCCATCGCAATATCAAGCGCCATGGCATTTTCAAAGGCCTTGAACGTTGCGATGCCGCGCGGGGTCGCGGTAACGTCTTCTTCCTCGTAATAACGGCGTGCCAGCTTGACGGATGTGCGCGCTGCCTCAAGGAACAGTTCCTGACGCGCGGCATGCGTTGCCAGCACCGAACCGTTACCCGGAAGCGCAAGACCAAGAGCCTCGGCCAGACAGTTCATCGAGTTGGCGGTAAACATCCCGGAACACGAACCACAGGTCGGGCATGCCGACCGTTCGACAACAGCAACCTGTTCGTCCGAGATTTTCGGATCGGCGGCTTCGACCATAGCATCAACAAGGTCAAGATGACGTTCCTGACCATTGATGGTGACCTTCCCGGCCTCCATCGGGCCACCGGAAACGAACACCGCCGGAACGTTAAGGCGCATTGCGGCCATCAGCATGCCCGGCGTGATCTTGTCACAGTTGGAAATGCAGACCATCGCATCCGCGCAATGGGCATTGACCATATATTCGACGGAATCCGCGATGATTTCACGTGACGGCAGGCTGTAAAGCATACCATCATGGCCCATCGCAATACCGTCATCAACGGCAATGGTATTGAATTCCTTGGCAACACCACCAGCGGCTTCGATTTCGCGTGCCACCATCTGACCAAGGTCTTTCAGGTGAACGTGGCCGGGGACGAACTGGGTAAAGCTGTTGACGACCGCAATGATCGGCTTGTCAAAGTCTTCATCCTTCATGCCCGTGGCGCGCCAAAGGCCGCGCGCACCGGCCATATTGCGGCCATGGGTGGTTGTACGGGACCGATATTCCGGCATGGTCGAACCTCTCTATCTTCGCGGGGTATTTATCATTGTCACATATTTAGGGCTTCTAGCACAGTCTTCGCGCCCAATGACAGTTTTTTGCCCGAAAATTTCGTGTTTTTGCGCCATATGGAACGAATGCTACCTGAAAGATAGCAGCCCTTTACAAGGCAGCACTTTCAATCACCGGGTTAAGTTTCGGGAATTCCACCACCTTCCCCTAGCCAACCTACCCGAAAGACCCAAAATGCTATCCCATTAGATAGGCGACGGCCTCGACCACAATCCATATCTTAATAGGTGATTATCGCCGCCAGGCGATTCTCCCACTCCCATTCTCACCCCGGCCTGCTTGCAGGCTCGGGGTTTTTTTTTATGCTTTTTACGGCGCCATCATTCTTTTTCCTGAAACGATGAAATGCTTTAAAGCAATGACAGAACGTTCCTTTTTCTGCATGCTGCCCCATATGACAGCGATCAGGACTGTCCATCTTACGAGGTAAAGCATATCGATGTCGGCCGATCTCAAGACCCTGCTCAGGCGTGGACTAAGCGCGCATGAAGGCAACCGTCCTGATGAGGCCGAGAAGATTTACCGTCGTGCCCTGTCGCTTTCGCCCGGAAATCCCGAAGTCGAACATCTGCTGGCGACTCTTCTGACCGGCATTGATCGCCACCGCGAGGCGCTTGAACTGTTTGATAGCTGCCTGCCCCGGCTTGGTGCCAATCCTGCCGTTCGGTGCAATTTCGCGATTGCACTGGAACGCGCCGGACAGATCGAAAAGGCCATCGACGAATTCCGCCAGGCCATCAGCTATCACGGCGATTTCCCCACTGCCCTTTATCATCTCGCCCGCCTTGAAATGCCACGCGGCCATATCGGACAGACGGTTGATCTTCTGGGGCGGTTGCTGGGCCTTAAACCCGATCATTACGAAGGCCTTTTGTTATTTGGCGAGGCATTGCACGCACTGGGACAGGAAGAGGCCGCCCTGACATCGCTTGACCGCGCCGCCGAGGCCGCCGGCATCACCCCGAATATGATTTGCCGTGTCGGGGATGTTTCGCTGCGGCTTGGCTATCCCGGCATGGCGCAAAACCTGTATCAACGCGCGCTCAGCATTGATCCCCGTCATGTCCCGGCCCTGCACGGTTTGGGCCGCGCGCTCTCGGCACAGGGCGATTATGCCAAGGCCATCGCGATCCTTAAAACCGCCAAGCGCCTTGCCAAGGGCAGGATCGAAATCGATCTTGAAATTGCCGATATCGAATTGCGGTGCGGCGATATTGCAAGCGCGATTGCCGAACTGACCGTGCTTGTGGAAAAACACCCGGCAAATGCGGATGCCCACACAGCCCTTCTGGCAGCGGTTGCCAGGCTGCCCGATATCGGCGGGGTCGAATATCTTAAACAGGCCCGCCAATGGGCACGAAGCCACATGCCGACAATGCCCGAACCGAAATTCATCAACAGCAAACAGATTGATAAACGGCTTCGCATCGGATGGCTGTCACCGCATTTTTGCGAACATGCTTCCTTCGCCCTTCTATCAGGTGTCGCCCGGCACCTTAACCGCAACGAGGTCGAACTGTTTCTGTATTCGGCCACCCCGCGCCCGGACCAAACCACCCGTTCATGGCAGGTCATGGCCGATGGCTGGCGCGAGGTTTACGGCCAAAGTCCGCTTCAGATCGTTGAGCGCATCCGCAAGGACAGGATCGACATCCTGTTTGACCTGACCGGTCCGGTCGCCAATCAGCCGATCACGGTATTTGCCCATCGCGCTGCCCCGGTTCAGGCCAGTATCGCTCCGATGACAACCGGCATCAGCCAGATGGATTATATCCTTGTCCATCATCGTGCGATCCCGGCCAAACCTGCCGAAAACAAGCTGTTTTGCGAAAATGTGCAGCATCTGGGATCAGGACCTTTCGCCTATGCCGGTGCCGATGATGCCGCCCCGCTAAGCCTTCTTCCGGCGGCAATTGACGAGGTCGTGACCTTTGGCTGCTTTGACCGGTTATCAAACATCAGCGACGCCAGCCTGAACTGCTTTGCGCGTGTTTTAAACAAGATCAAGGGCAGCCGCCTTGTCATTCAGAATGATGTTCTGGGTGATGCCTTTGCCAAAAAGACGATGCTGGATCGGCTGCGTCAGGCCGGGCTGCACTCGGATCGCGTCAATCTGATTGGTACGGTCAGTCCCGAAGACAAACCCGATCTTTACGCCCGAATCGATATCGGCTTGGCCCCGTTCCCGATGATCGATATCGCGCGCTATTTTGATATGCTCTGGCACGGTATTCCGTTTGTCACGATGGTCGGGGAAACACCGGCATCCCGCGGGGGGCTTTGCCTGCTGTCCGATATCGGGCTCGATGCACTGGCGGCAGAAACGCAGAAAGGCTACGTCGAAAAGGCCCTCCTTCTGACACAGGATATCAACGCCCTTACCACCATTCGGGCCGGCATGCGCGACCGGATGAAAAACAGCAAGGCCATGAGCAGCCAAGCCGCCGCCCGCGAGCTTGAAGAAGCCTGCCGGGATATGTGGAAAACCTGGTGCGCGTTATGATGCGCCTAACGCGCCAGAACACCGCGCGCGAATAATTCCGATACAGCCGCCTGCAAGTCATCGGCGATAAAGTCGGCCTCTGCCGCCTCGGGCCAGGTGGTTTCCTTCGCTCCGTGCCCGGTCCGCACGATCACCGCGTGGGTTCCGGCCGCACGTCCGGCACGGATATCATTGATGCGATCCCCGATCAGAACACTGTCAGGCAGCGAAATCGCAAAATCCTCGGCCGCGGCAAGGATCATGGCCGGGCCCGGTTTGCGGCATTCGCTTTCGCGGCGATATCCCTCAACCCCGTCGGGATGATAGGGCGAATAATAAATCCCCTGCACCGATGCCCCCGCACGCGCCAGCATCGCAAGCATCGCCTCATGCAGGTCACGAAGGCCCGCCTCGGTCAGATAGCCACGCGCCACCGCCGACTGGTTGGTCACGATCACAACCGGAATACCGGCATCGTTAAGCTGCTTGATCGCGCTGGCGGTTCCGGGGATCAGGGCTAGATCATCAATCTTTGACAGGTAGTGAACCTCTTCATTCACCACCCCATCGCGATCTAGAAAAACCGCAGGCACAGGATTGCGCTGATCGCGCCAGCGCGGAGCCGGATCAATGAAATGGCGGCGAACGAAATCGTATTTCCTATGGCTCATGTCGAACACTGTATCTTGTCTAGCTGCGCCAATATCGCGCTAACATGCACCATCCGCATCCGGAATGACAAGTTTTCACGACGCAGGTTTGCGTCGACTTATCGCGATGCGGAAAACCAACTGGTATTACCATTATTCGCTTGCCCCGCGACTATCGGTCATGACAATTTCACCCGGGGCCATTTGAGCCAAGCCATCTGGGGATACTGAATTTCATGTTTGCCGATATCTTTGCCATTCTTGCACCGGTTTTCATAACCACGGGTCTTGGTTATATCTGGGCACGATCCGGCAGACATTTCGATACGGGCCTGGTGACATCCATCGTCACCTATTTTGCGACCCCCTGCCTGACCTTTGCAGCCCTTGCCACGGTCGACCTTGGTGCGGATGCGCTGGTATCAATGGGGACTGCCGCCCTTGCCGCGAACATCATTTTCGTCCTGATCGGCTGGCCAATCCTGAAAGTTTTCAAACTGGCCCCGCGGACCTATCTGCAATCGCTGACCTGGCCGAATGTCGGCAATGTCGGTCTGCCGCTTTGCATGCTGGCATACGGGCAGGATGGTCTGGCGCTGTCGGTCGCGTTCTTTGCGGTTTACGTGGTTTTGCAACTGACCATCGGGGTGGCGTTCGTTTCGGGCAGTTTCTCGCTTAAATCGATCATCAAAATGCCGATCATCCCGGCAACCCTGATTGCAACCGGCTTCCTTGCGACCAATACCGAAGTCCCGGCATGGCTTTACAACACGACCAACCTGATTGGACAGCTGACCATTCCGTTAATGCTGTTTACATTGGGTGTGTCACTGGCCCGCCTCCGCCCGGTCAGCCTCGCACGCAGCACCGCCCTTAGCATGCTGCGCCTTGTGATGGGCTTTGCGGTTGGCGTCGGCCTTTCCGAAGCCATGGGGCTTACCGGGATCGAACGCGGGGTCGTCATCCTGCAATGTTCGATGCCGGTTGCGGTGTTCTGCTATCTGTTTGCCCAGCTTTACAACCGCGAACCCGAAGAAGTCGCCGGTGTGGTCATCAGTTCAAGCTTCCTTGCCGCCATCGCCCTGCCCGGCCTGCTGTGGTACGTGCTTTAGGTCCGGCGTCCTATTCGATGATCAGGCGATAGCTACCCTCGCCCGTGCCATCGCGGTAAAACCCGACGGCACATTCTGACCGTCCCTTTTGCAGGTCCGCATCCCCGTTTTCAGTTGCCAGCTTGGCAATATGTTCTCGGCATTGTGCAACGTCATCAAACCTTGCATCCGAAATACGGATATCGGTTTGTTTCTGCGTATCGGGATAATAAACCGCCGTCACCTTTTCCCAGGGTGCGGCATCATCCGTCCAGATCTGATCGGCAATGAAACGCCGTGATTCTTCTGCCACGGTTGCGGCAACCAATGCGATGATCGCAATCAGGAACAACCGGCGCTTCGTACGGTGTGAAATGTTAAAAGCCATTAGAAATCCCGACGGAGGTTGTATTCTGACTATTCACCAGTAACAGGATGCGCGTGGTTCAACGGGCCATTGCCCTTGCCAAAATCAGGGGCCGTGCGGATCGCTTCGCGGACGAAAGCACGCGCGCGCGCCACCGCATCGCTAAGCCCCATGCCCTGCGAAAGCCCGGTGGCAATCGCACTTGCAAGCGAACAACCCGTCCCATGGTTGTTTTCCGACGGAATACGATCCGCCTCAAACCCTTCGATATCACCATCATGCCGCCACAGGATATCAACAATCCGCTCGCCGTCGGCATGGCCGCCCTTGACCAGCACCGCCTTGGCCCCCAGTTCACCGATCTTGCGGGCGGCTTCGATCATGTCACCCTCGGTCAAAATCTTCATTCCCGAAAGCACTTCTGCCTCGGGAATATTCGGGGTCAGGACGGTCGCCAGCGGCACCATGTTTTTGATCAGCGCATCAACCGCGTCTTCGTTCAAAAGACGCGATCCGCTTTGCGATATCATCACCGGATCAACAACAATCGGAATATCGGTGGCTTTGTCCCGGATGAATTTTGCAACCGCTTCGATCACCGGCACACTATGCAGCATACCGGTCTTGATCGCATCGGCCCCGATATCATCAATCGTGACTTCGGCCTGATGGACGATCAGTTTCGGATCAATGCCCAGAACATCAAAAACACCGGTGGTATTTTGCACCGTCAGCGCCGTGATCGCGGTTGCGGCATATCCACCCAGAACAGTCACGGTTTTGATGTCGGCCTGAATTCCGGCCCCACCGGAACAATCCGAACCGGCAATGATCAATACGCGACCTTTCATGATCGACCTCCAAGCACTTCTGATATTCGCTTCAAGATAGTCCTGCTGCCTTAACCCGCAACAGCCATGATTTCGGCAACAATGCCATCAACAATCTGTTCAACCTTGATCGCGTCATCCCCTTCGGCCATCACACGGATCAGCGGTTCGGTTCCCGATTTGCGGATCAGAACGCGACCATCGCCGTTAAAGGCCCGTTCGGCACTGGAAATCGCATCAACCACACTGCTGTGTGACAGCGGATCGGAACCCGCCACATAACGCACGTTCTTAAGGATTTGCGGCAGCGGATCGAAAACGCGGCTGACTTCCGAAACCGGACCATCGCGATCCGCCAGAACCGCCAGGACCTGAAGGGACGCCAGCAAGCCATCACCGGTCGATGCAAAATCCGACAGCACGATATGCCCGGACTGTTCCCCGCCGACATTGCAATCAAGGGCGCGCATCTGTTCCACAACGTAACGATCACCGACTTTGGTACGGATCAGGCGCAACCCATTACTTTCAAGGTAACGTTCAAGACCAAGGTTTGACATCACCGTCGCAACCAGCGCATTGCCGCGCAACTGCCCGGTGCGTTTCCAATGGGTGGTGACAAGCCCCATCAACTGATCCCCATCGATCAGCTGGCCTTTTTCATCACACATCTGAACCCGGTCGGCATCACCATCCAGGGCAATCCCGACATCGGCCTTTTCGGCCAACACCCGGTCGCACATGGTTTGGGTATGCGTCGATCCGCATTCGGCATTAATGTTAAGACCGTTCGGTTTGGTCCCGATTTCAATGACATCCGCGCCAAGTTCACGCAGGACCTTGGGCGCCACGGAATAAGCCGCGCCATTGGCGCAATCCAGAACGATCTTGAGCCCCTCAAGCGTCACCGAAGACGGCAGCGATGATTTGACCGCCTCAATATAGCGGCCCGGCGCATCATCAATGCGCTGCGCACGGCCTAGCTTGTCGGCAGCCACCAGCAACGCCGACATGTCGCTATCCATCATCGCTTCGATCTCAAGTTCGACCTCGTCGGACAGTTTGAAGCCATCCGGGCCAAAAAGCTTGATGCCGTTATCCTGAAACGGATTGTGCGAGGCGGAAATCATCACGCCGATATCAGCCCGCATCGATTTGGTCAGCATGGCAACGGCCGGGGTCGGCATCGGCCCGACCAGCATCACATCCATCCCCATCGACGTAAAACCGGCAACAAGGGCCGGTTCAAGCATATAGCCCGACAGACGGGTATCCTTGCCAATCACCACACGATGACGATGATCGCCACGGGTGAAATAATGGCCAGCGGCCATCCCGACCTTAAGCGCAACTTCGGCTGTCATGGGGGCGGTGTTGGCGGTTCCGCGAATACCGTCGGTCCCGAAATATTTACGGCTCATGCTCGTCTTCTCTGCTTCCATCCCGGCACATCGGCGTGCGGGTTATTTTTCCTGACTGCCGGTTATATCAAAGTGTCCGCGCAATGCTACCGGCAAGTGACCGATTATACCTTTCATAAGCAACCGATCCGTTAATCGCATCCTTTACCCTTCGCTTATAAAAGCCATGACCTTGCTTTTAAAACCCGGTATCTAGGATACGAAGCGTTTGAATATTCCGAAATCGGGGGCATTTTGCGGAAAACCGGTTGCCGCAAGGGTTATATCACAGGGATCATAGTGCAGGTCATCATCGCGATGATTTTCATGACCCGCCCTGCCCTTGCCAATATGGGCCCTCATGAACTTGTCATCGTGTCCTATTCCGCCGATCAGGATGATATTGACCTCGCACCGCTGATCGAACGTCTGTCAACCAAACGGCAGGTTCGAACAGCCGCCGATGTCGCCATGCTCCCGGCAGACAATTTCACACCGCTTATGGGATCAACCGGCCCCGGTTACACGCTTGAAGCCGTCTGGTACCGGATGCAGATCCTTGTCACAAAGGACGGTGAAAAACCGCTTGAACTCAAACGCTATCTTGAAATTTCACCGCCTTATCTGAACCGGATAAGGCTTGCGATCCTTGATGCCGATACACGGATAACCGTCTGGAACGATGTCGTTGGGGATCATATCCCCCCGAACCCATCCGAAGCCCGGGGTCGCCAGCATCTAAGCGAATGGCCCAACCTTCCGGCAGGAAAATACTGGCTGGTGATCGGCGTTTCAAGCAACAGCGCCCAGCTTTTGAATGCGTCTATAAAATCCGATACATCCCTGATCACCGAAAACGTGCAGGATACGTTTCTGTACGGGCTTTATCTTGGCATCCTTTTAATCGGCTTCATGGTCTATTTCACGCTGGGTCTGCTGATCCGCGACCGGGCGATTGTCTGGTACGGGCTTTATGTTCTGGCCCTGTTTGCCGGAACGGCGGGCATTTCTGGCTATGCCCAGCTTCTTCTGTCCGGCACATGGCAATTTGCCAGTGATGCCATCACCGGTGCCGGCACGGCCTTCTCGCTTGCGACCAGTGTGATGATGTGGGCCTACATCATTGAACTGGACAAATACAAGCGCACCGTATTCACCGCTCTTGCGGTTTACGCGGCACTTGCAAGCCTGTGTTCCCTGACATCGGTCAGCGACCTGTACATCCATTTTGCGCGCAGCTTTTTCCTGTTCCATATCGGTGTGCTGATGATCCTCTATGGCTATCTGTTCTATTTTGGTGCGACCAAGCCCGATGCGCGAAAGCTTCGGATCTATTTCGTCGCATTGGGATTGCCCGCCGCTGCGGCAATCGTGCATCTGCTGATGCTGATGGGCCTTGTTCCGGCCAACAGATTTACCAGCAACTGCTATCAGGTGGCATCACTTGTGCACCTGCTATTGCTCGGCATTGCCATGGCAGGCCGAACATACGCACTTGCCAGCCAGCGCGTCACAGCCGTTCAAAACAGTACGCGCGCCAATCAGCTCGCCGACGAGCAGCGCGAATTCATCACCATGCTATCCCATGAATTCCGAACACCACTGGCCATTATCCAGCGCGCCGCCGAAATGGTTTCGCTTCATGTTCGCGACGCCCCGGAAGCCATAACCAACCGGATCGCAACCATTCGCAGAAATGCGACCCAACTGTCTGAACTGGTGAATGTGTTCCTGACAAAGGAAACACTCGATAGCACCAATTTCCGTATTTCCCCCAGACCAACCGTTCTGGCACCGTTCCTGCGCGACCTTGTCCTCCGACGTCAGCGCGAGACGCCCGATCATGACATTGAGCTGGAAGAGGTGGATTTTACCGTCGCAAGCATCGACAGAACCCTGATCGAACGCGCGATATGCAATCTGATTGAAAACGCGCTTAAATATGCCCCGGATGCCAGTGTTCGCATCGGATTCACCCACCGCAGCGATGGAAATGTCTATATCCGCGTCACCGACAATGGGCCGGGAATTTCGCCCGATGATCTGTCGCTTGTTGCCGACGCATTTTACCGTGGCAACAGATCGGGCAGCACCCATGGCGTCGGTCTGGGTCTGCATATCACCAACCGGATCATCATCGGGCATATGGGCCGCATGACAGTCAGCGTCGGCGAAAACGGTGGCACCACCATCCTGATCCGCCTGCCCTATGACCGCGAACTGACCAAAAACAACATTGAAGCGGCACGCACGACCAATCTTGATCCCCCGACGGCACCGGCCTCCGACCCGGAAAATGCGTCATGAGCCATCCGAAAAACAGACCGATGCTTTTCTGTTTCCGGCTCCTGCTGGCGCTACTGACCATGCTGTCGGTCACGGCCCCGCTGTCCCCGGCCACAGCAACGGCAACGGCAACGGAGGTCGGCAAACTGACCCTTCTGCCGGGCATCGCGGCCCCTGTGAATTTGCATGATCACGTTCTGTGGCTTGAAGACCGGACAAACGATCTGACACTCAATGACGTTTTGAACCTGCCAATCGATGATTTCACCCCAAGTACCGGCGTGCCAAGTTTTGGCTATACGGGCGATAGCGTCTGGTACCGGCTGCAACTGTCTGTTCCGCAGGGCCTGACACAATCCCTGCAACTTGAAATTCAGCCAAACTACATGAATTTCATCGATGCCTATCTGATCAGGCAGGGAACATCGCGCCATCTGTGGCAAAGCCATATGGGCGATCATGTCCCGGCAGGCCTGCGCCCCACCCGCGGCAGTCAGCATGTCGACCGCTTCCCGCCACTCGAACCAGGTGATTATACTCTTTTCATCCGCACCAAATCGAACAGCACCCAGTTATTGATCGCCAAACTTTGGCCAACCGATCAGCTTATTTCCAGTCTGACGCTCCGCGACGGGGCAATGAGCATCTATTTCGGTGTCATCCTGATGCTCGGCGTGGTTTACACGGTTCTGGGCTCTCTCGTCCGGGATCGTGCGATTGCGACATATGGTGTCTGCGTTATTTTGATTGGCACACTGGCATCCGCGGTCAACGGGCTTGTGCTCGCGATCATTCAACCCGAATGGCCCTATGCCAATGACCTGATTGTCGGGGTGACCAATGTCGTCGGCTCGGCTGCCTCCATTTTTCTCTGGTTCTATATTCTTGATCTTGGCAAACAGAATGTTGTGATCACGCGGATCGCTAAAGTCTATTGCGGGCTTTCGGTTGCCTGCGCTCTAACCGTGACCACCGATTTTTATGCGCTTTACGGCACATATATCGTGCCGCTGCATGCCGCGTTACTCACGACACTGTCCCTGATTGTTGCCTACCGGATCATCCGGGCACCAAGGCAGTGGCTTTTGTGGGTCTATCTGGTTGTCATTGTGATCCCGATCGGCGGGGCCGTGCTATTGCAACTGACCCATGCCGGGTTGATTGCCGCCACGCCGTTCCGGCTTGGCCTGCATCAGTTCACACTGTTTTTCCATATGTGCGCGATGGGCATCCTCATGGGTTTCCGCCTTTCGCAGATCGAAAAGGAACGCATGAACATGCTCAGGGTCACCGCGGCAACAACATCGCTTGTCGGGGAACAGCGAAAACTGATTTCCATGCTCTCGCACGAATTCCGCACACCGCTTGCGGTTATTCAACGGTCTTCCGAAATGCTGCTGCTTCGGCTGCGCGATGCCCGCAGCGACGTCACCGACCGCCTGCAACGCATTCAGGATCAGGCACGCAAACTATCGCGTCTGGTGGATATTTTCCTCAACAAGGATGGCATCGATGACGGTGACTTTGCGCTGGCCCGCGAACTGGTGCCGGTCAATCGTCTGCTGACGGACTTTGTCGCAGATACATCGCGCGCCGATGCCGAAATCACTCTGGAATGCGTCGGGACCGAACAGCTTGAAACCTATGTCGATGCCACACTGGTCGGGCTTGCGATCACCAACCTGATTGAAACCGCACGGCGCTACGCTCAAGGATCTCCAATCCATATCACTGTTCGTCGCAATGGCGAATGGCTGGTGGAAATCGATATTCCCTGCCACGGCAAAGATTTGAACAACCAGGAAATCCTGCGCATCAGTGACGCCCTCTTCCGCCAGGATATCGGGCCAACCGCAATGCAGAATGCGCTGGGGCTTCATATCTCGCAGCGCATCGTTGATGCACATGGCGGATCGATCAAATTGCGTGACAAGGGCACCGACGGGATCGAGCTATGCCTGTTGCTGCCATGCGAAGACAGCACCGGGTCGTTCGACATCTGAACGGATAACAGTCAATCAGGCGGTTTCGCCAGCACCCACAATGATACCGGGCGAAGTAAAGGCATAGCCCCGCCCATATGCGGTCCGAACCGGCAATTCATCGCCCGTTTCGCGCAGGACTTTCTGACGAACGCGCCGGATCGCCGTATCAAGGTTACGGCAATTTTCGGCCGTATCGGCCTTGCCCAGCGCCATGACGATTTCCGGGCGTGTCAGCCACGCCCCGTTTGCTTCGACCAGCAATTGCACGATGGTGCGTTCCGTCGCGGTCAAAGTCGAAGAACCGCCGCTCGAATTGCTCAGCGTCCAGTTCAGCATATCAAGGGTCCAGGTCCCGTCTTTTTCCGGGTCTTCAACCGCATCGTCATCTTTTTTGCCAACCCGGCGCAACAACGGGCGCAGGGCCGCCTCGATCACCGAAAGCGGACTGTCTTTCGTCAGGTAAACATCCGCACCGGATTTATACCCCGTAAGATGATGATCCATCCCCGCAAGGGATGTCAGCATCATGATGCCGCAATCAAGGTTGGCGCGCGCATATTTGGCCAATTCATAGCCATCGGCATCCGGCAGCATGATATCGAAAATGACCGCCGCAGGTGTTTTGGATTTCAGCGCGCGATGAAACGCTGCGCCGGTTTCACAACCGACAACATCAAAACCGCACATCTCGAGGTATTCGCACAAATCCCGATTAAGATCGGCATTGTCCTCGACCACGAAAACACAAGTCGCCATCGTTTCCTGACCCGCAGCCTTTTCCGGCTGTTCAACGCGCGCGTGCGCGCTGTATCCATTCATTCAACTTCGCCTTCGCTGTTTGCACGAAACCAACCATTTGCGCGATCTTCCTGATCGCAATTCTCTTTATCTTTAATGGTATGTGGCGATTGGGTAAAATCCGCAAGCCCCAAGCACGATCTGTCAGAAATTGCCAGATTCACCGGACCAAAAAAGACCCGCAATTCTGGCACCCGAAAATGCACCAGAACGGCGGGCCTTTTATAATTCGTTGTTCAAACCGGTCAACCTATACATCCATAGATTGATAGTCGAAAATGGCTATACCATCGATGTCGCAGTCGCGACCGAAATCGACTGAACCGTGTCATGAACATCATGCACCCGGATCATCTGAACACCGTGCCGCCATCCATTGACCGCCGATGCAATCGATCCGCCCAGCCGCTCTTTCGGGGATGCTGCCGGATCAATCTTGCCAATAAATGATTTGCGCGACGTGCCCAGCAACACCGGGCAGCCCAACCCATGGAAAATCGCCAGACGTGATAGCAGTTCCAGATTGTGCGACAGCGACTTGCCAAAACCAATGCCCGGATCGACACAGATACGATCGCGCGCAATCCCAGCCCGTTCGCAACTTTCGATCCGGTCCAGCAGATAGTCATACACATCCAGAACCGCACAATCATATTGCGGGTTTTCCTGCATCGTGCCCGGTTCGCCCTGCATATGCATCAGCATCACGGGCCTGCCCGATGCCACGGCGACTTCCATCGACCGTTCATCGCCTTCAAGCCCGGTCACGTCATTGATGATCGCCGCACCAGCCTCAATCGCGGCCTCCATCACGCTTGCATGGCGGGTATCGATGGAAACGCAATGACCGTCTTCGGCCAGGGCCCGGATCACCGGAACAACGCGGGCGATCTCGTCGGCTTCGGACACGGCTTCCGCCCCCGGCCGGGTCGACTCCCCGCCGATATCAAGGATGGATGCCCCCTGTGCCGCCAGGGCGCGCGCGCGCGCAATCGCCTGATCGGTGCTGTTGTAATCGCCGCCATCCGAAAAACTGTCCGGCGTGACATTGATAATACCCATCACATGACAGGACGCCATATCAAGCCCGGCAAAATCGGCGCGTTTGGTTGTCAGACGGTTCAGAACGTCATTGATTTCATCCACCCGCCCCGAATTCTGGACCCAGCCTTCAAGGGCCAGCAACGGCAGGATCATGCTTTCGGCACCGCCGCCGTCGCGACGGCGAATGATTTCAAGCGCGGAAAAGCCGCGCCGCGATCCGGCAAGTGGTAACGTATTGGGATCATCGGCATGGTCGATGAAACCGGTAGGTGCGTAATATAACGGTCCGTCAAAATCAGCAAAGCCCCGCACATCGGCGGGGCTTCGCAGGACCGATCCTTCGATCTTGTCCATCAGTCTCTTTCAGTTAGCTGCCCGGCTGTGGCTCCGGGGACAAATCCCCGCCACCTTCACCCGGGTTTTCCTTGCGCGCACCACCGGTGGTCGGAACCGTCGAACGGCGTCCGCCGCCCGCGTCCTTGCCACCACCATTGGAATGGCCCGCACGGTTGATTTCCTCACCGCGCAGAAGCGCATCGATTTCCTTGCCCGACAGGGTTTCGTATTCCAGAAGCCCCTTGGCAAGAACATGCAGATCGTCAAGATGCTCGGTCAGAACCCGCTTGGCGAAAACATAGGCCTCGTCAGAATAACGACGGACTTCCTCATCGATCAGCTGGGCTGTTTTTTCCGAAACATTCTTATGCTGGGCAACGCTGTGACCCAGGAACACTTCTTCCTGATTATCCACATATTTGACATTGCCAAGCTTGTCCGAAAAGCCCCATTCGGTCACCATCTTGCGCGCATACTGCGTCACCATGTTGATGTCCGAAGATGCACCCGTGGTGACCTTGTCCTTGCCAAAGATGATTTCCTCGGCAACGCGGCCACCCATGGCAACCGCCAGGTCGGAAATCAGCTGTTCGTAGGATTTGGAAACCTGATCGCGTTCCGGCAGGCGCATCACCATACCCAGCGCACGACCGCGCGGAATGATGGTTGCCTTGTGGATCGGATCGGATGCCGGGGTATGCAGCGCGACAAGCGCATGACCACCTTCGTGATAAGCCGTCAGCTTCTTCTCGTCGTCGGTCATGATCATGGAACGGCGTTCCGCCCCCATCATCACCTTGTCCTTGGCGTTTTCAAAATCGGCCATGGTGACGACACGCTTGCCAAGACGGGCGGCAAGAAGCGCTGCCTCGTTGACAAGGTTTGCCAGATCCGCCCCCGAGAAGCCCGGCGTGCCACGCGCAACAGTGCGCAGGTCAACATCCGGTCCCAGCGGAACCTTGCGGGCGTGAACACCAAGAATACGTTCACGACCTTCAAGATCGGGGTTCGGCACAACAACCTGACGGTCAAAACGGCCGGGGCGCAGCAATGCCGGGTCCAGAACATCCGGACGGTTGGTTGCTGCCACAAGGATAACACCCTCGTTGGCCTCAAAACCGTCCATCTCGACCAGAAGCTGGTTCAGGGTCTGTTCGCGTTCATCGTTTCCGCCGCCAAGACCGGCACCACGATGGCGGCCAACGGCGTCGATTTCATCGATGAAGATGATGCAGGGCGCGTTCTTTTTGCCCTGTTCGAACATGTCACGCACACGCGATGCACCGACACCAACAAACATTTCCACGAAATCGGAACCCGAAATCGTAAAGAACGGCACATTGGCTTCACCGGCAATCGCACGTGCCAGAAGCGTCTTACCAGTACCCGGAGGTCCTACAAGAAGCATGCCTTTGGGAATTTTACCGCCAAGGCGCTGGAATTTCTGCGGATCGCGCAGGAAGTCGACGACTTCTTCAAGCTCGCCCTTGGCTTCCTCGATCCCGGCCACGTCTTCAAAGGTCACACGACCGGATTTCTCGGTCAGCATCTTGGCCTTTGATTTGCCAAAGCCCATGGCCTTGCCGCCGCCGCCCTGCATCTGACGCATGAAGAAAATCCACACACCAATAATCAGCAGCATCGGGAACCAGCTGATCAGCGCGCTCATAAGCGGCGACAGGCTTTCTTCCGGCTGGGCAATAATACGAACGCCCTTGTCGTTCAGACGTTCGACAAGGCTCGGATAATCAGGGGTATAAACACTAACGGTCCGGTTATCGCGGGTTTGCGCTGTAAGAGTGTTGCCCTGGATCGTAACTTCTGAAATCTGGCCGCTGTCAACTTCGGCCAGGAAGTCCGAAAACGCCAGCGTTGACTGGCCGCTCCGTCCTGATGGCGACTGAAACAGGTTAAACAAAGCCACCAAAAGGATGGCTATGATAACCCACAGTGCGAGATTTTTTCCCATATTCATTCCAAGCTACTGATCGCAATTTGTGTTCGCCATGACGCGCAATCGCCCTGCGCACGGCCTGACCATCAGATAATGATAAGGTACCTTTACGCAAGTAGGACGTCGGGTTTCGGCGACGATTTAAACCCACTTTCCCACAAAGGTGTCGGGGGTGCAAACCGCCATCGCATGCCGATTGCGTTTTCTACCCCCATCGGGGCCGTGCGGCAACCGGCGGCGGATAATACGTCGGAAATGCCTGAAACCTCAAGCCCGCCAACGGAAAGCAGAACTTCTTTATCATAAAGTGCGGGTATGGATGCAAGGGCCGCGCGCGGCAAATGATCAACAAATGGCGCGATTTTGCCAATGGCGGCCCGAAAGGCGCGCGTGTGAAACGCATCACAAGCCGACAGCGGCGCAATCACAAACCGCCCCAAATCACCGTAATCCGCGGTTGCCCCCGCGCCATGATCTGCGAAAAACAGCTCGAACCGATTGTCCCAACGCTGTCCGAAACCATCGCGCATCAAATCGGCATCAATGCGAACCGGATGGGCATCCACGCGCCCGATCTCTCGATAAACCAGCAAAATGCCCCCCCGGCGATGCAACACGCATCCCCCCAGACTGACCCGCGCATCTTCCTTCTCGTTGATTTGCAACAGGGCCGCCGTCAACGCGCCCAGTGCCGGCATATAATTTTCTCCGCCAACCACCCGGACAATATGCCCAAGGGCATAGCGTGCGGTTACTTCATCACCGCCGACATCCCGCCAGTTCGAATAATCGATACGCGCAATACCGCAATTTGCAATCTGCACTGCCGATGCCAGAAGATCGGCAATCCGGTATTCCGCGGTCTGGCGTGTATCGGCAGCGCTTTGAACCGTCTCTTTTTTCGGGCCGTCCATCATCGGGTTGTGTCTGATGCGCACGCGCTCAAAACGGACATTGCGGTTGGACGGGTCTTCGATCCAGTCCTGCTGGCGGGTCCGGAGCGTTGCAATCAGATCAACCTTGGCCACGGGCAGCAAAGGCCGCAACACTCTGGCATTGCGCAGATAACGCCGCGCCGCCATCCCGGCCCGGCCGATCACGCCACTCTCGCGCTGTTGCCGCATCACAAGCGTTTCATGCTGATCATCGCGATGATGGGCGACCAAAAGGTGCAGGATGTCCATTTCCCCCAACGCGCGGTCCAGCAGGTCATAGCGGGCCTTGCGCGCCGCTTCCTGAATGCCACTTTGCGGTTTGGCCCCGTCCCAGCACAGAATACGATGATCAATGCCATGTTTTCGAAGCTGCTCCCCAACCCGGATCGCTTCCTCTGCCGCCTCCGCACGCAGGCCGTGATCAACCGTGATGGCGGTCAATTCGCCGCCCTTTGACCCGCACCATTCATGCGCCAGTAACGCCAACGCCATGCTGTCCGCGCCCCCCGAAACCGCCACGGCAATTTTCGGCCGATCTTCAAACGGGCCAAAAACATTCATCAGGCGTGAAAAGACAACGGCGTCCAATGGGGTTCCATCGGACGCCGGATCGGGATTGATCATATTTTCCGGTTGGTCTGCCATCAGACTGCCATCAGGAACAGCCGCGGTTCTTGCGTTCCTGACGGGCACGGTCAAGCACGACCGCCGACGCATTCGGGAAGTTTGAAATCAGATGGCCAAACGTCGTGCAGGCATCGTCCTTCTTGCCCAGATTGCCAAGCGACATGCCAAGTTTAAGCAGGTTATCGGCCGCCTTGCTGCTATCGGGATAGGTCTGGAAACCTTCGGTAAACGCGACAGCCGCCTGATCATACTGTTCGCGAACATAAAACGTTTCGCCAAGCCAGTATTGCGCATTCCCGGCCAATGCATTGTCCGGATGGCTTTTGACAAACGCGGCAAGGGCGGTTTCCGCCGCCGCAAAGTTCTGTTTGCGCAAAAGATCAAAAGCATAACGATACTGTTCTTCCGGTGTCCCGGCCGGAAGGGCACCACTGCCACCAGATGCGGCCGCGGCAGGTGCCTGCCTACCTGCCCCTGTATTGGATGGGCCGGACGGAACAGAGGGCGGCGAACCTTCATTCTCGATCACACCGAACAATTGGGTGCCACGGTCATCAACCCGTTGCCCCGTACCGGCGGTATTTGGTTGGGCATTCGATGCGCTCGCACCGTTTGCCGCGGCCCCGGCCGCTGCCGACGGGGCAACAGCACCGGTCTGCGTGCCACCAGCATTGGCGCCGCCTTCAAGTTGACTAAGGCGGAAATCAACATCGGAAACCAGACGATCAAGGCGATCTTCAATCTTGCGAATGCGGAAGTCGAATTCTTCGATCTGGCCGGTAAGCTGGGTCACCGCGCGTTCGATCTCGTTGATCTGAACCTGCTGGCGCGCCGCGGCCGGACTTCCATCACTTGAACCACCATCGGCAACACCACCCGAAGGAACACCCTCGCGGTAAACATAACGCTGCAACAGATCAAGATCCTTGCGCAGTTGTTCGACCTGACGGGTCATGTTGGATTCTTGCGCCCGTACCGGTGCACCGCCAGGAACAGTCATCCCCAGCAGCGCCGCGACGGCAAACACCGACAAATAGCCGACCGGGCGACGGCGCAGCGCCCCCTGTTTTCCCCCAACGGTTGGTGAATGCGCCGCCGCGGAAATCTGGTGCGGCAGGGCGTCATTGCGATAACCGGTTTTCGGGCCAACTCGGATCATTTTCGGGTCCTTCGTCGTAATTTCGAACATCACATTCCCAGTATCATCAAGGAACATCCAGGGTCAGAACCCCTTAATTTGGTTGCGATGGTCAATCAGATTTGTGCGGATACGCGAAGCAAAATCGCAGGAAGATATATATCTTTCAAGGTTTTGCGACAAAGTAGCCCCTGCAAATCTGATTGATCCGAAGGACAGGTGTTATATTTGCGAAATCCAAGGAAAAGCCAGCGGTGCGGGTTGGCATCCCGGACGAGGGATTTGACGTCGGAGTTCGCAAATATAACACCTGCCATTCCAATCAAATTAGGGGGTTCTGACCCTATGTTGCAACATTTTCAGGCGGCAAAAATAAGGCGCCTGTCCCTTTCGGAACAGGCGCCTTGAAATTCAGGCTTTCACCTGCACGCGCTTAACGGATAACCGAAACAGAGCGGCGGTTTTTAGCCCAGCTTTCTTCGTCGTGGCCAAGCGCGACCGGACGTTCTTTACCATAAGAAATGGTTTCGACACGTGACGGATCGATGCCAAGCGCAACGAGGTAATCTTTCACGGAGTTCGCGCGACGCTCACCCAGTGCAAGGTTGTATTCACGGGTACCGCGTTCGTCGGCATGGCCTTCGACAACCACTTTGTACTGCGGGTATTTTTTCAGCCAGGCAGACTGAAGTTCCAGCGTACGGCGTGCTTCGCCCGACAGGTCATATTTGTCGAAGCCAAAGAATACGCGATCGCCAACATTAACCGCGAACCATTCCGGGCTGCTTTCCGAAAGCGTGCTCGAAGTGGAAGACGGCTGATTGGTGGTCGAAACACCTTCGCCAGCAGAAGTTGCCGAGCTGTCAGGTGCGGTTTCACAGGCAGCCAGAAGTGCGGCAGCAGCAAAAACACTCAGAATCCGAAGTTTCATTTAAGTTTTCCCCTTAACACCGGACGCATTCGCCCGATTGTGGTGTTTTCCATGTCTCGCGACACCGAAAATGCCCGCGATTAATGCGAATCGCATTCAGTGCTTCGCGATGACTATACTCTTGAGATATCAGGGAATCAAGGGTGACCATGCCGGATCCGATCCATCCGCCGGTGTCACGATCTCACGTTCGTTAAAACCGGTCAAATCGATCGAATACAGACGATAGCGATCCTTGGTCCCGTCCCTGGACGGGTGCTGGCGGTGATACATCAACACTCTTCCGTTCGGTGCCCATGTCGGGCCTTCGACAAGGAAGCCCTCGGCCAAAAGCCGCTCTCCACTGCCATCTGGACGCATGACACCGATATAGAACCGACCTCCTTGTGACTTGGTGAATGCGATCAGGTCACCGCGTGGCGACCAGACCGGTGTGGCATAAAGACCACCACCGAAACTGATGCGCTGGACACCGCTTCCATCCGCATTCATCACGTAAAGTTGCTGTGATCCGCTACGGTCCGAGTTGAACGTAATTCGCGAACCATCAGGAGAATATGACGGCGATGTATCAACTGCAGGATGCCGCGTCAACTGGCGTTTTTCGCGCGTACGCAGATCCAGCTGGTAGATTTCACTATTGCCGTCCAAAGCCTGGGACATCACCACGGAATTGCCGTCTGGGGCAAAACGCGGGGCAAAGGTCATGCCCGGGAAATCGCCAAGCAATTCAAGCTCGCCGGTATCGATATCCAGAACATAGACACGTGGTTTATCGTTGAAGTACGACATATAAACCACTTCCTGGGCCGTCGGAGAAAAACGCGGGTTCAGAACAAGAAACTTGCCGTCCGACAGGAAACGGTGGTTCGCACCGTCCTGATCCATGATGGCCAGCCGCTTGACGCGTTTATCGCCCGGGCCCGATTCGGAGACATAAACGATACGGGTATCGAAATAACCCGATTCCCCGGTAATGCGTTTATAGATCTCGTCGGCAATCTTGTGTGCGATACGCCGCCAGTTGTTCGGCTGGGTGCGATAGGCCACCCCTGCCATCTGGTTTTCAGCCAGAACATCCCAAAGGCGGAATTCGACACGCAGAAGCCCGTTCGGTTCGGTAACAACCCGGCCATTGACAAGTGCCTGCGCATTGATCGCGCGCCACTCGGCAAAGTTCGGATTGACCGCCAGCGAACTGGCACTCTGGATAAAGGCTTTTTCGTCAATTGGCGCAAACAGACCCGATCGCGCCAGATCGGCACTGATCACCGACGTGATGTTCTGACCGACTTCGGTTTCCGAAACACCTTCACCCGGGAAACGGGTAACGGCAATCGGCATCGGTTTGACTTCACCCCGGGTGATGTCGATACGGAGTTCGGCATGCGCCGGTGCCGAGGGTACAACGGCCAGGCCAGCGACAACGGCAAGGGCACACAGTCCGGCCAGACTGCGTGTAACCCAATCTCGTTTTGATGCGTTGGTCTTGATGGTCATCCTGCCTCGCTATTTTCCACGCGTTTTGAGGGACTTATGATTTTATTCATTACAGGCCCAGCATTTCACGCATGTCAAAATTGAACGTGAATGTGCGCCACATTTCGTATTTATCCAGCGGCAGTTTTAGAGGACTGCATTGCGGATTTAGCACAGCTCGAAGAGCACTTTCTGCAATCGTACGGCGAGAAGGATCACCTCCAATCTCCCCGGAGTTGCTGATTTGTGCCTTTTGTACTGTTCCGTCTGGCCTTGCAACAACATGTATTTCGACCGCAAAGTTCCCGGCTTCCTTGGCTCCGGCCGGTGGGCTCCAGCAGCGTTCGATCTGTCTTTTGACGGCGTCAAGCTCGCTCATAGTCAAACGCGCGTCCAGACGGGTCGCAACCACCTCGCTTGCATTGTCTTCGGGCGTATCTTCCGGTGTATCCTGTGGTGTCGGCTGTGCGCTCGGTTCGGTTTTGCGCACATCCTTCAGAATATCGGCAAGTGTCCGCTTCGGCTCCGGGTCGGGCTGTTTCTTCGGTTCCGGCTTTGGCTCTGGCTTTTTTGCCTCAACCGGCTTTGGTTTCGGCTTTTCCGGGGTCGGGGTCGGTTCCTTCTTCACTTCCGGTTTCGGAACGGGTTTGGGTTCCGGTTTCGGCTGTGGTTTGGGCTCGACCTTCGGCTCCGGTTTCGGCTCAGGCTTCGGTTCCGGTTTGGGCTCTGGCTTTGGCGCAGGCTTGGGTTCCGGTTTCGGGGTCGGTTTGGGTTCCGGCTTCGGAACCGGCTTTGGCTCTGGCTTTGCAACCGGTTTCGGTTTCGGCTTTTCTTCGGCTTTCGGCTTTGGCAGCGCCTTGGTCGGAGCAGCCGAGAATTCATCGACTGTCACCACCTCGACCGAAATCGATTGCAGTTCCAGCGGCGTTTCCTCGAACAGTTCCGGCAAGCCTAACCAGGCAATCAGAAAGATCACCAAGTGGGCTGCCAGAGAAATCAGAACACTGCGAAACATGTCGGTTTACTTGCCCTTTGCGGGCAGCTCCGCGATCAGCGCAACTTTGCTAAACCCGGCCTCGTTGATCAGGCCCATGACTTCCATTACACGGCCATAATCAATTGCCCGGTCACCGCGCACGAAAATACGGGTATCGCGTTTATTCTCGGTAATGGCCGAAAGCTTTTCGACCAGCGTGTCCTGGGCGACTTCACTGTCCATGATATAAAGGGTGCCATCCCCCGTGACCGACACGACAAGTGGTTCGTCCTGACCGGTCATCGGGGCGGCCGATGTTTCCGGCAGGTCCACTTCGACACCGACCGTCATCAAAGGTGCCGCCACCATGAAAATCACCAGCAGAACAAGCATCACGTCAACCATCGGGGTGACGTTGATGTCGCTCATGGCGCGGCGGCGGTTGCTGCGGCGACCGCGGCGGCGTCCTCCGCCGGATCCGGATGCGAGTTGAGCGCCCATATCAGTCTCTCGCGTCGTCAAGCTGGCGTGACAGGATCGACGTGAACTCGTCAACAAACGCTTCAAGGCGATTGCCATACCGGTTCAGGTCACTGGAAATCTTGTTATAGGCCACCACCGCCGGAATTGCCGCGACAAGGCCCATCGCCGTTGCAAGCAGTGCCTCGGCAATCCCCGGTGCGACAACCGCAAGCGACGTGTTTTTCGAGGCCGCAATCGCCTGGAAGGAAACCATGATCCCCCAGACCGTCCCGAACAGGCCGACAAACGGTGCGGTCGAACCAACAGACGCAAGGAAGGTCATATAACGTTCAACCCGGTCCATTTCACGGCCCAGCGTGATTTCCATCGACCGTTCCAGGCGCTGCTGAAGGCGGGCGCGCATTGTTTCGCCCTTGACCCCGCGCGCGTTCGAACGACGCCATTCGCGCATTGCCGAAACGAAAATCGCCGACATCGGATCGCGCGGCTGATCAGCAATTCGGTCATACAGGTCTTCAAGCGACCCGCCCGACCAGAAGGCTTCTTCAAATGTGTTTGCCTGGGCGCGCAATTTGCGCAACCGGATCAGCTTTTCAATGACAATTGCCCAGACCCAAACCGATGCCAGCATCAGCCCGATCATCACCGTTTTGACGACAATCCCGGCCTGCATGAACAGACCCCACATGGACATGTCATGGGCCATGACCGACTGCCCCAGCGTTACCGCGTCGACCACCTGATTTTCCATATTCTCTTCAGTCCTCGTTCACATCCAGATAGGTTGCGTAAGCCGTTCTCAATTCATCGGGCAGCCGTTGCGCCCGTAACTCTTGCAGCGACATGCAGGCGAGATATATCTCGATAACCACGAGCACCTCGTCATCCCGCATGATCTTCTGTTCGAATCCCAGCGACGCGCCCCCCAGTTTGATCAGGCGAGTATCCACAATCAGCCTGTCTTCCAACCGGGCCGCCCGGCGAAAATCGAGCGTACAGTGTCGAACGGCTATGGCAACTTTGTGGCGCTCTGCAACGCTACTATTGCTAAAGCCCAACAGGTTAAGCATCGCTGAACGTGCCCGCTCGGCAAAGGCGAGATAGTTGGCGTGATATACAATTCCACCTGCATCGGTATCCTCGTAAAACACCATTAACGGGAAAATATGTCGCTTGCCCTCGATATGACCGAGCAGGCTGTTTTCACGCTTATCCGTCATTCCTCTGTCCCGTCTGCGGCCTTGGTCGCGCGCTGGTCAAACAGGTCCGCCAACGGCACACCATTGCCTTCGCGCGGCGGCACCAGCCCCAGATGCTTGTATCCCTTGATGCCCAGCATCCGGCCCCGCGGGGTGCGCTGTATCAATCCTTGCTGCAACAGATACGGTTCGATCACGTCTTCAATCGTGTCGCGTTCTTCCGACAGGGCGGCAGCCAGCGTATCAACTCCAACTGGCCCGCCGCCGTAATTCCCGGCAATACAGTTCAGATAACGCCGGTCCTGGCTATCAAGGCCAAGGTTATCGACCTCAAGCCGTGTTAGCGCCGCATCGGCGATGAATTTATCGACGGGCGATTTTCCGGCAACCACCGCAAAATCACGCACCCGGCGTAACAACCTCCCGGCAATACGTGGTGTTCCCCGTGACCGGCGGGCAATTTCCATCGCCCCTTCACGCGTCATATCGAAACTCAGCAACCGCGCACCGCGCGCCACGATCTCGACCAGCTCTTCGGGCTCATAGAATCGCAACCGCAACGGAATGCCAAACCGGTCACGAAGCGGCGTGGTCAGAAGCCCCGACCGTGTCGTTGCCCCGACAAGCGTAAAGGGCGGCAGATCAATCCGCACCGAACGTGCAGCCGGTCCCTCGCCGATGATCAGATCAAGCTGGAAATCTTCCATCGCCGGATACAGGATTTCCTCGACCGCCGGGTTCAGGCGATGGATTTCATCAATAAACAGAACATCGCGCGGCTGAAGATTGGTCAGAAGGGCAGCAAGATCACCGGCCTTGGCAATCACCGGGCCGGACGTCGCCCGGAAACCGACGCCAAGCTCGCTGGCAACAATCTGCGACAGTGTCGTTTTCCCCAAGCCCGGAGGCCCGAAAAACAGTACATGGTCCATGGCCTCTTCGCGGCCTCGCGCAGCCTGAATGAACACATCAAGATTTTCGCGCACTTCTTTCTGGCCGGTAAAATCGTCCAGCCGACGCGGGCGCAAAGAGCCGTCCTGATAATCCTCTTCGCGGCGTTCCCCGCTAAGCAAACGGTCTTCTTCCTCGCTCACGCGCTAAGCTCCTTCAATCCCAGACGGATCAGGGTATCAAGTGTCTTGTCCTCACCGGCCTGCTGGGCGGCCTTGCCAACCGCGCCAAATGCCTCGGACCGGCCATAGCCCAGATTAACCAGCGCTGAAACCGCATCGGCCAGAACCGCGCCATCATCGACAACCGGCGCGGCATCGGCTGTGTCGATACTCACATCAGCAACCGGTTTGGCCGATTTTGCAGATTTTTTTGACGAAGTTGCGGCGGGCGGTGCCACGGGTGCCGCCGGGGCCGCAACCGGGCCAAGGTTAAGGCGCGACGCCTTGTCTTTCAGTTCACCCACAACACGGGTCGCCACCTTCGGGCCAATCCCCGGCGCCCGGCAAAGGGCCGTGGTATCCTGCGCGGCAATCGCACGCAAAAGATCGGTCGGGCTTAAAACCGACAAAAGGGCCAGCGCAACCTTGGCCCCAACCCCCTGAACCGTCGTCAAAAGGGCAAACCACTGCTTTTCGGCGTTATCGGCAAAACCATAAAGATGAATGTGATCTTCGCGGACATGGGTTTCGATCATCAAGCCCGCCTCGCCGCCTTTTGGCGGCAGCATGGTCAATGTTCTGCGCGATGCAAAAACAAGGTATCCGACCCCGTTCACATCGATGATGACACTGTCCTCGCCAATGAAATCGACAATTCCGCGAAGTTTTGCGATCACCTGTATTTTCTCCCCGGTCCGGATGTTATCCCCGCAAGCGCGCGGGTTCCGGCATGTTGTGCATGACAAATCGCAACCGCCAGTGCATCGGCCGCATCTGCGCCATGGATCTGACATCCCGGCAGCAGGGTGGATACCATCATTTCAACCTGCTGCTTGGCCGCATGCCCCGCACCCACCACCGTCTTTTTGACGGCATTGGGTGTATATTCCGTTACCGGAATGCCACAACGTGCCGGCGCAAGCAGCGCAACACCGCGCGCCTGCCCCAGTTTAAGCGTCGAAACAGGGTTTTTGTTAACGAAGGTTTCCTCGACCGCGGCCTCATCGGGCGTCCAGGCCGCAATCACCTCCATAAGCCCGCTATGAAGCTGATCAAGCCGTTCCGCCAGCGATAGCGACTGTGTCGAGGTCACGACACCATTGGCAACATGACGCATCCGGTTGTCTGTAAGGTCGATCACCCCCCAGCCCGTGCGTTGAAGACCGGGATCGATACCGAGAACCCTGACCACGTCGCCTCACCTTATTATCATAAGCAAAATAAAATACGCCCGTCATTCAAAAGGGAATGACGGGCGTAAGCAAGCGTAATCAGTTATCAAGCGCAGCAGCGATCTCGTCGGTCCAGTTAACGTTGGTCCAGACATTCTGGACATCATCGTTATCTTCAAGCGCATCAACAAGCTTCATGATGCTCTGTGCCTGATCGATGCTGATGTCGGCTTCGGTCACCGCGCGGAAGACAAGCTTCGCACTTTCCGGATCCCCGAACTTCTCGGTCAGCGCTTCACGCACATTGTTAAGCTCTTCGATCTCGGTTTCGATGACGTGGCTCTCATCATCCGATTCCACGTTTGCAGCCCCCGCTTCAAGGGCGGCCTCAAACATTTCATCCGCACCGGCCTTGTCCGCCGGATAAACGATTTCACCAAGACGGTTGAACATGAAGCCGACCGAACCGGTTTCACCAAGGTTTCCACCGCTTTTGGCGAATGCGGCACGCACTTCGGATGCGGTACGGTTGCGGTTATCCGTAAGCGCCTCGACGATCACGGCAACACCGGCCGTCCCGTAGCCCTCGTAACGGACCTCTTCATAATTGTCGCCCTCGCCTGCACCGGTCGCCTTTTTAATCGCGCGATCAATGTTGTCTTTGGGCATGTTCTGAACACGCGCGGCGGCAATCGCTGCACGCAGACGCGGGTTGCTGTTGATATCATCACTGATTTTCGCCGAAACCGTGATTTCACGGGCGAGTTTGGTGAAGATTTTGGCGCGCTTTTTATCCTGCGCGCCTTTGCGGTGCATGATGTTCTTAAATTGGGAATGGCCGGCCATAACCTGAAACCTGTATTCTTTTCGTGTTGTCGATCAGTGCAAATCGGGCACCGGCCGGTAACTGCGGGATCTTCCCGGGCAGACCGGTCTCGCGATGATTGCGCGCCAGTCCGGCGGACCGAACCGGACCGGACAAACTGACAGGCAGAAATTTCGACCGCTCCTATATCCTGTTTGCGCTTCAAGGTCCAGCTATCCGTCATCAGCCCGCATTCATCAACCGGCGCGCACCGAAACCGCGGGCGCATCACCTCCGATTTATACAACTTATGGATTTAACCGTGATTTTTCGTCGCAGAACGGCTTACGCCTTGCAGTTCTGTGAATAATATTTCAATAATGTCCCTTAATAAGAAAAAATAACTCTAAAGTATAACTCTTCGGGGGTTACGAACTGGGCGACGAAAAGAACAAAACACCCGTTGCCTGATCCAAGAAACCCGGACGGACACAGAAGCCGCTCGGGGAAAACAGCACAAGAAGGTAGGACAGAATGGGAATTAAGTTCGGGGTCCAAAGCAAACTTCTGATATCGTTTGCATTGGTCGGATTGATGGCGGTGGTTTCTGCCGTTGTGGGTGCCGTGTCTTTCAACAAGTTCGGCGAAGCTCTGACCACCATTACAGAAGAAAAACTGCCGCCGATCGCCGCGGCACAGCAACTGGCGACCGAAAGCGCGGAAATCGTCGCGATTGCGCCGCGCATCGTCGCATCCAATTCCACAGATGAAGAACTGGCCATCAAGGAAGAACTTGATTTCCGCCTGCTGGAACTGGTCAACAAGATCAACGAAATCGAATCAACCGGCTTCATGCCCGACGTGATTACCACGATCAATGACAACCGCATTCAGTTGCAGGACACCCTTGGTCAATTGCACACCGTCACCCAGGAACGTTTTGCCATTTCGACCGAAAAGGCCGAAAAACTAAGCGAGTTCCAGGACCTTGCAAAACGCTATGGCGATACGCTGAAACCGGTTCTGTCCTATACTCAGAATGACATCGCGCAGGGCAACGCCTATGCGCAGTCATTAAAGGACGACCCGTCCGCCAAATACACGGCAAGCACCGAAGAAGTCGTTGAAAACTTCATCAAGATGAACGAGGCCATCAGCGCACGTTCACCGGTTCTGGAAATCGAACGTCTTGGTTCGTCTGCTGCCAACATGATCATCGCGTCAACCACCGAAACGCAGGCCGTGCGTCTGTCGATCATTCCGGTGCGTATTCGCGGCACCTATGCCGATGCACTGGCCGCCCTTGATTCCATCGGGAACGAGCGCCTGAAGAACTTCTATGTCGAACTGATCGACAAGATGCAGAAGCTCTCGGTCGGGGATGACAGCCTGCCGGAGCTTCGCAAACGCGAACTTGCCGCCGCCGAAGAAAGCCAGCGTCTGGTCATCCAGAGCGGTGAATACGCCAACGCAATGCGCAGCGGCGTTTCCGAACTGGTCGCCGCCCTGAACTCCGAAGTCGATGACGCCGCCACACAGGCAAAAGTCGTCGAAAAACAGAGCCTGACGGCACTGGCCGTTGTCGCCATCGCCGCCATCCTGATCTCGCTGATCATTTATGTGGTCTATGTCCGTGGCAACCTTCTGCGTCGTCTGGCTGGTCTGCAAACCACCATGGTGACACTGGCCGATGGCAATCTCGATATCGAAGTCCCCGTCAAGGGTAATGACGAAATCACCGCCATGGGCCGCGCGGTCGAGGTGTTCAAGGACAACGCCCTTAAGGTGCGTGAACTTCAGGCCGAAGAAGAACGCCTGAACCGTGAACGCAACGAAGCACTCCGTGACGAGCTGCTTGGCCTTGCCGATACCCTGCAAAACGAAGTCGAAAGTGCGGTCGGTGAAATCGCCGCCCTCGCCGAACAGCTTCAGGGTGTGTCGGGCCAGATGAGCCAGAGCGCCGAACTGGTTTCCGGCCAGACCGAAGATGTCGCATCCTCGGCCCAGGAAGCCACCGGCAACGTCGAAACCGTTGCCGCAGCCACCGAACAGCTTTCGGCCTCAAACGCGGAAATCAACCGTCAGATGGCGGAATCGACCCGCATTTCCAACAATGCCGCCGACCGCGCACAGGAAACCAACCAGCTGGTGGTCAGCCTGTCGCAATCGGCAAACCGCATCGGCGAAGTCATCGCACTGATCACCGACATCGCCGAACAGACCAACCTGCTGGCCCTTAACGCCACCATCGAAGCGGCCCGTGCCGGCGATGCGGGCAAGGGCTTTGCGGTTGTCGCCGCCGAGGTCAAAAACCTCGCCAACCAGACCGAAAAGGCGACCGAAGAAATTGCCGGTCAGATTTCCGGCATCCAGAAGGCGACCGGGGAATCCGTTACCGCCATCGAGGATATCGGTCGCATCATCGAAAACATCAACGAGATTGCCACCACCATTTCGGCCGCGGTCGAGGAACAGGGTGCGGCAACCGACGAGATCACGCGTAATGTGCGCAGTGCGGCTGATCGCACCCGCACCGTTTCCGCCTCGATCAATGATGTGGCAAGTGAAACCGGCAAAACCGGCGAACTTTCCGGTCAGGTTCTGGCAACGGCACAGACCGCATCCGAAAAGGTCGAAAATCTGCGTTCGCGGATCAACGGCATCCTCGAGGATCTCCGTCAGCAGGCACGTGATCGCGCCTCCTGATCTGCCGAAATCTGCCAAACCTTCTTCTGTGCAAGGCCCGCCACCCGGCGGGCCTTTTCTATTGGTCAGAATGGCTACAAGCTTTTGTACAAAGGACTTATCCAGATGGACAGGGCTGCCACATTAGAGAAACATTTGGGTTATTCTGCACCGGCGCCTGTGCTATAGAAATTTTCAACATAAGAAAAACAAGAACTTCCGCCTTCAATTGTCGCGCATCCTTATCGTTCCTAACCGATATCGCGGGACTCCCCGAATGCGGAAACCACAGGAAGGTTTCATCCAGGAAAATCAAACAGACGCGTGTTACCGGCATGACAGATGCCGGTGCGCTGGTTATGCGTAATCGGGGTTAGGTGAGTAATGGGAAAGACTATCAAATCTGATGATCGCCAGAAGCCGGTCAACAAGACCACAAAAGGCTTCGGCGTTCAGGGGAAACTGGCGGCATCATTTGCACTTGTCGGCCTGATGGCCGTCGTGGCGGCCACCGTCGCCGTGATATCCTTCGACAAGTTCGGCTCCGAACTTGCGGACATCACGCATTCGAAACTGCCGCCGATGTTTTCGGCACAACAACTCGCGACCGACAGCGCAAAGATCGTGGCCATCGCGCCGCGGATCATCGCATCGAAAACCCCCGACGAAGAACAGGCTGTCAAAGCAGAACTTGATACGCTGCTGGCCGGGCTTGACGAAAATGTCGCGCAATTGCGCGAAACAAATCTTCAAGCCGAAATCCTCGATGGTATAGATACCAACAGTGCCAATCTGCGCGACGCGCTGGAAAATCTGCATGCAATGACCCTGAACCGGTTTGCCATCGCCGATGACATTGCCGGAAAACTGAACAAGTTTCAGCAGCTAAGCGGGCGTTACAGCAGCATGATCACCCCGCTCCTGTCTTTCACCCAGACAACCATTGCCGGGATCAATGCCTCAGTCGAAGATCTGCGCAAATCAGGCGATCCCCTGCCCTACGAAGATCAGGTCCGCACAACCAAACTGCTTTACGACCTCGACGATGCCGTTGCATCGCGCGGACCGGTTCTTGAACTCAGCCGGATGGGCAGCGACATCGTCAACACGATCCTGACATCAAGCTCGCTCGACGACCCGACCCGGCTTTCGGTCATCAGCGTGCAGGTCCGCGGCAGCTTCGCATCGCTGCAAAAATTGATCGAAGGTCTCGACAACGAAAAACTCAAAAAGTTCTACTCCAACATCGTCAGTGACATGCTTGAACTCTCTATTGGCGATGGCAGTCTTCCTGACTTGCGGATCAAGTATCTTGAAGCCGCCGCAACCCAGCAGCAGATCGTCGATCAAAGCACCCAATACGCCGCCGACATGGAAAACAGCGTCAAGGCACTGGTCGAAAGCCTGCAATCGGATGTCGACGCGGCCGCCGGATCGGCCCAGACCCTGAATGCGCAAAGCTCGCAGATCATGTATGGCGTTGCCGGTGCGGCCATCCTGATCTCGCTGATCATTTATGTGGTCTATGTGCGTGGCAACCTTCTGCGTCGTCTTGCCGGTCTGCAAACCACCATGGTGACATTGGCCGATGGCAATCTTGATATCGACGTCCCGGTCAAGGGCAATGACGAAATCACCGCCATGGGCCGCGCGGTCGAGGTGTTCAAGGACAACGCCCTTAAGGTGCGCGAACTTCAGGCCGAAGAAGAACGCCTGAACCGTGAACGCAACGAAGCACTCCGCGATGAACTGCTTGGCCTTGCCGATACCCTGCAGAACGAAGTCGAAAGTGCGGTCGGTGAAATTGCCGCCCTCGCCGAACAGCTTCAGGGTGTGTCGGGCCAAATGAGCCAGAGCGCCGAACTGGTTTCCGGCCAGACCGAAGATGTCGCTTCTTCGGCCCAGGAAGCCACCGGCAACGTCGAAACCGTTGCCGCCGCCACAGAACAGCTTTCGGCATCAAACGCGGAAATCAACCGTCAGATGGCGGAATCGACCCGCATTTCCAACAATGCCGCCGACCGCGCACAGGAAACCAACCAGCTGGTGGTCAGCCTGTCGCAATCGGCAAACCGCATCGGCGAGGTCATCGCACTGATCACCGACATCGCCGAACAGACCAACCTTCTGGCCCTTAACGCCACCATCGAAGCGGCCCGTGCCGGCGATGCGGGCAAGGGCTTTGCGGTTGTCGCCGCCGAGGTCAAAAACCTCGCCAACCAGACCGAAAAGGCGACCGAAGAAATTGCCGGTCAGATTTCCGGCATCCAGAAGGCGACCGGGGAATCCGTTACCGCCATCGAGGATATCGGTCGCATCATCGAAAACATCAACGAGATTGCCACCACCATTTCGGCCGCGGTCGAAGAACAGGGTTCGGCAACCGACGAGATCACGCGCAACGTGCGTAGTGCAGCCGACCGCACCCGCACCGTTTCCGCCTCGATCAATGATGTGGCAAGTGAAACAGGCAAAACCGGCCAACTGTCGGGCGAAGTTCTGACCACAGCACAGGATGCCTCACACAAGGTCGAAGCCCTGCGTGCGCGCATCAACGGCATCCTCGAAGACCTTCGCGAGCAGGCCCGCAGTCGCGCAGCCTGATTACAAACCACTGTCTTTTGTGCTGAAAGGCCCGTCATCCGGCGGGCCTTTCATTTTTTTTGTCGCTTTGGCATGATCGTCCCCGCCCATAAAGGCAGGGATTCAACATTTGAAAATGTTTGGATTTTACGCGCTGGGCCAGCTGCCCTTAAGCCGCCCGCCGATCCGGACCGGCTCGATCCGTTTGGCAAGGCCGGTGGCATCGTCGGTTTCGACATAAACACCACACACCGTTGCCGGTCCGTCTGCCGGTTCGAACCGGCCGGTCGGCATTTTGGTGATGAATTTGCGGACCGAATTTTCCTTTTTCATCCCGATCACGGAATCAAAATCGCCGCACATGCCGACATCGGTCTGATAGGCCGTTCCACCCGGCAATATCTGGGCATCCGCCGTCGGCACATGGGTGTGCGTCCCCAGAACAAGCGATGCCCGCCCGTCGCAATGATGGCCAAACGCCATCTTTTCCGACGTGGTTTCGGCATGGAAATCGATGATGATCGCATCAACATTCTTGCCAAGCCTGTGTTTGGCAAAAAGTTTGTTCGCGCCCTGGAACGGGCACGAAAGCGGGTCCATGAACAGCCGCCCCATCATGTTGACAACGCAAACTTTTTTGCCCGAACGGGTTTTGAAAACATAATCTCCCTTGCCCGGTGTCCCGTCGGGGAAGTTCCACGGGCGCAGCAGTTTTTCATCTTCATCGATATAGGCAATGATTTCGCGCTGATCCCAGACATGGTTGCCCGTCGTCAGGACATCCGCACCGGCATCATAAAATTCCTTGCAGATTTTCGCCGTCACACCAAAACCGTGCGCCGAATTTTCCACGTTCACCACCGCGATATCGACCGAAAGACGGTCCCGCAGCATCGGTAACGCTTCAAGTGCTGCAGTGCGACCGGATTGGCCAAGAACGTCGCCAAGATGGAGTAAACGCATTGTATTTCCCGTTTCGTCGCACGCCCGAAATGCGGACATGACTGTAACCGATGCCCCTGTCAGACGCACCGATTGATGCACAACATAGATAAATTGGGGATATGAATTAAGTGGGAGCCACCGCTGCCGTTGGCCATGTGGTAATTCCTCGTGACCTGCGTGTGCAGGTGGGCGCCGTATAACGAGACCACGGCCTCGACAGGGACAGCTCCCTAGAGAAATGAGCATCGGCCCCGGGAATTAGCGAACCTGACGAACAGGGCAGCCCCCGATTTGCCGCTGCGCCCGATCACCGCGAACGGCGCATCGAAAACAGTCAGCGTCCGGAACTTAGTCCTGCGAAAGCTTTTGCGCAATAGCTTCGATGCGAACAGCCATGCTTTCCATGTTTTCCGCAATCGCGTCACCTTCGGCCGCACTTACGCTGCCGGGTTCCGGTTCGACACTTGTCTGACCCTTGCGCAATTTTTCATGCATGTCGCCCAGCTCGTCGGCAATCAGAAGACTGGTCATCACCAAAAGGCGCTGTTCGCCAATCTGACCAACCGCTCCGGCAATCTCGCGAACCCGTTCATCGACATATTGCGCAAGGCTCATCAGGCGTTCTTCCTGACCATCGTCGCAGGCAACATCATAGCTGCGCCCGTTAATTCGTACTGAAACCTGTGCCATGAATTTTATGCCTGCCTTTGTTCGCGATCATCATCAAGGACCAGACGCAACTGCCCCACGGCACCGTCAAGACGGGCCGAGACGGTCTGGGTTGCTGTTGCGAGCTTGTCATAATCCTGACGCACGGCTGCCAGCTGGCTTTTCAGGGTTTCGACTTCACCGGCAGCATCGGATTGATTTCCGATATCCTTGGCCATACGCGACTCCACGGCAGCATCAAGACTGTCGATGGCCGCTTTAAGTCGGATACTCGCTTCTAGCAAACGCGACATATTCAATATCCAGCTTTGTTAAACTACCCGGTCGGCACAGGCAAAACCCGTACCCAATCGCAAGATTGGCCACCCTGCCAACCGACTTTGTCATGAAAAAGGCTGATTTGTTGCCGAACAAACCCGTGGCATCAAATATCTGCCCCACGGAATAATGCCCGGAAACCGTATGGAAAAGCCCGTCATGACATGCGCAACGTTACCCGCCCCGTTCACCGAACCGAAAGGATACAGGGAACGCCGGGCCAAACGGCAACATAGGGGGCAGGATCAGGACGCGTCAACATGCACCTTGGCAACCCGGCATGTTTGTCATTTTCGTTAACCACAATTAGGACAATTGGCGCAGTTTTTCGACAGAAGCGGTTGACGGATGCCCCCCGTACGGGCATGTTCCGCGCGAATTCCGTTAACATGGAATACATGTATCAAAAGTGTTTTCATCGCCCGACCGCGAAACCCCCAGGAACCGCATCCAATGACGACGCAAACAGAACACAACCGCATGGCCAATGCCATCCGCTTTCTTTCGGCCGACGCAGTCGAAAAAGCCAATTCCGGACATCCCGGCATGCCGATGGGCATGGCAGACGTCGCGACTGTTCTTTATACCAAATTCCTGAAATTTGATCCAAAGCACCCGCACTGGCCCGACCGCGACCGTTTCATCCTGTCCGCTGGTCACGGCTCAATGCTGCTTTATTCGCTTCTGCACCTTACGGGTTACGAAGATTTCGATCTGGATCAGATCAAGAATTTCCGTCAGATGGGTTCGCGTACTGCCGGTCACCCGGAATTCGGCCATGGTGCCGGTATCGAAACCACCACCGGCCCGCTGGGTCAGGGCATTGCGACCTCGGTTGGTTTCGCGCTTGGCGAACGCATCATGAATGCGCGCTTTGGCGATGATGTTGTCGATCACTTCACCTATGTGATTGCCGGTGACGGTTGCCTGATGGAAGGCATTTCCCAGGAAGCCATTTCGATGGCCGGTCACATGAAACTGTCGAAGCTGATCGTCCTGTTTGACGATAACGGCATTTCGATTGATGGCCCGACCTCGCTTTCGACGTCCGAAGATCACAAAAAACGTTTCGAAGCCGCTGGCTGGGACGTGCAGCAGATTGACGGCCACGATCCGGTCGCCATCGAAGCCGCGATTGCCAAGGCAAAAACCACCAATACCCCGTCGATGATCGCCTGCAAAACCGTTATCGGTTTTGGTGCCCCGACCAAGGGTGGCACCTCGGCAACGCATGGTTCGCCGCTTGGCGCGACCGAACTTGCCGGTGCGCGTGAAAAACTTGGCTGGACGTCTGAGCCGTTCGACATTCCCGCCGACATTCTCGACGCATGGCGCAATGCCGGTGCGCGTGGCAAGGCCGACTTCGATGCATGGGGTGCGCGTTTCGAAAATCTCGAAGCCTCCCTCAAGGACGAATTCGAACGCCGCGTCGAAGGCAAGCTTCCGGAAAACTGGATTGATGCGTTCAACGACTACAAAAAGCAGATCACCGCTGAACTGCCGAAAGTCGCAACCCGCAAATCGTCCCAGAACGTTCTTGAAGTTCTGACCAAGGCAATCCCGGAAATGATCGGCGGCTCTGCCGACCTGACCGGTTCGAACAACACCAAAACCGGCGTTCAGGCCCCGATCACCGCAGATGGCGGCTATCATGGCGGCTATATCTATTACGGTATCCGTGAACACGGCATGGCGGCGGCCATGAATGGTCTCGCGCTCCATGGTGGCGTTCTGCCTTATGGCGGTACCTTCCTGGTCTTCACCGACTATTGCCGCCCGGCAATCCGTCTGTCGGCCCTGATGAACCAGCGCGTTGTCTATGTCATGACCCATGATTCCATCGGTCTTGGCGAAGATGGCCCGACCCACCAGCCGGTCGAACATGTCGCGTCCCTGCGTGCAATGCCGAACGTGACCGTCATCCGTCCGGCCGATGCGGTTGAAACCGCCGAAGCATGGGCAATGGCGATCACCAACGAAACCGGTCCGACCGTCATGGCGCTGACCCGTCAGAACCTGCCGACCTTGCGCACCGAATACCGCGAAGACAACCTTGTCGCGCGCGGCGGCTACGTGATTTCCGATTGCGACGGTGATCGTCAGGTCACCCTGATCGCGACCGGCTCCGAAGTCGAAATTGCCGTGAACGCTCAGGCGAAACTCAAGGCCGACGGCATCAATGCCGCCGTCGTCTCCCTGCCAAGCTGGGAACTGTTCGACGCGCAGTCACCAGAATACCGCAAGGAAGTCCTTGGCGACAAACCGCGTATCGCCATCGAAGCCCTGTCGGTCTTCGGCTGGGAAAAATACGTTGGCGACAACGGCAAAGTCATTGGCATGCACGGCTTTGGTGCCTCGGCACCGGCCGAAGTCCTTTACGAGCATTTCGGCATCACCGCCGAGGCGCTGGTCAAGGCGGCCAAAGAACTCGTTTAATTCAAGGGGCCGGATCGGTAATATGCCGATCCGGCCTTTTTTCTATGGGGTTAAACCCCAAGCCGTGATTGATACTCCCCAGGTACCAATCATCATAATTTTGGAGGGATGAATGGCTATTCGCGTAGCGATTAATGGTTTTGGTCGTATTGGCCGTCTGGTTCTGCGTGCCATCGTTGAAAGCGGCCGTACCGATGTTGAAGTCGTGGCCATCAACGACCTGGGTGACGTCGCCACCAACGCACATCTTCTGAAATACGATTCCGTTCATGGCGTTCTTGCCAATGACGTCAAAGCCGAAGGCAACGACCTTGTCATCGACGGCAAGGCGATCAAGGTCTGCTCGGAACGCGACCCGGCGAACCTGCCGTGGGGCGCTCTGAATGTCGATATCGCATTCGAATGCACCGGCATCTTCCTTGACGAAGCGGGTGCAGGCAAACACCTGACCGCCGGTGCCAAACGCGTTCTGATTTCCGCCCCGGCAAAGGGTGACATCAAAACCGTCGTTTACGGTGTCAACAGCGACAGCCTGACCGCATCCGACATCATCGTTTCGAACGCGTCCTGCACCACCAACTGCCTGGCACCGGTTGCAGACGTTCTGAACAAGACCGTTGGCATCACCAAGGGCTTCATGACCACCGTTCACGCCTTCACCGGCGACCAGAACACCGTCGACAGCCTGCACAAGGATCTGCGCCGCGCCCGTGCCGCATCGCTTTCGATGATCCCGACCTCGACCGGTGCGGCCAAGGCCGTCGGTCTGGTTCTGCCGGAACTCAAAGGCAAGCTTGACGGCACCGCCATCCGTGTCCCGACCCCGAACGTTTCGATGGTTGACCTGACCTTCGTTGCCGGTCGCGACACCACGGCTGATGAAATCAATGCCGCGATCAAGGACGCCGCAAACGGCCCGCTCAAGGGCGTTCTTGGCGTTTGCGAAGCTCCGCTGGTCTCGATTGACTTCAACCACAACCCGAACAGCTCGACCTTTGACGTCACCCAGACCCAGGTTATCGGCGGCAACTTCGTCCGTATCCTGTCCTGGTACGACAACGAATGGGGCTTCTCGAACCGTATGTCCGATACCGCCGTTGCAATGGCAAAGTTCCTTTAATCGGAACTTGAAGGTATCTATCCGGATCAGGGCGGCCTTCGGGTCGCCCTTTCTGTTTGGCAAATCCCGACCCGGTGATATTTTGCCCCGATGAAAGACACCACAAACCTTTTCATTCGCATTCATGGCATGGCAGGCGGGCAATCGGCCTGCCGCGTTGCAGGGCGTGCGCGGATCAATCTGCTGTCGCCGGAAAATGCAGGGGCGTCGCTTGGTGCACAATGGTTTGCCACCCTGATCGCCAGATTACGAACCGACTTTCCCGATGCCCTCATCCACGGCATCCTTGATTGTCGCGGACGTCGCGCATCGGCCTTGGCCGCGATGGAGGCCGGAATTGATGCGGTCCTGCTTGATGACGATCTGCCCGATGACTTGAAAACCCGGCTTGAAAATCTCGGCTCGAAATCAGGATGCCAGATACGCACCACCCTGCCCGACCCGGACCGGATTTACGAAACCGGTGACGATCATCTGCCCGATGCGGAACTTGACCGTCGGCTTGCGGCGTTTTTGGCTGGGTGATTGCCAAAAGGGTGATGAAACGTTACATGATACGCAGTTTTTGATCAGGAATGACCATTGTGAACGCAGACGACCAAACCGGCCTTTATCTTCTGACACCCCCCAAAATCGATCTGGCCGTATTTCCGGACCGCCTGAAATCCGTGCTTGATACCGGTGCGATTGATTGTTTGCAGCTGCGTCTCAAAGACGTTTCCGATGATGAAATCCGCAAGGCAATTGATGCGATCCTGCCGCTGTGTGCGGACCGCGACATTCCCTTGATCCTCAATGACCGCCCTGATATTGCCAAAAAATCGGGCGCTGACGGTGTGCATGTCGGCGAAGAAGACGCCAGCTACGACGAAGCGCGTGCCATCATGGGCGAAGAACACATTGTCGGCGTGTCCTGCTATGACAGCCGCCATCGCGCCATGGAGCTTGGCGAAAAAGGGGCTGATTACGTGGCGTTTGGCGCGTTCTATCCGACCCAGACCAAAGAAGCCAAAACCAGCGTCACCCCCGAAATCATCGAAATCTGGACGACCTTTACCACGGTGCCCTGTGTCGCGATTGGCGGCATCACGGCCGATAACCTTGGCCCGATTGTCGAAGCCGGTGCCGATTTCATTGCCGTCACGGGCGGAGTCTGGAACCATCCGGACGGCGCCGAGGCCGGGGCGAAGGCAATAAAGGCCGCGATTGCCGCAGCTTCGGACTGAAATCCAGCCCGGTTTATCCCCTTTTTACCGCAGGGATTTGGCGCCAGCCATGCGCGAATGACGGTTTGCCATGCACGCAAACCCTGATCAATCTGCTTGCAGCAAATTCGCCAAACTGGTAGTTAAGCCCGACTTTAATGGGACGGGTGTCCCGCTTACATCGTGAATCTGTGATCTGAAAGAACGGTTGGTGCCATGAAAATCAACGGCAACGAAATCCGTCCGGGTAACCTTATCGAACATAAAGGTGCCCTGTGGCGTGCGGTAAAATGCCAGGCTGTGAAGCCGGGTAAAGGCGGTGCGTTTAACCAGGTTGAACTCAAAGACATTCGTACCGGCACCAAGCTGAACGAACGTTTCCGTGCGTCGGAAACCGTCGAACGTGTTCGTCTGGAACAGAATGAATATACCTATCTGTTTGCCGATGGTGACATGATCACCTTCATGGACAGCGAAACTTTCGAACAGATCACAGTCAATTCCGACCTGATCGGCGAGCCTGCTGTTTTCCTTAAGGACGGGATGGTTGTCACCATCGAATCCTTTGAAGGCGAACCGCTTGCCGTGACCCTGCCCGAACATGTTGTCTGCCAGATCGTCGAAGCCGACGCGGTTGTCAAAGGGCAGACCCAGTCTTCTTCCTTCAAGCCGGCCGTTCTTGATAATGGCGTTCGCATTCTCGTTCCGCCGCATATTGAATCGGGTACGCGCGTTGTCGTGAACACGACCGAATGCACCTATCTCGAACGTGCAAAAGACTAAGGACATTCGTCCTTGGGCCTTCCTTTTTTACTTTCAAACACCGGGAGATGAGCCGTGCGTGGCGCCGCCCGTCGTTCAGCTAATATCAATGTCATGTTCAAGGCCGTCGAAAAGGCGGCCTATGGACTTAAACGCGACTTCGGTGAAGTCGAAAACCTTCAGGTATCGATGAAGGGCCCGGCAGATTTCGTCTCTGCGGCCGATCACCGTGCCGAAAAACGTCTGCGCGAAGAACTTGAACGTTCCCGTCCGGGCTATGGTTTCCTTATGGAAGAAGGCGGCGAAATCAAGGGCTCCGATCCGGAGCACCGCTGGATCATCGATCCGCTTGATGGCACCACCAACTTCCTGCACGGCATTCCGCATTTTGCGATTTCCGTGGCCCTGCAAAAGGGTGACGAAATCATCGCTGGCATCATCTACGATGTCGCCAAGGATGAATTCTTCTGGGCCGAAAAAGGCGTTGGCGCCTATCTTGATAACCGTCGCCTGCGTGTTTCGGGCCGCCGTCGTCTGAACGAATGCGTTCTGGCATGTGGCGTTCCCCATATCGGGCATGGCGATCACGCCGCGTTTGAAAAGCAGCTGCATTCGGTCATGGATCGTTGTGCCGGTGTGCGCCGCATGGGTGCCGCATCGCTTGATCTGGCCTATGTCGCCGCCGGTCGCTTTGACGGTTACTGGGAATCTCATCTTAACGCGTGGGATATCGCCGCAGGCCTTCTGATGATCACCGAAGCAGGCGGCTATGTCCGCGATGCCAAAGGTGGCACCAACATGCTTGGCACCGGCAGCGTCGTTGCCGCCAACGACTATATCCAGCCCGTGCTGGCCAAGACGCTTAAAAAAGCCGTTACCGAATAAGTATCAGCTTTTATTACCGTTTTTTGAAAGGGCATCCCTGCTTTCGCACGGATGCCCTTTTTGCATTCACGTGCATGTGCCGGTCAAAGCGGTTGTTCATCATCAAGCTCTAAGCTATGGTACTTGCCGTCTGATCATGGATTTATCCGCGTGAGCAGACCGGGGTGGCACGCCAAACAAAACGATGTGCCAAAAGATCGACACAAAACTGTGCGTTATAAAAAAACGTGTTCAAACACAGGGTAACAAGGGGCCTGCGATTTGATGATGGGGTATTCCAAGATTTCGGTGCTGGCATTCATGGCCGCACTGGGCGGTAACGTGGTTGTCAGTGGCGGCGCATCCGCACAGCAATACACCCCCGTATCCGTTGACAGCAACGTACAGGTAAACTGGGATGTTGCCGACGGGTTTGGCGGACAACCGACCGTACCGAACTATCTTTCACCCTCGGTTCCGCGTGACCATATTTCGATTGCCGGCAGCGACCTGATCTATCCTGAAACCCGCCCGCATTCAGAATTCCTTGCCGCCGACCGCTTTGCGCAGGATACCGGTGGAGCAACCTATGGCGACGGATTTGAAACCGTTGTCATCGACGGTTCGGGCAGCAACGACGTTCCGACACAATCGCAGTTTTACGGCGTTCCCGGTGTCACCACCAGCCCGTCCTACGATGATGGCGCAAATCAGGTGATCGCCCTTAACCGGCCCGAACCCACCGCCGCACCGCGCGCCAAACCGGCCAGCCCGGCCGCCGCACAGGCAGCCAGCGGCAGCGCACCGGTCCCGCTAAGCAAACCGACCCCGGCCCCAAAACCGGCCCCCGCGCCAGCTGCGGAAATGGCCGAGGCCCCCAAGGCCGAACCGGCCCCGAAAGTCGAAACAAAACCGGCCGAGGTCGAACCACCCAAAGCCCCGCCGCTTCCGGCCGAGGACACCAAACAGGCACCACCGCCGCCCGCACCTGAGCCGGTTGTACCGAACAAATCAAACGTGCCAGACGCCCCAAGCCCGGCACCTGACACCACGACCTCGCCGCAGGAAATGCTGGAACAGCGTTCCGACAGCCAACCGTCGGCACCCGCTGCACCGGCACCGGTTGCAACCGCGCCGAGCACACCTGAACCTGCACCCGCACCGAAACCGGCCGCGGAAACTGCGGCTGTTCCGCCTGCGGCCAAGGACCCGGTTGCATCCGCACCATCTGGTGCCGGTGAATACAGCCTTGCCTTCGGTTCCGGCAGTTTCGAGCTGAACAACGCCGCCCGCGCCCAGCTTGACAGCATCGTCAAGAACATGGGCAGCGATGAAAACATGCGTATCCAGCTTCAGGCCTATGCCGAAGGTGATTCCAACAACGCCAGCAAGGCACGCCGTCTGTCGCTTTCGCGTGCCCTGCAGGTCCGTTCCTACCTGATCGACAAAGGTGTGCGGTCCACGCGCATCGATGTCCGTGCGCTGGGCGCCAATGTGCCGTCCGGTCCGGCTGATCGTGTCGATATCAAAACCGTTCAACGCTAGGATTGATCCGTCATGAGCAATAATTCGGCCAACGGCATGGCAACCCTTCCTGTCGTGACCAAACCGGGAAGCTACCTGACGCGGATGGGGATTTTCATCGCCATTATCGCCGCCGTCGGTGCCTTGCTGTTTCCGGCACTTTCCGATGCGTTCATGGCCAACGCCGTTCTGAACGGACTGATCCTTGGCGTGTTTGTTGTCGGTGTGATCTATACCTTCCGCATGGTTGCTGGCCTGTCGGCCGAAGTCACCTGGATCGAAGATTTCCGTCGCAACCGTCCGGGCCTGACATCGCAGGTTCCGCCAAAACTGCTGTTGCCAATGGCACGCATGATGGCCGAACAGCGCCGCGACCGTCCGCAACTTTCGACCATGGCGACCCGCACCATTCTGGACTCGATCCGTTCGCGTCTGGATGAAAGCCGCGAACTGTCGCGCTATGTTGTCGGCCTTCTGGTCTTCCTTGGCCTGCTTGGCACCTTCTGGGGCCTGCTTCAGACCGTCAACTCGGTTGCCAATGTCATCGGTGATGTCAATGTTGGTTCGGGCCAGAATATCGATCTGTGGTTCAACGAACTGAAACAGGGCCTTGCCGAGCCGCTTGGCGGCATGGGAACGGCGTTCTCGTCCTCGCTCTTCGGTCTGGCCGGTTCGCTCGCCCTTGGTCTGATCGACATGCAGGCCGGCCAAGCCCAGAACCGCTTCTTTAACGAACTTGAAGAATGGCTTTCGGGCTTTACCCGCCTGTCTTCGGGCGGTCCGGTTTCGGACGGGGAACAGTCGGTTCCGGCCTATCTTTCGGCCCTGATCGAACAGATGGCCGATAATATGGAAGGGTTGCAAAACTCGATCCAGCGGTCCGAAAGCTCACAGATCAAGTCACATAACACCCTGATCGATCTGGCCGACAAACTTTCGACCCTGACCGATCAGATGAAGGCCGAACAGCAGCTTATGGTCAAGCTGGCGGAAAACCAGATGCATCTGAAACCCGTGCTTGATCAGCTTTCCGATTCCATGAAAATCGGCAGCTTCGGCATCGATGACAACACACGCGCCCATATCCGTTCCCTCGATAACACCCTTGCCCGCGTTGGCGAGGAACTGACCATGGGCCGTCAGCAATCGACCCAGGAAATCAGAAGCGAGATCAAGCTTCTGGCCCGCACCATCGCCGCGATCGCCGAGGAGGGCTGATCGCATGACCGGGTTGTCACGCCGCCGAAATCGCGACGTCAACACCTGGCCTGGCTTTGTTGATGCCTTGGCCACCCTGTTGATGGTGATCATTTTCCTGCTGATGATTTTCGTCGTCGCCCAGGTCTATCTGGGTGCTGCCCTTTCGGGACGTGATCAGGCATTGAATGACCTGACCGCACAGGTGAACGAGCTAACCAATCTTTTGTCGCTCGAACGCACCAACAATCAGCGCATGGAACTCGAACTGACACAGCTCACGACCGAGCTTTCCAACACCAGCGACCAGCGCGACGATTTGCGCGACCGTGCCGCCGCCCTCGCAAGCCAGCTTTCCGCCGCCGAACTGTCCGCTGACGAGATGGAAAAGAAACTTCTGGCAGCGCTTGCCAATCTTGAGGAAAAAGAGGCCGAGCTCAGCACCGCACGCGAAAAAGCCGACGAACAGCTTGCCGATCAGGAAACCCGCATCGACGAACTTTCCGCCCTGCTGGCCTCGCGCGCGGCCGAACTCGAAGACGAGAAAAAGCTCAGCACCGAGGCACAGGCACAGGTCGCCGCCCTGAACCAGCAAATGCTGGCCCTGCGTCAGCAGCTTGCCCGCATCGAAGCCGCCCTCGAAGCGTCCGAGCGCGAGAACGAAGAAGCCCAGGCCCAGATCGTCAATCTCGGGCAGCGCCTGAATGCCGCCCTTGCCACCAAGGTCGCCGAATTGCAGCGTTATCGTTCGGAATTCTTTGGCCGCCTGCGCGAAGTTCTGGGCGACCGTCAGGATATCCGCGTGGTGGGTGACCGCTTTGTCTTCCAGTCCGAAGTCCTGTTCACATCCGGCTCCGCCGATCTGGGCGAAGACGGTCAGGAACAACTGGCAAAACTTGGCGATACCCTGAAAACCATTTCGGCCGAAATCCCCGACGATATCGATTGGGTCATGCGCGTTGATGGTCACACGGATAAAGTTCCGATCCGTAACCTGAAATTCGCGTCAAACTGGGAACTGTCGGCGGCGCGTGCCATTTCGGTGGTCAAATTCCTGATCGAACGCGGTGTGCCGCCAAACCGGTTGGTTGCTGCGGGCTTTGGCGAATATCAGCCGCTTGATAACCGCGACGACGAAATCGCCTATCGCCGCAACCGCCGTATCGAATTCAAGATTACCGAACGGTAAGACCGGCACCATAAAGATCACCAACGGCACCCCATGCGGGTGCCGTTTTTGTTTTGGCATCATTCCAACATATTGAAAAATTTGCGGAACCAATCGGCGCATCGGCACGTTGCTTAGACAGGGAGCCTTTCAGTAAAAGGAGGCCACAATGTCCATCCTCAGGACCCGAAACGAAACCGTTGGCGTTTTTCATGACCTTCCGGCCCTGCAAAAAACCGCAGAGGATCTGGAAGAAGCCGGTTTCAAACATTCCGACCTAAAGCGTTTTGTGTTTAATCTGCACCATTTTGCCGGAGAGAACCTTCTGTCCAACGAGGAAAGAGCCGCAGGACGTAGCCGGGGCTACGTTCTAGGGTCTTGACGCTGTGGGGCGGAAGGTTATCCCGGCCCAAAGGGTTTGTTTTTGGCGGCGTTTCGCGGCGTTACACCGTTTGACCGATGCGCCGCATCGCTCTGCACGCTGTGCCTTGCCAAACAGCACGCCAAAAACAAACATAATGGAGCAGATTAAACACAAAACGCTTTAAGCCTGCTTGCGACCGAACGCACCATCGAAGACAAACTCGGCCATATCTATCGCAAGGTCGAAGATATCGATAACGATCCCGACATGCCCCCGCTTGCCTATACCGCCCCCACCCCGATTGGCAATGCGGAGGGCGTCTTGGTCGGTGCCCCCATGTATGCCGCCGCCTTTGGTGCCGCAGGCGTCATGATCGCCGCGGGTGGCCCGATTGCACCAACCATTGCCGCCATCGTCGGTGCCGGTGGCATCGGTGCTGCGGCGGGCGGTGTGGTCGCCGCCATGATCGGCAAAAAATATTCCGGCGAATTGCAGGACGAGCTTGATGACAACGGGTTGTTGCTATGGGTTCAGACACCCGACGACACAACGGAAAACCGCGCCAAAGATATCCTTGCCCGCCATCAGGCCAAACTGATCGGCACCCACGAGGTGGCAAACCCGCACACCAAGCGCGATATGCTGTGACCACCTGCCCCGAATAACCGTCGACAAAAGAAGCCCCCGGCAAAGGCCTGTGGGGCTTTCTTTTTTTCTGGTCTGTATCGCACGATCCCACTAAATTCACCCGCTCTGCCACCGCATTTCCCATCCATCCGTTTTACCTGTTTGACGGAGCCACCATGCTGCGCGATATCTCGCCCCAAAATCTGTTCATGGGCATTCTTGCCGCCTTTGTCGGCTCGGCCAGTTCCTTTGCTGTCGTCCTTCAGGGGCTTGGTGCCGTTGGTGCAACGCCCGATCAGGCAGCATCGGGCCTGATGGCGCTATCGGTCGCGATGGGGCTGTGTTCGATCTATCTGTCACTGCGCACCCGCATGCCGATCAGCATCGCATGGTCCACCCCCGGTGCGGCATTGCTGGCAACATCGGGCGCGATTGACGGTGGTTTTGCCGTGGCCGTCGGGGCATTTATCATCTGCGCAGTTCTGATCATCATCTGCGGCATCTGGAAGCCGTTGGGCCGTGCGGTTGCCGCCATTCCCGCCCCGCTTGCCAATGCCATGCTGGCCGGTGTTTTGCTGGGCCTGTGTCTGGCACCGATCAAGGCGGTTGCGTTCAATCCGCTTCTGGGCCTGCCGATTGTCATTGCCTGGCTGGTGGTCGGGCGGATCAATCGCCTGTTTGCCGTGCCTGCCGCCTTGCTGGCCTTCATCATTGTCATGGTGGTCGGCGTGGACTTCCCCGAAAACACGCTTGGCAGTCTTGGCGGTGCCATCGTGCCGCCGGTCGAATTCGTCATACCGGAATTCACATTGGCCGGTCTGGTCGGCATTGCCCTGCCTTTGTTTATCGTCACCATGGCATCACAAAACATTCCCGGCACGGCAGTTTTGCGCGCCAATAACTACGATACCCCGCCCGGTCCGCTTTTTGCCACCACCGGCTTTTTCTCGTTGCTGGCCGCCCCCTTTGGCGGGCACGCCGTCAACCTTGCCGCGATCATCGCCGCCCTGTGTGCGGGCGAAGACGCCCATCCAGATCCGAAAAAACGGTATTGGGCGGCGGCCTTTGGCGGGGTGTTTTACATCCTGTTCGGATTGCTGGCCGGGCTTGTCACCGCCTTTGTCAGTCTCGCCCCCTCGATCCTGATCGAAGCGGTCGCAGGCCTCGCCCTGATCGGGGCATTTTCCGGGTCTGTGGTTGCCGCGTTCAAGGATGATGACGCCCGCGAAGCCGCCGCCGTAACCTTCCTTGTCACCGCCGCCGGTCTATCCTTTTTCGGGGTTGCCGGGGCGTTCTGGGGATTGCTGGCCGGTGGGCTGATCTATTTCCTGCCCCATCTGCGCAAAGATAAAGCCAGTTAAATACAAAAGGCCCTGCGGATAACCGGCAGGGCCTCAGACTGCTGACAAAGTCCTCGCCATTGGCGGGGATTTTTGATTCAATGGGGAATGCTTAAGAAACCCAGCCCACATCAAACCGAACTTGAGATGGTGACACTCGACAGTTTGGTCCCCAGCGATCATTTGCTTCGTAAGATCGATGCCGTGATCGATTTCAGTTTTATCCATGCGCGCGTGGCCGATTTGTACTGCGCGAACAATGGCCGTCCCGCCCTTGATCCGGTGATGATGTTTAAGGCGCTGTTCATTGGCTATCTGTTTGGCGTGCGCTCGGAGCGCCAGCTTGTGCGCGAGATTGAGGTCAATGTCGCCTATCGCTGGTTTTTGCAACTCAAGCTGACCGACAAGGTCTTTGATGCCTCGACCCTGTCGCAGAACCGGCGGCGTCGATATCATGATGCCAGTGTTGCGCAGGATATTTTTGACGAGATCGTCGAGCAGGCGATCAGGCACGGGCTGGTGGATGGTAAGGTTCTCTATACCGACAGCACGCATTTGAAGGCCGATGCCAACAAGAACAAATGGGACCGCGAAGTGGTTGCCAAATCGCGCGCGGCCTATTGGGATGATCTGGATCTGGCGATTGAGGAAGACCGGGCGGCTCATGCGAAAAAGCCGCTCAAAGCCAAGGAACGCCAGCCGGTTGAGAAAGAAACCAAGATCAGCCGAACCGATCCCGACAGCGGATATATGGTGCGCGACGGCAAGCCCAAGGGCTTTTTCTATCTCGATCACCGCACGGTCGATGGCAAGCTTGGGATCATTACCGACAGTTACGCCACCCCGGCCAATCTGCATGACAGTATTCCCTATCTCGACCGTCTTGACCGACAAAGGCAGCGTTTTGACCTTGATGTTATCGCCGTCGGACTGGATGCGGGCTATGCGACCGCCGCGATTGCCAAAGGCCTTGAAGATCGCGACATCCTTGGCGTGACGGGTTATCGCCGCCCGAACCTTCGGGAAGGCTACATCCCCAAACGCAAATACGTTTATGACCCTGAACGTGATGCTTATCGCTGCCCCGAAGGTCAGCTTCTGTCTTATGCGACAACCGACCGAAATGGATACCGCCATTATCACAGCGACCCGGAAAAATGCCGCACCTGTCCTGTGCTGGCTTCCTGTACCGCCAATGCCCACCACCGAAAAACTGTCACGCGCCATGTCTGGCAAGACGCCAGAGACCGGGCTGACGCCTATCGTCTGACAGAGTGGGGCAAGCGGGTTTACAAGCGCCGAAAAGAGACGGTCGAACGCTCTTTTGCAGATGCCAAACAGCTTCACGGTAATCGATATGCAAGGTTCCGGGGACTGATCAATGTCAAATGCCAATGTCTGCTGGCCGCCGCCGCCCAAAACATCAAGAAAATAGCCCTGGCTTTGGGCCCCAAGGGGCCAATCGCTGAGGGATAATCCCCTCGGCACACTCAAGCCAGCTTTCAAACACCTCTAAAAGAAAAACCCCGCCAAAATATGACGGGGTTTGTCAGCGGTCTGAGGCCCTGCGGATAACCGGCAGGGCCTTTTTTAGTGCCGCAGTTAAAATCAATCCGGCTTCGGGATCGTCAGATTACCCTTGGCATCCAGTTCCCAGAACGGGTTATACGCCACTTCCCAGGCATGGCCGTCGGGATCGCGGAAATATCCCGAATACCCGCCCCAGAACACCTTTTCCGCCGGTTTCTGAATGACCGCACCGGCTTTCTTTGCCTCTGCCATCACCGCATCAACTTCGGCCTCGTCACGGGTGTTATAGGCAATCGTCAGACCGGCAAAACGGGCACCGGTATCATCCTCAAACTGCCCGTCCTTGATCAAATCTTCACGGCCAAACAGGCCAAGTGCCAGCCCGTTGGACAATTGATAGAAAACCACCTGTCCCTCGACCATCTCGCTGACTTTCCAACCAAGTCCGTCCTCGTAAAAACGCCGCGACCGGTCAAGGTCGGCCACGCCAAGTGTAATCAGCGATACACGTTGATCCATTTCATGCTCCTGCTCTCAGGGTCAAACCCCTAAAGCACCCAAACCCGACACGAGACTAACACCCTGTTTTCAGATTGCCGAGCCCGGACTCGGCCACAGCCGAAATTTCGCGTCGCAGCATGTTCGCAATAAAATTGCGCGCAAATCGGTACCGGAATAAGTAAATATCAAGTTAACCCAACGTCAACCAGTGCAATCAGGCGTTTTGCACATTGCAATGCGAGTTGATTTGAAAAAAGGTCAGCATTCATTACCATTATTCCGTCAGACAGCGATCCGTCCCGACCAAACGCCAAAGCCGGAACGCCAATGACGCAAAAGAGAATTTTACGGGCCATACCAAAAAGCTGCGCGTAAACTTATATCAATAAAAGCAGCGCAACTGGCCCGCACGACCCCGCAATCAGAGAGAGATCCCGAGGGAGACTGGTCATGGCACAATTGGCGGCAATTAGCCTTGATGACAAATATACGCTTGAAGAAGGCCGGGTCTATTTGACCGGTATCCAGGCGTTGGTTCGATTGCCCCTGATGCAGCGCCAGCTTGACGCGCGCGCAGGACTGAACACTGCCGGATGTATTTCCGGTTATCGCGGGTCACCACTGGGGGGCCTTGATCAGCAGCTTTGGCGCGCCAAAAAATTCCTGACCAGACAGCAGATCGAATTTCAGGCTGGCGTAAACGAAGACCTCGCCGCCACCGTCGTCTGGGGCAGCCAGCAGGTCAATATGTACAAGGACGCCAAATATGATGGCGTCTTTGGCATGTGGTACGGCAAGGGGCCGGGCGTTGACCGGTCGGGCGATGTTTTCAAACATGCCAATTATGCCGGTACATCCAAACATGGCGGTGTTCTGGTTCTGGCCGGTGATGACCATTCCTGCAAATCATCCACCCTGCCCCATCAGACCGAATACGCCTTTATCGATGCGCAAATCCCGGTTCTGAACCCGTCTGGCGTGCAGGATATCCTTGATTTCGGTATTCACGGCTGGGCCATGAGCCGCTATTCCGGTTGCTGGGTCGCGATGAAAACCATCGCCGAAACGGTTGAAAGTTCGGCCGCGGTCGATGTCGCGCCGGATCGCATCACGCCGATCATCCCCGATAATTTCGACATGCCCGAAGGCGGGCTTCATATCCGTTGGCCCGACACGCCAAAGGATCAGGAACACCGCCTGATGAAATATAAACTCTATGCCGCCCTTGCCTATGCGCGCGCCAACAAGCTGAACAAAACCGTCATCGACAGCCCGAATGCACGGCTTGGCATCATCACGACCGGCAAGGCCTATCTTGATGTCATGCAGGCATTCGATGACCTTGGCATATCCGAAGCCGATGCCGCAAAAATCGGCATTCGCGTGCTGAAAGTCGGCATGAGCTGGCCGCTCAACCGCGACGATGTGCGCGAATTTGCCATGGGCCTTGAGGAAATCATCGTCGTCGAAGAAAAACGCGCGGTGATGGAAAATCAGGTCAAGGAACAGCTTTATAACTGGCGCGAAGATGTCCGCCCGACCGTGATCGGCAAATTCGATGAAAAGGGCGAATGGATTCTGCCCTCGATGGATGAACTGACCCCGGCGCGCATTGCGGTTGTCCTCGCACAGCGCATCAAGCGTTTCTATGACAGTCCGAAAATCCACGAACGCATCGACTGGCTGGAACAAAAAGAACGCGAAATCGCCGAACCGCGCCCGGATGTCGCGCGCATTCCGTGGTTCTGCCCGGGTTGCCCGCATAACAGCTCGACCAAGGTCCCCGAAGGCAGCCGTGCCATGGCCGGGATCGGGTGCCATTACATGGTCAACTGGATGGACCGTTCGACCGAAACCTTTACCCATATGGGCGGCGAAGGTGTCACCTGGATCGGGCAGGCCCCCTTTACCAATACCAAGCACGTCTTCCAGAATCTGGGCGATGGCACCTATTACCATTCCGGGTCGCTTGCGGTACGTGCCGCCGTCGCGGCCGGTGTCAACATCACCTATAAAATCCTGTTTAACGATGCGGTCGCCATGACCGGCGGCCAGCCGGTTGACGGCCCGCTGACCGTGCCGCAAATCACCCGCCAGATGGCCGATGAAGGCGTGAAACGCATCATCGTTCTTTCCGACGAGCCCGATAAATACCCGGTTCCGTCGCATTTCGCCGATGGTGTTGATATCCGCCACCGCGACGAACTGGACAATACCCAGAAAGAACTGCGCGAAATCGAAGGTGTCACCATCCTGATCTTTGATCAGACCTGTGCGGCCGAAAAACGCCGCCGCCGCAAACGCAAACTGATGGTCGATCCGCCCAAACGGGTCTTCATCAACGATCTGGTGTGCGAGGGCTGCGGCGATTGCGGTGAAAAATCCAACTGTCTTGCGGTTGTTCCGGTCGAAACCGAATTTGGCCGCAAACGCGCCATTGACCAATCCGCCTGTAACAAGGATTTCTCCTGCCTGAACGGCTTCTGCCCAAGCTTTGTCACCATCGAAGGTGGCGCTTTGCGCAAACCCGAAGCCGCCGCCAAAAGCGGTAATGCGGGCGATGCTGTATTCGCCAGCCTGCCGCGCCCGACCCTGCCCGATATCACCGATCCATGGTCGGTTCTGATCACGGGTGTTGGCGGCACGGGTGTCGTCACCATCGGTGCGTTGCTTGGCATGGCCGCCCATATCGAGGGCAAGGGTATTGTCGGCCTTGATATGGCGGGGTTGGCGCAAAAAGGCGGTGCCGTCGTAAGCCATATCCGCTTTGCCGATACGCAGGAAAAACTCCATGCCGCACGCATCCCGGCGGGCGAAGCCAATGTGGTGCTGGGGTGTGATCTTCTGGTCGCGGCAAGCTTCGAAGGCCTTGCCAAGATGCGTCGCAACTTTACCCAGGCAGTGATCAACACCCACGAAACCGTCACCGGTGCCTTCACCCGCAACCCCGATTTCCAGTTGAAATCGAACGAGCATATGAAGGTCATTTCCGATGCGTGCGGTGCTGATGCGGTGAACTTCGTCGAAGGCAGCGATATCGCTACCCGCCTGATGGGCAATTCGATTGCCACCAACCTGTTCATGCTCGGTGTCGCGTGGCAGCGCGGCCTGATCCCGATCACCGAAGAAGCCCTGATGCAGGCCATAGACCTTAACGGTGTCGCGATTGATATGAACAAGCAGTCCTTCTATTGGGGCCGCCTGTTTGCCCATGATCCGAAACGCGTGCTTGATGTCATCGGCCCGAACGAGGCAGAGGCACATCCGATTGCCACCACGCTTTCCGACATGGTTGCCAAACGCAAGGCCTTCCTGACCGATTATCAGAACGCGACCTATGCCAACCGGTTTGTCGCACTGGTCGACAGGGTTGCGGCGGCTGAAAAACGCCTTGATGATGGCGATGATCTGGCCCGGACGGTGGCGAAATATTACTTCAAACTGCTCGCCTATAAGGACGAATATGAAGTCGCCCGCCTTTATACCGATCCGGCTTTCAGGGCCAAACTCGCCAAAAACTTCACCGGCGATTACAAAATACGTTTCCATCTCGCCCCACCGGCATTCGCCGACAAGGACCCGGAAACCGGCCATCTGAAAAAGCAGGCCTTTGGCCCCTGGATGATGAGCGCCTTTGGCATTCTTGCCAAATTCAAATTCCTGCGCGGCACGGCAATCGACCCGTTCGGTCGTACCCATGAACGCAAAATGGAACGTCAATTGATTGCCGATTACGAGGCACTGGTGGACGAGGTCATCAACGGTCTTAACCATGACAATGCCCGCATTGCCAACGCCCTTCTGGCCCTGCCCGAACAGATCCGTGGTTACGGCCATATAAAGGATCGCAATATCGACAAGGTCAAAACCCGCAAGGCCGAACTGCTTGAACAGTTCCGCAACCCGCCGGAACATCTGAAAGCCGCCGAATAATCGGCCTTCCAAAATCAAAGGGGCCGCATGATCAGATCAGCGGCCCCTTTGTTTGATGATGTTACTTACGCCAGTCTTGGCCGTGGCCCGCCAAACGGGAAATGCAGATCGGGCAGAACCCGTGCCGCGCGACGGCGCAGATCACGCACCGGATGTTCGCGAAGCTGCCGGCTGCGGTAACTTGCAATCATGTCATCGGTCGCCTGATAGCCATCGTCAATCCCGCGATCAAGGTTCTCCCACGTCCAGTCGTAATTGATATGGGGTGAAACCGGGATTTCGATGATGTCGATCTTCCGCCCGCTTTCGGCGACTTCACGCTTGAAGGCCTTGACGGCATCCTCGCTTGCCGATGCGGCAAACAGCATGATCAGGTTATTCAGCGCGTCATAAAGGTTTTCCGGCTGACGCACCTGCTTAAGGTCCAGAATACGGCTGACCCAGACTTCCTCGACATCGGGATGATGATGCAGGAAATCAAAGAAATTGACCGTATCAACCGTCGCCCCCTCGCAATAGGTATCGCCGTTTATTTCAACCGGTTCCTCGATAAACGGCAGGGCCGAACAGGCACACAGCGTCTGCGCATTCATTTGCGGCAGATTGTAATGGTCCGGCTTGTTGGTGAACAGCTCCAGCCGCTGCTGTGTCAGGTTATAGGCATTATGGAAAAGGGCTGGTTTATCGGGCTGATACAACCGGTCAAAATCAAGCCGATCCAGGAACATGCTGTCTGGCGAATAGATTTTCGCCAATCCCTTGGTTTTGGTCTGGTACATCGCGCCCACCATAAAGCGCGACAGCGGATTGACCGCCAGAATACCATTCAACAGCACATCGTTAAGGTTATGGGGCGTCCAGTATTTCGGATTGCCCATGAAATGGCGGACATGCTCGGCGGCTTCGGCCATCGCTTCTGGCACGATCAGCCCCTGATAACTGTCCGGGTTAAAGAAATAGGAAAGCCGGTTGGCGAAATCGGAAAAGAAATCCGGCGCAAAGGCCGATGCAATCGGAAAGCGGTCATAAACGCTTGCCGGGCGGAATATCTTGCGGAAAAACCCGATGGTCTGATCAAGTTCCTGTCCCTCGTCCGCCTGATGCCAGGCCACAGATAACCACGCACCGATGCAGGCAGAAGACCAGATATCGAACGTGATATCGGGTTCCTGCTGAAGTCGTTTCAGAACCCCGATACTGAGCCCGACGGCAGGTCCACCGCCGGACAAAAAGATTGCCCGTTTGACTTTTCTCACAGCTATCTCCCACTCATTTGCCGTTAAACGGCTGAACACCCGAACGCTGCGTTGGAATAACGCCGCAGTTGCCAGCGCTTCCACCCAGGAGATATCGGCCCGTCTTGCGCGGGCCTATGAAGCTAAGAACGATTATAACCTATTCAATATTTAAGATAATTTACCATTCGACATCAATCTTATGAAAGTTTGGAACAAATATAGACTATCGAATAGTGTGAAATCGCAAATGCCTATACCAGTAAAATGCTTCGTAACTTTTATTTCACTATTGATGTGATGGTCGTCACAGGCAGAAATATACTTCCATGATCGCCAATCTCATAAATAAAGAAGGCCGCCACTTGGGCGACCTTCTGTAATTCCACGATTCGGCAATCCGTTATTCGTAATAACCGACCATAAAGATTTTGCCGTCATGGGGTTTTACCCAGGTTTTCTTTTCGGCAAGTTTCTTGGTTTCCGGGTGGGTCCAGGTATAGTTGGACCAGCCGCCATCCGGGTTCGTCTTGCCGGTTTCCACCATGTCGCGAATGATGAAATTGCTGTTCACATCCTGAAGATCCCAGATTTTCGGATTGTTGATCAGCTTCGGATTGATCGCATGCGTCAGGAACGTGCCCTTTTCACCATCGGCGACAATCACATAAAATTCGTCAAAAACATATTCACCGTCCTTGTCGTTGAAGGTGGCAAAGGACTTGTCCTGTCCGACCTGATCGTAAAGTGCGATGGCCTTATCGACCAGTTCCTGTGCGGTTGCCGCCTTGTCCTGGGCCTGTGCAAGGCCGGTGGTCAGGCAAAGTGCGGTCATGGCAGAAACAAAAAGACGCATAAATGTTGTCATCAGGTAATCCCCTTTGATGAACCTGTTGGAAGTAAAATGGAAAATGGATCAGACCGCCCGCAAACGGGCGACAAGCCCGTCCACAGATGAACTCAAACCGGTCATCTGGCGGCCAAGCTCGCCGGTTGCCTGCCCGACGGAATCCGCTGAATCGCGTGTGGCACGGGCAATTTCACGCACATCGCCAATCCCGCCTGATACGGTTTCGGCATACCCGGCGGCTTCCGAAATGCTGTTGCTGATCTGGCCGGTGGCCGTCCCCTGCTCCAGCACCGCATCGGCGATGGCTTTGAGGATAGCGTTGACGTCATTGACACTGGCAACAATCGTCTGGATCGCCTCGACCGCAAGAACGGTTTCCGTGCGGACATTGGCGATTTCCGTTGCAATCTCCTCGGTCGAACGTGCCGTCTGGCTGGCAAGGTTCTTGACCTCGTTGGCGACAACCGCAAAGCCCTTTCCGGCATCCCCGGCACGGGCCGATTCAATCGTCGCGTTAAGCGCTAAAAGGTTGGTCTGTTCGGCAATATTGCCGATCAATGCCGCAACATCCTCGATCCGGACACTGGCTTCTTCAAGCTTGCGGATTTTGGCATCCGCATCCAGTGCCTGCTCGCTTGCGGCCTGTGCGCGTCGGCTGCTTTCCTGGATTTCGTTGCTGATCTGGGAAATGGCGGCCGCAAGGCTGTTGGCGGCCTCTGAAATCTCGCCCATATTGCGGCTGGATTTGCCCGACGCATCATAGGCATTCTCGCTTTGCTGATCGGTGCGTTCGGCATTGGTCAGCATCGCACTGGCCGATGCACCGATTTCCTCGATCGCAGCACTGACTGCGGTTGCCGTACCCTTGACCGATGTTTCGATCTCGGCGGCAAGTTCCTGCATGATCCGGCGTTTTTCCTCGGCCGCCTTGGCTTCGTCCTCTATGCGTTTGCGCTCGGCTTCCTGCAAACTTTCGGCATTCTGGCGGAACACTTCAACCGCCCCTGCCATGCTGCCCATTTCATCGGTCCGCCCGGTAAAGGGCACATCGATATCCGCCCGACCATCGGCAAGTTCGCGCATCACCGCCGTCAACCGCTTGACAGGCACACCAATCACGCGTGTGATGGCAAAACTGATCAGCACCATCGCAAGGACGGCGACAACCGATGCAATGATTGTCTGATTCTGGGCTGCCATGCCGGCTGCCATCGCATCCGAACTGGCAACATCCATGCGGCTTTCCGCCGTTTCACGAAGCTCGGCCAAGGTTGCCATCAGGCTTTCGTAATCCGACTGTGCCGACCACGAAAAACTCAGCGCCCCGGTATACTCGATATCAAGCATCCCCAGAACCTGGTCGATCTTGGCAAGGTAATCCTCGTAAAGCTTGGCCGCGCCTTCCGCGATTTCGCGTTCCGGCCCCTGCATGTTCCGATCACCCAGCATCTGGGTAAACGCATCGCGGGCCGCCGTAATCTGCGACTGCAATTCCGCATTCACGCTGCTCATGCGGTCTTCGTCAACGCCTGCGGCCGACCATGACAGCAGACGATAGACCGTCTGATGAACCTTGGTGACATTGCGGTCGATATTGCTGATGTCGCGGACCTCCGGATAGGCCTCCGAAACGGCAAATTCCAGACCGTTGCTAAGTGATACAATCGCGCGTCCCCCGATGACGCCCACAATGGCAATGGCGATAACCCCGATCAGCGGCAGAACCGCCAACTTGGTACCGATATTCAGATTGACGAAAGTTTTCATTCTGTAACGTTCTAACCAATTGTAACTACAAGGATATCAGGCAACTGCCCCAACAGTTTCCCGGAAGGTGGTGACTATGGCGTCACCCTTGTTTTTGCGATGTCCCTTAACCACGTCATTGGCGACACAGCGATCATCCGCCCGCACCATTTCGCAGGCTGCGAAATACGTGCGCGGCAAATGCCGACCGTTTGTTTTTATTGAAAATCTGAAGACATGCCGGGCGTGGATGGCCACAAGCAGGTGCGCAGTTCCGCACCGGATAAAGTTCGGACCCGCATATCGGATATGACGCCCCCGCGTCCCGATGCCGTCCCCCGATACAAGCCTGTGGCCTGCTACCGCTCTCGCAGCACGTCCCATCCCCGCCATCGTACCCCCACGATCCGACAGGCGCGCAAAAATGCACCCCGTCATACAGGTTTCCGCGGCATGAACCGATCTTGATCGTTTCCAGGGATATTTTCTTCTATCACCTGACCGCGCGGCAGAGTGTAGTCAGCGACCACTAGCGCAACCAAGTGACATGTTTGTTAGGATATTAGTTCAAAAATGAGACAAGAAGTACTACCCTAAGGTATCCGTTTCCTATCGGGGTATCGTATAAGTATTACATAGCAAAGACTTATACATTCACAGATTTATACTATTCTCTAATTTAGTTTTCCATAACTTACAGAACAAAGATTTCACTATCCGCTTCCGGAGTCATCCGGCCTGCTGCCGTCCTTCCGAATGAAATCAGTAATTTCTTTCTGCGCGCTGCTGACAGTTTCCGGTCCGGCTCAGGTGCCGCGCGCACAATGGCTGCTTCAAACCTGTCGGCAACGATCAATCCGACATCAACCGGGATCAGGTCGCGCGAAAATTCCATCGGCACGGCAAAGAAAAACCGGTCGCAATAATCAAGATAGCTTTCCCACTTCTGATCAACGCGAAAATCCTCGACCGACGATTTGACCTCGACCGCCCAAAGATCGCCCTTCTCCCCAAGGGCGAGCACATCAAGCCTGCGTCCGTTACCAAGCCTGATCTCGGTCAGGCAGGCCATGCGATGATGATACAAAAGACGGCAAACGCCTTCTGTGACTTCATTGGTGATTTTGGGGCGGGTCCGGTCATTCATCGCCACAGGATACAAAAACCAAAGCCCGCTCGAAAGCGGGCTTTGCAACTTGGCGCGACACTCCTGACAAAGCTGATCAGCTCATGCCAAGCGCACGTTTGTAAACCTCAAGGATTTCTTCCTGTTCGGTGCGTTCGTGGTCTTCCATTTTGCGCAGACGGATAATCTGGCGCAGGATTTTCACGTCATAACCAAGCGCCTTGGCTTCACCGTAAACTTCCTTGATATCGGCCATCAGGTTGGCCTTTTCTTCTTCAAGGCGTTCGATACGTTCGACATAGCTCGCAAGCTGATCGGCTGCGATTCCACCGACTTCGGTCATTCCTGATATTCTCCGATCATGATTGCGCAGCGGAAACCGGTGCGCTGAATTTTAATGCGGCGCGACGATACTCAATGCGCTTTGCCATGACAAGACCCGTTAACCCCGCAACTTCCAAACGGCTTCCAAACGGCTGTCAGACCGCCGATTTTTCGCCGGGCACCGTATGTGCAATCAGGTGATCGGCCACCGCAAGCAACGCATCGCGCGGGCTTGCCCCCTTTTCCACCGCATCGGTATAAATCTCGCGCTGGCGGCGTGCGCTTGTGCCGCGTGCAATAATGGTGCGCGCATGCTCGACCTCGGCGACACAGCCAAAATGTTCGGCATCCGGGCGGATCAGTTCGATGATTTCCTCAAGCAGATCGGCATAGGGCACGATCTCCGCCCGGCCAAAATCAATCAGGCCGGTCTTGTCCCCGGCGTCGCTGCCATACCGGCACGCCCGCCAACGGTTTTCACGCACCAGCATGTTCGAATAAATCCGCCACCGCTGGTTATTGCGCCGCAGGCGATACAGCATCCGCATAAGGCATCGCGTGATCGACGCCACACAGATCGCATCTTCCAGATCGGTACAGACATCGGCAATCCGCATTTCAAGCGTCGGCCAACGATCACTGGGGCGCAAATCCCACCAAAGCTTGGTGCCATCCTCGATCACCCCGGCCTGGATCAGCATATCGACATGGCGGCGATATTCCGCCCACGATCCGAACACTTCGGGCAATCCGGTACGCGGCAAATTATCAAATACCGAAAGACGGAAGGTCTGAAGCCCGGTATCACGCCCCCGCCAGAATGGCGAACTGGTCGTGAGTGCCAGAAGATGCGGCAGAAAATAGCTCGCCTGCGCCATCAGTTCGATCCGCAGATCATCATCCTCGATCCCGACATGCACATGCATCCCGCAAATCAGAAGCCGGTCGACAACCGTGCGAAGGTCGCGCGCAATCGTGCTGTAACGTTCGCCCTCGGTGTGTTTCTGGCTGTCCCATTGCGCAAACGGATGGGTCGATGCCGCCAGCAATGCCATGTCATAACGTGCGGCAATATCGGCAACCGTGCTGCGCATATGCGTTAACTGGTCACGCGCCTCGGCCGCACTGTTGCAAACCTTGGTGCCGGTTTCGACCTGGCATCGCATGAACTCGCTTGATACCTGATCGCCCAGTTCGGCCTTGCAGTCTTTCAGAAAATCCGCTGCCGGGTCCGTCGCCAGATCGCGACTTTCGCGGTCCACCAGCCAGAATTCTTCCTCGATCCCGATGGAAAAGCCCGGTTCGCGCGAATGGGACACCGTCAAATCAGTCTCTCCTGATTTTATAAAGGTTCGGGTCGGCCAGGATGTCGACAAAGGCATCGCCAAGGATTTTGGCCCACTTCTCACATCCCGCATCAGTATCAATCAGATCCTGGCGGATTTCAATCGACACACAGGGCAACCCACCGGCCTCGCCGTGATGATCAATGGTGTAATCGGCCATATGCTGCCCGGAATAGGGTTCGTTATCACCAATCGTCAGATCGGGATTCTGTTCGCGAAGCTTTGCCAGCAACGGCACCGGAATACGACCATCCTGATCCCAAAGCACGCCGATCTCCCACGGGCGTTCAAACCCTTGGAACACGGGGGTAAAGCTATGAATGGCGATCAGGGCCGGGACGATTTTATGGGCATGGAAATTGGCAATCCGTTCTTCAATCGCCCCGTGATAGGGCAGGAAAATCTCGCGGATGCGTTTCATATGATCAGAAGGGGAAACGTTTTTATTGCCCGGCACCACCGTCTGATCGGCGATTTCGGGCATCCCGGTCGGGTCCCAAAGCTGCCGGTTGCAATCGATCACCAGCCGCGAAAACCCGCCCAGAACCGCCGGGCAATCAAACCGCTCCACCAGAATTTCGGTCACCTTGCGTGCCCCGATATCCCACCCGATATGGCGTTTGCGTTCTTCTTCCGGCAGGCCCAGCGTACCAAGGCTTTTGGGGATTTCGCGCGAAGCATGGTCACAGACAAAAAGCGAATGCCCCTTGCCGTTCTCGTTCAAAACCTCAAACGGTGCTGGATCATCATGACCCAGCAGCGACCCGGTATGGTGGCTCACGCGAATTCTCCTGAAATTGGGGCAGCTTGAAAATTTTCGGGTCCAAAACCGGCACGGACCGGCACATCGGACCCTGTTGAACTATCAATTTATTGCAGGACTGACAAGCGCGCCCGCACGCCCCCTTTACAACAGTTCAACGGACACTTTGCAGCAACGCCAAACATCCCGTAAAGTGGTATGACCAATAAAACGAAACGCATTGTCGGCTGGTCTCGGTCGCTGCTGGAGTGTTCAAAACATGCCGCCTGTCAAACCTGCACAATCTTCCGACACGGTTGATGCCAACCGGCCCAAAAGGATTGCCGATCAGGTTGCCGACAAGCTTCTCGACATGATCACTGCGGGCATGTTCCTGCCCGGTGATCGCCTGCCGGGTGAACGACAGTTGGCCGAGGACATGAAAGTCAGCCGCGTTTCGGTCCGTGCGGCCCTGCAAAAGCTTAAAACCCGTGGTTACCTGCGCGCGGTTCAGGGCGGCGGCACCGAAGTCCTGTCATCCACCGGGGTCGAAATGGACACAGCGATGACCGATCTTGTCCGGGACTCGCTTAACAATCTGCGCGACCTTCAGGAAATCCGCTGCACGCTGGAAACGTGGGCGGCACGGCGGGCCGCCATCAATGCCAGTGACGAGGATATCGAACTGCTGCGCATCGCCTACCGGCAGGCCCACGATCCGCGTCGCGCGCCCAAATACCGTGCCGATGACGACCATCGCCTGCATATGATGATCGGCCGCGCCAGCGGATCGATCATCTATTATCACGTCATGAAAATGCTTCACGATGTCCTGCAGGCCGCCCTGACCGAAATCCGCTTTAACAATCTGTCCGGCCCATCCTTTGACCGGATGGTGCAGGAACATCATTATGCGATTGTCGAAGCCATCGCCGCCCGTGACCCGGACGCCTCGGAAAAAGCCATGTCGGAACATTTGCAGGCGGTCATCGAATATTTCAAACTGGCCGCGGTGAACAAACCGAACTGAGCCGCAAATAAAATCATAAGAACGATAAAAATACGACCAATCAGGGAAACCAGACATGACACCCTCGCGCGACACGCTTTTGCAGTTGATGGATGCCGCCCTTAAGGCCGCCGATCCTGCGGTCCAGATTCCGCGCAACCTGCCGACAAAGCCCAAGGGCAAAACCATCGTCATCGGTGCGGGCAAGGCATCGGCCAATATGGCGCGCGCTTTCGAGCAGGCATGGGATGGCGATATGACCGGTCTGGTCGTCACCCGCTATGGTCATGCCGTCCCGTGCGAGAAAATCGAAATTGTCGAAGCCTCCCACCCGGTCCCCGATGCCGCCGGGCAAAAGGCTGCCCAGCGTATTCTTGATATCGTCAAATCGGCCGGTCCCGATGATCTGGTGGTCTGCATGATTTCCGGCGGCGGATCGGCCCTGCTGGCCCTGCCCGGTCCGGGTCTGACACTCGAAGACAAACAGTCGATCAGCAAGGCCCTGCTTCATAGTGGTGCAACCATTTCCGAAATGAACTGTGTGCGCAAACATCTGTCTGCGATCAAGGGCGGCAGGCTGGCCGCCGCCTGTGCCCCCGCGCGCATGGTCACCTATCTGGTGTCCGATGTGCCGGGCGACGATCCGGCGATCATTGCATCGGGCCCCACGGTTGCCGATCCGACAACCGGGCAGGACGCGCTTGATATCATCCGCCGTTACCGGATCGAAATCCCGCTTGCCGCGACCGAACTTTTAAACAACGACATCCATGAAACCGTCAAACCGGGCGACAAATGCTTTGACGGGCATGAAGTGATCATGCTGTCACGCCCGCAGGACAGTCTGGAGGCCGCGGCCAAAGTCGCCCGCGACCTTGGCATCAATCCGGTCATTCTGGGCGACGCCATCGAAGGCGAAGCGCGCGAGGTCGCCATCGTCCATGCCGGGATCGCCCATCAGGTCGCCAATCACGGCCAACCCGCCGCCAAGCCCTGTGTGTTGCTATCAGGCGGTGAAACAACCGTCACGGTCCGCGCCAAGGGGGGGCGTGGTGGCCGCAACAGCGAATTTCTGCTCTCCCTCCTGATACAGTTCCGCGACCACGCCGGGTTCAGCGCGCTTGCCATCGATACCGACGGCATTGATGGCAGCGAAGATAACGCCGGTGCCATCATCGACCCGACAAGCTGGCAAAAGGCAATTTCGGCCGGGATCGATCTGCGGGAATATCTGGCCAATAACGACGCCTATAGCGCATTCGCCAAAATCGACGATCTCCTGATCACCGGCCCGACGCTTACCAACGTAAACGACTTCCGCGCCATCCTGATCGAATAAAATTTTTATTCATTCGGAGTAGAGAAAACTATTTGATTACTCTCAATCTCTCGAATTTGACAAATACGCTTCCCCTTAAAATCAAAGGGGGGAGTTGCAAACAAAGTTAATGCCTGCAAATCATCTCCAAAGATATCATCACCCAACTGGGTCAAAACTGGTTTACCTCTGATTCTCTGGAAATCATCTTCAACATAAAATCTAAGAACGTAACGATTTTGCGTATTTTCTCGCATCTCTCCCTTAGAAATAAGAACTTCAAAATCGTTAAGCTTTTTTCTGGCATCAACAATTAGCCCCTGCTGTCCAAACTTCCTTTCGATCACGTCAATTCCGGAAGTAATAGCAGGAAGAAGCTTCTCCGCTGCCTCGCGGATAGTCATTCCAGACTTTTTCATTAACTTCAGCTGATACCAAGTTATTCCTACTTCTAACAATGCAGAACTCAGAAGCGAGGCGTTTATATCCAAATATGAAGCAATGCTATTTGCAAATTTTCTTCCCATCCAAAAACTGAACATTCCATCCCCCTCACTTAGCCGCAGGCATCCACGGGCGGATCCACTCAAGCCCCGCAACAGTATCGCCATGCGGCTTGTATTCGCAGCCGATCCAGCCGTCATACCCGACCCGATCCAGCATATAGAACAGGAACGGATAATTAAGTTCGCCACTATCGGGTTCACGGCGGCCCGGCACACCGGCAATCTGGATATGGGCGGTTTTGTCCAGATGCCTGTCCAGACGCGCGGCAATATTCCCGCCGACAATTTGCGCATGATAAATATCGAATTGCAGCGCCAGATTTGGATGATCAAGCTGATCAAGGATCACGGCGGCCTGTTCGACGGAATTAAGCAGATAACCCGGCATATCAAGCGGATTGATCGGCTCGATCAGGATTTTGACCCCGGCCTGTTCGGCCAGATCGGCGGCATAAAGCAGATTGTCGCAATAAAGCCGCGCCAGTTCCCCCGCGTCCTCGCCCTTGCCCATCACACCCGCCATGCAATGCACCATCCTGCATCCGGTCGCGGCTGCGTAATCAAGCGCCTTGACCACGGAATCGCGAAACGCATCCTCGCGCCCCGGCCGGCAGGCAAGCCCGCGTTCGCCCTTTTCCCAATCGCCGGTCGGCATGTTGAACAAAACCTGTTCAAGGCCATTATCGCTCAGCAGCGATTTGACGCTGGCCATCGGCATGTCATAGGCGCCGACATATTCGACCCCGCCAAACCCGGCCGCCGCCGCCGCGGCAAACCGTTTTTCAAACGGCAGATCGGCAAACAGGAATGAAAGATTGGCACTAAAACGGGGCATCGGGCACCTGCTTGGGGGATGATTTCGGAATGTCATGGTTTCGCATCGCCGCCGCCGCGTCAATGCCAAAGCAGGACGGCACCCCGGACACCTTCATCACACGGCACCATCTTTGGCAATTTCGTCCGCCAGCCACGCACCGAATGCCTCGATTTCCTTGATGTTCGCACTCCTGCCGGTATGGATCAGGTGATAATGATGCCCTTCCATCACCGGGCCGAATGGCTGCACCAGAAGCCCTGCGGCGATTTCCGAGCGCACCATTTCCGAACTGGCCAGAACAACACCCTGCCCCGCAATCGCGGCCTGAATGGCATGGGTATCGTCACTGAAACTAAGCCCGCTTGATAAATCGACATCATCCAACCCGGCCCGCTTGCACCACCGCGCCCAGGTCGGCGTTGCCTCGTCCGGGCGCAACCATTCCAGATGCAAAAAGGTCTGCCCGCGCAGGTCGTTGGGCTGTCGGATGTTTAACATCGGGCTGCAAACCGGCGCGAACCGGTCGGCAAACAGGGTCTGCACCACCATCCCCGGAAATGGCCCCCTGCCATATCGCACCGCCGCATCGGCCATCCCCGAATGAAGGTCAACCGTCTCAGCCGATGTATGCAGCCGCAAATGAATATCGGGATGTGCTGTCTGAAAACCGCCAAGGCGCGGCAACAGCCATTTGGCGGCAAACGATGCCAGCACCGATACCGTCAGCCCGCGTTGGGGTTTGCGCGCCTTGACCCGGTCAATCGCCACGGCAAAACCGGCAAAGCCGTCGCGCAACGTCGGATAAAGTTCCTGCCCGGCGGCGGTCAGTGTCACCTGCCTTGGCTTGCGATCAAACAACCGCACACCAAGGGTTTCTTCAAGCAATCGCACCTGATGGCTGATCGCGGTTGGCGTCACGGCAAGTTCGGACGCCGCCCGCTTGAAACTAAGGTGTCGGGCGGCGGCCTCAAAAGCACGCAGGGTCGCAAGCGGGGGCAAGGACATATGGATGAACTCAATTCATCTATTGGCTGAGATATTCGATTTTGATCAAAGCCTATATCCAAGTCAAATATGGGGCAACGCAAATCGAAAACAGATGAACACAGATTATCACAGATCATCATTAACGATCAAAGGTGCCCCATGACAACCATCCTTCATATCGACAGCAGTGCGCGCCCCGGCCGATCCGACACCCGCGCCCATGGCTCCCACTCCCGCCGCCTTACCGCCAAATTCATCGAACAATGGCGCACCACCCGCCCGGATGACGAAATCATCTATCGCGATGTCGGTGCCAATCCGCCCAGCCCGGTAACCGGCGACTGGGTTCACGCCGCCTTCACCAAACCCGAACAGCGCGAAGACTGGATGCATCAGGTTCTGGCTGAAAGCGACGAACTGCTTGCCGAATTGCTGCGTGCCGATGTGATTGTTGCCGGGGTGCCGATGTATAATTTCGGCATGCCCGCCCAGATGAAGGCATGGATCGAAAACATCGTCCGTGTCGGCGTCACCTTCGGCTTTGACCGCGCCCGTGATGGCGTCCCCTACTGGCCAATGCTGACCGGGGGAAAATCACTGGTGGTTTTATCCTCGCGCGGCGATTTCGGATATGATCCGGGTGGACGTGTGGCCCATCTTAACCATGTCGAAGGCGGCGTCTTTGCCCCGCTGGAATATATCGGCATCACCGATCAACATAGTGCCGCCATCGAATATGACGAATTCGGCGACGAACGCACCAAAAAATCCATCGCCGATGCCGAGGCAAAGGTCAAAGATATCGTCACGCAATTGCAGGCACGTCACACGCAGGATTCAGATATCGCCATGACGGCCTGAACAACATGACGGTACCATCACCGGGGAATGGATCGCCCCTCATTCTCCCGGTGGTGTTTTTGCCGGTTTTTGTGCCGGTTTTTGCGCTGGACTTATTTGTTCCGATACCTCGCCCGCCATCTGCCCGGTGATCAGGCGCGCGCCCTTTTTGCGGAACAGATAACTCCACACCCACTGCACCATGACAAGGGCGGGCGCACGCAAACCGATCAGGAAATAGATATGCGCAAGCCCCCAGAACCACCACGCCAGCCAGCCGCGCAGCTTCAATCCGTTCAGGTCAATCACCGCCCGATGACGGCCAATCGTCGCCAGATTTCCGGCATGACGATAGGCAAATGGCGGCGTTTCGCGGCTTCTCATATGATCAAGGATACGCCCGCCAACATATTTGCCCTGCTGCTTGGCTGCCGGTGCAATCCCCGGTACCGTCATGCCATCGCGCCACGGCACATGCGCCGCATCACCGATGACAAAAACATCCTCATAGCCCGGCACCGACAGATCGGTATTGACCATCACCCGGCCCCCCCGATCACATTCCCGCCCGGTCCAGTCGGCCAGGTGATCAACCCGAACACCCGCCCCCCAGATCACATTGGCACTGGGAATAAACTCATCGCCAATCTGCGCACCCATCGCGGTAATGTCGGAAACCTGTTGATTGGTGCGGACCTCGACCCCGATTTTTTCAAGCGATTTACGGGTATATTCCGATAAATCCTCCGGGAATGCGCCCAGCAATCTGGGGCCCCCTTCGGCAAGGATGATGCGTGCATCACGCGGATCGATCCGCCGAAAATCATGGGATAATGCCTGCTTGGCAAGTTCGGCAATCGCGCCGGCCATCTCGACCCCGGTCGGCCCGCCGCCAACCACGATAAAGTTCAGCAACCGACGCCGTTCTTCGGCATCTTCGCTGTTTTCCGCGCGCTCAAACGCCAGAAGCAGGCTTTTGCGGATATCGGTCGCCTCGGTAATGTTTTTAAGGCCCGGTGCGACCATAGCCCAGTGATCATTCCCGAAATAGGATGTCACCGCCCCGGTCGCGATCACCAGATAATCGTATGAAAGGTCGCGATCCCCCGCGATGATCCGCCGCCCCGGCAAATCAAGGCCTGTGACCTCGCCCATGAAGACGGAAACATTGGGATAACGGCTGAAAATACTGCGGATCGGCCAGGCGATTTCGGCCGGTGACAGATCGGCGGTCGCCACCTGATACAGCAGTGGCTGGAACAGATGATGATTGCGCTTGTCGATCAGGACGACGTCAACATCATCCTTGCCCGCAAGTTTCTTGGCGGCACTCATGCCCCCGAAACCCGCGCCAACAATTACCACCCGCTTTCTGTCCGTCATGCCGGTCATGCTCCTGTATCGCATTTGTCCGACCCCGGCTCTAGCTAGGCAGGAACGGCGATCATTGCAAGTTATTCAAAAAGAACAATTGGATGGACAATTTTGTCCCCCTTTGCTGGAACGCGCGACAAGCTGATGCGTTCCGATTATAAGATTTTGCATCCATCCGACCCACGCCCCAAAAGAGGCCCACCATGATCGACGACTTCGCCCTTCATCCGCAACTTGCCGCCGACACCGATCTTGTCACCGATGGCCCACTGTCTCACGTGCTGCTGATGAACGACGCCCGCTATCCGTGGCTGATCCTTGTGCCGAAACGCGCCAATCTGGTCGATTATGACGATCTGAGCGCGGATGAACGCAAATTGCTGGGCGATGAATGCGCGATTGCTTCAGCAACCCTCAAGCGTCGTTTCAAGGCCGATAAAACCAATGTGGCGATGCTGGGCAACATGGTTCCGCAACTGCATTGCCACGTCGTCGCCCGGTTCAAAAATGATGCCGCATGGCCCGGCCCGATCTGGGGTGTCGGCAAGGCCGAACCGTATGACGAGGAAACCGGCAATGAACGTCTGGCGATCCTGCGGGCTGATCTGATTTCGGCTTTCAAGCATCTGTAATTTCCCGCTTTGCCGCTCCTTGACGCATATCAAGGAAGATGAATTTGGAATAATGCAAAAGACGGACAGAACGAATTTTCGGGATGTCCGTCATGCAACTCGCCCTTTACGAAAAATACGACCTGCGTCTGCCGCGCTATACCAGCTATCCGACCGCACCGCATTTCAGCGCGTCGGTGAATGGCAGGGTTTTCGAAAGCTGGCTGGGTGACCTCGATCCAGCACAACCCTTATCGCTTTATCTGCATATTCCGTGGTGCCGGGAAATGTGCTGGTTCTGCGGCTGCAATACCAAAATCACCAAGCAATATGACCCGGTCGGCAATTTTGTTGTCGCCCTTCGGGCTGAAATCGCAAGCCTGCTGTCAAAACTTGACCCCGCCCATCGTTTCAAGGTGTCGCACATTCATTTTGGCGGCGGCAGCCCGACGGCACTGAAACCCGAAGACCTGCGCGCGATCATGGCCGACCTGACGGACCGCATCGATATTCTTGACGATGCCGAAGTCGCCCTTGAAATGGATCCGCGCACCGCAACCCCGGAATTTATCGATGCCATGGCCGATTGCGGTTTTACCCGCGCCAGCATCGGCATTCAGGATTTCAACCCGTTTGTCCAGCGTGCGGTCAACCGCGTGCAATCGTTTGAGCTGGTCGAAGATGTCATTGCCCGCCTGCGCGCGCACAGGATTTCGGGCATCAATGTCGATCTGATGTATGGCCTGCCGTTCCAGACGGTCGACAGCATCATCGAAACCGTTGATCAGACGGTCAAGCTCAATCCCGACCGCCTGTCGGTATTCGGTTATGCCCATGTGCCATGGATGAAAAAGCATCAGAACCTGATCCCGACCGAAGCCCTGCCTGACACCGCAGCCCGCTGGGCCCAGTACGAAGCCATCCAGACCCAGCTGACCTCGCATGGTTACAGCGCCATCGGCCTTGACCATTTCGCCCGTGATGACGACGCCATGGCCATCGCACAGAAAAGCGGCCTTTTGCACCGTAATTTTCAGGGTTACACCACCGACCGCGCCGAAGCATTGATCGGATTTGGCCCCTCGGCCATTTCATCGCTGCCACAGGGCTATGCCCAGAACGACCCGGCCCTTGCCCGCTGGCAACGCGCGGTAGAGGCCGGAAAATGTGCGATTGAAAAGGGCATTGCGATTAGCAACGAGGATCGCATCCGGCGCGACATCATCAACGAACTGATGTGCAATCTGACGGTTGATGTCGCCGCCATCTGCGCCGATCACGGCACATCCGCCGACCGCTTCACATGCGAAATCGACCGGGTCCGCGCCATGACACAGGATGGCATCGTCGAAGTTAACGGCACACACATCCACCTTACCGAAAGCGGCCGCCCGCTTGTCCGTGCGGTGTGTGCGGCGTTTGACACCTATCTTGATCACGCCCACGGACGGCATTCACAGGCGGTCTAGATGTGGCTGTCAACAGGGCCGGATAACCCGGCCCTCAGACCGCTGACACAGCCCTCCCGATCCGATTGTCATTCCCAACCTGATCGTCATTCCCAACCTGATCGTCATTCCCGCGAAGGCGGGAATCCAGCTCTTTCAATGGGGCGCAGGTTCCGGGTCTGCGCTCCGCTGCGCCCGGAATGACGGTTTGATCAATCGCCAGGCCATTCCTGCCAGCCAACCAACCCCGCTGCCCCTCGACATCACCAAATGCCACCAACCAGGTGGGCTGGACGGACAGGACAGGACAGGACAGGACTGAACCGGATTGCACCAGACCGACCTCGCCCCAGTCCCTGCTGCCCCGAACAAACACCTCGGGCTCTCGATGGACACCACAAACGCACCTCGCCCCAAAGGCAAGAACGTTGTCGCATGGCAGGCACAAATCCCGCCATCAATGACCCACGTTTCGGCATCTCCGAACGCACCATCGCTCCGCTGGCAACCGATCCCGCCCGCCGCTCCGGGCAAACCGATCCAAACCCGCCAAGCCAAGCCAAGCCCGCCGCCCCCGGCATCGCCAAACGCCACCGCCCGGACGGACCACGCTGCCCTGAACAAGCACCTACCGCCCTCGGTTGACGCCGCAAACGCACCTCACCCCAAGGGCCACACGTTGCCGCATGGCAGACACACAACTCCCGCCATCGATGACCAGCCTTTCGGCATCGCCAAACGGTCCACCAGCCCGCTGACAACCGATCCTGCCAGCCAATCCCGGTCAGACGATCCAGTGCCGATCCAATCCGGGCGCAATTCGGGCCCGCTGATTCTCGGCATTGTCACGCTTCACCGACCGGACTGGCCCCGGACTGAACCAACTTGGCCCCGGTTCTCGCTGCCCCGAACACACGCCCTTGCCCTAAGGACACATTTCTCCCGTCATGATAAACACCCGTTTTTCGCAAATTTCCGACGGCCTCACGGCCCGGACGCACCACCGCCGTAATGGCTTTTCCATGCGCCAATGATGCTCCTTTGGCGATACCGCCGCCGCCATTGCGGCCTTTCAGATCGCTGCCCTGTCATCGTCTCATTCCTGTTTTTGCCGCCCGAAACGCAAAAAACCCGCAAAAGCGAATCACGCTTTGCGGGTTTTGTCTCCGGACCCATTTGTCCTGTTGACTTTATCTTTATGCCACAAGACCAAGAACAAATCAAGAACAATTTTCCAAAAACCGGAAAAAGTTCCCAATCAAAACTCATTACGACATAAAAAATATATTTCTCAATATCTTAGCCGGGAAAATCTGTTTCCCCGGCCCTGTCGCTTCCTGAAAGCAGCATCAGTCCCAATCGGGTGCCAACCCATCGGGGCTGACGATCCGGCCGTTTTCATCGGCCAGCCCATGAATGGCCTGCATTTCCTCGCCGCTCAGTTCGAAATCAAAGATATCAAAGTTTTCCGCGACCCGGCTTTCGGTTGCGGTTTTCGACAGGGCAATCACATCATTCTGCTGCAACAGCCAGCGCAGGACAACCTGCGCGACCGACCTGTCATGCGATTTGGCGATCTCGCCAAGCTGCTCATTCTCCAGCACCTTGCCATCGGCCATCGCATAATAGGCGGTCAGGGCCATGCCATGCTTGCGCGCAACGTCCATGACCTTGGTCTGATCAATGAATGGATGATATTCGACCTGATTGGTCACAAGCGGCGCATCCGATAGCGCGGCGGCTTCATCCATCAGGGCAATGTTGAAATTGCTGACCCCGATATGGCGCACCTTGCCGGCCTGCTTGACCTCGTTTAACGCCCCGATCTGATCGGCAAGCGACACATCATTGTTCGGCCAATGCAACAGCAGCAGATCGACATAATCGGTTTTAAGCTTTTCAAGGCTTTCATCGACCGATTTGATAAAGGCATCATGCCTGTAATTGCTGACCCAGACCTTGGTGGTCAGGAAGATGTCCTTGCGCGGGACGCCGCTATCAAGGATCGCCTGCCCGACGGCGGCTTCGTTGTCGTAAATCTGGGCGGTATCGATATGGCGAAAGCCGGTTTTGATCGCCTGTGGCACGATACGCAGAACGTCGGCTTCGGGCATGCGAAAAGTGCCAAAGCCAAGGGCGGGAATCACCGCACCATTTGCAGATACATCAAACATCTGAATTCCTCATTGAAAATGTCGCGACTGTCTTCGCAACGGCTGCCAAACCCGAAGGTTCCGATAATTCCGGCACTCAGGCCGATTTGCGCAGCGTCAGGATGACAATCCCGGTAATCACGACCAACCCGCCCAGCATCTGGGCCAGGCTGATCATCTGTTCCAGCACCACCCAGCCAAACAGCAGGGTGGCAATCGGTTCCATATTCATCACCGGCGCATTGCGCGCCATATTCAGCCGCGGCACCGAGATAAACAGGACGGAAAAGGCACCACCATAAAGCAGCACCAATGCGCCAAGCCCGAACCAGCCCGGTGTCGCGGACGGCAATGCCATCCCGCCCGGCACCAGTTCGGCGAAACCGGCCACGATCATCGATGCAAACACAATCAGCATGGTGAACATGCTGCGCACCGATCCGCGCAAAGCCGACAATTTGTGATCGGTCACCCAAAGGGCCACGGCAAAGGACGTTGCCGCACCAAGCGCAAAGACAATCCCCTGCCACCAGTTCGCACCGACATCACCCTCCATCGCCAGAACGCCGGGCACATCAAGTGCTAAAACAAGCCCCGACAGGATGAACAGCATCAGGGCCGCCGATTTCAATGTCGGTCGCGCCCCACCCAACGCCCAGGTCAGCAACGCCAGAATGATCGGGAAACTGTTGGCCGTCAAAAGGGCCAACGCGACCGGAATGCGGGCCACTGCCGAATACAGGCACAGGCTTTGAATGGTGACCAGAAGCCCCAGCAAGAATTGCCATCTGCGCGTCCCGGCCGGAAGCCGGATCGTCTGCCTTTGCCAGATCACAAGCGTAATCAGGATCGCCAACGCCACCCCCGACCGGCACAGGATCGCCAGAAGCAACCCGGTGCCGTTTTCAAATGCCAGCCTTGCCGCCACATGGTTCCCGGCAAAGGAACAGGCAACAACAACAAGGATCAGAACCGCAATCTGGCGCGGAAAATGCGCGGGAACGGCAGCAGGCATGGCAGTCGAAATGGACATATCAAAACCGGTTTTGTGGGGCGAACAATCAGAAAACGCCAGAAAGCCCCTTAAAACAAGTCTTTCCGGCAAAGGGTGCCACATCCGGTAAACAGGATGCGGCAACCCGATATCGGTTATGCGGTCTGAAGGGCGTTATCGGACCGGCGATCCAGCGCGCCGCTGATCATGGTCAGGCCGACAGCAAACGCGACCAGAAGGGCCGCAACCCAAGGCGTTGCCGACAGGCCAAGTGACGAGGAAACAACAATCCCGCCAACCCACGCTCCAATCGCAATACCAAGGTTAAAGGCCGCAATGTTCAGCGCCGATGCGACATCTACCCCGCCCGGCCGGTGCAGCTTTGCCAGTTGCACGACATAAAGCTGAAGCCCCGGCACATTGGCAAATTGCAGGAAACCAAGGGCCGCCAGCGTAATAACCGCAAGGATCGGCGACACGGCGGTAAAGGTAAAGATCACAAGTGTGACGGCCTGCAAGGCAAACAGGATGGTCAACGCCCGGACCGGGTTCCGATCCGCAATGCGTCCCCCGGCAAGGTTGCCAACCGCAATCGCAAGCCCATAAGCAACGAGGATAAGGCTGACACTGGATTCACTGAAACCCGTAATATCCTGAAGCACGGCAGACAGATAGGTAAAGGTGACAAACGTGCCGCCATAACCAAACGCCGTCATGCCAAACACCAGAAGCAACCGGCCACTGCCAAGCACGCGCACCTGATCAAGCAGGCGTGCGGGCTCTGCCCGGCTGAGGTTCGAGGGCAGCAAAGCCGCAATCCCGACAAAGGCAATCACGCCAAGAAGCGAAACACCCCAAAAAGTCGCCCGCCAGCCAAACATCTGACCGATATAGGTGCCAAGCGGTACACCGGTCACAATCGCAACCGTCAACCCCATGAACATCATGGCAATCGCCGATGCCCGGCGGTTTTCCGGCACCAGATCGGCGGCAATCGTCGCCCCGATGGAGAAAAACACACCATGCGCAAAGGCCGAAATCACCCGCGCCACCAGAAGCATTTCATAACTCGGGCTAAGGGCGGCGGCACTGTTGCCGACCACAAACACCCCCATCAAACCCAGCATCAAGGTCTTGCGGTGCATCCGCCCGGTCAGGGCGGTTAAAACCGGCGCACCAAATGTGACACCAAGGGCATAGACACTGACAATCAACCCCGCCATCGGCAGGGTCACCGAAAGATCGTTTGCCACGGTCGGCAAAAGGCCGACGACAACAAACTCCGTCGTGCCGATCGCATAGGCCGCGATCGTCAACGCAAATAAAGCAAGCGGCATTTCAATTCTCCGGCCCGCGCGCCATGCGTCTGCGGGCACAAATGGTTGGTGGGGCATCCCGCCCCGTTCATTGCCGCCCACTATGCCGATGGAATGCTTGCACGATAATCCGGATTGCGCGACAAATGCTTTTGAATTGAATTCAAAGCCGGAGGATCAGTTGGATAATCGCGCAGGGGAAATGGAAGTCTTCATCCGGGTCGCGGAACTCAGAAGCTTTTCCGAAGCCGGGCGCAAGCTGCATCTGTCGCCATCTGCTGTCAGCAAACTTGTCACACGGATCGAAGACCGGCTGGCGACCCGGCTTCTGGTAAGGTCCACACGCGGATTGCAACTGACCCCCGAAGGCGAAATGTATCTGGTCCGCGCCCAGCGCGTTCTTGATGAAATCGACGATGCCGAACGTGCGGTCGCAAGCGGCGGCAAGGCCGCCCCGCGTGGACGGTTGCGCGTCAATGCCTCCATCGCGTTTGGCGTGATGTATGTTCAGCCGCTGATCCCGGCCTTTCTCGCACGCTATCCCGAGGTCGAGCTGGACTTTTCCCTGACCGACGGGATCATTGATCTGCTTGAGGAACGGGCCGATATCGCCATCCGATCCGGATCATTGCCCGACTCATCGTTAAAGGCCCGCAAACTGATCGAAAGCAGCCGCACCATCGTCGCATCACCGGAATATATTGCCAAACGCGGCCTGCCCGGCCATCCGGACGAACTGGACAGTCACAATTGCCTGCGGTTCAACTTCCCGATCCCGATGAATGAATGGCCTTTCACAAATCCCGACACCGGCGAACGGTTTGGCCGGACGGTATCGGGCAATTTCCTCTGCGACAGCGGCCCGGCCATGCGCCGCCTTTGCCTTTCAGGGCTCGGCATGGCGCGGTTGGGGCGGTTCCATGTTCAGGGCGATCTGAAGGCCGGAACACTGGTTGAAATCCTGCCCGACTGGAACCCGAATGACGAACAGCTGATCCATGCGATCTTTGCCGGGCATGAACATCTTGCCGCGCGCATCCGGGCCTTCATCGATTTTCTGGTCAATCATATTGATCCGCACGGAAACGGTATCCGACTTCCGTAACGATCACTATCAAGATAAAAATAAAATCGCGGATTCTGGCAGATCAGGAAACAGGTGCGCTTAGCAGTTCAAGGCACCGCTGCGCTACCGTTCGGGCCGGTTGCAGGGATGGATGCCTGAACGGCACGATTTCCGTATTGGGAAGCAATGGCCGCGCATATCCACCGTCATAAAGTGACTGATGCAAACGTTGATGGCGGGGGCCTGCGATGCCATCGGGGGCATAGATATAAACCCCGCCCGGTGCGGCAGCCGCTTCGCAACACATCGAAACCGAATCTCCGGTAACAAGGATGATATCGGCCAGCGCCAGATACCCGAAATACGGATTTTCCGCCTTCGAGCTCCAATCATGCAGATGATAGGCAAGCCCCGAATTGCCGAGCATTTCGGCAATGATCTCCTCGTTCTCCGGGCCTGTGCGACGGCTGGTCGTGACCAGCAGGCTACCATCAATGGCCCCGGTCGCCTCAATCGCCCGACCAACCAGTTCCCGGGCCATATCCGCGGTGAATACCGTACTTTTGGTGCTGCCGCCGATGATCAGTGCCACGCGCGGGCTTGGCAGCCCCTTGAAATGCGGCCGCCATAGATCGGCTTCGATCAGAAGCCGCGTTTCGGTTACCCGATGCGGGGCACCGGGGATTTCAACAACATTGTCACGCGCTGGCATCCGGTCATGGGCCGGGACCGCAATCAGGTCAAACGCCCCCTCGCCCCCATCCGGACGCATGATCTGACATATGCGTGTATGGCCGTTGCTTTGCTTTTTGATCCAGCGGGCAATCGGTGCGGTACGACGTCCTGCGGCAATCACCAGATCGGGCCAGGGTGCGACAAGGCGCGCCCGTGATCCGGTATCCACCCCCAAAAGGCTGGCCCGGCGGATAACATTGGGCAACCGTGCCAGATTGGTATAACCGATATCGACCCGCTTGAAGGGCTGTGCCAGTGCTTCTGCGACACCGATGGCCTGATTGACGTTTCCTGCACGGTCATCGGCCAGAACCCAGATCAGGCGAGCATCATCATCGGTCATTCAGGGTCACATCCTTGTCGGAATATGGATTTCCCGTCCAGGCAGGAAACGTGGGGCCACGATCAGGCCAGATCGTTTCCTGATTGGTACAGACAGTGCGCACTTTTATCAAGCGCCTGACACGCGAAGCCTTTTTCGGCTATGCATTGTTACCAATATGTCATCATAATACCCCGGCATAATTCTTGAAACGGTCTGGCGGGAAATGCTCAAGACATCAATATCCGCAAAGCGAAGTGCACGTCTGGTTTTGGCCGGAATGCTGATATTGCTGCCGGTTACCGTATGGCTGACCACGGAACTGTGGCGCGAAACCCGTCTTGTCGAAATCACCGAGGACGGCCGCAACAAGCTGGAACTTTATCGTTCCAACCTTCAGGGGGCGATCAAGGAACACGAATACCTTCCGATCACGCTTGCCAGTGACAAACGTATCCTTGACCTTGCCCTGCATTCCAGCCCGTCGGACGCGGCCGAGGTCAATCTCTATCTGGAAAAACTCGCCGCTGACAGTGGTGCATCCGACATCTATTTCATGGATCGCAACGGGACAACAATTGCGGCCAGCAACTGGAACAGCGATGCATCCTTTGTCGGGCGAAATTTTGCGTTCCGTCCCTATTTCAAACAGGCCGAAGCCGGACTGACCGGGCATTACTTTGCCTTTGGCATCACGTCGAATGTCCCGGGTTATTATATCTCGCATCCGGTCCGCCCGAACGGGGCGGCATTCGAAGGCGTGATGGTGGTCAAGACCCATCTTGAAACCCTTGTCCAACGCTGGGCACGCGGGAACGAGAATGTTCTGGTAACCGATGAAAACGGCATCGTCATCATTACATCACGGCCCGAATGGCGGTTCCGCGCCCTGACCGGTATTCCGCCCGAAGACAGGCCTGAACTGATGCTTTCGCGCAAATATGGTGAATACCCGCTCGATCCGATGCCCGTTCATCAGGGCGAATGGCCCGGCGATGACGGAATCAGCATTCTGTCGCTTGCACCAGCACAGGTCATCACTCCGAAAACCCTTCAATCAGGGCAAGCTGCAACGGCAAAACCAGACGCCGAAGCCAGCGGAAAAGCCAAAAATGATGCCAAACCATATCTTGTGATCCGAAGCCCCCTGCCCAAACAGGGCTGGAATATTTATCTGCTGACCGACAAGGCGGTTCTTGATCAGTCGATCCTGACCGCGGGCTTCATCGGCGGGGCCATGCATATCATCATCATGGGGACGATTTTTGTGCTGCTGCAACGCCGTCGCGCGATGCTCGAACAAATAGAAATCCGCGACTGGTCGCAACGTGAACTGGAACGTCAGGTGCGGCTTCGCACCGCCGACCTCATGAGCACAAACCTCCGCCTTGCCGAGGAAATCAGCGAACGCCGCCGTACCGAAGACGCCCTGCGCACGGCACAGGCCGAACTGGTGCAGGCTGGCAAACTTGCCGCCCTTGGCCAGATGTCAGCTGGCATTGCACACGAAATCAATCAACCACTGACCGCCATTCGAAGTTACGCCGAAAATGCACTTAAATTCATTGCGCGCGGCAATGACGAAACCGCCAGCCGTAATCTGGGCCGGATTTCTGAACTGACCGAACGCATGGGCCGGATCACCAACCATCTGAAAACCTTTGCCCGCCGCCCAAAACATGACGCCCATCCGGTGCAACTGGCCGAACCGCTGGAAAAGGCGATTGATCTGCTGCGCGAAACCGGCCGGGCCGGATTGGCCGACATACGTTATCAGGCGTTGGAAAACCTGCCAAAAGTCACCGCCGAGGAAAACCAGCTTGAACAGGTGTTCCTCAATATCCTGAGCAACGCCGCCGATGCCTGCCGGGATGAGGAATTCCCCGAAATCGGTATCATGCTTGAGGAAAAGGATGGTCGCGTTCTGGTCGCGATTACCGATAACGGCCCCGGCATCCTGCCCGAAAATTTGCCCAAACTGTTCGACCCGTTCTTCACCACCAAACCGTTTGGTGACGGGCTGGGGCTGGGGCTTTCGATCTGTTATGGCATCATGCGCAGCTTTGGCGGCACGATACGTGCGGAAAACCGCCCGATTGGCGGGGCCTGTTTCACGATTGAATTGCGATGCATAGAACAGGTGTCCGGGCATGACGGCACATCAACCTCGACGTCATCGCCGATGCCTGATACAACATCCGGCCAAACCGCCGAAACAGAAGGCGCGGAAACGGATCTGCTGGTACATCGTATGATCGCCCCGTGATCCGGAACGGATTAAAAGGGGAAGGCATTTGAATAACTCGGCCCATTGCGTTCTGTTTGTCGATGACGACGAAGATGTGCGGGAAGCCGCACAGCAAACGCTGGAGCTTGCCGACATCCTTGTCGAATGCCACAGCGACGCCGGTTCGGCGCTGGAACGTGTTCGCCGCGGCTGGCCTGGAATCCTGATTACTGATATCCGCATGCCGCGCATGGACGGCATGGAATTGCTGTCTCAGGTGCGCAAGATTGAGCCGGAAATGCCGGTGATCCTTGTCACCGGACATGGTGACGTTGCCACCGCGGTGCGTGCGATGCGCGAAGGCGCGTTTGATTTCATCGAAAAACCGTTCGACCCGGATCATTTCATCGATATCGCGCGCCGGGCCATGGCCCATCGGCAGCTGGTTCTTGAAAACAGGACGCTCAAGGCCGAACTGGCCCGCCACAGCAAGGAAGTATCGGGCCTGATCGGTCGCACGCCTGCCATGGAAAAGCTACGCACACTGATTGGCAATATCGCCGCGACCGATGCCCATGTCCTGATCAATGGCGAAACAGGTGCGGGCAAGGAAGTGGTTGCGCGCACCCTGCACGAGGCATCAGGCCGCCCCGGCCAGTTTGTGGCAGTCAATTGCGGTGCAATGCCTGAAAACCTTATTGAATCGGAACTGTTCGGCCACGAAGCGGGCGCCTTCACCGGGGCGGAGAACAAACGTATCGGCAAATTCGAATTTGCCGACAAGGGCACCATGTTCCTTGATGAAATCGAAAGCATGCCGTTATCGCTTCAGGTCAAACTGCTGCGGGTTTTGCAGGAACGCGCGCTGGAACGGCTGGGCTCGAACAAGTTGCAACCTATTGATTTGCGCGTGGTGGCCGCAACCAAGATTGATCTGCGCGAGGCATCATCACGCGGAGCATTCCGCGAGGATTTGTATTACCGGCTGAATGTCGTGCAACTGCACATCCCGCCATTGCGTGATCGAAAGGATGACATCCCCCTTCTTTTCCAGCATTTCATGAAAGAGGCGCAAGGAAGGTTTGGCCGGGAATTTGCCCCGTTGAACGGCACGGAAATCGCCCGCCTGACTGCCCATGACTGGCCGGGGAATGTCCGCGAATTGCGCAACGCTGCCGAACGCCGGGTTCTGGGCCTTGATCCGTTTGCCGGTGACAGCGCACAGGCAACCGAAAATGTCCTGTCCCTGCCCCAGCAAGTCGAAGCATTTGAAAAAGGCGTGATCTGTGAGGCACTCCGTCAGCATGGCGGCCATGTAACGGCAACGGTCAATGCACTGGGCGTTCCGCGCAAAACCTTCTATGACAAACTTGCCAAATACGGCATCGTCCCGGCAGAGTTTCGCAATAAATCAGACGGTTAGGAACGATCAGGGCAAATCGCCCCGCAATACTGCCCGTAATCTGACAAAGCGACTGGCAGGGATAAGCCTTTGCCGCACGTTTTGCAATTGGTCCTACCAATCACCCGCCCCGCCTGCGTCAAAAATCCTGCAATCGATAAAAAATTTGCATTTTCAACTTGAGATATTGTGCGGAAGACCGCACATTGCGAAGAAGGGATGTGCGGGAAAGACAACAAAAAGAAGAACTTACGCTGCACCGCACCATTGCGAAACACACTGCAAACCGCTGATATTACTTATCGTAATGACAGATATGCAGAACTGGCCCGGCAATTGCAGTGTTGCACCCCAGCGCCAAACGGCGACCTGAACGACGCCGATAATTGGCGCGCTACTGGGAAAACGCACAAAGCTTATAGGGAGACTATTGATGCGTCCGATTACCAAAAAACTTCTCGCAACCAGCGTTGCAATGGCAGCCGTTCTTGGCATGACCAGCGCGGCATCCGCACAGGTTGTTGTCAAATACGCCCATGTGGTTGCCCCGAACACCCCGAAGGGCCAGGGCGCTGAATTCTTCAAAAAGCGCGCCGAAGAAATCCTTGGTGACAAGGTTAAAGTCGAAATTTACCCGAACTCGCAGCTGTTCGATGACGACAAGGTTCTGCCGGCAATGCTGCGTGGTGACGTCCAGCTTGCAGCACCGTCGCTTGCGAAATTCGGCAAATGGACCTCGAAGCTCGGCCTGTTCGATCTTCCGTTCCTGTTCAACGACATGGAAGCTGTTGAATGCTTCCAGAAAGGTGAAAAAGGCCAGGAATTGCTGCTGTCGATGGCAGACAAGGGTCTTACCGGTCTGGGTTACTGGCATAACGGCCTGAAACAGCTTTCGGCCAACAAGCCGCTGCTGACCCCAGCCGATGCTGCTGGCCTGAAATTCCGTATTCAGAGCTCGGACGTACTTGCTGCACAGTTCGAAGCTGTTGATGCCGTTCCTCAGAAAATGGCATTCGCCGAGACCTATTCGGCACTTCAGACCGGCGTTGTTGACGGTCAGGAAAACACCTGGTCGAACATTTATTCCCAGAAGTTCTTTGAAGTTCAGGATTACATCACTGAATCCAACCACGGTCTTCTCGACTATCTCGTCGTGACCTCGACCAAATGGTGGGACGGTCTTGATCCGGAAATCCAGGCTGGCCTGAAACAGGCCATGGACGAGGCAACCGAATATGCCAACGGCCTGTCGGGCAAACTGGCCGACGAACAGCGCCAGCTGATCGTTGATTCGGGTGAAACCGAACTCGTCAAACCGTCTGCTGACGATGTCAAAGCATGGCGCGAAGCCATGAAGCCTGTCTGGGCGCAGTTCGAAGGTGATATCGGTGCCGATCTGATCGAAGCCGCTGCCGCCTGCAACAAGTAATTCCTCGAACCTAGAGGACCGTTACCGCTATGATTAAAACGGTCGTTGACCGGCTGGAGGAGGGCATTATTGCCCTCCTTCTCGCCGCCATGACGATGCTGACCTTCGTCAATGTCGTCCTTCGTTACGGCTTCAATTCCGGCATGACCTGGTCGATGGAAATCACCGAATTTCTGTTTGCCTGGCTTGTGCTTTTCGGCATGTCTTATGGTGTCAAGGTCGGATCCCATATCGGGGTTGATGCCCTTGTTCAACTGTTTGCAAAACCCGCCCAGCGCATCACCGGTATCTTTGTTGCTTTGGTCTGCATGTCCTATGCCGCGCTTATTCTTTATGGCGGCTGGGAAAGCATGACCTTCTATCACATGATCGGTATCGAGGCCGAAGATTCCCCGATCCCGATGTGGGTCGTCTATCTGATCCTGCCACTTGGCGGTGCGTTGCTGCTGTTCCGTCTCGGACAGGTCCTGTGGCGTATTCTTTCGGGTCAGCAAAACGGATTCTCGCTTGCCGATGAAGCACGCGAGGTGATCGAAACCATTGGCGAAGGCGACAAAGCCGACGTCATGGCCGACGGCATCGTCCGTCGCGACAACGATAAATGATCGCGGGGGAACGCCTTAAATGACAATCGCATATCTGTTCATCACGCTGTTTGCGTTGATGGCGCTTGGCACCCCGATCGGCGTGGCGCTGGGCCTGTCATCCATCACCACCATCCTGTTTTTCGGATCAGACTCGCTTGCGACCCTGATCGAAAAGCTTTTCAACGGGATGGAACATTACACCCTTCTGGCCATTCCGTTCTTTATCCTTGCCTCGACCTTCCTGTCGACTGGCGGGGTGGCACGCCGCCTGATCCGATTTGCCGTCGATACGGTGGGCTGGTTCCATGGTGGTCTTGCCATGGCGTCGGTTCTGGCCTGTATGCTGTTTGCAGCCGTTTCGGGTTCAAGCCCGGCCACGGTTGTTGCCATCGGTTCCGTCGTGATTGCCGGTATGATCAAATCCGGTTATCCGCGCAATTTCGCCGCCGGTGTGATTTGTAACGCCGGGACGCTGGGCATTCTGATCCCGCCGTCGATCGTGATGGTGGTGTATGCCGCGGCAACCCAGGTTTCCGTTGGTCGCATGTTCCTGGCTGGTGTTATTCCCGGTCTGATTGCCGGCATCATGCTGATGACCGTGATCTATATCGTGGCCCGGATCAAGAAACTGCCAAAACAGGATCGTCCGAGCGTTACCGAATGGCTTGAAGGCCTGTTTTCAGCATCGGGTGGCCTGCTTCTGGTTGTTGTGATCATGGGCGGCATTTATGGCGGGATATTTACCCCGACCGAGGCCGCGGCAGTTGCATCCGTCTATGCCATGCTGGTCGCCATCGTATTCTATCGCGATATGGGGCCGATAAAAGGCGTTGCATGGGTTCCGGAAAAAGGCATGAGCTTTGCTGCCATTATTGGCCATAACCTGCCGAAAATCGGCAAGGCCATTGCCATGATCCCGTTCGACAAGGATATCCGCCACGTGCTGCTTGAGGCCGGCAAAGTGACCATCATGCTGATGTTCATCATTGCCAACGCCATGCTGTTTGCTCATGTGCTGACATCCGAACGCATTCCGCACACCATTGCTGAAACCATCATCAACTGGGGTCTGGAGCCCTGGGCCTTTCTGATCGTGGTCAACATCATCCTGCTGATTGCCGGGAACTTCATGGAGCCGTCGGCGATCCTTCTGATCATGGCACCGATCCTCTTCCCGATCGCGATAAAGCTCGGTATCGATCCGATCCATCTTGGTATCATCATGGTTGTGAACATGGAAATCGGCCTGATCACGCCGCCGGTCGGACTTAACCTGTTCGTGACGTCGGGCATTACCGGAATGTCGCTGGTTCAAGTGGTTCGCGCCGCTTTGCCGTGGTTGATGATCCTTCTGGTCTTCCTGATCATCGTGACATATATCCCGGCAATTTCGACATGGCTTCCGACCATGTTGATGGGCCCGGAAAAGGTCATGAACTATTAGATCAGGCGAGAACTGAAAACCTTGCAAACGGCACCCCATCGCGGGTGCCGTTTTCTTTTGCCGCCTATATTCTTCCACCGCCTCAAACGGTTATATGCATAGCTGATATTCAGCCCGCAAAAATCGCCGGGCTGGAAAAAACAGAATTTACGTGGATAATAGCATGACTTGAATCGTTTCAGGTTGCGATCCACCCGGCCCCGTCAATCGTAACGGCGCAGCCTTCCTAACGCCACGGCCATATCTGACCGGAATTTTCGCACCTCCCGTTATCCGGGGGTGGGCGAATTTGCCCCATTACCTGTCATTGTGGCCAGCCTTAAGGAAGTCCGTTAAATATCTACACCAGAAACCGGACGGATCGCACCCCACCTGCCACCATAAGAAACGGATACGGAAGTCATGGCGAATAAAGATGCCAGCGCCCCGATCAATACCAAGCGCCTTGCGATCCTGCTTGCCGCCCTGATCGCGACCGCGCCCTTTGCGATTGATACCTACCTGCCGGCCATCCCGGCTATGGCGGTCGATTTTGGTGCGCCGACCCACAATGTCGAAGTATCGATCAGCATGTTCCTGATCGGCTTTGCACTGGGGCAACTGATTGGCGGGCCTCTTTCGGATCGCGTAGGTCGCCGTCCGGTCGCCCTTGTCGGACTGGTGATTTACATCATCACCAGTGCGATGATCATCTTTGTCGACAGTTCTTTCTCGCTCAACGTCATGCGCTTTATCCAGGCGATTGGCGGCGGTTTTGCCCTTGTCATCGTCGGTGCGTCGGTCCGCGACCTGTTTGACGGCAAAGATGCGGCACGTATGTTTGCCCTGATCGCGGTAATCATGATGATTGCACCGCTGGTCGCGCCCACGGTCGGCTCGGCCCTGTTGGTTTATTTCCAGTGGCAGGCAATTTTCGTTCTGCTGGTGATCTATGGCAGCATCATGCTGGTGGTTGTCTGGTTCAAGCTGCCTGAAACCACCAAGCTGCGCCCACGCTATGCGGGGCCTGCGCGACGGGTCTTGTGGACCTATCTGGAAGTTCTGCGTACTCGCAAGGCGGTTGGTTTCATGCTGGCCCATACCGGCGCCAGCGCGGTGATGTTCAGTTTCCTGACCGACAGCCCGTTCATGTATATTGATTATTTTGGCGTATCACCCAGCCAGTTCCCTTATCTCTTCGGAGCCAATGTCATTGTCATCGTGATCTGCAACCGGCTGAACAATCCGTTGCTGAAACGTCTTGAATGTCATCAGATACTGGCGATCGGCACCGGCCTTCAACTGGCTGCTGTGATCGGATTGTTCATTGCGGTGAATGTGTTCGAACCATCCCTTTATGTGGTTGTGCCACTTGTGATGGTCGCCGTTGGCATGATCGGGCTGACAGCGCCAAACGCAACTGCGGCCTTCATGCAGTATTTCCCGCATATCGGCGGGACGGCAACCGCCTTGATGGGCACCATCCAGTTTGCCACTGGTGCCTTGGCAGGCACCATCATCGGACAGGTTCATGACGGCAGCCTCCTGCCAGCGACCGCATCAATGCTGGCCTTTGGCATTTTCGCCAATGTCATGGTGCATTTCGTGGCCGAGGCAAAACAGATCGAACAACCCGCCCGGCACAAAGCGACGATACTGTTGTCGTTGCCGCCGACTAAACACAGTCAATTAACGCCAGACAGGAGCCCCACCAAAATGGCAAAGATGAATTTCAACGATTATGGCCGCGCCATGGCCAAATACAACATCTGGCAGAATGGCGTTCTGTACGAACTTTGTGAACAGATCGGCGACGCGGAACGCCGTCGTGACCGCGGCATGTTTTTTGGCTCCATCCATGCGACGCTGAACCATCTGCTGTATATTGATCACCGCATCCTCGGCATCCTGAATACCGGGCAGGCCGAGCCGTTCAATGCGCGCACGATCATGGCCGATGATTTTGAAACGCTTCGCAAAATGCGCGTTGAAACCGACGCGGCAATCTCCGAATTCGTCGATTCCAGTGATCATGGTTGGCAGGATGACATTCGCGAATTGATGGGGCTGGATGGTGTAACCCGCAAATTACCGCGCCAGCTTTTCCTGATGCAGCTTTTCAACCACCAAACCCATCACAGATCGCAAATCACAAGCGAGCTGCACAAGATGGGCCTTGATTACGGCATTACTGATGTACCGCTGACGCCGGATTTGCCGTTGTGATCTGACCGTTACCTGCCTTCGAACACCGCTTTTCTTTTTTCCAGAAAGGCGGTGTAGCCTTCCTTAAAATCCGCACTGTCAAAGGCGCGGTATCCTTCGTCAAATTCCTTGGCACCGATGGCACCACCTTCTTTGAGGCGGTTGATCATTTTCTTATGCAGGCGTTGGGTGATGGGTGCGCCGCTTGCAATACGGGCGGCGGTTGATGCGATTTCCGCATCGAACGCCTCAATCGCCACATAGCGGGCGACAAAACCGATTTCGCGCGCGCGTTTGGCATCAAACACCTGCCCTTCAAGCAGGATTTCAAACAACGCCGCCTCGCCCAGCAGATCGAGCATGATCTGCAATTCCGGATAGCCCAGTGTCGCGCCAAGCTTCATCGGCGGTACGGCGAATTTGGCGTTATCGGCCGCAATCCGCAAATCGCACGCCGCAGCCAACACAAATGATGCCCCGATGCAAGGCCCGTCAATCGCGGCAATGACCGGATGCTGACAGACCCGAAGCGCCTGCAAGGCCTCGGCATGGAGCATTCCATAATCACGTGCCTTTTCGAACCCGTCGCGTTCGCGGACAAATTCATGGATATCGGCCCCGGCCCCAAACCCGGCCCCGCTGCCGCCGCGAATAACGATACAGCGCAGGTTATTATCCCCGCCAAGATCATCGGCAATCCGGGCAAGCTCCCCCCACATCGGTTTGGTCAGCGCGTTTTTGCGCTCCGGCTGCGAAATGGTGATGGTTGCAATGCCGCCGTCATTGATATCGACGGCAAGTCCGGTTTCCTGCGACATGGCAGTGCCTTTCAGCTTAATTCGGTAAAGCTATACCAAATAAACCCAAAACCGGATTTTGCCAATGCCTGACAAAGGCTTGGCCATTATCGCTGTCTTTGCGGCCGCAACTCAGGATGTCGTGACGTTACGCAATCCATGCGCGCGAAGGCGCCCGACCGCCTTCTCGATATCGGTTTCATAATGAACCAGCGGCGGCTTGATGCCATGTGCAAACAGTTCCCGTCGAAGGTCATGCGATGTGCCGCTCAGGATCACCTCGATCCCGCGCCCGCGTGTTTTGCGGGCAAGTCCCGCAATCGTATTGGCCGCAGTTGAATCGAGAAACGGTACAGCGGCAAAATCAATGATCAATGCCCGGTGCGTATCGCCAATCCGATCCAGAACCGATCCAATGGATGCCGCTGCCCCGAAAAAGAACACGCCGGTAATCCGGTAAATCATGATGTCGGGGTCGGTTGTCGATGAAATATCCGATGCCCCGCCGCCGGTCGTACCGTCGGCCCGATCTTCGGATACGAACGGGCTGTGAGTGGCAATTGCGGTTGTTTTCGACATGTGTTGAATGAACAGAACCGAGCCAAGGGCAAATCCAACAACGATTGCTTCGAGAAGATCGCGGAAAATCGTCAGTAAAAATGTTACCAGCAACACCGCAGCATCGCCACGCGATGCGCGCAGCAAGGTCGTTATCGCGTGCTTTTCGATCATGTTCCATGCCACAATCGCCAGCACCCCGGCCAAGCTTGCCAACGGAATGAAACTGGCTAGCGGCGCAGCAACCAATATGAACAACAACAAAAACAGCGCGTGCAAAACGCCCGAAACCGGCCCATGCGCACCGGCCCGGATATTGGTGGCCGTTCTTGCAATCGTGCCGGTCACGCAAATACCCCCAAACAGACCCGACGCCATATTTGCCACCCCTTGGGCCACCAGTTCACAGTTCGATCTGTGATGTCGGCCGGTCATGCCATCGGCCACCACGGCTGATAAAAGCGATTCAATCGCCCCCAAAAGCGCAAAGGCAATCGCATTGGGTAAAACCGCCTGCACCTTGGCAAGGGTGAATTCCGGCAAGACGGGCATGGGGAAATCACCGGGAATACCGCCAAAGACGCTGCCGATGGTGGATACCGGCAGATTGAACAACGCGGTTGCCAATGCGGCCCCGGCCACCGCAATCAGCATGCCCGGCCAATGCGGGCGCAGCCGTTTGCTGCCGATGATCACAAGGATCGTCGCGCCGGACAACGCAACCGTCACCGGATCGATCCCCGGCAATGCCGCCCAGATCACCGGGAGCTTTTCCAAAAGCGGCCCCGGTTCTTTGCCTGGCAAAGTCAGCCCCAGCAAATCCTTGATCTGGCTTGCAAAAATGATCACCGCAATCCCGGCAGCAAAGCCAACCGTCACCGGATAGGGAATGAATTTGATATAGGTACCAAGCTTCAGCGCCCCGATGGCGAGCAACATCAATCCCGACAGGATAGTGGCAATGATCAAGCCATCAAGGCCATGCGTCTGAACCGTACCTGCGACCAGAACGATGAAAGCCCCCGCCGGTCCGCCAATCTGAAAGCGACTGCCCCCCAGGAGCGATACCAGAACTCCCCCGACAATCGCGGTATAAAGCCCCTGTGCGGGGGAAACGCCCGATGCAATCGCAATCGCCATCGATAACGGCAAGGCGACAATCGCCACCGTCAAACCGGCAATCGCATCGGCCCGCAACTGCGCAAACCCGTAACCTTCGCGAAGGACGGTTACAAGTTTTGGGGTAAACAGGTCGGCATATCCGGGTTCGGATGCCTGATTGGTTTTCGAGGTTCTGGTTTCCATAGTCTCCGGCAGCCTTGCAAAAGGCGGCGGGATCGTCGGCATAAGTCGGCGGTCGCCGTCGCAAAATTGTTGCGGTCGTTATTGTTCGCCCTGCTCGTCTGGCAGTGTCGGTTTTATTTCCGGTTCTTTCAGACGCACACCGCGCCCGGTTGCCATGCTGGGCACGTTATCCCCGATCAATTCGATCCCGGCACGGTCAAGTGCTTCGACGACCTTGGTCAACGTATCAACCACACCACGCACATTACCCTTGCTGGACTCCATCCGCTGGATGGTTGGCACCGAAATCCCGGCCATTTCGGCCAGCGTTTTCTGATCAATGCCCAGCAACGCACGCGCCGCACGCATTTGTCCCGCGGTAATCATAGGGCGCATCCTTCATTCACACATGATCGAAGCCTAGCAAAACGCATTTAAAACTGCAATTATGATATTTCAGATATCAATAATGCCATTTCAAATCGACGTTGCCTTATTCGCATCCGGTCCTGCTGCCCGCAAATTTGCCCCCGACATCGCCGGGCACCTGATCCTGACCAGCCGGACAGCGGCTTTTCTTTGCGCTTTGCGTCCAAAAACGCTAAGACGTGCGCAAATATTCGATCCGGAAAAGGGTATAGTCGCCATGACCAACGAAACTTCGACCGCGCATTGCTCGTATGCTGCCAAAACCGTCGCAAAGATTTTGCTTGATATCGGGGCTGTGAATTTCCGCCCGGAAGAGGCCTATATCCTGACATCGGGCTGGGCGAGCCCGGTCTATATTGATTGCCGCAAACTGATTTCCTTCCCGCGCGCACGCCGCAAGGTCATGGAACTTGCCGCCCGTCAGGTTTCCGACAAGGCCGGTTACGAGGCATTTGATGCGGTCGCCGGTGGTGAAACCGCGGGCATCCCCTATTCCGCTTGGCTGGCCGATGTTCTGGACCTGCCGATGCAGTATGTCCGCAAGAAGCCAAAGGGATTTGGCCGCAAGGCACGGATCGAGGGCGACATCCACGAAGGCCAGCGCGTCCTTCTGGTCGAAGACCTTGCCACCGACGGCGCATCGAAAGTCAACTTCGTCAATGCCATCCGCGAAGCCGGTGCCGAATGCAGACATGCATTTGTCGTGTTCTTCTATGGTGTGTTCCCCAATGCGCTTGAAGAACTGAAAAAAGACGATATCGAACTGCATTACCTCGCAACCTGGGCCGATATTCTGGCGGTTGCCGAAGAAGGCAAATACTTCCCCAAAGAAGCCATCGAAGGCGTTCGCGCCTTCCTTGCCGACCCGATCGGCTGGTCCAAGGCCCATGGCGGCAAGCACGACTAAGCCAGCGGCGCATTGCCAAACTCAAACGCCCGCAGATTTTCCCTGCGGGCGTTTTGCTTTTGATGGCCGGTCTAACGGGATTTATCCCGCCATATCCAATTCCGGCTTTGTTACCTTTGCCGGGATCGCCGCCCCAACCTCGCGTGCTTTTTTCAAGAGCTCCGCAGGGTCATTGCCGTCGGCCAGCAACATCAATTCCGAAGTTGCGACTTCCACTCCGCAATAATCAAAAATGCCCTGATGGATTTGCAATTTCATTGCCCCGAAATATCCATGCCGGGCAAATGTGCCAAGCCCTGCACCGCCAATTGCAACAAGATGAACCTTCAGATGGTTCAGCTTTTTGATCACCTTTTCACCGTCAATATCCTCATAAGCCCAGCCATTTGAAAACACCCGATCAATCCAGCCTTTCAGGATCGCGGGCATTGACCACCAATAAATCGGAAAAACCAGAACGAGCGTATCGGCGGCATCAATCCGCTTCTGTTCGGCAAGCACATCGTCGGGGAACGGGGCCCTCATCTCGAAGGCCGCGATATCATCCTGGCTGAAACGCGGATCAAACCCTTCGGCCGACAGATCAGCAAACTCGAAACTGTGTTCAGGTCCGGCATCCTCAATGCCCTTACCAATATAACTGGCAACCGCATGACTGAACGAACCGGAATTTGGATGGGCGACAACAACAAGCGCGCGCATGACATACCTCCTTGCTAGGCAATTGCCACTCAACGGCAATCACTATATACTATAAGTAAGTTACTATCTGTAAGTTACGTTTGGTATATAAAGATGTCAAGCAGCGACGCAAAAAAGTCCCCGTCACATACCCCACGCAAACGGATGGCGCGCGAAGATCGCAATCGGCAACTTCTCGACGTTGCATGGAAGATGATCCATGACGACGGAACCGAGGCACTCAGCCTTGGCAGTCTTGCGGAACAGGCCGGAGTCACCAAGCCGGTGGTCTATGATCATTTCGGAACACGATCGGTTTTGCTGATCGCGCTGTATCAGGATTACGATCGACGTCAAACAGCATTGATGGACTCTACCCTTGCGCAAAGCAGCCATACCCTGCGCGACAAGGCATCGGTGATCGCATCGGCCTATATTGATTGCGTGCTGTCACAGGGGCGCGAAATTTCGGGTGTCATAGCATCACTTGCCGGATCGCCAGAGCTGGAGAAGGTCAAACGCGACTATCACATTCTGTTCATTGATAAATGTCGCGATATCCTGTCCCCTTTCAGCCCGACCGGTAAAATACCAATGCCCCGCCTTTGGGGCTTTCTGGGCGCAGCCGAATCCCTTTCTTACGCAGCGGCAACCGGCGAAATCACCGCCGATCAGGCAAAGCAGGAACTTTTTGAAACCATCATCGTCATGGTGTCGCGAGACAAAACATAAAGAAAAAAGCCATCAACAGTCGACATACACTATTGATGGCTTTTCAGTCCGTTATTTGTAATCTGACAAATCTATTGGGAGGCAGATAAGGCGGGCTTTTGTGGCACCGGAAGCATCGATAGCCTTTTGGCCAGATAGCTTTGTCTTGATGCGATAAAATGATGAAGTTCCCCATGATACGTTTGGTGGACTACCGTCCGCACGATATCGTTTTTTAACAATCGTTCGCTCCAGCCACGAACATGTTCAAACCCCGCAAACAAATCCCGGTTAAGCCCGTATACCAATACCGGAAATGCCCGAAACGCGGTCGCATAGGCCATATCGACCATGCATAGCCCAACCTCGCGAAAGGGTCCGGCGGCTTCAAACTTCTTGTTGAGTATAGCCAAGATCAGGCCGATCCTGTGCAATGTCAGATCGCAGTCATGCTCATTATGAGCCCGATACACAAGATCTGCAGTTAGCGACAATATCCGCTCTGCTCGTAAAATCCAGATACTGTGTTCGGCACTCTCAATCAGATCGACCGGATAAAGCGCACGACCATTAATCCTGTCGAGATAATCGCAAATAACCGCAGCCTCGGTTAGCGGTCGCGTTTGGTCAAGAAGCAAGACCGGCACTTGCCTTTCCGAACTGAACTTTTCAAGCCAGGCTGGCTTGTCTTCCAGACGAATATCTTCCCTTTCATGATCAATCGCGTAGTGTCCCATAACCATTGCAACCCGTTGCACATACGGGCACAGCCGGTGGCCTATCAGCTTAAAATGCGGATGTTCCACCCCCACCTCCTTTTAGCCGTTTTCTCCCAAAAACCGCCAAGTTTCAGGCAAATCACGACATGTAATGAATGTTGATTTTATTGCCATCCGGATCGCGAAAATAGGCTGCGTAAAAACCGCTATCATCACCGTCGCGCGCGCCCGGTTCCCCTTCCGATACTGCCCCGACGCTGATCGCCTTGCTGTATACGGCGTCGACCTCGTCCTTTGATTTTCCCTGCAAGGCGATCATTACACCATTCCCAACGGTTGCCCGCCTGCCGTCAAAAGGCAGATGAACCGAAAAATTGGCCTCTCCTTCCGCGCGTGCCCAGACAATGAAATCCTCCATCTCCATCACCCGCTTGGCCCCCATCATGCCAAGAACGGCGTCGTAAAATGCCCCGGACGTGGCAAGGTTGTTTGTCCCAATCGATGTATAACCAATCATTTTGCTCTCTCTTGGTTGTCTGGCTTTATCGGCTCCATCGTATGAATTTGCAAATTTACAATAAATAGGCAATTTTGTATAAATCCATTGCAAATTTGAAAGGTCAAAATGGACTGGAATTATGTAAAATCGTTTCTTGCCGTTGTCGACGCCGGGTCACTTGAAAAAGCAGCCGAACGTCTGAATGTCAGCAATACAACGGTATTTCGCCATATCCATGCATTGGAAAAAGAAACCGGAACACGCCTATTCGAACGGATCAAAGGCCGTTACAGCCTGACCGAAGCAGGTGAAGAGATGCTTGGTCCCGCCCGGCAAATCCTGAACAATTTCGAAGCTATCAATCTAAGTGTTTCCGGGCGCGATATTGCCGCTGCTGGGACGGTCCGAATTACCGCACCGACAAGCTTTGCCTATTTCATTCTGCCTGATTATTTCGCCCGCTTACAGACGGCCTACCCAGATATCAGCCTTGAACTTCTGGCAAGTAATCAGGAATTCAACATGGCAGAACGCCATGCTGATATCGCGATACGGGTCGCGGAACTCCCGCCCGAATATCTTGTCGGCCGCGAAGTTCGCAAGATAGATTGGGGACTTTACGCAAATCATGATATGGCGGAAAAAACCGAGCAGAATTTCAATGCCATGAAATTTCCGGATCGCTTGCCCGGTGGGTTTATCGGTGCCAGCGGAGCCCTAAGAAATCATCCGGTATTTAAATGGCTCGACGAAAACCACGCTGACCGGATCATCCATCGTAGCGATGATTTTGTTGCAATGGCAGGCCTTGCTCGCGCCGGAATTGGATATGCTTGCCTGCCTGCTGATCTGGCGATCCCAGATCTTGAACGCGTTACGTCTCTGCATCAATTCGTACCAAACAGGCTTTGGGTGCTTACACATCCAGAACTCAAACGCATTGAACGCATCAAGCTGGTTCTGCAATGGCTCGGAAATGCGCTTAAGAACGAACCCCGCTTGATATCGCCAGCTCGGGAACAAAGCCCGGGTCAATAAGCTGTCACGCGCCCTTTTCTGGACATCACGCGTAACTGGGTCCAATATATTCACAAGCAAAAGCAAGGCCGTACAATAAATGGCACTGTAAAGTAAAGGGAACGGCCCGGCGGACATCGCCTTGCGGCCAAAGGAGCAAGTCATGAAGATCAGAAGCGCTGGCCTCCTGTCCGGTCTTGTTGTTTCTGCGGCACTGCTGTCGGGCTGCGTGCAGCCCACCGCACAAAGCAATTCCCCCACCAATACCACGGCGGAAATCGTAACTCCGTGGGGTGGCCCGACCACGTCAACATCCGCGAATGCGCCAGCCAATACTGCAAATGACAAATTTGTCATGGCGCCAGATCCGAAAAAGGCCGCAATCACCGATATGCAGCGCCAGCAAATCGACGAGGCGCGTATCGCCCTTGGTATACTTGATCGCATGGCGCAACGCTGTGTTCAGCAAAATGACCCGGCAGCCTGCAACACGCTACAGACCAACTGGTCAACCCTGTCACAGCAATTGCGCAAAAGCCTTGCGATCATTTCGGGTGACAGCATGGGAACAATGCCGTCTGCCGGCGCACCAATGATGGCCGATCCAACCGCGGGAACGTCAACATCTGGTCCGGTCACGATGCCCGATGACAGTGCCCCGACCATGGAAAAGTCCATTCCGATGATGTCACGTCCTGCCGACGGCTAGCCAATTCACGGACAGTCATTTTCTCGCCACAGGGTTACGCGATACTCAGTACAGGCGGTAAGTGTAATTTGAGATAGAACAAAGAACGCCAGCACTGATCGCATTAGACTGCTTCTCATAACCACGCTAGCCGCCTTGATCGAAGGCGGGGCTGCCCGGAAAAGGAGACTGGCAGATGTATCGGGATATCCTTGTTCATATCGACAATTCGGCCCCTTGCGCCCAACGGCTTTCGGTTGCCCTGAAAGTTGCCAAAGCGCACAAAGCCCACCTGACCGGGCTGTTTCTTCTGCCCTATGCGGAAATTCCGCGTTTCATGGAAGTTCAGATTTCCCAGGAAATCATCAATCAGCAGCGTGCTGCAATGGCCGAAACCGCCAAGGAAGCCAAGCGCGACTTCGCCAAAGCCTGCGAGGATGCCGGTGTAACCTTCAGTTGGCAGGAAACACCATGCTCTGCCGCCGAGATTGCCGACACGGTTGCCATGTATGCGCGCCATCACGACCTGACGGTTCTGGGCCAGTATGATCCGGACAGTGCCGACCCGTCTTCGACCTCGGAAATGCCCGACAAGGCCATTCTGACTGCTGGCACCCCGGTTCTGGTCGTACCTTATGCCGGTCGGTTCGAAACGATTGGCGAGCGCGTCATGGTTGCATGGAAACCCTATCGCGAAGCTGTCCGTGCGGTGAATGACGGCATGGCGTTTCTTGAAAATGCCAAATCGGCCCTCGTTCTCTGTGCCGATCCGAACAAGGGGGCACGTGATTCCATTCCGGTGCCGGGTGTCGATATCGGATCGCGGCTTGAACGCCACGGTGTCAATGTCCGCAAGGAAAGCATGAATGCCAGTGGCATCAGTGTTGGCGATCTTCTGTTGTCGCGTGCGGCGGATGAAAGCATCGATTTGATCCTTTGCGGCGCCTATGGCCGTCCGCGCCTGCGCGAACTGATGTTGGGGGGGGTGACCCAACATCTTCTGCGTCACATGACGGTTCCGGTTCTGATGTCGCACTAGGTTACGACCGACAACATCTTTACCAATCCGGCCGGTGCCCCTTGCCCGGCCGGTTTTGCTTTTGGGCTTCTGTTTTGGTGATTTCTGTTTTGACGAACCGCCAAAGGATCTTCGCCGGAACAGGGCCCAACTAATGATTTCCAACCCGCAGAATGCTGACTAAAGTGCCTGAAAGCATCAGGAACTTTCCTGCACGAAACAGAGGTTATCATGACCACAGACGCCACCATCGCCCCAGCGGCCCCATCGGCCAAAGGCAATTCCGCGGCCAGCCGCGATATCGCAAGCTATCTGCATCCCTATACCAACTTTGCCGCGCACGAAAAAACCGGGCCGCATATCATTTCAAAGGGCCACGGGATTTACGTGACCGACGACAATGGCCGCGATTTTATCGAAGGCATGGCCGGTCTTTGGTGTGCATCGCTTGGTTTTGGCGAAAGGCGCCTTGTTGAAGCCGCAACAAAGCAGCTTGAAACCCTGCCCTATTATCACACATTCGCATCGCGCAGCACCAACCCGGCGATTGATCTGGCCGAGAAGCTTCTTGAACTTGTACCCGTCCCGATGTCCAAGGTGTTCTTTGCCAATAGCGGTTCAGAGGCAACTGATTCTGCGGTGAAGATGGTCTGGTATTATCACAATGCCATCGGCCAGCCGGAAAAGAAAAAGATCATCTCGCGCAAGAAGGGTTATCACGGGGTGACGGTGGCTGCGGCCTCGATGACCGGGCTTCCAGGCAATCACAAAATGTTTGACCTGCCGATTGACCGCATCATCCATACCGAAACCCCGCATTACTGGCGCGAAGCCCAGCCCGACGAGGAAGAAGAAGATTTCGCGACCCGTCTGGCCGAACAGCTTGAAGACCTGATCCAGGCCGAAGGCCCGGAAACCGTCGGCGCATTTATTGCAGAACCGATCATGGGGGCCGGTGGCGTCATCGTGCCGCCGCGCACCTATTTCAAAAAGGTGCAGGAAGTTCTGGATCGTTACAATATCCTGTTCATTGCCGACGAGGTCATTTGCGGTTTTGGGCGGACCGGGCGGATGTTTGCCACCGAAACCTTCCGGCTCAAACCCGACATGATCACGGTCGCCAAGCAGCTTTCATCGGCCTATCAGCCGATTTCGGCCCTGTTCATCAATGACAAGATTTATCAGGCGGCGAAAAAGGCATCCGATGGAATTGGTACCTTTGGCCATGGCTTTACCTATTCCGGCCATCCGGTCGCGGCCGCAGTCGCCCTTGAAACACTGCGTATCTACGAAGAGGACGGTATTGTCGAACATGTCCGCAATGTCATGTCGCCGTTCCAGAAACGCCTTAAGGACCTGAACAAATTTGAACATATCGGCGAAACCCGCGGACGCGGGCTGATTGGCGCATTTGAACTGGTCGCTGACAAATGTCTGAAAACACCAATGCAGCCTGTCGGTGCTGCCGGTAAGGCGGTTGTTGCAAAATGTATGGACTACGGTGTGATCCTGCGTGCACTTGGTGACAGCGTTGCCTTTTGCCCACCACTGATCATTACCGAAGAACAGGTTCATGACATGTTCGACAAGGTCGAAGCGGCCCTTGCGGACTGGCATGAAAGCCTCGGCTAAATCCATAACATTCCAGAAAACACATTAAAAACAAACACCTGCCGCCGCACTCCAATGAATACGGCGGCAGGCGAATAGCCTTAAACTTCCGAAATAAAAAAATCGATAGATTTTGCCGCTTGTTTAAATTGATTTAATTGTGGGTCGGAAGTCCTTTCAAAACCTTGCCAAATGCTATCAATAGCGCCAAATTGGAAAGTGAATGGGGAACCGCCCAACGCCACGAGATGGCGTGATCGACACACAATGAATGGACGCCTTCTTTGACAGCGTGGTTCGCAGTGAAGCTTTGCTGAAAAGTTTTAGCTGAAACTGGAATCGCTTTAAAATTTTTGACAAGGGTCAATGCCAAGTCGGAAACCATGTCCGATAAGGAAGTTATCAAGACCCGGTCAGACGGGACCATGCTGATCCGGAGATGTACGCATATCCGGCCAGGACCAGAGCTTTACCAAGGGAGAGAGAACGGGATGAGACACAAGCCCGTACCCGCGGTAAAGAGACAGGCGAAAGACACAAAAGATGAATTATAACACCTTCTTTAAAGACGCGTTGTCCGGCCTCAAGGCTGAAGGCCGTTACCGCGTATTCGCCAATCTTGAACGTATTGTCGGTGAATTTCCCAAGGCCATGTATCACCCCGATAACGGTGATACACCGCGCAAAATTACGGTCTGGTGCTCAAACGACTATCTCGGCATGGGGCAACATCCCACGGTTCTTGAAGCCATGCAAAACGCCGTCACCGGTCAGGGCGGCGGGGCGGGTGGCACACGCAATATTTCCGGCTCCAACCATCTGCATGTCGCGCTCGAGAATGAACTCGCCGATCTGCATGGCAAGGAAGCAGCCCTTCTGATGACATCGGGCTATGTCGCCAACTGGACGACGCTTTCGACCCTTGGCTCGAAGCTGCCGGATTGTGTGATCATTTCCGACTCGTTCAATCACAATTCCATGATCGAAGGCATGCGCCATTCAAAGGCGGAACGCCGGATCTGGAAACATAACGACGTCGAACATCTTGAAGAAATCCTGCGCGATCTGGGGCCGAACCGCGCCAAGATCGTTGCGTTCGAGTCCGTCTATTCAATGGATGGCGACATCGCACCGATCGCCGAAATCCTTGATCTGTGCGAAAAATACAACGCGATTTCGTATCTCGACGAAGTCCATGCGGTTGGCATGTATGGCCCGCGCGGCGGCGGCGTCGCCGAACGCGACGGCGTGATGGACCGCGTTGATATCGTCCAAGGCACGCTTGCCAAGGCCTTTGGCGTTATTGGCGGCTATATCGCCGGTAAAACCGAAATCGTCGATTTCGTGCGCAGCTTTGGCAACGGCTTTATCTTTACCAGCTCCCATCCGCCCAGCATCGCGGCTGGTGCCTTGGCATCGGTTCGCCACCTCAAAGACAGCAATGTCGAACGCGAAGCGCAGAAAGAACGTGCCGAAACGCTGCGTGAACGTATGCGTGCCGCCGGTCTTCCGGTCATGGATGCGCCAAGTCATATCGTGCCACTGATGGTGGGCGACGCCAGCATGTGCAAGGAAGCCAGCGACCGGTTGCTGTTTGATCACGACATCTATGTCCAGCCGATCAACTATCCGACCGTACCGCGCGGCACAGAACGGCTGCGCTTTACCCCCGGCCCGCTTCACAATGATGAACTGATCGATCACCTGATCGATTCACTTCTGACCGTCTGGGGCCAGTTGGGCATCGCAAAAGCGGCATAAAGCGGAAAATCACGCGATCCGCGACGGAACACATAAGACCGGCACAGACATGACCATGTGCCGGTCTTGCTTTTTATGCACCAATAAGATCATTCAATTTCCAGACCGATATGTTAGATTGATCCAGTCATGTTGAAGCAGCAATTAAACATTCGTTTTGTAATCAATGCGGGTTCCCTTCTCGCAGGAGCCTTACCCCGAGTGGGGTGAGGAACGTATTCCTATACCTGCACTCGGGGTTTTGAAGTCAAACCTTCAATGACCTTCGATGAACATCCAACCGGATCGTTTGACAGGCAGGATTACAATGACAGCTTTGAAATGCCGTGCTTTGGGTGGCATTCCCCCAAACAGCATCACATGCACGCAAACACACGATGTGCGCACGCGCCCTATCGGTCGCCCCCAGCAATTCAAACGACTTGAAACTTTGCGCCCTCTGACAAGCAGGCTTTGCCCGGGCGATTTCATCTGCTTTTCGATTAATGATCAGCCGCCACAGACATCGTTCCTAAGCCTGAACCTAACCAAGCCTCAAAGCCATGATTGGCAATATCAATGATCACTCAGCCAACTCTGGTGGCAACAGTCGCGATCCGAGTGTCGTTGATTTGCGAAGTTTTATCGGCCTGACCGTTATCGGCATGAAACCACGACAACGCAGCCCGCTTCTTTTGGCCGACACCACAGTCAGAAGGCTCCCCCTTCAGGGGGGTGAGCTTTTGGTCCCGTTCAACTGAATCCTGTTTGCGACCTTATGTGTCGCAACATCACATCCCATCCAAAGGACTTTTCGATATGCAAACCACTACCAAAACCCTCACTGAAACCCAGTCCCATGATCCAGCCGTTTTCATCGATCAGACCATCGCCGATCAGCTTGAAAACCTTGCACGGGCCAATATTGGCCGGAACCCGATTGTCGCCAACCGCCTGCTTGACGAAATAGACAGGGCTGTGATCGCCACACGATCCGAACTGCCCCCTGATGCCATCACCATCGGATCGGAAGTCACATTCCGCGACAATGCGACCGGTGGCATGCAAACCATAATTCTTGTCATGCCCACCGAAGCAGACATATCCACCCAGCGGATTTCGGTCATGACACCGGTTGGAGCAGCCCTGATCGGTATCAGAAAGGGTGAAACCATCTGGTGGCAAACGCCCGATGGTGAAGTCCGGGAACTGACCGTTCATGACGTCGTTGCCCCGTGAACGGGAACGATATGTCTTTGACAGTCTGTTTGCGGAATCATGATTGTGATCTATATTCACCGGTGCCGGGGTTTCTCCGGCATCGACACCTTGCAATTAAGAACCGTTCGCGTTAACATGGGTACCTGCAACATGACAGGGACCGTTTATGTATTCGGATAGAACATTGCTGCCCAAAGAATGTCTGCGCCTCTGCGCACTTGGTACCCTTGCCCTTTCGGACAAACCGATCAGCTATGCCGATCTGGCCAATTCAGTGCGTCATTTTACCGCCCATATCATGGGGCCATCGCTTGATATGATGGGAAGCTCGCTTCAGCTTCTGAAGCTTGAAGGGCTGGTGCGCGAGGATTGCAATAGCGGGTCCTATTCAGATGCACAATTGTCGCTGACCAAGGCCGGGCACGATAAATTTCAGGAACTGATGCAGGGCACGCTTCGAGATACGTCGGGCGAACTTTCGCGGCTTGTCATGGCGCTTAAAATGCGGTTCTTGCATCTGCTTGATGATGAAACCCGTCGCGACCAGATCGAAATCCTGCATGACGTTTGCGAACTGGAACTTGATCGCGTTCTGGCACTGCGTGAAGACCACGCAAACGAAGCCGCCCCGTTCACCGGATGGCTTGATATGGAAGCCCGTCGGCTGGAGCAAAAGCGCGACTGGCTTAAAAGCCTGTTGGTCTAATTGATTTTCCCGTTATAGTCGTGTGACAGACCTGCAGGTAGCAGGCGTGAAGTCACAGGATGGGACGGGACGATCATGCTTATACGCGATGAGACAAAGTCCGATATTCCGGCAATCCATGCATTGCTGGCCAGCGCATTCGCAACAGCCCCTCATAGTCAGCAAACTGAACATCTGATCGTCGATGCCTTGCGCAAAAAGGGCAAGCTCAGCATTTCGCTTGTCGCGATTGAAGATAACGAACTTGTCGGGTGCGTAGCCTTCTCGCCGATTACCATCGATGGCAAAAATATCGACTGGTTCGGCCTTGGTCCAGTGGCGGTGTGCCCCGACCGACAGGGTTTTGGCATCGGATCGGAACTGATCCAGGCAGGCATTGCACGCTTGCGGATCAATGATGCGGCGGGGTGCGTGGTTCTGGGCGAACCTGATTATTACAGCCGGTTCGGCTTTGCTCCCCTGCCCGACCTGAAACTGGACGGCGTTCCGGAACAGTATTTCATGGCCCGTCCGCTGATTGATGATATTCCGGCGGGCAAGGCTGAATATGATCCGGCATTTTACATTTCCCCGAACCACCACCGATAAAAAAACAGCCGTAAGTTCCTGGCTGTTTTTTCGATCAAAGCCCCGCAGATTTACAAAATCAGTACAGATGCTGCCCACCGGTTACGAAAATTTCCGTACCGGTGACATAGCTGCTGTCCTCCCCCACCAGATAATGAACGGCGGCGGCGACGTCTTCGGGGGTGCCCATTCGGTTCATCGGAATACGAGGCACCAGTGCCTCGTATTCCGGGGAAATCATTGCGGTTTTGATCTCGCCGGGTGCCACGGCATTGACCCGCACGCCCAGTTCGGCAAACTCCACTGCCATTTCACGTGTCAGCCCCGAAAGGGCGGCCTTGGACGTGGAATAAGCCGATCCGGCAAACGGATGAACATAATGGCCCGCGATTGAGGTGATATTACAAATCGCCCCCTTGCCGCGATGCAGGGCTGCGGCAAAGCCCCGCGACAAAGTCAACGGGGTAAAAAAGTTCAGTTCGAAGACATCACGCCATGCCTCGATATCGCCATTCAGGCAGCCGAGCCGTTCTTTATACGGCGTCTTGGGTGATACCCCGGCATTATTGACCAATGCATGCAGCGGATCATCGCCAAGAACTTCGTTGGCCTGCCTGATGAAAAGCTCGACATCTTCGGGTTTGGAAAGATCGGCAGCAATATGAATGCCCTGTGCCGGATCACGCGGGCAACTGGGCGGCGGAGCTTCCCGTGAACAGCAAATCACCCGCCAGCCGCGCGCGGCAAAATAACCGACCGTAACATGGCCGATCCCCCGGCTTGCGCCAGTCAGGACAACGGTTTTCGGGGCAGTGGCATTCATTGGGTGGCTCTTTCAAATCCCGCGCGCCGAAGTGGCACGTTATATCGTATCGTCATCTTCTTATAGCATTGCGATCCGTCGCAAGCACGCATCGCAACACGCGTTCCTATATAGGACGAAGGTTGTATCAAAACCAGTCAAACGGCTATGATCATTGTCAATTATGGAACGAACAGATAATCCGATGTGCAGCCAATACCAGCTTATCAACGACATGAACGCGTTTCAGGCACAACTGGCCATCGACCTTAGCGATATCATTCGCAAGGAAGCATCCGATTTTGCCGCCGACCGCGATTTAGACGGGCGGGATGCACATCGACGAGATACCGAAAAACCGTTAGAGGACGCAGACCAAGCCGCATTTGAGAGCCTGTCTGGCATTCGACGCCCGACCGATCCGGTGATTGTGATCCTGCCGGGTCAAAAGGCTGCCTCGCGCCGTTGGGGGTTAAGCGTTTCAACGCTGAATGCGCCACTGATCAATGCCCGAGCCGAAACCCTTGATCAGAAACCGACCTTTCGTCCCTTGCTGGATCGGCGTTGCCTGATACCAGCGACAAGCTGGTTTGAATGGCGCAAGGACGGCAGGGTAAAGCACAAGACCCGCATCACCCTGCCAGATCATCAGCCAGTGCTGTTTGCCGGGCTTGAAAACGGACGCGAGGCGGTCATCATCACCTGCGCCCCCGCACAGGCAATTTCACATATCCATGACCGCATGCCCGCCGTAATCGGGCCAAACCATATCGCCGGATGGCTTGATCCGGTCAACGGATTTGACGCCGTGCGTCACATGCTGGGCCCGGTGCCCAATCATGTTCTGGATTGGTGCGAAGAAGATGTCCCTGAAAAAACGAATTCGCGAAAGCGAAAAGACCAGATCAACCTGTTCTGATCGGGACATCAGAGACTTTGTAAGTTATTCGCCATCCACATCGTTGGCGGCACATAGTGCTTCATTGCAATTGCTAACAGGGCCAGCAGCAACACCGGAATAGCTTGCAACCAAAGCGCCAAGATCGGGCAAGCCGACATTCTGACGGGTAAGTTCCCGGCTCAGATCCTCGGACATGGATGCGAAATCAATGACATCGCGAAGTGATAACATGGGATTTTCCCCTGCCAGACGTTTCTTCCACTGTTCTTTTATCGGGCGAAGGCCTCGTTGATCGGGCCGTCGTCTTTGTAAGATTTCAGTAACGGTGGCGGGTTTTGTTCGCAGACGCAACAAAAAAGGCGCAAAAGACTGCGCCTTTTTTGTCATATACCAATGATCATACAAATAATCATCCGGATTTCAGGATGTTACGTGACCTATGGGTCAATGCATTATCCAAAGCGGCAAAGTGCATTTTGCCAGCATATCCTGTGTAACACCGCCAAGGATCATTTCCTTGAACCGCGAATGGCTGTAAGCGCCAAGTACGATGCTATCGGCACCGACCTTTTCTGCCTCGGATATCAAGGCATTAGCAACGTGCGACTGTTCGGGCAATTCGGACACCCATGCCTCGACTCCGTGCCAAAGGAACTGTTCGGCCAATGCTTTGGCACAGGCACGCCCATGGGGGACTTCGCCGACACTGACGATGGTGACTTCCTTGGCCGTACGCAAAAGTGGCATGGCCGATGTCACGGCACGGGCGGCTTCCACTCCGCCATTCCAGGCAATCACGACTTTTTCGCCAACGGTTTCGGGTGTTTTTTCCGGCGCAACCAGCAACGGACGACCGGTTTCCATCAGGGCGGCATCAAAAGTAAGCGACGCGGCAGCTTCGCGCGGTTCGCGGCCAATGACCACAAGATCAAACAGACGGCCACGTCGGGCAACGGTTTCGTCTTCGCGGCCATTGTCGCGCCGCCATGCACAGGTCGCCTGAAGATCGGCCATCGGAACGGCGGCCTCGGCAACGGCGGCGGCATCACGCGCCGCATCATAGGCAGCACGCCCGCGGGTTTCACGGCGCTGGGTTTCGTTTTCAGCTGCCCGCATCATTTCTTCGATGATCAGGCCCGACATGCCTTCCCCGACAATCGGGATCGCATCTTGTGGTTCGGCGGCAACAAACAATGCCTCAAGATGTGCATCAAATCTTTTGGCCGTCCGGAACGCCAGATCCAGTACACGCTGATCAATGTTCGAACCTGCCACCGGGGCCAGAATTGTTCTTACTGCCATCGCACTCACTCCCGAGAATTGATGTGTCTTCCGACACGTGTGCCTTGTTGCGATCACTACAATGCGTCAAGACGTCAGAAAGGGACAGTCTGCAACCAGAAAACGCATCTTTCCTTGTTCAAGATCAAAACTTTTATAAAAGATCCCGTCCATGCATTGAAAAGGGGCTTTCCCCTACGAAATGCTTAGGCGGAGAAAGAAACCAGTGTAACATCAAACCAATGCGTTGCCGAATGCCGAAGATTAATCATCCTATACGGTTTATCGGTCTTAACGTGCCAGAAAATAGCCGGACTGACTTCGAGAATGGATACTGCCTGCGATGCCTTATAAAAACTTGCATGAAAACGCTCGCGAGGCTGCCGAGTTCCTGAAAACATTGGGAAACGAGTGGCGTCTGATGGTTTTATGTTCGCTTGGAACAACAGAAAAATCAGTCAGCACGCTTGAAGGTGAACTGGGTATTAAACAATCTGCACTATCGCAACATCTTGCCCGTTTGCGCCGCGAGGGACTGGTCAAGACACGCCGGGAATCGCAAACCATCTATTATTCGCTGGCCAATCCCGAGATCATGAAAATCATCGTCGTGTTACAGGAAGTCTTCTGCCCGTCAGAAGAATACTGATCAAACCAGCCAAACAAAAACGCGCGAACCAACATTCGCGCGTTTTGCATTTTCAGAACAGCCTTCTACATCATGGGAAAAGCTTTTGCAGGTTCCAACCCTTATCCTCGGCATCGCGGGTGTAAAGCTGGCGATCATGCAGGCGGAACTTGCCTTCGGACCAGAATTCGATGCGATCAGGGATCAGGCGGAAGCCCCCCCAATGCTCCGGGCGAGGGACTTTGCCCAGCCCGAATTTGGCGGTGAATTCGGCAACCCGTTTTTCCAGATCGAACCGGCCACTCATCGGGCGGGACTGGGTTGACGCCCACGCGCCAAGCTGGCTGCCGCGCGGTCGGGATGCGAAATACTCGTCGGACTCCACACTGTCGACCTTGGTCACCGCCCCCTCGATGCGAACGCATTTTTCAAGCGACTTCCAGTGAAAGCACAATGCGGCAAAGCTGTTTTCGGCAAGTTGATCGCCCTTGCGGCTTTCATAGTTGGTGTAAAAAACAAAACCGCGCTGATCAAAGTCCTTAAGCAGTACAATACGCGCCGAAGGCCGCCCGCGCGCATCTGCTGTCGCCAGCGTCATCGCATCCGGATACGGTTTCTCCTTGTTTTTCGCCTCTTTAAACCACACGTCAAAAAGATCGAACGGTACGGCATGATCTTCATGCCCCATTTTTGGCGTATTTTTTTCGTCCATTGGGGTCAGGATTCCTTTGATAGTTCAAAATCCGCACCAAATTCGAAAGATACGGGTTTTGGATATACGTGAAACGACGCAATCAAGATCGTTCCGTAGATACAGAACATATCGGTTGGGACAGGAAAGACAAGGTAGGCAAAAAAATATGAAATTTCGTCATATCGTAATCCCCGTCATGATGACCGCATTCATTGCCGGTTGTGCACAGGATCAAGGCCAGAAACAAACCGCAGGCACCCTTTTGGGCGCGGTTGGTGGTGCTGTTGCCGGTGCGCAGTTCGGCAAAGGATCGGGACAGCTTGTCGGTGTGGCACTTGGTACACTGGCTGGCGCCTTTATCGGCAGTGAAGTCGGCAAGTCACTGGACAATGCCGACCGCGCGATCATGGCACAAAGCACGCAGCGCACCCTTGAAAGTGCGCCGACGGGCCAGACATCGACCTGGAACAACCCCGATACCGGGGTTCGTGGCACGGTAACCCCGACCCGGACCTATCAGGAACCGAAAACCCAGGAATATTGCCGTGAATACCAGCAGACCGTCACCATCGGCGGCAAGCAGGAAGAAGCGTACGGCACCGCATGCCGCAAGCCGGATGGAAGCTGGGAAGTTGTAAACTGACCGTCGCGAAACGACATTAAAAAAAGCGGCGCGTTCCTTGCGAACAGCGCCGCTTTTTCATATCTGAGCCATGTCAAGGACAGCAATAAAAACAAATGCCTTCCTTGCAACAGCCAATACAGGCCTATAATACACTTATAGCGTTTCCCATTTTCCAACCGGTCAGGCGATGCAGGATCCCTACAAGACTTTGGGCGTTGCCAAAAACGCCACCCAGGACGAAATCAAAAAAGCCTATCGCAAACTTGCGCGCGAATTGCACCCGGACGTCAATCCCGGTGACACCAAGATCGAAGAGCGGTTTAAGAAAGTTTCGGCCGCCTATCATCTTTTGGGGGATGCCGAACGTCGCAAAAAATATGACGCGGGCGAAATTGATGCCGATGGCCGTGAAACCGGGCCGTTTGGCCGTGGTGGCGGTGCGCGTTATAGCGGTCAGGCTGGCGGTGATCCGTTTGGTTTTTCCGGTGCCAATGCCGAGGATATCTTTGACGAGATTTTCGGCAAGGCTGGCCGCGGCGGGGGCGGCTTCGGTGGTTTTGGTGGGCGCAGACAGGCCGAAAAGGTCAAAGGACCCAATATTTCCTATGAGCTTAGCCTTGATCTGGCCGAAGCCATTATCGGCACGACCAAGCGCATCAATCTTGCCAGCGGCAAAAGCCTTGAAGTCCGCATCCCTGCCGGAAGCGAAGATGGCCAGACCCTTCGCCTGAAAGGCCAGGGAATGACCGGCATGAATGGCGGGGAAGCGGGTGACGCGCTGATCAAGCTGCATGTCCACCCGGACAAGGTTTTCCGTCGCGAAGGCAATGACCTGCATTGCGATCTTGCGATCAGCCTGGCCGAAGCAATCCTTGGCGGGTCGATCGAAGTCCCGACGATCAATGGCAAGGTCAGCATGAAACTGCCTGCCAACGCCAATAGCGGCACGAAATTGCGGCTACGTGGCAAGGGTGCAGCATATGACCGGGGTGACAAACGCGGCGATCAATATGTACATCTGACCGTCAAGTTGCCCGAAGATCGCGACGATGAACTGATCGATTTCGTACGAGAATGGTCGGAAAAACATCCTTACAAGGCACGTTAACACGGGTAGCCCGGCCACGCCCGATTGCGGCTTGACCGGGCTCAAGACTCGCACCTGCTCTAACAGGCATTCTGCCTTTGCAGTTTTATCTGACAAAGGCAGAAGTCATGAAACCCATTGCTCTTTCTACGATTCTGGCCGGTATCGCCCTGATCGGGTTGACCGCATTTGTCGGCACATCGCGCCCGACGCTTGAACTTTCATACACGAATGATTGCCAAGACAGCATCGATTGGCAAAACCGCCTTGAGGCCGAAGGGTTTGACGTTCGCGCCGCACAGGTCAGCAACCTGTCCCTTTCAGAACAACAGGCAATGATGATCACCCCTGCCCCGATGCGCGATTGCAAGATCGGTCGGGTTGCGGGTTATAGCGTGATCGGCGAGGTCCCGTCTGGCGATATCGTTACACTTTTGCGGCGCAAACCGGCGGATGTTATCGCGCTTGCCCTTGATGGCCCGACACAGGAAACCGTAGCGATCCATTATGATGGATCAGTCGAGCGGCGCAGGTCAGAATAATGAAATATCTTTCGCGCTTGCGGCTTGCCTTTACCGGGATCGGCATGGTTGCGGTTGGCATTTTATGGGGCAGTGCTGCAATGGTCTGGTTGTCATTGCCCGGCGGCTCGCCGACATTCATGCCCGCAAACAGTTTACTGCCCGCACTTGCGATCAGCCTTGCGATCTTTGGCGGGCTCGGCTTTGGGGCCGCAGTTCTGACCGAACGATGGGAACGCGAAACCCTGCGGAACCGATCACCCGACCAAGCACTGCCTCACAGGTAGATATAAAACGGTGGAAACGGTTTTAGGTTTTCCCCCGTCCAACCATGATGATGTCCTTGTCCTGTTCACTTCCGGCAAAGGCATCGAACTGTCGGCCGATCTTTTTGAACACGGTCAGACAATGTTCAAGTTCTTCATCGGTAACATCGGCAAAAATCTGGGCTCGGACACCCTGTATGACCGCCTGAATCTGTCGCAGCGCCGGTTCGGCCTTTTCGGTCAGGTGAACCGTTTTTGCCCGCCGGTCATCGGGGACTTCGCGCCTTTCGATCAATCCCTTTTCCTCCAGCCAGTCCAATGTCCGCACCAATGTCGGTCCCTGCACCCCGGCAATACGCGCCAGCTCCTTTTGCGTCAGGTCATGATCGGTCGTGCTGAGACGAAACAGGATGATCCAGCGCGCCTCGGTCAGGATAAAGGGCGATAAACGCCGGTCGACTTCCGCACGCCATTGCCGGGCAAGCATGCCCAGCCAGAAACCGAACTGTTCACGCGATGCATTGCTATCTTTGGAAATTGTCATGGGGGGAGATACCTGTAGGAGGTTTTTGACCCTAAAGATTTAGATAGATAGCTATCTAACGTCAAGGAAACCAAAGCCAAAAGACGCATCTTTCGCAGAACCAACCAAAACACGAAGAATTAGCCCCCTATCTCCCGCGGGCGGTTTCGCGTTACCATATGAAATATAATGCTTTCCATTCATTAATCATAATACAGGGCAAAATCAGGGGACGTATGGAGCAATTCTGGAATCCCGACCAGCTCGTGATCTGGCTTGAACAGGCAGCCGCATGGGTGGACAACAATATCTTGCTGGTTCCGATCCTGTTACAGATCGGGGCATGTTTGCTGTCGGTGATCCCTGCCCTGTTGCTGCGCAGGCCGCTTTCGCGCCAACTGGCGCGCTTACAAAACTGGCGGGCGCTTTTGCACTATGCCGGGTTCCGTCGGTTGCTGGCGGTTTTACCCGATCTGGCGTTTCCGATCATTCTGGTTCTGCTGATCTGGTTTATTGATGCGGTCGCGATACAGGCGGGGCTGCGGCACAATATCCTGCGCCTTGTCGCAAGCCTTCTGAATGCGTGGATTTTCATCCGTCTGGGCACAGCGGTGGTGAATGATCCCGTCTGGGCCCGAAGTATCGCCATCATCGCATGGGGGCTGGCCGCCCTTAACATTGTCGGCTGGCTTGATCCGGCAATTGATCTGCTGGACAGCCTAGCCCTTCATATCGGGCAGTTTCGGATATCGGTGTTTGGTATCCTCAAGGCAATGCTGTCTTTGGCGATCCTGCTTTGGGTCGCGTCATTTGCCTCGCGCATTTTCGAACAACGCATCCAGAAGGTTCACCGCCTGACGCCATCGGTTCAGGTGCTTATGTCCAAGCTTCTGAAACTTGTGCTGCTGTCGATTGCGGTTTTGTTTGCGCTTTCGACCATCGGTGTCGATCTGACCGCGCTTGCTGTCTTTGGTGGTGCCATCGGTGTCGGCATCGGGTTTGGTCTGCAACGGATTGTCGCCAACCTGATCAGCGGCGTGATCCTGTTGCTGGACCGGTCGATCAAGCCGGGCGACGTGATTGCGATTGGCGATACATTTGGCTGGATTCAGTCGCTCGGCGCGCGTTACACCGCCGTTCGCACCCGCGACGGCACCGAATTCCTGATCCCCAACGAAGACCTTATCACCAATCAGGTGGAAAACTGGAGCCACTCGGACGTCAAATTGCGCCTGAAGGTTCCGGTCGGCATTGCCTATCGTTGCGATCCGCATTTCGCGATCAAATTGTGCAATGAAGCCGCAGCAAAATGTGCACGCGTTCTGGATAATCCCGGCCCGAACACACTGCTACGCGGCTTTGGCGATAATTCGGTCGATCTTGAAATCCGCCTCTGGATCACGGATCCACAAAACGGACGTGGTAATATCATCAGCGAGGTATTGCTCAATGTCTGGGATAGCTTCAAGGAAAACGAGATCGAAATTCCGTTCCCGCAGCGCGACCTTCATCTACGCAGTTCCGATGGTACGGTAAAGATCGAAATCCCCGGCAATGCCTCAGAAAACACTGCCCGCTAAAGTAACATTTCCAAGGTTTTTGCTTTAACAACCCCTCATTCAGGTTCCTGTCAGGTTCCGGGCCAAGAATGCGCTATCAACGCAGTCGAAGGCCCAATGGCATGCTTCACCTGAATTATAATGAAAACGGTTTCCCCGCCGCCAAGCTCAGTTTCCAGAAACGCGGTTTTCTGGATCATCTGCAGATGCGTGCTTGTGCCATTTCGGTGCTGACACTTCTGGCGACAGAACGACCAGAAGTCGAAACATTCATCGCCAATATCTATGCCGATGCCTATGACGCCGCGATCCGCGTGCAATATGGCAGCCTGATGAGTGTCCGCGACGATGCCGGACGGATCGTCGCCGCCCTTGGTTTCCGGTCAGCCGGGCATGGGCCGCTGTTTCTTGAACAATATCTGCCCGCGCCAATCGAAGTGATCCTTGGTGTACCGCGCCATCAGATTGTCGAGATCGGCAATCTGGCGTCCTCGGGTGGTGGGGCGTCGTCCTTCCTGTTTGCGGCACTGTCGGCCTATCTGCACCATAACGGCTTTAAACAGGCGGTTGTGACCGGCACCGACAGTATCGAAAAACGCCTGCGTAAAATGGGACTCAAGCCCGTTCGCCACGCCCATGCCGATCCATCATGCCTGACGGAAAACGAAATCGACTGGGGCCGGTATTACGACACGTGCCCGCATGTTCTGTCTGGTTCGGTCGAACATGGTTATCGCCGCCTTCAGACATTGCTGGGTGCAGAATACACCCACATGCGCCCGCGCCTTTATCCCCATCTGCAACATAACGGCGAGAAATAATCATGCTGTTCGAATGCATCCGCACCCATAACGCCGATCAAGTCGCGCTCCGCGAAGGCGATGATAGCGTAACCTATGGCGACCTCTCCGACCTGATCGACGCACGTTGTCTTGAACTTGCAGATGTCGATGTACTGGGTATAGCACTTGATAACGGGATCGACTGGCTGGTCTGGGACCTTGCCGCCCTATCGGCCGGTATTGTATGCGTCCCGATCCCGCCATTTTTCACCCGCGATCAGATCAATCACACAATTGTGACCGCGGGCATCACCCACATGCTGACGGCTAATGGAATGGCGGAAACAGGGCAGTCGCGTTCGCCCGACATCCCCGATGGCACGGCAAAAATCACCTTCACATCCGGCACCACTGGTACGCCAAAGGGCGTTTGCCTGCCCACATCGGCGATGATCACTGTTGCGTCTTCGATCCACGCGATGCTGGGCGATGATTTTGCTGGCACCCATGCCTGTGTGCTGCCACTTGCAGTACTTCTGGAAAATGTCGCGGGGGTTTATGCCGGTCTTCTGGCCGGGTGTACCATTACCCTGACACCGCTTGGCCAGTTCGGGGCGCAATATCAGGGCCTGCACGAAATCCTTAAGGATACCCGCGCGACATCGGTCATTCTGGTGCCTGAAATCCTGCGTGCGCTGATGATGCTGGTCATCCGCAAGGGTCGCCTTCCTGACCTTAAATTCATTGCGGTTGGTGGATCGCGTGTTGATCCTGCCCTGATTGCCAAGGCCCGCCATATCGGGCTTCCGGTTTACGAAGGATATGGTCTTTCGGAATGCGCATCGGTCGTTTCAATGAATGTACCGGGCAAAGATAAGCCCGGCACCACCGGAACGCTTTTGCCCCATGTAAAGGCCGAGATTTCCAACGATGAAATCATCATCGAAAATCCCGGTTTCCTTGGCTATGTCGGCGAAGCAGCACCGGCCTTTCTTGCAACCGGCGATCTCGGGCAGATTGATGACGATGGTTTCGTCTGTGTGACAGGGCGACGCAAAAATGTCCTGATCACATCGTTTGGGCGCAACATTTCCACCGAATGGCCCGAAGCCGCCATTTTGGCCCAGCCAGGCATCTATCAGGCCATGGTCTTTGGCGATGGGGAACCGGAACTAAGCGCCCTGATCGTTCCGACCGGTCCGACCGCCGATGTAAGTGCCGCGGTTGCCGCGGCCAATGCTGGCCTGCCCGATTACGCACACATCAAACATACCCGCATCGTTGCCCCCTTTACGGTCGAAAACGGCTGCCTGACAGGCACCGGACGCCCGCGCCGCGATGCGATTGCCAAACTTTACACATCCCCCTTGTCCGTCCCGGAGAAAACCATGAATTTTTATGATCGCCTTGTTGCCGAAACCGCCGAAGCCCGCGCGTCCCTTTATCACGTTCCCCAGCTTGTTGATGGCCTGCAAGGTCGCATTTCACGGTCAACCTATGTCGCCTACCTGACGGAGGCATATCACCATGTCAAACACACCGTTCCCTTCCTGATGGCAATGGGATCGCGTATGCCAGATGAAAAACGCTGGCTGCACAAGGCGATCATTGAATATCTCGAAGAAGAAGAAGGCCACGAAGAATGGATTCTCAATGATATCGAAGCCGCCGGTGGCAACCGCGAAGCCGCCCGCCACGCGATACCGAACCTCGAAACCCAGGTGATGGTTGCCTATAACTACGACTATATCAGCCGTAAGAACCCGGTCGGTTTCCTTGGTATGGTCTTCATGCTTGAAAGCACATCCACCCAAATCGCCAGTCAGGGTGCGGATGCCGTCATGACCGGCCTTGATTTGCCGAAATCAGCATTCAGCTATCTGTTTTCGCACGGCACCCTTGATCTTGAACACATGAAATTCTTCGAAAAGACCGTCAATCAGGTCACCGATCCGGCTGATCAGGCCGCCATCATCGAAGTCGCGCAAAACACCTTCCGGCTGTTTGCCAATCTGTTTGCGGCGATCCCGCATGAAGGACAACGTAAAAATGTTGCTTGATGGAAAATCCGTTTTCCTGACGGGCGCGACTGGCGGCATTGGCATGCCACTGGTCAACCTGCTGATCGAACGCGGGTCAAATGTCGTTGCCTATGACCGCACGACGCAGGGCAACCTGATGGAAAGCATCGATACGACCTGCAAGGCATTGCGTGAACACACACCCGACATCCTGATCAATCTGGCTGGGATCAATGATTTCAATCATGCCGAAGATCAGGATTACGACGCGCTTGTGACGCTGAACCTTTTGGTGCCAATGCGCCTGTGCCAGGCCGTTCTTCCGGCCATGCGCAAACGCGGTAGCGGTCAGATCGTCAATATCGGATCAATGACCGGATTGATCCCGTTGCCCCATATGACCGGCTATGTCGCAGCCAAATCCGGGCTTAAGGGATATAGCGATGCGCTGCGTCGTGAACTGTCCGGCACGGGCATCACCATAAGTCACATCGCCCCGCGTGCGGTTCGTACCACCATGAACAGCGGCAAGGCAGGGCTGCTTAACCGTCGCACAAATGTCACCGAAGACGATCCACGTGACGTTGCCCGTCAGATCGTCAATGCGATTGAACAAGACAAAACCGATGTTCGGATCGGCTGGCCGGAACGGCTTTTTGCCCTGATCAATGCCATCATACCGAGCATCGTCGACAGGGGACTTCGTAAAAACACCACCATCGGCGAAGAAATCCTCAAGGCCGAGCAGGTAGTTGCACCAATCCCCCTGATCGCCAACAAACAGGACGCCAACCCAAGGAGCCACCCGGCATGAAAATCACCCGTTTTGCCATGATATGCGCCTTTGCACTTGGCCTGCCTTTGTCTGCCAATGCCGACACGGCCAATAACGAGGCCATGAATGGCGTTGCCCATCTGCAGGAAGAATGGGCCCGCATCAAGTACCAGATGACGGATGAAAAACAGCAGCTTGAAGCCATTCACCAACTTGAAACCGAGGGCGAAAGTCTGCTGAACCTCTATCCGGATAGTCCCGAAGTCATTATCTGGCAGGGTATTGTCCTGTCGACCGATGCCGGGATCGTGCGCGGCATTTCGGCCCTTGGCAAAGTAAACGACGCGCGCGATTTGTTTGAAAAGTCGATTGCCCTCGATCCAACGGCACTTGATGGATCGGCCTATACGTCACTGGGATCGCTTTATTATCAGGTGCCGCCATGGCCGCTTGCCTTTGGCAGTGACAGCAAGGCCGAAGAATTCCTGAAAAAGGCATTGGAACTTAATCCTGACGGGATTGACCCCAACTATTTCTATGGCGATTTCCTGCTTCAGAATGATCATTACGCCGAAGCCAAGTTTTATCTGGAAAAAGCATTGAACGCACCCGATCGCCCCAGCCGCGCATCGGCGGATGCCGGACGTCGGGCGGAAATAGCCAAGGCACTATATGAAATCGCGCAGGAAGTTTCCAAAAACTAACCTTGACGAACAGCACAATTCGCCAAACGAAACAAGGCCGGGGAACACAAACCCGGCCTTGTATTTTGATGCCTTCGGAACACTTTAATCGACGATTTCAGTCATGTCTTTTGGGCCGATTTCGTCTTTCTTTCCGTCTTCGGGCTTGGTTTCAACCTGCTTGGGGGCTGTATCATCGGGTTTTGGCAAATCAAGCAGGGCAGCAATTTCAACATCCAGAACGGATTTTCGCGTTTTTTCCAGTTCCACCAGACGTTCGCGCATGGCTCCTGGCCAACCGCCATCGGCATTAACCAGAAGCAACCGGTCATAATCCAGAAACAGCCCCAGTCTGGACATCAGATCCACCAGCGTGATCCGCGACAGATCGCCTGATAAAAGCCAGCGGTGGCTTTCGGACCGTTCAATCAGCTTTTCACGCCGAAGGGCCGCCAAGGCCCAGTTAAGATCCCGCCCGCCCAGCTTGGTTTCGCGCAACATGCGGCGATAGGTCGGCGGTTTGGTTGCTTCGCGGAAACCACGTTGCAAATATTCCAGAACGCGTAACACCGCGATAATGCGTTCCATATGGCCGGGCACGGCACCCCGCGGATCGGGGATCAGCCCAGCGGCACGTGCCGCACGCCATTCGGATCGGGCGGCAGCAACCTGTGCGCCCAGCAGCACAACAATCCAGGTCAGATACATCCATAACAGGAAGATCGGTACAATCGCCACGGCGCCATAGATCGTCTGATAGGTCGGGAAATTAATAACGTAATACCCGAACCCTTTTTTAAGCGCCTCGAACAATCCAGCCGCCACCAAGCCGCCCAAAATACCGTCAATGATCACGACAGAACGGTTCGGCATGCCGATAAACAAAAGCGAGAAGGCAATCGAGGATAGCAGGAAAGGGGCCAAAAACGTCAATTGCCCGATATGTTCACCCAGCCCGTCGGCCCCGACCATATAGCGCATGGCAAAAATATAGGATGCCACCGAAAGGCTCAGCCCCAGCAACATCGGCCCGACCGTCAGCAAGGTCCAGAAAACGACGAGTTTCGCCAAAAGTTTGCGCGGAGTGGTAACGCGAAACACATCGTTCATCGCACCTTCGATCGCAGCAAGCAGCATGACCGCGGTCAAGGCCAGCACAATCGTGCCCACCGCTGTCATCTGGCCGGTATTCTGAAGGAAATTGCTGAGGTAACCTGTCACCTGTTCGCCCGTTTCGGGCAGAAAATTGTTCAGGACCACGCCCATGATCTGGTCCTTCCACTGTTCAAAAACCGGGAAGGCCGACAATACCGTAAGCGCAACAGCAAGGAACGGAACCATGGCAAGAAGGGTTGTATAAGAAAGCCCCGCTGCGCGCTCGACGGATTTGTCATGCACAAATCGCATAATGGCGTAGCGCCAAAATCCAGTGCGGTCCTTAAGTAATTGGCCGATTGGAACCATTAAACACTTATCCCTGCACGATTTCTGGTTATAGTGTAACTGATCAACAGGATAACGTGACCGCACAAGATAAAACAGGCCAGATTGACCTTGGCTTCGCTTTGTGTAGGATGCGCCCAATGTCAAATGCCTCCTGTGTGGGCCACAGCTTTGTTCCGCGCTGCATGCCTGCCAGAGAGAGATCGTGGGAACGAGAGGGAAAATGAGCTTTTCCGCCGAAAACATTTCTGGCCTGATGGCTGGCAAGCGTGGCCTGATCATGGGCGTCGCGAACGATAAATCGATTGCCTGGGGGATTGCGCGTACCGTGGCCGCCGCTGGCGCCGAGGTTGCTTTTACCTATCAGGGTGAAGCCCTTGAAAAGCGCGTCCGCCCATTGGCGGAGTCTGTTGGCAGCGACACCGTTCTGCCCTGCGACGTGACCGACGCGGCCAGCATGGACGCCGTCTTTGAAACATTGAAAGAAAAATGGGGCAAGCTGGACTTCGTCGTGCATGCCATCGGTTTTTCCGACAAAAACGAACTGCGCGGTCGCTATGTCGATACCTCGCCGGAAAACTTTGCGATGTCGATGAACATTTCGGTCTACTCCTTTACCGCGATTGCACAGCGCGCGGAAAAGCTGATGACAGATGGTGGTTCGCTTCTGACCCTGTCCTATTACGGGGCGGAAAAGGTGATGCCGCATTACAACGTCATGGGCGTTGCCAAGGCAGCACTGGAAGCCAGCGTGAAATACCTTGCCAATGACCTTGGCCCGGATCGTATTCGTGTCAACGCCATATCGGCCGGTCCGATGAAGACCCTTGCCGCGTCAGGGATTGGCGATTTCCGCTATATCCTGAAATGGAATGAATATAATTCGCCGATGCGCCGCAACGTCACTCTTGATGATGTTGGTGGATCGGGCCTTTACTTCCTGTCGGACCTTTCGACCGGTGTTACCGGCGAAACCCATCATGTCGATTGCGGATATCATACCGTCGGCATGAAGCAGGCAGACGCACCGGATATCAATGTTCAGAAATCCTGATCCGAACATGATATGATCTTGCGGGCTGCCTTACTGGCAGCCCGTATTGTCTTCAAACACCTGAATTCTGGATATCGGAAATGGCTGGCAACAGTTTTGGCTCCCTGTTTCGCTTCACCACCTTTGGCGAAAGCCACGGCCCGGCGATTGGCTGCGTCGTTGACGGTGTGCCGCCGCTTCTTGACCTGACCGAAGAAGACATCCAGCAGTTTCTTGAAAAACGCAAACCGGGACAATCGCGCTTTACCACCCAGCGCCGCGAACCCGATCAGGTCAAAATCCTGTCCGGCGTGTTCGAAGGCAAAACCACCGGCACCCCTATCGGACTTCTGATCGAAAACGTTGATCAGCGCTCCAAGGATTACGGCGAGATTAAAAACCAGTTCCGCCCGGGCCATGCCGATTACACCTATTGGGAAAAATACGGTATCCGTGATTACCGCGGTGGCGGACGATCATCGGCGCGCGAAACCGCGATGCGGGTTGCCGCCGGGGCGATTGCGCGCAAAGTCCTTGGCGATGATATCAAAATCCGCGGTGCCCTGATCAAGATGGGCACCAAGGAAATCAATCGCGACAACTGGAACTGGGACGAGGTTGATAACAATCCGTTCTTCTGCCCCGATGCAGCCGCCGTTCCGGTGTTCGAAGAATATCTTGATGGCCTGCGCAAGGACGGATCATCGGTCGGTGCAGTAATAGAAGTTGTCTGCTCTGGCGTGCCGGTCGGACTTGGCGATCCGGTCTATGACAAGCTTGATGCGGATCTGGCCAAGGCGATGATGACAATCAACGCAGTCAAGGGTGTTGAAATCGGCAACGGATTTGAGGCCGCCGAACTGACCGGTATCGAAAATGCCGATGAAATGCGCATGGGCGAAGATGGCAAGCCGGTCTTTGGCTCCAACCATGCGGGCGGCATTCTGGGCGGGATTTCATCCGGGCAGGATGTTGTTGTGCGTTTTGCCGTCAAACCGACCAGTTCGATCCTGACCTCGCGTAAAAGTGTCGATATTTACGGCAAGGATGTCGATGTCGTCACCAAGGGCCGCCATGATCCGTGTGTAGGCATTCGTGCCGTTCCGGTGGGCGAGGCTATGGCAGCCATCGTTCTGGCCGATCATCTTTTGCGCCATCGAGGCCAGTGTGATGGCTGGAACCGCAACAAGTAATCAACAACTAATTCCTGCGTGAAATCGCACAAATAGTCTGTCACAAGCAGCCTGTTGCACCGTCATCGGTGTATGAACCCGACATTGTACAAAGCCCTGATTCTGCTTGCATCCGCGAACAAACCGGCCCCGGCCTCCAAGGCAGCCGGTCGGGATGCTGGCTTGGGCAATAGAACAGTTCTTTATCCTGATGAGCCGGTCGATCTGCCCGATTGGGGCATTGCGGCCCTGCCCGCCATGATCCTTGGCGCAGCGCCGCAAAGCTGCCTTTTCGTCAGCGATCTGACCATCGAGCAACCCGAAGGCGACGGCGATAGCAACGCCGGTTCCTCTGATGACGAAAAAGACGAAAGCGTGGGCAGCGTTTCCTTCTCGCTCACGGTCGACAGTGCCCCTGATCCAACCGCCAAAATCACTCAACGCCAGATCACTTGGCGATTGGCGATGCCGGTGACCGCCTTCCGACAGGTTACCACCAACGCCAACAGCACACCTGTGCGTGCGCCTGTAATCAGAACGAAACTGGTCCTGCGCGATGTCGTCTGTGATGTCGAGCTTGGCCTGCTTGAAATGGCGGGCATCACCCAGCCGCTTCTGGTCGGACGCGATATTCTGTCCAATCGCTTCCTGATCCGCCCGGATCACGATAAAACATCATCAAACCCACCCTCACCCTCGGCAACGCTTGCCCCGGTGCCCGAGGACAAACCTGCCGAAATGGCGTCTTCTGCGCCATTGGCATCTGATACAGGCACCAGCAACCAACAATCCGCTGCAACCACGCCAGACATGCCGTCGAGCACGACCGATACTGGCAATGCGACACCAACCGCAGTCGATGAGCCACAAAAAGCCCCTGCACCTTCTGCAACAGGCGACAGCACCAATACGGTAACGGATGGCGGCACCAACAGTTCGGCCACGCAGCCTGCCGGTCAAACCGGTGCGGACGCAGGAAGCACGTCCGACTCATCCGCAGCAGGTTCGATACCAACAGATGACACAACGGCATCTTCTAAGCCCGACGCCACCACTGGCGCACTTGCCGATACCACGGCGGCAGAGTCTCCAACGGGTAGTAATGCGCCAGCGCCAACCGAAAACGGAACAGAAGCCGCAGCCACAGCCACAGCGATAACTGCGCCCAAAAGTGACGCTGCAATCGATGACAGCAAAGCCGACGATAACAGCCAGGACCCTGCCGCAACTTCACCGGCAACCGTTAGCGATGACGCATCCTCAATATCTGCGGCCCAGAATGAAGATGATGAAGCCACATCATCGCCGCCTCCGGCAACCTAGCGTTCAGGATTTTAGCGGTGCTTTAAGCCCGGCTCCACAATTCCATAATCCCCGACAGCGCCAAACTGGACCGTCACATTGACGGTCCTTTTTTGCTTGTGTCATGGCCTGTCGATTGTTAAAGTTAACAAAGTTAACATAAGAAAATCGAGATACGAGTTTATGGGGAAATACCACCACGGCGACGTCCGTAATGTCCTTCTACAGCAAGCTGAAAACATCCTGACCGAAGAAGGCCCAAGTGGCCTGTCGTTGCGACGTCTGGCGCGGCTTACCGGTGTTTCGGAAGCAGCACCCTATCGCCATTTTGACGGTAAGGATGGCATTTTGGCGGCAGTAGCGATTGATGCGTTTGAACGCTTTGCCGAACGGCTTGAAAATGTTGCTGCAAATATCAAAAAACACGAAGAGCGCATCATGGCGCTTGGTGCGGCCTATGTGCATTTCGCAGTCGATTTCCCGCAACATTTTCGCCTGATCTTTGGCCGGGAACGCCCGCCATTGGATCAATATCCCGAACTTCGCGAAGCAGCCGATAATGCGTTTGATGTGTTGCAGCGCGCCGTTACATCGGTTGATCGCCGTGCCGACATGACCCTGAACGAGGCGGCCACCGCCTATAACCGCGCGCTGGCCGCATGGAGCCGCGCACATGGTATCGCCATGCTGGTGATTGACGGCATGATTGTCCCGCCTGCCGATCAGGAACTGGATGATTTTGTTCTGGGCCTGCTTGCCGAGGACCTGACCGCACCGGACAATACCTGATCTGAAATTTCCGATTCCGATATCCCAAAATTCGAAGGCTGTCCGCGATGGAATATACCACCGTTAAATTCATTCACCTTCTGGGTGCCGTACTGTTTCTGGGCAATATCATCGTTACGGCGGTATGGAAAAGCCTGGCCGACCGCACCAGAAACCCGGTGATCATCGCCTTTGCCTGCCGGTTGGTGAATGTTACCGATCTGGCCTTTACCGCCTTTGGCGCGGCTCTGGTGGTGATTGGTGGGGTTGGTCTTTTTCATGCCGGGGGCATTTCGCTTTCCGATAGCCCGCATCTGACGATTGGCATCAGTCTGTTTGCCATGGCGGCAACCCTTTGGCTGGTCGGGCTTTTGCCCTTGCAACTATATATGTCGCGGATTGCCGCCAAGACGGTGGCGGCGGGTGAAACCATCATGCCAGATGCCTATGATAAATGTGTAAGGCTTTGGACGATGCTGGGCATTGCAGCAACCCTGATGCCGGTTGGCACCCTTTGGTTCATGATTGCCAAATAGTGCCAAAATCAAGCCTAAAGCGTACGGCGACGACGAGTCGCGATCAGAAGGGCCACAACTACCGCCGCACTGCCCATGATGTGCCACTGATTGAGCATCTCGCTCAGGATGACAGCCCCAAGGATCGAGGCGACAAAGGGCTGCAACAGCAGGATCATTGATCCGGTCGCCTCGTCCACGCGCTTCAACCCGACCGACACCATCCCCTGCCCCAAAAAATGCACCAGCATCGCAAGACCGATCAGCGCCAGCCAGCCTGTCATATGTGGCGGCAGGACGAAATTGCCTTTGATCATCATCATCACGCCCAAGGCGATCATGGTGGTCAGGGTGCTACAGAACATGATTGATGCGGCACTGTGATTGCGGCGCAACCGGCTGATGACAATCAGATATCCGGCATAGAAAAAGGCCGCCAGAACGGCGAAGGCATCACCCTGCATCGATCCTGCGCCGGTTTCACTGGCCCGAAACAGGAAATAACCGCCGATAATCGCAAACGGCACCCCGTACCAGAACATCACGCCGGGTTTGCGCGCGATGCCAAACAGACCAAGAAACCCGATAATCACCGGTGCAAGGTTGTTAAGCAAAATCGCATTGCCGACCGTCGTCATTTCGATCGCCATATGACAGGCGACCAGATCGGCGGCAAATAAAAGACCGGCAAGGATCATCAAACCCGTATCACGCTTGCGCACGGAAACACCATTTCCGACCGCTGGTTTTGATGATCCTGCCGGCATCAAGAAGACGGTCGCGCCCAGCAAAGGAGCAGCAAGCGCAACACGCCAGAAAGCCGAGGCATCGGGTGACACACCGCTGAACCGCACAAAAATCGGACCAAGCCCCATAAGGATTGCCGCAACTACGAGGGTTAAAATGGCCCAGAATGATGACTGGACCATCGGCGTGACCCTTTCGGTTCCCGGTGCAATTTCCGTGGTGGCGGAGGGAATAGCAGATGCGTTTCCGGTATTGCGCAGGATGTCGGGCAAGACATGGGGCATGGTCTGGTCTTTCGGAACGGGGGGCGATGTGCTGGTTGTGCAAAATGCGCCTTGGCTGATAGCGCTTATCTTGCAGCGGTGCTATATCGATGTGAAATTGCTTCGCCTTATCGTCGGGATAAATTGCGCTTATGGCTCTTCTCAATGTCGATATTGATCTGCTCAGAACGTTTCTGACCGTGCTGGATACGCAAAGTTTCACACGCACAGCCGAACGACTTTTCCGCACGCAACCTGCCATCAGCCAGCAGATCAAAAAGCTTGAAGATACCGTTGGTGCGCCGCTGATCACGCGTGATCGCAATGCCATTACCCCGACCACGACCGGCCTTGTCGTCAAATCCTATGCCGAAGGGATCATCGGCTTGAATGACAAGATGCTGGCCGATCTTCTGGATGCTGCCCCCTCGATTTTGCGCATCGGCCTTCCGGATGATTATGCCGCGATTTACCTGCCGGAAATCTTGCGGATTGCGGCGATCCGCCTGCCGGACACGGAAATCAGCTGCCACGCCGATATCAGCCGAAATCTTGGCAAACGGGTTGCCAATGGCGATCTGGATCTGGCCATTCTGACCGCCGATCCCGACACGCCCAGCCTGCATGTCACATCCGAACCCTTGGTCTGGGTGGCCGATGCCGGTTTTGATCATCAGGCGCGGCCGTTACGGCTGTCGCTGTTCCACGATGGCTGCGTCATTCGCCATTACGTGACCGATGCCCTGTCGCGCCAGGATATCGCGTTTCGGATCAGCCACAGCAGCGACTCCAATTCCATGATCATCACCGCTGTTGACGGCGGCCACGCCATCGGCGCAATGCCCAGATGCACCGCGGAGTATGCCGGAATGCAGATTATCGATGATCCATCATTGCCCGACTTGCCCAAGGTCGATATCGCCCTTCTGGTCCGCGAACAGGCCAATCCGGCGGTTCGGGAACTGGCACTTGGCGCAATTGCCGCCCTTGCGCCAGCCCGAAGCACCACCAGCGAGCGGGTCTAAACCGACCCCGTGATTGCGCATGCTTCCACCATGTGAAAAGACGTTTTATCGGGTTGATCGAAGAATACGGCAAACAATAAGATGCCCCGGCATAATGCGTGATTTTAACGATAAACCTGCCGGAGAAGCCCGATGCTGACCATCAAACGCCTGTCGATCGATGATGCCAAAATCCTGATCGAAGGTGCACGCAACCGTGCAACTGAAATCGGCGTTCCGATGTGCATTGCAATCACCGATGAATCCGGTGTTTTGATTGCCTTTGAACGCATGGATGGCGGCAAGGTGACCAGCACCACCATTGCCCAGGATAAGGCATTCACCGCCGCGGGTGCGCGCAAGGCGACCCATGAATATGCAGCCGCAGCCCAGCCGGGCATGCCAGCATTCGGAATCGATTCCGAAGTCGGCGGTCGTCTTTCGATTGTCGCCGGTGGATTGCCGGTATCGGTTGATGGCGATGTTGTCGGTGGAATCGGCGTCAGTTCAGGCACCCCACCGCAGGATCAGGATTGCGCCCAGGCCGGGATTGATCATTTCCTGAAAGTGATCGGTAAATAAGCCCATCACTATTGGCCGGAAACGGCGTTGATTACGCCGATTTCCGCCCGCCGATCAGAAATTCGACATTGCCTTCGGGCCCGGTGATCGGGCTTGTCGCGATGCCAAGCACCTGCCAGCCGGGCAGATTTGCCAACCAGTCGGAAATGGTGTCGCAGACTTCCTGATGCAGTTCCGGTTCACGGACCACACCTTTTTTCCCGACGCGTTCCTTGCCGACTTCAAATTGCGGCTTGATCAATGCAATCAGCCAACCGCCCGGTTTGACCAGATCGAGGCTTGCGGGCAACACTGTGCGAAGGCCGATGAAGCTGGCGTCGCAGACGACGATATCGATGGGATCGGGAATTTGTTCGGACGTGATGTGACGGGCATTGGTCTTTTCCATCACGACAACCCGGTCGTCATTGCGCAGTTTCCAGTCAAGCTGCCCCTGCCCGACATCAACCGCAAAGACCTTGGCCGCACCGTTTTGCAAAAGCACATCGGTAAAACCGCCGGTCGAGGATCCGACATCGATGCCGGTAAAGCCGGTGACATCAACGCCAAACTCGGCCAGACCTTTTTCAAGCTTGAGCCCGCCGCGCGATACCCACGGATGGGGTTGCCCGCGCAGGGTCAGCGAAATGTCTTCCTTGCATTGCAGCCCCGGCTTATCGAGCCGTTGCTCGCCGCTAAAGACATTTCCTGCCATGATGAATGCCTGTGCCTTGGACCGGGTTTCCACCAATCCGCGTTCAACAAGCAACTGATCCAAACGTTTCTTTGCCATGCGCGGGTTTTAGCGCAAAGTTCCGAAGAAATCTAGCTTGCCAGCGGCTCAAGGTAACCACGCGGCACAATGGCCAGAAGATCGTTTAACGCCTCGCCCTGAACCGCGACATGCTGATGCATCAGCCGGCCCGCCCGTTCGGCATCGCCGTTCGAAATCGCATCAAGGATTTCGGAATGTTCAGCATTGGATTTTTTCACGCGCCCGGGCCGGTGCAACTGCAAACGGCGATAGGGTGCGAGACGGTTGCGCACATTCTTGGTCTGACGTTCAAGGAAACTGTTGCGGCATCCGGCGTAAATCACTTCGTGGAAATTGACATTGGCCTCGTAATAGGCATCGGCGTCTGCATGTTCCTGAAGCGTGCCACATTCATTGCCAAGTGCGATCAGCTTTTCAATGTCGGTGCGCGCCATCCGGCGCGCGGCAAGCCGGGCACACATTGCCTCAAGCTCCGCCATGACTTCGAACATTTCAATCAGATCGGCCACGGTGATCGAGGCAACGATGGTGCCGCGCCGAGGCATGGTCGCCACCAGCCCCGACCCTGCCAGCGTTTGTAACGCTTCGCGGACCGGGGTGCGTGAAACACCAAACCGTTCCGACAGGCTGCGCTCGTCCAGCTTGTCGCCGGGTTTAAGAACACCGGTGACAATATCGCGTTCAAGTTTCTGAACCAGATCGGTGGCGAGCTTGCCGTTCCGTGACATGAGAAGCCTCATCCTTGCGCTGCAATCGTGGTATACCAGAACATAGAAAATGGTACCGCGCAAAGCCTTTTACGTGCTGCTTTGCATCGAAATTCTGCTGCATCGCAAAAGTTATCTGGCAAAAAACGGCTAAAATGGCTGCAATCCTTGAGCGCACATCTGTGGCACCGCAATACACATTTCTGGTATACAAAAATCCATAGACAGGATGCCAGAAATCTGTAACGCTTTTTGATATTGCGAAATCCGCACCAATAAAAAGACGTGTCAACACGTCACAAATGCATCCAGAAACGCATGCTTCATCCGGGAGGAAAAGATGAAGATTTTAAAACGTACTCTTACGGCGTCCGTCGCCGCTATTACCCTGTCCATCGCTGCTTTTGGCATGTCCTCGAACGCTGATGCGGAAACGCTCAAGCTGTCGCATCAGTGGTCGACCGGCGATGTCCGCCACAAGGTCGCCCAGATCATTGCCGACGAAGTCAAAGCGGCCAATGTCGATCTCGAAATCCAGATTTTCCCGTCCGGCTCGCTGTTCAAGGCGAACGAACAGTGGACGCCGATGGAACGCGGTCAGCTTGACATGATCGTCTATCCGCTGGCCTATGCCGGTGGCCGTATTCCGGCAACCAACCTGACGCTGATGCCGGCACTGGTTAAAAACCATGACCACGCCGAACGCCTGAACAACTCGCCTTTCATGGCAAAGATGGAAGAACTCCTGAATGAAAACGGGGTTGTTACCATTGCCAAGGGTTGGCTGGCCGGTGGCTTTGCCTCGACCAAGGGCTGCATCCGGGTTCCGGATGACGTCAAAGGTCTGCAGATCCGTGCCGCTGGCAAATCGTTCGAACAGATGCTTCAGGGTGCCGGTGCATCCATCGCCGCAATGCCGAGCTCGGAAATCTATCCGGCCATGCAGACCGGTGTTCTTGATGCCACCAACACCAGTTCTGCCAGCTTCGTTTCATACCGCATTTATGAACAGGTCAAATGCTACACCCCGGCGGGTGCCAACGCGCTGTGGTTCATGTATCAGCCGGTTCTGATGTCGAAGAAAACCTATGACGGTCTGAACGACGCCCAGAAAGATGCCCTTGCCGCGGCGGCCAAAAAGGCCGAGGCGTTCTATTCCGAAGAAGCCCGTAACGAAGATGCCAACAGCGTCAAGGTTTTCAAGGATGCCGGTGTTGAAATCGCTGATCTGACCGACGCCGACTTCAAGGCATGGCAGGAACTTGCCAAACAGACGTCCTATGCGAAGTTTGTTGAAGAAACCCCGGGCGGTCAGGAACTGCTCGATATGGCTCTTGCCGTAGAATAATGGTCTCGTGGCGCCGGATGCATGCCGGCGCCACTTCTTTTCCGCTTTTTTGCGACGAGCTTGATCTTCAGGAGTCCCAGCGTGGCGAACGCAGTTTTTCCCAATTCCCTTCCGGTCGACCTGCCTGACGAAGGCGATGCCGCACCGCGCGCGCGGTCGAACCATAACAGTTTCCCGCCGCCACCCGATGTCGAACCGCTGCCTGAAAAAACCGGCAGCACCGGCACAGGGACGCGCCCTGATCCGATGAAACCGCGTGGCCCGCTTGATCACGCAGTCAATGTCGTTCACTTCCTGTCAAAGACCTGTGGTGTTGTCGCGGCATCGATGTTCTTCATCGCCATGCTGCTGATCTGCCAGTTGGTCTTCATCCGCTATATCCTGAATTCCTCGACCGTCTGGCAGACAGAAGCCGTGATTTACCTGATGATCGGCGGCACCCTGATCGGTCTGCCTTATGTGCAGCTGCTGCGCGGGCATGTGAATGTCGATCTTCTGCCGATGTATCTGAAACGCGGGGCGCGCAAACTGCTGGCGGTTGCGACCCTGCTGTGCGGCCTTGCCATCAGTGCGATGTTTGCCTTTTACGGCATCGAACTGGTGATCGAAGCCTATCAGGGTGGATGGAAATCACCGTCGATCTGGGCCCCTGCATTGTGGAAGCCCTACCTGATGCTGCCGGTCGGTTTTGGCCTGCTGTTCCTGCAATTCCTCGCCGATCTGATGTGCCTTCTGACCAACCGGTCGAAAGCCTTCCATATCGAAGACAACCCGTTTTAAGGAGCCGGTGCAATGGATCCGCTTTCTCTTGCCGCGCTCGTTGGCATTGTCACCACCCTGATCCTGTTTTCCGGTATTCCGGTCGGGATCGGTCTTTTGATGGTCGGTGTCGGGTTTATCTGGATTTTCGATGGCGCAAGTGCGCTGCCGCTGCTGCCTGAAATCCTGTTTTCCAAACTCGAAAGTTTCGAAGTTCTCGCCATCCCCATGTTCATCCTGATGGGGGCGGTTGTCGCATCATCCCGTGCGGGTGGTGATCTGTATTCCGTGCTGGATCGCTGGTTAACGCGTGTGCCGGGGGGATTGGTCATTTCCAACCTGGGGGCATGCGCGATCTTTTCTGCCCTGTCGGGGTCGTCACCGGCGACCTGTGCCGCGATTGGCAAGATGGGCATTCCCGCCATGCGTGAACGCGGTTTCCCGAGTTCGGTTGCCGCCGGGTCAATCGCGGCCGGTGGTACACTTGGCATTCTGATCCCGCCCAGCGTCACCATGATTGTTTACGGCATTTCGACCGACACATCGATCGGGCGCCTGTTTCTTGCCGGTCTTCTGCCGGGTCTGATGCTGACCGCGCTGTTCATGGCCTGGTCGCTTTATTCGACCTGGCGTCAGGGCAATGCATCGGTTGCACTGGCATCGGTGACCTATAGCTGGAAGGAAAAGTTTGAAATCCTTCCGCGTGTTCTGCCGTTCATCGTCATTATCTGTGCGGTTCTGTTCGCGCTGTATGGCGGGGTGGCAACGCCGTCCGAAACGGCGGGTGTTGGTGCGCTGTTCTGCCTGATTGTCGCGATGATCATCTATCGCATGTGGCAGCCGGGCAAGCTTTGGAACATCATGCGCGACACGACCCGTGAATCGGTGATGATCCTTCTGATCATCGGGGCCGCCGGTCTGTTCAGTTACATGCTGTCGTCGCTGTTCATCACCCAATCCATCGCACAGTGGATTTCAGCCCTTGACGTCAACCGCTGGGTTCTGATGGGATTCATCAACGTGTTCCTGCTGATCAGCGGTTTCTTCCTGCCGCCGGTTGCCGTGATCCTGATGTCGGCCCCGATCCTTTTGCCGGTGATCGTCAATGCCGGTTTTGATCCCTACTGGTTTGCGGTGATCCTGACGATCAACATGGAAATCGGCCTGATCACGCCGCCGGTTGGCCTGAACCTTTATGTCATTAACGGGATTGCACCTGACATCCGCCTGCAAACCATCCTGAAAGGTGCGATGCCCTATGTGCTGTGCATGGTGGTTGCCATCGTGATCCTGTGCTTCTTCCCGCAAATTGCCACATGGCTTCCCGAAACGGTCATAGGAGGAAGTTAAAATGTCCGGAATTTCCGTTAGAAGCTGGATTTCCAGTATTGCCGATCGCGGCCGGGAGCTTCTTGACCTGCCGCTTTCGACACCGCAGGATCCGTTTGCCCAGCTAAAGGCAATGTGCAAGGACCTTGTGTCGCAAAAGGGCGAAGCCCGCGGCACCGCCGTTGCGCGCGAAGTGGTGCGCCTTTGGGAAACCCTGCCCGAAGAGGATCATCTGCGCTTTTTTGAAATGATGCAGAACGATTTCAGCGCCAACCGCACCGAAGTCAGAAAGGCCGCCGAAGCCTTTGCCAAGGATCCGTCCGAAGCCAATCTGGCGGTTCTGACCCATGCGTCGGAACCCGCCCGGCAGGAGCTTCTGCGCAGGATCAACATGGCACCGGGCGGTACGCGTGCGATTGTCGACATGCGTGAAACGCTTCTGGGTCTGATCAAGGAAAACCGCCATCTTGAACCGCTTGATGCCGATATGGGGCATCTGCTGACAAGCTGGTTTAACCGGGGCTTCCTTGAACTGCGTCATATCGATTGGGATACGTCGGCCTCCATCCTTGAAAAACTGATCCGCTACGAAGCGGTTCATGAAATCCAGGGCTGGGATGATCTGCGCCGTCGTCTGGCAACGGATCGCAAGTGCTTTGCCTTTTTCCATCCGGCGATCCCCGATGATCCGCTGATTTTCGTCGAAGTTGCCCTTGTGCATGGCCTTGCTGACAGTGTTCAGGCGCTTCTGGCACCGGAAATCGATGAAACGGCCCCGCAAAAGGCCAATACCGCGATTTTCTATTCAATCAGCAACTGCCAATCGGGCCTTAAGGGCATTTCGTTTGGCAATTTCCTGATCAAACAGGTGGTCGAGGAGCTTAAACGCGAGTTCCCGAAACTTAGACAATTCGCCACCCTGTCGCCGATTCCGGGCTTCATGGGATGGCTGCGCACCCGCCAGAAAAGCAAGTCTGACGACGCCGATATCGCCGCCATCGTCCTTGCCGCGATGGAAGACGACAGCTGGATCGAGGATGCGGAAAAAACCGCCGAACTGAAAAAACCGGCGATGATGCTGTGTGCGCGCTATCTTGCGACCTGCAAGCGCGGCAAATCGCCGCTTGATCCCACCGCACGCTTCCATCTTGGCAATGGGGCACAGCTTGAACGCCTGAACTGGCTGGGCGATACGTCGTCCAAAGGCTTGCGTCAGGCAGGCGGGATGATGGTCAATTACGCCTATCACCTTGATGATATTGAACGAAACCACGAAGCGCTGATGAATGACGGCAAAATCGCCGTTTCGAAATCGGTCATGCAGCTTACGGGAAACTAGGACAGAACCATGTCGGATAATCTTTTCAACGAATTTACCAAACGTTTCCCGGCGGATCGCGCGCGTACCTTCCTGATCGAACGTGATGGCACCGAGCGCAGCTTTGCCTGGTTGCTGGATCGTACCGCACGTTATGCCACGGTTCTTGCCGATCATGGCGTGGTCAAGGGCGACCGGGTTGCCGCCCAGATCGACAAATCATCCGATGTGATTGCGCTTTATCTGGCGTGCCTTCAGCTTGGCGCGATTCACCTGCCGCTGAACACGGCCTATACCGGTGATGAAATCGCCTATTTCCTTGGCGATGCCGCGCCGCGCGTTTTTGTCTGCCGTCCGGCCCATATTGATGCCGCCAAAACCCTTGGCGCGCAGAACAATGTCGGTGCGGTCCTGTCGCTTGGCGACAAGGGCGATGGCACGCTGAATGATCTGGCCACCAATGCCAAACCGCATGGCGACGTCGCCGACGTGACCAAGGATGACATTGCCGCCATTCTGTATACGTCGGGCACGACGGGCCGGTCCAAGGGGGCGATGCTGACGCATGGCAATCTGGGGTCCAACGCGTTAACCCTGCATAAGGCATGGGGCTTCAAGCCGGGTGATACGCTTTTACATGCCCTGCCGCTATTTCACACGCATGGCCTGTTTGTTGCGATCAACATCATGCTGGTCAATGGCGGCAAGGTGATCCTGCTTCCGAAATTCGATGCCGATGACGTGGTGGAACGCCTGCCCAATGCCACGGTTCTGATGGGGGTTCCGACCTTCTATACAAGGCTTCTGGCGCATCCGAAGTTTGACAAGGATCTGGTCGCGAATATGCGCCTGTTCGTGTCGGGTTCGGCACCGCTTCTGGCGGAAACCCATGATGCGTTCTTTGAGCGGACCGGGCACAAGATCCTCGAACGTTACGGCATGACCGAAACCTGCATGAACACGTCAAACCCGCTGGAGGGCGAACGCCGTCCGGGGGCGGTCGGCCCGACCCTTCCGGGGATCGAGGCGCGGGTTTGCGACAAGGATGGCAATGTTCTGCCCGTCGGTGAAATCGGTGTGCTTGAAGTTCGCGGGCCCAACGTTTTCAAAGGCTACTGGCAGATGCCGGAAAAAACCGCATCCGAGTTTCGCAAGGACGGTTTCTTTATCACCGGCGATCTGGCGACCATCGGCGCAGACGGTTATGTCACCATTGTCGGGCGCGACAAGGATTTGATCATTTCGGGTGGTTTCAACGTCTATCCCAAGGAAGTCGAGGAAATCATTGCCGAATATGACGAGGTCGAGGAAGTCGCGATCTTTGGCCTGCCGCATCCCGATTTTGGCGAGGCGGTTGCCGGGGTGATCGTCCCGGCCAAGGGCACCAAGCCCGATGCAGACGCGATCATCAAACGCACCCAGGACAAGCTTGCAAAATTCAAGGTGCCCAAACGCATCTGGATGCTTGACGAATTGCCGCGCAACACGATGGGTAAAATTCAAAAGGCCCAGTTGCGCAAGGATTATGCCGATACCTTTGCCACCCCGACTGGCAAATCCGCCAACGGGTAACTGCACACTCTGTTTCGTTTTCCCGTGTCTCCCTGCTGTCTTGCAGACAGCCAAACTCTCTCACCGGTCGGAAATTCTGGCCGGTGTTTTTTTGAGCAGCCCAAAGAAAGTTCTTGATTTGTTCTTTTTGTTGTGGTAGAAAAGAAAAGTCAACGGGATAAAAGCGCCCGGACCAAAACCCGCAAAGCGTGATTCGCTTTGCGGGTTTTTGCGTTTGGGGCCAGATGAAAGTGATGATGATGCAGCAGCACAAAGACAGACCGATCCGGTGGCAACATCGCCGGATGATGACCGGCGGGTGGAAAAGCCATTACGGCGGTTTTGCGCCCGTGTCATAACCCACCCCAAGGTCACCCAAAGGTCAAGACGGGAGAAGTGCGCCTTGCTGGCAAGGCAACCGGTAAAATTGTGATCGGCAGCGGCTGGGCTGCGCCGGGTAGCATCTGGCAAGCGGTGGCTGATGATGAGTCATGACGGGAGAGGTCCGCCTTGTTGGCAAGGCGGCGGCGAAATTGTGATCGGCAGCGTTTGGCCGCGACTGGCAGAATTGGGCAGCAGGTGGCAAACAGCGGCGGGAGGTGGGTCTGTTGGAGCAAATGGTCCGGTGCGGCTGGTGCGACGGGCCGGAGTCCGTCGGCTGTTTGGATTTCCGTGTTCGTCAAACGGGGGACATCCGCCGAAGGAGCCAGCGCGGCAAAGTTTGGCGGAACCACGCGTCGGAGGCAGCATGGGAGGATCACGGCAGGTTGCGTTTCATCGGGTGGCGGGAAGTGGCAGAACGACCAAAGGGGCGAGAAGCAGTTCGGCGAGGAACCTATGGCGAGGAGCCAAACGCACCGTTCGGAGGCCCGAAGCCCGCCCAAGGCCCGGAACCGGTTCCGATGGAGCGTATCTTTTGGCGGGTTTACGGATCACCAGACTACCCTGCCGGTTGGGAATTCTGGCAGAGTTTTTTTGGGAACCGCCGGTTGTAACCGCGTACTTGGAAAATGGTGCTAAAGCCATCATGATGGGACAAGGCTAGCAGGCTGTTTCGTATCAGCCTGTCCGGTGTGCGGACAGGGATCGGGATAAAGGCAATCGCATGGTCATGGTAAAACTTGACGACGCAATCGACCGGATCACGGGGGATATTTCCCGAACCGGTGCCCTGACCGCGGAAGCATCGCGCCGATATGAGGAGATGTTTCCGGGCTTTCGCGCCGAACTGGCCCGTGTGCTTGAACAGGCCCCGACCATCACTGACGCCGCGCAGGCGGCCATAATGCTGGTTGATGCGGCGTCGCGAAGCCTTCGGGATAGTTTTCCGCATCAACCCCATTGCGACTGCCGGGATGGATGCAGCGCGTGCTGCCACCTGTTTGTTGCGGTGCCGCCCGGTGTCACCAGCCTGATTGCCGAGCATATCCGCAAGACGTTTCCGCCAGACGAACAGCAGGCATTGCGTGAACGTCTGACCCAGGCAGCACGGATCATTGAACAGGCAAAGACCACATCCGAAGTGCGCGCACGCTGCCCGCTTCTAGGCGCAGATGAAAGATGCACGATCTATGACGTTCGCCCCCTGACCTGCCGGGCCTTTACATCATCGAGTGCGCCGCGTTGCCAAAGCATGGTTTTTGGTGATGAACGGCAACGCATGGATCGGATTGATCAGAATCCCGGGCATTACCGCCTGCATCTTGAAGCGACCGAAGCCCTTCAGGATGCCGCCAGAGCCCGGGGGCTTGACGGTCGGCAAATGGGGTTCGTTCATGCGCTGCTTGATCAACTGGAAACGGCGGGAGACGAGATACAAGATTAAATTTCGGCTGATGCGTTGCATCGGACCGGAACAGGTCCATTTTCAATGCGTTGATAAAATTCACCAATTCCTTCCATCTTGATACGGGCAAAGCAGCACATGAACAACATCCCCGATCCCAAGGTCGCCTTCGTCACCGGTGCCGCGCAGGGCCTGGGACTGGGCATAACGCAGCATCTTCTGTCCACCGGGTGGAAGGTCATGCTGTTTGATCTGGATGCGGATGCCGGGGATGAAGCCATCACTGCCCTTTCCGAAGATCAGCAGGAACGTGCCCTGTTTTTCAAGGGCGACATTGCCAATGAACATGATGTGGCGATTGCGGTTCAGCAGACCGTCGACCGGTTCGGGCGTATTGACGGGCTGGTCAATAATGCCGGGATTGCCGACCCGCATTCGGGATCGTTCGAACATCTGGATTGGGAAAACTGGCAACGGGTGATCAATGTCAATCTGGGTGGGGCGTTTCTGGCAGCCAAACATGCGACACAGCATTTGCGCAAAACCCGTGGGGCGATTGTCAATATCGCATCGACCCGCGCCTTTCAGTCCGAGCCCAATACCGAAGCCTATGCCGCATCAAAGGGCGGCATGGTTGCCTTGACCCATGCCATGGCGGTCAGCCTTTCGGGGGCGGTGCGGGTCAATGGCATTGCGCCGGGCTGGATCGAAGTTGGTGACTGGCAGAAATCATCCGCCCGTGAAGAACCGCAACACCGTGACATCGACCGCCAGCAACACCCGGCGGGCCGCATCGGAACACCTGATGATATCGCAAAGATGGTCGCCTTCCTGCTGGATCATGAACAATCAGGCTTCATGACCGGCGAAACCATCCGTATTGATGGCGGCATGACGCATAAAATGATTTATGCCGATTAAGCGGGCCATGCCCGGCTTGCCAAACAGCGCCAATCCACCCCGCGATTGAATAACTGAACAATTACATCGATATTGATAATAATAATCATTTATATTGAGATTGATTATCAATAGTGATAATCAGCACCCCATATCGATCCCGCCGGGGGGCGGGGAAATTCGACCTTGGGGTTTTTTCATGCCGATCACACCGATCTTCAAACGTCATACATTCAGTACCCTATTGCTGGCGTCTGTCAGCATGTCTGCTGTTGTTGCCCTTCCCGCTCATGCGCAGGACGCGACGGAGAGCAGCACAAACAGCACACAGACCGAAACCGACGATGCCATCAGGCTGGCCCCGATCCGGGTAGAGGACAACGCCACATCACAGGCAGGCGATCCGACCCCGCCGGTCTATGCCGGTGGTCAGGTCGCGACGGGTGGCCGGGCCGGTGTTTTGGGCAACAAGGACAATCTGGATATCCCGGTCAGCATCACCAGCTATACCAGCGAAGTGATCAAAAACCAGCAGGCCGATACACTTGCCGATGTGGTTGATAACGATCCGGGCGTTCTGACATCCTATAGCTATGGCGGATCGGGTGACCGCTTCATGATCCGCGGCTTCGTTCTTGACGGTGATGATGTGATGCTGGACGGCCTTTATGGCACGGCACCGCGCCAGTTGATCGACATGTCGATGTATGAGCGGGTCGAAGTTGTCAAAGGCGCATCTGCATTCATCAACGGCATGTCACCGGGCGGCAGCGGCATTGGCGGCGGCATTAACCTTATCCCCAAACGCGCGACAGATGATCCGATCACCAGTGTCACGACATTCTATGAAATGAACAGCCAGACCGGCGGGCATGTCGATTTCGGTCGGCGTTTTGGCAAAAATAACCAGTTCGGCATTCGCGCCAATCTGAAATATGGCGACGGTGAAACCGCCATCGATGACGAAGACCGCAACAGCCAGATCGGGTCGCTGTCATTCGATTATCGCGGCGATGATACCCGCATCACGGTCGATGCCGGGCATAATGAAAAGAATATTGATCATGGGCGGACATCGGTAAACCTCGACAGCGCGCTTACGAACATCCCCGATGCCCCGGATGCCAGCCATAACTATAATGCGGATGGGACATGGGCCGACCTTGAGGACAGCTTTGTCCAGGGCCGCGTCGAACATGATGTGAACGACTATCTTATGGCCTATGCCGCCGCAGGCACCCGCCACATGGAAGAATCCGGGATTTATTCCACGCCGACAATTACCGGTACTGATGGCACCATGACCTATGGCGGTTCGACCATCATTCGCGAAGATACGACCAATAGTGCGCTGACCGGTGCGCGCGTTAAATTTGAAACCGGCGTGGTAAAGCATGAACTGAATGCCGGGGTTTCCTACCTTCAGAACAAAAGCCATCAGGCTTGGGCGTTTTCGCCAAGAACTTCGGCGTTTACCGGCAATATTTACGGGCCGACACCCACAGGCTATCCGGCGCTGGCAGCGCCATCAGGCAATCTGAGTGATCCGGGGCTTCGTAATATCAACGAACTGACCAGTTATTTTCTGGCCGATACCGTCAGCTTCCTTGACGACCGCGTCAGTGTCACGGGCGGTATTCGCCGTCAGTCGGTCAATACCAAGCAGTTCGATCTGACCAGCGGTGCACAATCAAGCAACTATGACGCGGACGAATATACGCCAATGGTCGGGATTGTCGGCAATGTGACCGATCAGGTGTCGGTTTATGCCAACTATATGGAATCCCTGTCGCCCGGCGAAACAGCCGCCAGTGCGGCAAGTGATGCGACCCTGACCAACCCGAGCGAACAGCTGGCCCCTTACACCTCCGAACAATATGAAATCGGGGCAAAGGCCGATTTCGGCAGCTTTGGCGGCAGCGTGGCCCTGTTCCAGATTTCCAAGCCGTTTTCTTATAAAAATGCCAGCAACACCTTTGCCGCAGACGGCGAGCAGCAGAACCGCGGCGTTGAATTCCAGGTCTTTGGCGAACCTGTGACCGGCACCCGCATTCTGGGCGGTATCACGGTTTATGATGCGGAACTAACCGATACCCAGAACGGCACCAATGACGGCCACACGCCCATCGGCATTCCCGACTATGTTGCCAAGCTTGGCATCGAATATGACCTGCCGTTCCTTAAAGGTGCGACGGTCAATGCGCGTGCGGTTCACACGGCATCGCAATATGTCAATGCGACCAACACGCTTTCGATCCCGTCATGGACACGCCTTGACCTTGGCGCGCGGTACACGACCGAGGTGCACGAATATCCCGTTACCATCCGTGCCAATATCGAAAACGTAACGGATAGCGATTACTGGGCATCGGCCAATGGGGGTTACCTGACGATGGGTACGCCGTTGACGGCAAAGCTGTCTCTGACGGCGGATTTCTGATCCCGGCAGATGGACGGACCAAAGAAAACGCCGCCTTTTTCAGGGCGGCGTTTTTACGTTAACCGGTCTTGCCTGAACGATCAGGCGCGCACTTTGGCCTCGGAAAGACCCAGCGCGCCAAGGGCGGTTTTGACGATGCTTTGCGCATCCAATCCCGCCTTGGCGTATTGAATGTCGGGCTTGTCGTGATCGATCAGGGCGTCGGGCAGCGCCATGGTGCGGACTTTGAGCCCGTGATCGAGCAATCCCTGCCCTGCCATATGCTGCAACACCATTGCGCCAAAGCCGCCGATGGAGCCCTCTTCAATCGTGATCAGGACTTCGTGGTTGCGGGCCAGATCGGCGATCAGCGCATGATCAAGCGGCTTGGCAAAGCGGGCATCGGCAACCGTTGCCGGAAGGCCGCGTGCGGCAAGGTCTTCGGCGGCCAGCATCGCCTCTGCCAGGCGGGTGCCGTAGGACAGGATGGCGATCTTGCCACCTTCGCGCAGGATGCGGCCCTTGCCGATTTCAAGAACCTTGCCCTCGGCCGGCATTTCAACGCCGACACCCTCGCCCCTCGGATAGCGGAACGCGCTGGGCCGGTCATCAATCGCCCATGCGGTCGTGGTCATATGGACAAGTTCGGCCTCGTCCGCCGCCGCCATCAGAACGATATTGGGCAAACAGCCAAGATAGGCAATGTCATAGGCCCCGGCATGGGTCGCGCCATCCGCCCCGACAAGCCCGGCACGGTCCATCGCGAAACGGACCGGCAGGTTCTGGATCACGACATCATGCACCACCTGATCATAGGCGCGTTGCAGGAAGGTCGAATATAGCGTGCAAAACGGTTTGTATCCCTCGCACGCCATCCCGGCGGCAAAGGTCACGGCATGCTGTTCGGCGATGCCGACGTCAAAGGCACGATCGGGGAACCGTTCGGCAAAGATATTAACCCCGGTGCCCGACGGCATGGCGGCCGTGATCGCGGTGATCTTGTCATCGGTTTCGGCAAGCTTGGTCAGCGTTTCGCCGTAAACCTTGGTGTAGGATGGGGCATTGGGTGTGGCCTTGGCCTGCTTGCCGGTGACGACGTCGAATTTGGCGACACCGTGATATTTGTCGGCGGCATTTTCGGCCGGGCCATAGCCCTTGCCCTTCTGGGTCACGACATGAACAAGGATCGGGCCATCGACATCCGCGTCGCGGACGTTTTTAAGCACCGGCAGAAGGTGATCCAGATTATGCCCATCAATCGGGCCGACATAGAAGAAACCCATTTCTTCAAACAGGGTCCCGCCGGTCACCATGCCGCGGGTATATTCCTCGATCTTGCGGGCGGCTTCTTCGATCTGGCGCGGCAGATGTTTGGTCAGGCCCTTGGCCGCATTGCGCAGGCCCTGATAGCCCTTGCCCGAAATCAGGCGTGACAGATAGCCCGACATGGAGCCCACCGGCGGGGCAATCGACATGTCGTTATCGTTCAAGATCACAATCATGCGCTGATCGGCGGCGGCGGCATTGTTCATCGCCTCGTAGGCCATGCCGGCACTCATGGAGCCATCGCCGATCACGGCAATGACGTTTTTGCGTTTATCATCGGAAAGCTGGTTGGCAACCGCCATGCCAAGCCCGGCCGAGATCGAGGTCGAGCTGTGCCCGGCACCGAACGGGTCATATTCGGACTCGGACCGCTTGGTAAAGCCCGAAAGCCCGCCGCCCTGACGAAGCGTGCGGATACGATCACGCCGCCCGGTCAGGATTTTATGCGGATAGCATTGATGCCCGACATCCCAGATCAGCCGGTCATCAGGGGTATCAAACAGGTAATGGATCGCCACGGTCAGTTCGACCACGCCAAGCCCGGCCCCCAGATGCCCGCCGGTGACGGACACGGCATCAATCACCTCGGCGCGCAATTCATCTGCGACCTGCTTCATCTGCGCGGGCTGAAGGCTACGCAAGTCAGCCGGGATTTTAATCGTGTCCAGAAGCGGGGTCTTGGAGGTCGTGCTCATACCGATCTCGATTTTCAGTTTTGTGTGGCGTTTTTTATATAGTCGTCAAACCAACAGGGTGACGTTTCCTAAGCCCTATTGCAAGCAGCGTAAAATAAACAGCTTCGCTGTAATTAGCGACCCTGAAAATCACCTGATTTGATGTCACTTAGGAACTTCAGCACCACCTGTTCAACAGTGCGGTGAATATCAACACGTTCGCGCCCGAAATCCCGGCATAAATAGCCGAAATTTTCCGCGATATAGGGCGTGCAGGGCGGCAGGAATGAATAGTGCCCGGCCCCCTTGACCTTAACAAACTTCGCCCGCCCGCGCAAAAGGGTGCGAAAATGCGCGGCATTGGCGGTTTCGGGCAGGATTTCATCGGTATCGGCCTCGATAAACAGCATCGGCACCGTGACATCGGCAAAGCCCGCACCGGTCGCCGCAACGCCAAAGGCCGGGGTTACGGCAATCACGCCGGCAATCCGGTCATCGCGCGCGGAAACAACCGGGCCGCCATAACGATCATGCAACTCATCGACCATGTCATCCCCCGGTACATGCTGGCAAATCACGCGGTCCTGATCGGCATTGAGCGCGCAATAGCTTTGCCAGGCAGAGGCATCAAACTGCCAGCCCGCCATTTTCAGCACCGTCGCCCCGCCCGCCGAATGGCCGAGCGCGTAAATACGATCCGTATCAATGTGAGCAGCAATGCCGTCATGATCCAGCAACAGATCAAGAGCCAAGCGCATTTCGCGCGGGCGACGTTCGATGATCGTCAATTGCCGCGCATCGGACGGATCAAGGTAATTGTCGCCATGATGCTGCGGGGCGGCGACGATATAACCGCGCCGTGCAAGATATTCCGCCAGCCAGAACTGATTGAAGCGGTGCCCTTCGGAGCCGTGCGAAAACATCACCAGCGGATAGGGCCCGTCATCGGCGAAATCCGCATCGCGGGCCGCGGTTGACGTGACACCCATATGACGCACGGAGCCTTCGGCGGCATGCGACGGATACCAGATCGCCAGCGGAAACGGGTCCTTGTCAAACAGCCGGTCACGAAAACCGGCTGTATATCTGGTTTGCTGGCTCATGACAGGGGGACTGGCCTTAACGCCCGCGTTCGATCACGAAACGTGCCATTTCGCGCAGCGGTTCGGCTTCGCCGTCAAAGCAGTTCAGGTGATTGATCGCCTGATTGCACAGCATGGTTGCCTGCTCGCGGGCCTGTTCAAGGCCCAGAAGCTTCACATAGGTCGATTTATCCTGATCGATATCCTTGCCGGCCGTTTTGCCGAGTTCGGCGCTGCTGGATTCCACATCGAGAAGGTCGTCCTTGATCTGGAAGGCCAGCCCCATGTCATGGGCGTAGGACCGCAAGGCCATGCGCATGCTTTTGGGGGCCTTGCCCAGAATCGCCCCGGCTTCGCAGGCAAAGGCAAACATCCGGCCGGTTTTCAGCAGATGCAAATGGGTGACCTGTGCCTGATCAAGGCTTTGCCCCTCGCCCGCGAGATCGATCATCTGACCGCCAACCATGCCGTACGGCCCGGCCGCACGGGCAAGGGCGCGGACAAGATCGGTGCAGACACGCGGATCGGGATGGGTGCTTTCATCGGCCAGCACTTCGAAGGCCTGCGTCAACAATGCGTCACCGGCCAGAATGGCGGTCGCCTCGTCAAACTGCTTGTGGCAGCTTGGCTTGCCACGGCGAAGGTCATCGTCATCCATGGCCGGAAGATCATCATGGATCAGCGAATAGCTGTGCACCATTTCAACCGCAGCGGCGACTCGCAAGGCGCATTGGCGCGATACCCGGAACAATCCGGCGGAGCTTAGCACCAGAAACGGACGCAGGCGTTTGCCTTCGCCCAGGGTTGAATAACGCATCGCCTGAAACAGGCGTTGCTCGATCTGGCCATTGGGACGCGGCAGAATGCCATCAAGCGTTTCGCCAAGGTCAGCAGAAGCAGTACTCAGCTCAGCAAGCAGGTCGTAACTCACCATATTCTCCGCGAGAATTATTCGATTTCAGTCGGGGTTGCGTTCGGACGGCCATCGGCACCGAGGGTAATTTTCTCGATGCGTTCTTCGGCAGCGCGCAGTTTATCGGCACAATGACGTTTCAGCGCCGCACCGCGTTCATAGGATGCAATGGCATCATCAAGCCCCACCTGCCCCTGTTCGAGCTGCCGCACGAGGCTTTCAAGCTGGCCGAGGGCCTCTTCAAAGCTGAGTTTGGCGATATCATCGGGGATCGTGGTGGATGGGGTTGGCGTGGACATATCTGCTCCATTGATTTGATTGGCGCGGAGTTTACGCGGTGACTTGCCCAGTAACAAGGGGTATGCATACTAAGAGCATGCAGCTATTTTTCAGAAACAAGTGCCGCTCTACGAATAGATAAAGTTATAACGAAACGATGGCCATAAAGGGTTTGCCAAATCCTGAATATCTTTTAACTTCCAAGAACATTGAGAACATGGCACAGTTAAAACTGATTCAGAGTACACAAATTGCTTGATATTTCCCGTTTGCGCATATTGCATGTCACAAATTACAGCTTAACGCCCAAGGTACCCGGCTATTACGGCATACCTTACAAGATCACCAATGGCTTTACGCGCCTGGGGCACAATGTTTTACCATTTGGGGATCGAGACTTAGCCAGACTTTTAAATATATTCAAAAGTCGAAAATTTGGCATTCCGCAATTGAATAAAAAATTGCTTGAGGTGGCAGAGAAATTCGAGCCGGATATGATTGTATTCGGTCACGCAGACATGATAACCCGCAAGACTTTGGAAAAAATCAAAGAAAAGCTGCCAAGTGTCAAAATAGCTCAATGGAATGTTGATCCGTTATTCTCCTCAGATAATGTCGGGCGCATTAAAAGCAAGATCGACCTTGTTGATGCAACCTTCTGCTCAACGGATGGGCCTTTATTGGCCAAATTGTCCGAGGGAAAGTATCGCGCTTATTTCATGCCTAATCCGGTCGACATGAGCATTGAACGTCACCAGAACTTTAAATGTTCGCGAGAAGAACTGGCTTTTGACTTCGGGATGGCAATAGGAACCCCTAACGAGGTCCGCAATATTTGTGGAGAAGATTATATTGTTCAGGATCTTTTGGATGATATCGCAAAGTCCAGCTCAAGAATAAGAACGTCATTTCCTGGCTATACAAGCCCTCGCATAACATGCGAAGAATATGATCATTATCTAAGTAAAACTTCGATGAGTTTAAACTTCAGCCGCAGAAATGACGCCTATCGATATTCATCTGACAGAATTTCCCAGACTGTCGGAAACGGAATTTTAACGTTTGTAGACAGAGCCACGGGCTTGAATGACGATTTCCAAGAAGATCAGATGGCCTTTTTCTCAGATAAAGATGAGCTTATTGCAAAAATATCTCATTTTATCGACAACGATCAAGAGAGGCAAAATATTGCCGAACGCTCTTGGCGCGAATACCATAGAAAATTCAACGAAAAGAATGTCGCGGACGACATAATCAAGAAGACATACAATGAACACTATTGAAAAATATGTATTTCCAGTATCATTTTCCATATTCATAATATCAGGATACCTAATTCACCCCACACCAACATGGGCAATAATATTTTACGCGATCATAGCCCCGACATTCACGATAATAATATTCAAAGAAAAAAAAGAACTATTCGGTCTATTTAAAAACAAAATATTAATTACCAGCGCTATATTAATACTATGGTTTCTTCTCACGATATCGTGGGGAGTAAACCAACCAGAATTCAACGTGAAAAAATACATATCAAGGTCATTAGTTAACCTTATATTTTTATTCACAGCAACATACTTCTTCTCAAAATGCACCCGATGGAAAGACTTCCTTTTCAAGGCACTACCTTATGCTGTCCTGTTAAATATATTGATATCTATTGTTTTATTTTACGCGATAGACACTCACACATTGAATGATAGATTGACAGGGTGGGCAGAAACTAGGCACCCAATACTCGGTAGCTTAGTTATACTGACAGGTTTTTGCATATCATTTTATCAATCTCAAATATCAACAGAAAAGAAATACAAGATATTCTACGCAACCGTCTGCCTTTTCTGCGTATTCTTCGTAATACTCACACAAAGCAGAGGGCCATTTCTGACGCTATTTTGCATCGGCATCATCTTTTCCATTTTTTCTGGAAAAGTTGTGCGAAGATGCACCGCCGGAATACTATTCTCGATTGTTTCAATTTTCCTGCTTAGCGACGAAATCCAACAACATGCCATTCAATCACTTTCCAGAAATCCATGGCGTTTTGAAATATGGATGGATGCATGGAAATATATTCAGGATGCTCCAATCATTGGTAATGGCCTGGCAAGCCTGAATACCTTTGGAGCGATTGAACAGAAATTTCCCCATAGCATATACGTGTCATCGGCATTTTTTGGTGGCGCAATAGGGCTATTTCTTCTTCTGGCATTGTTTGCGCAGCTCGCTTGGGCCGCTTGGAATACAGAAGATAGAACCACAAAGGCATTTCATCTTGGCTTGCTATGTGTACCCATTATCGGTGGATTAACCGATCTTGCCCAAGTCTCCAAATCTCCTGGTGAATTGTGGTACATATTGTGGGTGCCGGTGACGATTATTATCGGGCATTCGATTAAATCGCACCGTGAGCAGAAGCAACAGGCTCAGCAAACCTTTATTGAATAAACTCAAGAGGTCATCAGGGTTCGCACATGGGCCTGAACCGAACTTGCCAGCGATGGCAGGTCATAGCCGCCTTCAAGCACCGAGACGACGCGGTTATCGCAAACCTCGCCCGCGAGGGCGAGAAGATGTTCGGTAATCCAGGCAAAGTCGCTTTCAATGAATGAAAGTCCCGCCAACGGATCATTGCGATGCGCATCGAAGCCAGCCGAAATGATCAGCAATTCCGGTTTGAAGGCGGCAATGCCGGGTAAAACCGATTGTTCGAAGGCGTGTTTCATTTCCGCCGTTCCCGCCCCGGCCGACAGCCCGACATTGAGGATGTTATTGGCGCATCCGCGTTCATCGGGGGCACCGGTGCCGGGATAAAGCGGCCATTGATGGGTTGAACAGTAAAACAGGTCGGGATCGTTATAGAAAAGATCCTGTGTGCCATTGCCGTGATGAACGTCAAAATCCATCACCGCCACACGTTTGATGCCATGGGCATCGCGGGCATGACGCGCACCGACCGCCACATTGTTAAACAGGCAGAACCCCATCGCCCGGTCATATTCCGCATGATGTCCCGGCGGGCGTACGCCGACAAAGGCATTGCGTTCATGGCCGGCCAAGACCGCATCGACCGCGACGCAGACACCGCCAACCGCGCGCAATGCCGCCTCGCCCGAGGCGGGTGAAACATAGGTATCGCCATCAAGGGATTCATATCCGCTTTGCGGGATCGCGGCCATGACCCGGTCGACATAGGCAGGGTCATGCACCTTTTTGATCAGATCAAGATCGGCCTTTGGGGCTTCTTCCCGGTGCAGGAACATGAATTCTTCGGCTTCAAGCACCCGCTGGATCACGCGAAGACGATCAGACTGTTCCGGGTGGCCCGGCCCCGTATCGTGGTCGATACAGCTTTGATGCGTGACAAATAATGTCGCCATGTTTTGCGGATACCTTCCTGAATAGATGCCAGTCAGACAAGTTTGATTTTTGCCGGTCACCTTGCCTTACGGGCGGCGACCTTGGTTATTATTGTTTCATCGTGCCAGCCGACGTTATCTGCTGCTTTGTTCTAGATCATCATGAATCAGACAAATACTGCAAGTTTTCAAACTGAATGACAGATTAAGACCCTGTATGAACTGTCTATTGTATACACGGTGACTCAGAACGAAATATCGCCATAATCTCTGTCCACAAGACAAAGAGTGTCTTGACAGTTTGATGTTATACTTGAGAATAGGAATCTTCCCATTCTTGAATTTCATTAATGGGTTTGAGGCACAAAGACCTCGTTGGTTGGAAAAAATCGGGGACATCCCATCGGAGATTATCACCACGAATGTGATACACCCGATGCCCCAGTTGGGACAAAAGCCGAATATGGCCAGGCTAAAGGGAGCCAAATGGAACTTACCCATCTCGAAAAAAAGGCCGAGCAAGCCAGCGCGCTTCTGAAGGCCATGAGCAATCAGAGCAGACTTATGATTCTTTGCCAGCTTAACGATGGCGAAAAATCGGTCGGTGAACTTGAACGCATTGTCGGACTGAGCCAGTCCGCCCTGTCACAGCATCTTGCAAGATTGCGGCGGGACAAGCTGGTTAAAACCCGGCGCGAGGCACAGACGATCTTTTATTCGCTGCAAGGCGATGAAGCCGTCACCGTCATCAAGACACTTTATGGTCTGTATTGCCGCGACGACAGCAGCGCCGTCGCCGCCTAAGACTTTATGGAACTTCCCCCACAAAAAAGCCTGTCGGACATCCGGCAGGCTTTTTTGCGTTATCGGGCCGTTATTGCGGCAATAATCCGGTTTGTGCCTAACCGCATTCGGGGGCAGCAAGCCGCGTGACTTTCTGAAGGTCGCCGCGCACGCGGAAACTGCCGTAATTCATCCGCAGTTCCTGGGCAACACCGTTTTCACCGAAATCAACCGCAATCTCGGTCGACGGGCCGTTTTCGGCATTGCCAAGCGGGTAATAGGCCAGGTTAAGGCTGTGATAGGGCCGATTTGCGATACCATCGGCATCTTCGGCCGTGTTCTGCGATGGTCTGGCTGCCGAAATCACCGCGGCAATCCGGTTGGTCGGTGTATCGCCACTGCCATCAAACACCAGATCATTGGCAAATTTATCCCCCTGAAGCGCGCGCTTCAGCAGGGTTAGGGAATGCTGGGTCGGGAACATGGTATCGGCCGGCAGTTCCTCGGTCACTTCGACCGGGACTTCGTAGGTCACAAGAACCTTGTCCTTGTCACGCACCGCATCGCCAACAACCTCGTCGACCTGTACACCGTCGAGATAATCACGCATGCGGAAGCGGTATTTCGATCCGTCAAAGTTTTCCCACTGGGTCATCGAATAGGCGGAATTGATCGAACCGCCCTCGGCCCCTTGCAGAACCATCAGATGCTGCATCTCGGTGATCCAGCCATCACAAACCTTTTCAAACCGGTAACCCAGCGCACCGCGCACACCGACAACGGAGCTGCCGACATCCGATGACACCATCGAAAACCGGTATTCCGCCACATGCGGCACCAGTTCGGCCTGTATATCAGCCGCCTTGCGCACATGGGCCGGGTCAAAACCGCCCGGACCGGCGGCAAAGGATTGCCCTGCCTGCGCGGAACATCCCGCCAGGGCAACACAAAAGATCAGCGCCCCGAAGACGGAACGCTGTCGATTTTCAGGACAAACCGTAATAACTGGCAACTCTATTCTCCGGCAGCGTCGATCCCGACAATCCAGGGATCTTTGACACCCTTTTTGGCAGCAAGATGGCGTAAATCTTTTGCATGCTCATGCGAAAGCGGACCAACAGCAACACGAAGATATTCGCGGCCCGCAACCGTCGCACTGATCAGGCGCGGCTGATATTCACGGTAAAGCGACAGGGCATTTTGCGCGCGCAGCTGATCGGCAAAGCTTGCCAGTATTACATAGTCTCCCGGCAGCGGCACTGCAACAAGCTTGTCCTGCCCGGCGTTTTCCGGCGCGATCACGCTGACCTCGTCGTTCATGATGCCGGTATCGGTCAGGGCGGCGGTTTGGGTTTTGGCAACAGGTGCGACCGGCTTTGGCGGGGCGACATATCCGGCAACCGCGGCATCGGCTTCGCCCTGCGGATCAAGGGGACCTTCGTTGCGAAGCGGGGTACGGTCATGATCGGGGGTGAACTGCGCCTGTGCGCTGGCGATTTCGACCGGGGCTGTTTGCGGAACAACGGTCGCTTCGGCATGGGAGGTTGCGCGCGGCGGCAGATCGGTTTGGACAATCACGGCCGATGTGCGGGCACCGGCTTTGGGATTTGACCAGTCTTCGCCGGGTGCGTTAACGGCATAAATTGCAGGTTCGGCGTCGCGGATTTTCTGTTTCACCGATGGTGCGCCCGGTTCGGCCAGCGCAACCGCATCATCGAGCACGACATTATCGCGGCAGACGTCTTCTTCAAATAGCGGGCGATGCAGGGCGCAATCGCGCTCGGCAACCGCTGAAACCGCATGATCGGTGGTGCTTTTGCCCGTGGTCACATAGCTGATCAGATCGCCGGCCAGCTTGGCAACGGTCAGTTCGACCGGACCACCGCACGCCGCCAAAGCCAACGGTGCCACCACCACAAGTATCTTTTTCAAACCGTAATCCCCCGCAGGATATAAATTGTTCCACCCTGAATGTGGATTACGGCGGGTTAAGATTACGTAAGCATCGAAGGTCAATAGACAAACAAAAACGGCCCGGAAATTTCCGGACCGTTTTTATCGTCATCAAAAGACAGCAATCAGTCTTTTTTGATTTTCGGCGGAAGCTGCACCCGCAGATGCAATTCTTTAAGCTGGCGGTCATCGACCTCGGCCGGGGCATTCATCATCAGATCCTGCGCCTGCTGGTTCAGCGGGAAGGCAATGACTTCGCGAATGTTCGGCTCGTCAGCCAGAAGCATCACAATACGGTCCACACCCGGGGCAGAACCACCGTGCGGCGGTGCGCCGAATTTGAACGCGTTGATCATGCCGCCAAAGCGGTCATCAACGACTTCCTTGCCATAACCGGCAATCTCGAACGCCTTGTACATGATGTCCGGGCGGTGGTTACGAATGGCACCGGACGACAGTTCGATACCGTTACACACGATGTCATACTGCCACGCCTTGATATCAAGCGGGTTCATGGTTTCAAGGGCTTCAAGACCGCCTTGCGGCATCGAGAACGGGTTGTGGCTGAATTCGATCTTGCCGTCGTCGTCTTCCTCGTACATCGGGAAATCAACGATCCAGCAGAATTTGAACATGCCGTCTTCGCGAAGGCCCAGTTCATCGCAAACCTTGTCGCGCGACTTGCCGGCAAATTTGGCTGCTGCCAGTTCCTTGTCACAGGCAAAGAAGACCGCATCGCCATTCGCAACACCAGTCACTTCCTTGATCTTTGCGATGCGTTCGGCATCGAGGTTCTTGGCAATCGGGCCTTTGGCTTCGCCGTTTTCATCGTAAACGATGTAACCAAGACCTGCCGCCCCTTCTTCGCGGGCCCAGGCATTGAGCTTGTCAAAGAAGCTGCGCGGGCGGCCAGCGGCCCCCGGTGCCGGAATGGCGCGAACCACCGAACCCTTTTCGATGTTCGAGGCAAAGATGCCGAAATTCGAACCGCGGAAGGCTTCGGTCACGTCAGACAGGATGATCGGGTTGCGAAGGTCGGGTTTGTCCGAGCCGTATTTCGCCATCGATTCATCAAACGGAATGCGCGGGAACGGAAGCGGTGTTACATCACGACCACCGCCGAATTCGACGAAGATGTCATGAAGAACCGGCTCAATCGCATCAAACACATCGTCCTGGGTGGCAAAGGCCATCTCGAAGTCGAGCTGATAGAACTCGCCCGGGGAGCGGTCGGCACGGGCGTCTTCATCGCGGAAGCACGGTGCGATCTGGAAATAACGGTCAAAGCCCGAAACCATCAGTAGCTGTTTGAACTGCTGGGGGGCCTGCGGCAGGGCATAAAATTTGCCCGGATGCATGCGCGACGGCACCAAGAAGTCACGCGCACCTTCCGGCGAGCTTGCCGTCAGGATCGGGGTCTGGATTTCCAAAAATCCCTGTGCGGTCATTTTCTGACGCATCGCCGAAATCACGCGCGAGCGCAGAACGATGTTCGAATGAACACTTTCGCGACGCAGATCAAGGTAACGGTGACGCAGGCGGATTTCCTCGCCATATTCGGCATCGCCAAAGACCGGCATCGGCAGCACGTCGGCCGACGACTGGACTTCGATGTTCGATGCATAAACCTCGATCTCGCCGGTCGGCAGGTTCGGGTTGACGGTTTCGGCGGTACGTTTGACGACCTTGCCGTCCACCGTGATCACACTTTCGGCGCGCGACTTTTCAAGAACCGCGAAAAGCGGGCTTGAAATATCGATCACGATCTGGGTGATGCCGTAATGGTCGCGCAAATCGACAAACAGAAGGTTGCCGTGGTCGCGCTTGCGGTGGATCCAGCCGGACAGGCGCACTTCCGCATCGGCGTCAGAGGCGCGCAACGCATTACAATTGTGTGAACGATAAGGATGCATGGTCTTTCCAGGTTGCTTTGTATGCTTCGTATTTTGGGCCACAAATTTGGCGCAAAGGTGCATGGCTGCACCGCGCTGTCAAACAAAAAAGCACCGCAATCCAGCCACCCCGGTCAATTCGGGGGGCTTAAATCGGGTGATCTGTCTGTTTGCGCGACGCGGCGCTTGAAATTCTGCGGTATAAAACGCTGCCAAAGCCCCGCCGTCAAGTGCCCGTCGCAATGGTCTGCATTGCGGGCCGGAATTTCAGGTCGGCGGCGCACCGATCCCCTGCAAATCCTTGACCTTTACAAAGCGAATCAGGCGCCCGGCCTCAAACCGAACGTCCGCCCAATGATCAACATCAAATTCATACTGGCAAAGCCCGCAGGTCGGATATTTACGGTTCATTTCCAGCAATGCCTCGCCATCGCCCTCGCCAAACAGCCGGGCGGCGAAATCGGCAAGTCCCGGATTATGGCCGATCATCATTACACAGCGGGCCTCGTCATGGGTGTGCCCAAGGCTTTCAAGCAGCACGGCCTCGTTCGCCATATAAAGGTCTTCGCTGTAGATCACGTCGGATGCACTGGCAAAATCGCGCCCCAGCAGGGTTAATGTCTGGACCGCACGTTCGGCGGTTGAACACCAGATCAGATCGGGCACCAGCCCCTGTTCATGCAAATAGCGCCCCATCACCGGGGCCGCCTTTTCGCCGCGCCGGTTCAGTTCCCGGTCGTGATCGGATCGGGACGGATCGGTCCAGCTTGATTTTGCATGCCTGAGCAGAAGCAATGTCTTCATAAAATCGGGTATCCGGTGATCTTAAGGAAAGCAGACTTTTGCATGCCACATCGGGCGCTGTGAAGCCACCAAGAAAACTGACTTAAAAATTTAAGAAAATTGCACCCCGACAAGCAGTTATCCTATACTCCAATCGCAACCGGGACCTGTCGCTTTATTTCAAGGACACAAACCCACTTTCGCAGGAGGCACAGCGTGACCCACGCCGCCGTTATTCAATCAAGCGCCATCACACTTGATTCGGACAAGCGCTTTATAAACCGCGAACTTTCGTGGCTGGCCTTTAACGGCCGCGTCCTTGAAGAGGCACAAAACAAACGTCACCCGTTGCTGGAACGCCTGCGTTTCCTGTCGATTTCCGCCAGCAACCTTGACGAATTCTATATGGTTCGCGTCGCAGGTCTTGTCGGGCAGCTGCGTGCGGGCATGACCAAGGTCAGCCAGGATGGCATGAGCCCGTCCGAGCAGCTGCGCGCCATCACCTATGATGCCAGCCAGTTGATGCAGGATCAGCAGCGCATCTGGCAGCAGCTTAGCAGCGAGATGGACAAGCACGGGATTTCGGTGATCAGACCGGATGATTTGACCCAGACCGACCGCAAATGGCTTGACGGCTATTTCATGCGCGAAATCTTCCCGACCTTAACGCCGCTTGCCATTGATCCATCCCATCCCTTCCCGTTCATTCCGAACCTTGGCTTTGCGATCGTCATGCAGCTGTTTGACCCGGCGGATGGTCACAACATGCGCGGGCTGATCCCGGTGCCGCCGAAAATCGGCCGTTTCCTGCGCATGCCGGGCCGGACCGAACGGTATCTGCCGCTGGAACAGGCGATTGTCCTTTACCTTAACAAGCTGTTCCCCGGTTTCGACATGATCGAACACGGCCTGTTCCGCGTTATCCGTGACTCGGACGTTGAAATCGAAGAAGAAGCCGAAGATCTCGTGCGCGTTTTCAAGACCGCGCTGAAGCGTCGTCGCCGCGGCAGCATCATCCGGCTTAAAGTCAATGCCGAGATGCCAGAAGACCTTCTGGATTTCGTGGTCGACGAACTTTCTGTCGCCCCCGAAGAAGTCGTCAAGGTCGACGGGCTTGTCGGGCTTGTCGATGTCAAACAGCTGATCGATTCCGATCTGCATCATGATCTACTGTTCCCGCCCTATGGCGCGCGTTATCCCGAACGGGTGCGCGACTTTGGCGGCGATTGCTTTGCCGCGATCAGCAAAAAGGATCTGGTGGTTCACCACCCGTTCGAGGATTTCGACGTCGTCGTGCAGTTCCTGTTGCAGGCTGCGCGTGACCCCGAAGTCGTCACCATCAAGCAGACCCTTTATCGCACATCGGAAAACAGCCCGATCGTCAAGGCCCTGATTGCGGCTGCCGAAGCGGGCAAATCGGTAACGGCGATGGTGGAGCTCAAGGCCCGCTTTGACGAGGAAGCCAACCTGCGCTGGGCGGCCGATCTTGAACGTGCCGGTTGTCAGGTGGTCTATGGCTTCCTTGACTGGAAAACGCATGCCAAGGTGTCACTGGTGGTCAGGCGCGAAAGCCACGGGCTTCGGACCTATGTCCATTTCGGGACCGGCAACTATCACCCGATCACTGCGAAATTCTATACCGATATTTCGTTCTTCTCGTGCGATCCGGCATTGGGTCGTGACGCGGCCAGCATCTTTAATTTCATGACCGGTTATGCCACCCCGCGGTCGCTTGAAAAGATTGCCATCGCGCCGCATACGCTTCGCCCGACCCTGCTTGCCCATATCGATCAGGAGATCGAAAACTGTCAGGCGGGCAAACCGGCGGGCATCTGGGCCAAGATGAACAGCCTTGTTGATCCGGTGGTGATTGACGCGCTTTATCGCGCCAGCCAGTGCGGGGTTCATATCGAACTGGTCGTGCGCGGCATCTGCTGTTTGCGGCCCGGTGTGCCGGGGTTATCGGAAAATATTCGGGTCAAATCCATCGTCGGTCGGTTCCTTGAACATTCGCGCATTGTCGTCTTTGCAAACGGCGCAAAACTGCCGTCGCGCAAGGCCAAGGCGTTTATTTCATCTGCCGACTGGATGCCGCGCAACCTTAACCGTCGTGTCGAAACACTGGTCCCGGTGGAAAACCCCACCTGCCAGCGCCAGATTGTCGAACAGATCATGATTGCAAATCTGAAAGATACGGCGCAGGCTTGGTACCTGCAGCCCGACGGGACTTACGAGCGGTGCGAAGCCGATGAAAATGCTTTCTCCTCTCACCAGTATTTCATGACCAACCCGTCACTTTCGGGCCGTGGCAGCGCGCTTAGCGAGGAAGATCCAAATGTCCCCGTGCTGCAGCTTGATGACTAAGAAAACAGGCAGGTTCAACCAACCGCATGCTGACTGACCAAAGGGTTTCCAACCGTATCGCCATCATTGATGTTGGCTCGAACTCGGTGCGTCTTGTTGTGTTTGATGGCATGACACGCGCACCGGCCCCGATTTTTAACGAAAAGGTGATGTGCGGTCTGGGGCGCGACCCCGAAAACACCGGCCGTCTCAACCCCGAAGGTGTTGAAATGGCAACCGCCGCCCTGCGGCGTTTTGCCCGGTTGCTCCGCGCGATGAAGGTCACACGGGTCGACATCCTGGCGACCGCGGCTGTCCGTGCCGCCAGCGACGGACAGGCTTTTTGTGATCGGGTCCTTGCCGAGACCGGCCTGACCGTCAAGGTCATTGACGGCCTTGAAGAAGCCCGCCTTTCCGCCCTTGGCGTGATTTCGGGGGATCGGCGCGCAACCGGCATTGTTGGTGATATCGGTGGCGGGTCGCTGGAACTGGTATTGCTTGATGAAGGCGAGATCAAAAAACGCGTCAGCGTTCCGTTGGGTGCCATGCGCCTGCATGCGGTATTTGGTTCGGACCGTGCCCGTCTGGAAGCCGAAGTCAAAACCCACCTTGAAAGCATCGACTGGCTGCATGAAGGAGCGGGCAAGCCATTGATTGCGGTTGGTGGTTCGTGGCGTTCGATTGCCAAGCTTTATATCGCCCAGGAAAATTATCCGATTTCGGTGGTGCATAACCTGACCATGCCACGTGCCGAAATCGCCGAACTGACGCATATCATATCCCAGCAGAGCCGCGTGTCGCTTGACAAGGTGGGCGGTGTTTCCAAACGCCGTATTGATAGCCTGCCTCATGCGGGGCTTGTCATGAACCTGCTGCTTGAACGCATGCAGGCCAAGGAGGTCGTGTTTTCCAGTCACGGGCTTCGCGAAGGCTGGATGTACGAAGCCCTGCCCGATGAATTGCGCGAACGTGATCCATTGCTTGATGCCTGTCTCAGCTTTGCCGAAGATGGCGAAAGGTTCCATCAGCATGGTGAAGAACTGTATCGCTGGTCGGCACCGATTTTCCGCGATCAGCCTGGGAATCTTGGCCGTCTGCGCCTTGCCGCCTGCATCATCGGCGACGTTGGATGGAGCGAACACCCCGATTACCGCGCGATCCAGAGCTATAACCGCATCCTGCATCACCCCTATCTTGATCTGAACCATCATGACCGGGTGTTCCTCGCTTATACCATCGGGTCACGCTATACCGGCAATTTCAAGGGTGACGAGTCAAGCGACCGTCTGCTTGACGAAGACACGCGTGCGATTGGCCGCCTTTACGGTCACGCCATCCGCCTTGGCCATACCCTTTCGGGGGGTGTTGAAGGCATCCTTCCCGGTACGGCGCTTGTTCATGAAGACAAGACGCTTACACTTCAGATGCACAGGGACTTCGCGGCACTTAACGGTGAAGTCGTTGAACAGCGTTTATCGAAGCTTGCCAAACTGATGGATTGCGACAGCAGGGTCGTGATTGTCGATCAGCTTCCCCAGCCCTGATCCTGTTTCCTTCTGTTTATTCAGGGCTTTCCGGTTCATTTATTTTGAACCGGAAAGCCCGCAATGCTATGGTGCCCTTGCTTCCCAAAGCACCCCGTCCGCGGAAAGGGCTGCGCCCGGTCTAATCGACATATGAACCACACGGTTTCCTTGCCTGTCTGGCGGACACAGGCTTAAGCACAGGGGAATCGTATGTCTGCTTCGCGCACATCGAAATCCGGAATCTTTGACGGCCGCCTTAACCTTGAGCAGCAGCGCAAGCGCGCCAAGGAACTGCTGAAATCCGCCCGCGCCCAACAGGGCGATGCCCAAACCCGCATTAGCACCCACCTGCCCGGCAAAAGCATTGATGATCTGCAACTGGCCGATAGCCAGCTTGTCATTGCGCGCGAAAACGGTTTTGCCAGCTGGCCGAAACTGAAATCCCATATCGACCGGATTACCGAACATCAGCGCCAGATCGCATCGGGCCGCCTGCCAAAGCTTGATACGGCGGAAACCCTACATCTGCGCTGTGGCTCGGATATTTCGCATTGCCTGAAACTGGCCGGGTTTGCCGGTGCTTTCATGGAATTTTCCGATCCCTTCTGTCAGGGGCCGGTGCCGGATGTGCCCCTGCCCGACTTCATCGAAACCCGGGCGCGTTTTATCGCATCATCCTATCGCATTGATTTTCCCGATGCACTTTCGCGCCTGCAACGCGAATATGCCGGTCTTGCGACACTGGGCGATTATGATCATGTCGTGCTGTGGTTTGAACATGACAGCTACGATCAGCTGATCCTCGTCTTCCTGCTTGATTTCATCGCGAACCTTCGCCCGCAAACCCGGCTTGATCTGATCTGTGTGGATCGGGTGCCCGGGGTCGAGCGTTTCATCGGCCTAGGTCAGCTTTCGCCCGAATTGCTGATCTGGTGCTGGGAAAATGCCCGTGCACCGGTTTCGGATGCCATGCTGGAATGCGGTCAAACGGTCTGGCCCGCGATCCGTGCCTCAAAGCCCGATGCGCTGCGCGCCATAATCGATAACGGCCAATCGCCGATCCCCTGCATGATCGCAGCCCTTGACCGCCATCTGCGCGAATTGCCCGATCCCGGAAACGGTCTTGGCCTGACGCAGGAACTGACCCTGCAAATCCTTGCCGATTTCGGTCCGCTTCCGGCCGGCAAGGTTTTTGGTCATCTCATGCTGTCTTACGAACCGCTACCGTTTCTGGGCGATCTGATGTTCCGGGAAATTCTGGCCGATATGAAGCAAACCAGCTCACCGCTTTTTGACTTCGCCGACAATCAACCGCACACGCCCTGGCCCGAACAGATATTGTCACTGACTGAAACCGGCCACGAAATCCTTTCCGGCACCCGGAATTTCATGGAACTTTATACCGGCGAACGATGGGTTGGCGGGATCAGGATTAAGGGAGCCGCGGTAGGTTAAACCAGCTTTCGCGTTACCCTGAAAATCTCGCCGCGCAGCCATTTATGCGGGGCGCTGGCGGCGTTGCGCACATGCCAGGACTGGGCAAAGCTGTATTCAGGGAAATCAAGCGGGAAGGTGCATTTGGCAAAGCCCGTCATGACATCGCGTTCAAGCCGCGAGGGCAGCGATGCGATCACGTCCGTCCCGCGGATCAGGCTGGCGATGCTGGCAAAGGTCGATGCCTGCAAAACCGTGCGGCGTTTGCGTCCGCAGGCATCGAGCATCTCGTCCACCGCCGAATGCTCGTTATTGCCGATGATCACGCGCGCATGGGGCACGGCGCAATATTGATCGAGCGTATCGGGTGGCACATCATGGCAATCGGCATCGTAAAAGCACGCCATATGTTCGCGAAACAGGGTCTGTTGCGCGATATCGCCGACATTTTCAGTCATATGCAGGCCAATCGCCAGATCAAGCTGACCGCTTCGCAACCGGTCGATCACGTTTACATCACCATGGATCGGCAAAATCCGAAGCCGGATATCGGCGGCATATCCGCGAATGATGCGAAACAGTTCGGGCATGATCACCGCGACCTCGTAATCATTGGTACCGATCACAAAGCGCGCGGATTGGTTCGGATCGTTCGGATCAAAGGCATCAACACGGGCAAGGTTGCGCAAATCCTGCAACAGGATGCGCACCCGCCCGGCCATTTCATCGGCATGGGCGGTTGGCGTGATCCCCCGGCCCGACCGGACAAAAAGCGGATCGCCGACAATCTGGCGCAACCGATCCAGCCCGTGGCTGACGGTGGGTTGCCCGACGCCAAGGCGATTGGCCGCGGCTGTTACGGATCCCTCGTCATAGATGGTCAGGAAAAGCCGCAGCAAACGATAATCAAGGTCCAATTCATCGATACTCATGCATGAATACTATCACCTTGATCGAATTGATCATATGGGAAATCAGGTGCAGTTTCATTCCATTGACGGGCCAATGCCCACCCCCGATTACCGGAGAATGAAACCATGAAAATCCTTGTTACCGGCTCAACCGGCCAGCTCGGAAGCCTTGTCGTCAAACATCTGCTGACCCGCGTTTCCGCCGATCAGATTGCCGCAAGTGTCCGCAATGTTGCCAAGGCACAGGAAATGGCCGCCAAAGGCATCGATGTCCGCCATGGCGATTTTGATGATCTTGCCCTGATGACAAATGCGTTCAAAGGCATTGATATCGCGCTGATCATTTCGGGTGAAACCGATGTTGAAACCCGCATCAAACAGCACCGTACCGCCGTTGATGCCGCCAAGGCAGCCGGTGTCAGCCATCTGGTCTATACCAGCTTTATCGATGCGCGCCCTGAAAGCCCGTTTACCTATGCCGCGATCCATGCCGACACCGAAAGCTACATCAAGGCAAGCGGCCTGTCCTTCACGGTGCTGCGCAACAGCTTCTATACCGACCTTCTGATGGCGGGTGTTCCGCATGCACTTGAAACCGGCGATTTTGGTGCGCCTGCCGGTAATGGCAAGGTCAGCTACATTCCGCGTAACGACCTTGCCGAAGCCGCCGCTGCCGTCCTTGCCAACCCGGCCGATCACGTCAATCAGACCTACGAGCTTTCCGGCACGCCGATCGGCTTTGCCGATATCGCCGCCATCATCGCCGACGCAATCGGCAAGGAGATCCGTTATGTCGATCTGCCGCCCGAAGTCCATACCGGCATTCTGGCAAGCTTTGGCCTGCCCGGCCATCTGGTTGAGGCGCTAAGCGGCATGTATGTCGGCACGCGTAATGGCGATTATGAACAGACCAGCGATGATTTCGCCAAGGTTGTTGGTCGCGCACCGCAAAGCACCGCGGACTTTCTGAAAGAGGCACTGAAATGAGCCGCACCAAAACAATCCTTGCCGCCAGCCTGGTCGCCACCTTGGTCGCCATCAGCTTCGCCTTGCCCGCCCATGCGGGCGAGGTCGAAGACCGCAACACCGCCAATGTCGTCGCGTTTTATGACATGGTTTTCAATCAGCGCGATGTTGACGGCGCGATCACGAAATATATCGGCGATGAATATATCCAGCATAACCCGTTTGTTGCCGATGGCATTGACGGCTTCCGCGATGGCATTACCGGCTGGCTGAATTCTGATGCGTCGATCCATGCCGAAATCGTCCGTACTGTCGCCGAGGGCAATATGGTGGTTACCCATGTCAGGTCCCTTTCGGCAGAAGGCGAAAGTGCGGTAATGGATATCTTCCGACTTGATGATGCTGGCAAGATCATCGAACACTGGGACGTCGCCCAGCCGGTCCCGGCCGAACAGGCGCATGACAACACGATGTTCTAAAACCGGGGTTCCTTCCCTGTTGCAAAAATGAAAAACGGGCCAAAGCTGGCCCGTTTTTTCATGTCTTCAATTGGGTGAAAGCATTTAGTCCTTGGCGTCAAGTTCGACAAACACCACTTCGCCGTTCTTGAGCTTGAGCCCGATCTGTCCGTGTTTGAGTTGCAGGGCATATTGCCCGAACAATTCGCGCCGCCAGCCATGCATCGCCGGGACGTCGGCATTGTCATCAGCCGCGATATTCTGCAAATCGTCGCTGGATGCCACAAGACGCTGGGCGACGCCCTTTTCCTCGGAACAGAGTTTGAGCAGCACCTTGAGCAGCTCCACCGTCGGGCCAATGCCCGATGGAAGGTCGGGGCGGAATTTTGGTTGTGGCCAATCTTCCTGCGGGCTGTCAAGCGCGGCCTGAATGGCTTCGATGATCGCCTGACCGGGTTTGCTGCTGCCGAAATTGCGGCCAACACCACGGGTCTTGTCGAGATCCTTGTCGGTCAATGGCTGCCGGGCGGCGATATCAAGCAGCGTATCATCGCGCAGAACACGGTTACGCGGCAGGTTCTTGCGCTGTGCCTCGGTCTCGCGCCATTCGCCAAGCGCGCGCGCCACCGCCAGGAATTTCGGGCTGTTGGAGCGGGTTTTAAGCCGAAGCCATGCTTCTTTCGGATCAATCGAATAGATCGACGGATCGGTCAGGCGTTCCATTTCCTCGGCCAGCCAATAGGCCCGGCCATTGGCTTCGAGGCGTTCGTGGAAGGCCTCGTAAATCACGCGAAGATGCGTCACATCCGACAGCGCATAGCTGAGCTGCTTGGTTGAAAGCGGGCGGTGCGACCAGTCGGTAAAGCGCATCGATTTATCGATATTCTTGCGCACCACCTTGTTGACCAGCGTCTCGTAACCGACCTGATCGCCATAGCCAAGCACCATCGCCGCCACCTGGGTATCAAATACCGGGTGCGGGACCCTGCCGCTGAGATGGACGAAAATCTCGATATCCTGACGGGCGGCGTGAAACACCTTGACCACGCTTTCGTCCTGCATCAGGTCGAACAGCGGGGCAAGGTCAATGCCCTCGGCCAGCGGATCAACCGCCGCACCATTATCGGATGCTTCGGGGCTTGCCAACTGCACAAGGCAAAGCTGCGGCCAATAGGTCGAATCGCGCATGAACTCGGTATCGACCGTGACATATTCGAACTGCCGGAGCTTTTCGCACAACGCGCGCAGTTCTTCTGTATTTGTAATTGGTTCCATAAACCTTGCTATAACATTGCCGGGCGTGATCCGCCAGTAGCTTCGATATGGCAGCTATCATGCGCAAAAAGCACTTAAAAACGACGTCTTAGATGATTTCATCCTCGTCGAGCAGCGGATCGGATTGCAGATGGGTTTCGATGGCGTCCATGCGTTCCTGCAATTCCGATGACCGTTTGATCGCCGCCACATGGAAAAGCGCATCGCCCTGATTGACAATCGGCAGATTGGTCCGCCCGATGATCAATCCGGCATGTTTCGCCACGACCTCTGCATCGCGAAGGCCAAACGGATCGGAGACGGCGGCCACCACATCGCCTTCGTTGACGAACTCGCCCGCGATCTTGAAGGTCCGTAAAATACCGCCGACCGGCGCACGCAGCCAGTAACTGCTTGATGATTTGAAAGGGGGGACTTTCGGATCACGGATCGAGCGGCCCGACGTCATGCCAAGCTTGCGCATCACGCGCAAAACCCCCGAAACACCGGCCCGGATCGACATTTCATCAAACCGGAGCCCCTCGCCCGCTTCATAGAGCAGGATCGGCACTTCGGCCTCCTTGCCGGCCTGGCGCAGCGAGCCTTCGCGCAGCGGACTGGTCAGGATGATCGGGGCACCGAAGGCCTCGGCATAGGCCATGATATCCTCGTCATCTTCATTGACCCTGATCTGGGGCAGATTCACGCGGTTCACGGCTGCGGAATGCAGATCGATGCCGAAGTCGGACCGTTCGACAATTTCAGTCAGGAAAAGATGGGCAAGCTGTGCGGCAAGGGAGCCCGCCGAATGACCGGGGAAGCATCGATTAAGGTCGCGGCGGTCGGGCAGATAGCGCGTATGGTTCAGAAACCCGAACGCATTGACGACCGGAACCGCCAGCAAGGTTCCATGCATCCCGCGAAGGGCGGGCGATTTCAGAACCCGGCGGATGACCTCCACCCCGACGATTTCATCGCCATGCACGGCACCACTAACGAACAGAACCGGGCCGGGCCGTTTGCCATGCACCACATTGACGGTCAGATTGACCGGCGTGTGATTGGATAAAAGCGAGATCGGAATATCAACGATCTGGCGGGTGCCCGCAGGCACCCTTTTATCGCCAATCTCGAAGTCCGGGGTCCTGGCTACCTTTGCCGATCTGGCGTTGGATACTTTCTTCCCGATCTCGTTCACAGTTTATCCCTTGCCTTTGGTCCGCACCTTGCCGGGGCGGTGATCCTTTTCCATGAATTCGATAATCATTCCGGCAATGTCCTTGCCGGTTGCCCCTTCGATGCCTTCCAGCCCGGGCGATGAATTGACTTCCATCACCACCGGACCGTGGTTGGAGCGAAGAATATCGACACCACAGACATTTAGCCCCATCGCCTTGGCGGCTTCAACTGCTGTTGCACGTTCCTGCGGAGTAATACGCACGGCACGCGCCGAACCACCACGATGAATGTTGGACCGGAAATCACCCTCCGCCCCGGTGCGTTCCATGCTGGCAATGACTTTCTCGCCAATTACAAAGCAGCGAATATCTGTATTGCCGGCTTCCTTGATGAATTCCTGCACCATGATATCGACATTGGCCCCGCGAAAGGCCTCGATCACGGATTTGGCGGATTTTTCGGTTTCGCCAAGAACCACGCCAATGCCCTGGGTGCCTTCCAGAAGCTTGATCACAACCGGCGCACCGCCGACAATCGAAAGAACCTCGTCGGTTTTTTTCGGATCATGGGCAAAGGCCGTCACCGGCAGGCCGACACCACGCCGCGACAGGATCTGCAAGGAGCGCAGCTTGTCACGTGACCGGCCAATCGCCACGGATTCGTTTAACGGATAAACCCCCATCATTTCAAACTGACGCAGCACCGCCAGTCCGAAAAACGTCACCGAAACGCCGATACGCGGAATAACCGCGTCATACCCGGTCAGTTTCTTGCCGCCGTAATAGATTTCCGGCTTCAGCGACGTGATGTTCATCGTCACGCGCAAGGTGTTGATGACATCAATCTCGTGCCCGCGACTTTCGGCCGCCTCGACCAGCCGTTTGTGGGAGTACAGATTAGGATTGCGCGCAAGCATTGCGATTTTCATGCAATGGACTCCCGTGGTCGAGCGTTACAGAATGTGTCGAAGGTTCAACGACAGCGTCGGATCATTGTTCCGAAACGGTGCCGGATTGCAGCGCCGTATAAACCTGTTCCGGTTTCCCCGCCAGATAAGATTTTGACGGTTGGACCAAAAATCTTCCTGCCTTCATTGCCGTGCGCCCCAGCAGCATGGGAAAGCCCATCAATGAACGGTTTGCCAATGAAATCTCGACCCGGATTTTATGATGCCCGACGGCAATATGGGTCGAAATCACATAACGTTCCTCGGCCTCGCCGTTGGAACTGCGAATCTCGCGGGTTTCAACAAGCGGTGCCGTGCATTCGATACGACCATGCCCGTCACCGCGGTAATGCGGCAAGATGAATTTTACGAATTTTTGGTTATCGCGTTCAATCATGCGGGGATTAAGCGCATGAAGCGACGATGTCCGCGCCCCGGTATCGACCTTGGCCTTCATCAACGGCACGTCAAAATCCGGTAGTCCGATCCATTCGCGCCAGCCCAGAACATGTCCGGACTGGACCAGTGCATCGGTCTTGGATTTCAGGGACGGTTTAACCTTGGTCTTGCGCGGGGTCACATGCACTATCCGGTAATTTGCAATCGGGCGAATATAACGCGCAACATCTTGCCCCGCCTATCGAAAATGCGTCTGACTGCTACGTCAATCCTGTTGACCATCCATAACGGCCCGCACCAGCGGCAATGTCACCGCGCGCTTTTGCGCCAATGCCTGCCGGTCAATCGCGGCCACCAGTTCGGTAAGCGCGACAAAGCTGCGTTCGATGCGTGGCAGGATATAGGCAATGATCTGCGGGCCAGGTGCCATCTGCCGGTCGGCGAACAGCTTGATCAGAAGTCCGACCATCAAGTCGTCATCGGGCGGGGAAATTTCGCAGACCAGTGCCGCCCCCAGCCGTGATTTCAAATCCGGCAGATCGACTTTCCAGCGCGATGGGGGCTGCTGTGCGGTCATCAGCAAATGCCCGCCGCGTTCTTTGAGCATATTATAAAGATGGAAACACACCGTCTCGTCGAGGCCAAGATCGGCATCCTCGATGACAAGCCCGGTGGCATCGCCCAGAAGCACGTCCGGATTCGCCCCGACAAGGTCACGCCCCGAAACGCTTAGCGCGGCCGACCGTGCCCGCCATACTTCCGCAAGGTGGCTTTTGCCCGATCCGCGCGGACCATAAAGGCAAAGGGCAGGAACCGGCCATTCCGGCCAGTGATCAATCCATGAAACGGCTTCGCGATTACAATCGGCGACCATGAAATCGGCCCGCCCCAATGCCGGGCGCAGTTCCAGTTCCAGCGGCAACTGTTGCGGCGATAATTCCGGCATATGGCCGTCGCCACCCTTTTCGGGTGCAGCGGGCGTTTCGTCCGGGGCCGTCTTTTGGGGTGCGCGGGTCACTGTGTTCTCAATTCTCGGCGTCTTTTAACGGATCATAGGCCGGATTGTCAGGGCCGTGATCATATAACCGGCTATCCAGATACTGCCTTAAGCCATATCGCACAAGCACACCGATCACCGCAGCCACCGGTACGGCCAGCATCACACCCAGCAATCCGAAAACAGCACCCCCGGCCAGCAGGGCAAACATCACCCAGACCGCATGCAGACCGACCTTGTCGCCGACCAGTTTCGGGGTCAGGAAGTTGCCTTCCATCACCTGCCCGGCCCCGAAAACAAGGGCGACCAGCGCCAGATCGACACTGACGCCAAACTGCGCCAATGCCACGCCCATGCCAACGGCGAACCCGGCAAACATGCCGAAATAGGGTACAAAGGACACAAGCCCGGTCATCAGGCCAATGACAAAGCCGAATTCAAGCCCAACCGCCGTCAGGCCCAGCGCGTAGAACAGGCCGAGCAGGATGCAAACCGTGGCCTGCCCGCGCACGAAGCCTGCCAGCGTTTCATCAATTTCGCGCGCGCATTGGCGGATATCCTCGGCCGAACGGCGCGGCAGATATCCATCGATCTTGGCAACGATCTTGTCCCAGTCACGCAGCAGGTAAAACGCCACAACCGGGGTAATGAACACAAGGCTGAGGAAGTTCAGCAACGCCAGCCCCCCCGAAAGCACATTGGTCAGAAGGTTGCCGACCCATTTGATCGCGTTCGCGGTCTGGCCTTTGACCGAATCCGATATGCCTTCAAGCGTTTCGGGCGCGATGCGGTCGATGATGTGCTGCACATACGGCGCTACGGTCGTCCGCAATGTGTCGATATAACCGGGCAGTCTTTCAAGGAAGCCTGCAAGCTGGCTGCCGATCATCGGCACGATCAGCAACAACACGAAAATGAAAATCAGAAAAAACAGAACCGTGATGATCGTCGTGGCAATCGTCCGGTTGATCCCGCGTGCTTCCAGCCGGTCGGCCAGCGGATCAAGGAAATAGGCAATCGCCATCCCGGCCACAAACGGCAGCAGGATACCCGAAAAAAGCCAGATCAGAACGAAAAAACCGACAATGAAAATCAGCCAGAAACGGGCCTGCTGCCGAAACGTCATATCCGTTTTTCCCCTTGTTTCGCTGTCATGTCGCCGTGATGATGCCCGCCCCCAAAATATTTGCGAACATCCTGAACGGTTAAGCCTCAGGCGGCATTATCCGCCAATCGACAGGTCCTGCAAACGCTCCGACCCGACAGGCTGGATGAACCAGATATCCCCCATCTGACTCAGGCTCAGATTCTGTTGTGCCAGGGCGGTGCGAAGCTGATCGGTCGACCCGACATAATCCACAGCAATCTGTACTTCACGGCGCGACATTGCGACGACCCGGCTGTTTCGTACCACCGGAGAGCCGATAATGCGTTCCTCGATCCTGGCCCAGTCATCAAGACCGGTGATCGGAATGAACACCATCAACTGCCCGCCGGTGCCGTAATTGATCAGGTTGGCACGTTTCCAGCCATCCGAAAGCTGGTCCTGTACGCCTTTGGCCGCGCGAACCAGCGTTTCGTTCAGGCTTTCGCCCGGCTGGGTGGTTTCGGTCACGCCAAAAATCTGTGGCGCACCGCCCGCGTCATATCGGGTGGCGGTCACATCAACCGTTTCCGCGCCGGTTTCACCACGGACCGTGGCGCTGGCGACAACGGCGACATTCGCACCATAGCGGCGGGCAAGCTCGTTTAGGCGGTCGATCACACCATTTTCAGCCTGCTCGGCCGAAACAATGCCGATATCCTGCAAATCGCCAATTGGTGCCTTGACCGGGACCAGACCGCCCGATGCGAAATTGCGGCTCCAGATATCGCGCCACGGATTGGGGTCATCCCACAGGCTGGTGTAACCGCCCGAATGATAGACCGGCACAATGATCACCGGCTTGGACTGCAATTCGGCAAACGGGATATCGCGGAAACGCAAATAATTGCGAAGTTCGTTTTCCTTGAAGCGCACCGTCATGTCGGCGATATAGCGCACCGAGGATGTTTTCTCGTTCGAAACGCCGAAATCGCGCACCATATTATTGATGTCGTTCTGGTTTGGCGTGCCAAGACCTCTGCGGTCTTCGGGCAATGTCAGGCGTGCCACAACCTCATCGAAGGCCTTGCGCTGACCGATGGCAAGGGCCTGATCACGTGCGGCGGCGGCGGTTTCCGCACTTTCGTCAACATGCACCCCCGATACCGAGAAGATGTCCTGCGCAAATACCGGAAAGGATAAGGACGCCGAAAGTCCGACGACACCTGCCAACAGCCTGAAACTTTTGAGTCTTGTAAGCACGTTTGCCTCTTTGCCCATTTTTCGATGGTTTGATGCTTCTTGTGGCACGAGTGAAGCATTCTGGAAAGAAAACTCTCCCATGCGCACCTGAGCATTGCATATTGCCCACGTTTGAGTATTTTCGGCCCAGCGGAAATTATCAAGCCCGCGTTTTTTATCAGTATGATGACTTTTGGCTTCTTATTGCCCTGATTAAAGGCGTAACCAAGGCGAAAGTTCCAGCCCCGGTTGCCAAAACCCGGCCTGATCGCCCCTACTGATGAAAAACGCGGGTTGCCCGCTTTGTTTTATCCATGCGCTTAAGCCGAGGATCACCCAATGACCGCCTCCAACGGCCTTACCTATAAGGACTCCGGTGTCGATATCGATGCTGGCAATGCCCTTGTCGATGCTATCAAACCGCTGGCCAAAGCAACCAGCAGAACCGGCGTTACCGGTGGTTTGGGGGGATTCGGCGCTTTGTTCGACCTGAAAGCTGCCGGTTATAACGACCCGGTTCTGGTTTCCTGCACCGATGGTGTCGGCACCAAGCTGAAAGTCGCCTTTCTGGCCGACAAACACGATACCGTCGGCATCGACCTTGTCGCGATGAGCGTCAATGACCTTGTGGTCCAGGGGGCGGAGCCGCTTCTGTTCCTTGATTACTTTGCCACCGGCAAACTTGCCGTCGACAAGGCAACCGACGTTGTTGCCGGTATTGCCGAGGGTTGCAAACAGGCGGGCTGCGCGTTGATTGGCGGGGAAACCGCCGAAATGCCGGGCATGTATGCGGACGGTGAATATGATCTGGCCGGCTTTGCGGTTGGGGCGGCGGAACGCGGCGAGTTGCTTGATGGCTCCAACGTTGCCGAGGGCGATGTGATCCTTGGCCTGGCATCCAGTGGTGTGCATTCCAACGGTTATTCGCTGGTGCGCAAGGTTGTCGACATGGCCGGTCTTGGTTACGGCGATGATGCCCCGTTTGCACCGGGCAAAAATGTTGGCGAGGCGCTGCTTGAACCGACCAAAATCTATGTCAAAAGCTGTTTGGCGGCGCACAAAGCCGGTCTGGTCAAGGCGCTGGCGCATATCACCGGTGGCGGTTTGACCGAAAACGTCCCGCGCGTTTTGCCCGAAAACCTGACGGCGGTGTTTGACGCCAGCACGTGGGAATTCCTTCCGATTTTCAAATGGCTGTCCAAACAGGGCGGCATCCCGTCGGTTGAAATGGCGCGTACCTTTAACTGCGGCATTGGCATGTGCGTTGTGGTTCCGGCCGACAAGGCCGATGAGGCCGAAGCGCTTTTGCGTGAACACGGCGAAACCGTCAGCCAGATCGGTGTGATCGGCCCGCGTGCCGGTGATGGCCCGCAGGTCATCATCAAAAACATGGCCGCTGCATGGGAAAAGTAACGCCGCTAAAACTCGCGGTTCTGGTTTCGGGCGGCGGGTCGAACCTTCAGGCGATCATTGATGCCTGCAAAACTGCCGACTATCCGGCGGAAATCGTTCTGGTGTTTTCCAACCAGCTTGACGCAGGCGGGCTTGAACGGGCGCGTCGTGCCGGTATCCGGGCAGAAGCCATTTCGCACAAGGGCTTTGAAGGTGGGCGCGAAGCCTATGACAGCACGGTCAGCAACCTGATTGAAGAATCCGGTGCCGATCTGGTGGTTCTGGCGGGTTATCTGCGTCTGGTCAGTGAAAGCTTCGTGACCCGCTGGCAAGGCCGTCTGATCAATATTCACCCGTCCCTTCTGCCAAGCTTCAAGGGCCTGCACGTTCATCAGGCCGCCCTTGATGCCGGGGTGAAATATTCCGGCTGCACGGTGCATTATGTGGTGCCCGAAGTCGACAGCGGCCCAATCATTGCGCAGGCCGTGGTGCCGGTCCTGCCCGGTGATGATGCCGGTACGCTGGCGCAGCGCATCCTGAAACAGGAACATCGTATTTATCCGCAGGTGATCCGCTGGATCGCCGAGGGCCGGGTTTCGGTCGATGAAGCCGGGATCGTTACGGTCGCCGATGCGAATGCCCCGGATTTCGCGCAAATCAATCCGGTGCCCGAACCGAATTGACTGCGCCCGTGGCGGGCGATCCGCACATGGTTCAGGGGCAGGTAAAAACCTGTCCCTCAGACTGCTGACAAAGTCCTCGCCATTGGCGGGGATTTTTGATTCAATGGGGAATGCTTAAGAAACCCAGCCCACATCAAACCGAACTTGAGATGGTGACACTCGACAGTTTGGTCCCCAGCGATCATTTGCTTCGTAAGATCGATGCCGTGATCGATTTCAGTTTTATCCATGCGCGCGTGGCCGATTTGTACTGCGCGAACAATGGCCGTCCCGCCCTTGATCCGGTGATGATGTTTAAGGCGCTGTTCATTGGCTATCTGTTTGGCGTGCGCTCGGAGCGCCAGCTTGTGCGCGAGATTGAGGTCAATGTCGCCTATCGCTGGTTTTTGCAACTCAAGCTGACCGACAAGGTCTTTGATGCCTCGACCCTGTCGCAGAACCGGCGGCGTCGATATCATGATGCCAGTGTTGCGCAGGATATTTTTGACGAGATCGTCGAGCAGGCGATCAGGCACGGGCTGGTGGATGGTAAGGTTCTCTATACCGACAGCACGCATTTGAAGGCCGATGCCAACAAGAACAAATGGGACCGCGAAGTGGTTGCCAAATCGCGCGCGGCCTATTGGGATGATCTGGATCTGGCGATTGAGGAAGACCGGGCGGCTCATGCGAAAAAGCCGCTCAAAGCCAAGGAACGCCAGCCGGTTGAGAAAGAAACCAAGATCAGCCGAACCGATCCCGACAGCGGATATATGGTACGCGACGGCAAGCCCAAGGGCTTTTTCTATCTCGATCACCGCACGGTCGATGGCAAGCTTGGGATCATTACCGACAGTTACGCCACCCCGGCCAATCTGCATGACAGCATTCCCTATCTCGACCGTCTTGACCGACAAAGGCAGCGTTTTGACCTTGATGTTATCGCCGTCGGACTGGATGCGGGCTATGCGACCGCCGCGATTGCCAAAGGCCTTGAAGATCGTGACATCCTTGGCGTGACGGGCTATCGCCGCCCGAACCTTCGGGAAGGCTACATCCCCAAACGCAAATACGTTTATGACCCTGAGCGTGATGCTTATCGCTGCCCCGAAGGTCAGCTTCTGTCTTATGCGACAACCGACCGAAATGGATACCGCCATTATCACAGCGACCCGGAAAAATGCCGCACCTGTCCTGTGCTGGCTTCCTGTACCGCCAATGCCCACCACCGAAAAACTGTCACGCGCCATGTCTGGCAAGACGCCAGAGACCGGGCTGACGCCTATCGTCTGACAGAGTGGGGTAAGCGGGTTTACAAGCGCCGAAAAGAGACGGTCGAACGCTCTTTTGCAGATGCCAAACAGCTTCACGGTCATCGATATGCAAGGTTCCGGGGACTGATCAATGTCAAATGCCAATGTCTGCTGGCCGCCGCCGCCCAAAACATCAAGAAAATAGCCCTGGCTTTGGGCCCCAAGGGGCCAATCGCTGAGGGATAATCCCCTCGGCACACTCAAGCCAGCTTTCAAACACCTCTAAAAGAAAAACCCCGCCAAAATATGACGGGGTTTGTCAGCGGTCTGAGGGGCAGGTAAAAACCTGTCCCTTTTTTTGTCTGCTGGTATCACGAAAAATGATCTGGCAGTTTCTGATATTGGTCATATTTCATTCGCATTTCTCAGGTCTTTTCTCCTGCGACCTGTCCACCGGATCAGAGCCCCGAAACATGAAATTATCCGTGCTGCGCCTGAATATTCCCCAAGCCATCCTGATGCATACATCCCTTCTGGCTGCTGTATTGGTGGCACCGATGCTGCTTTGTGCCGATGAAGCCCGCGCCGATGAGCCGAGTTGGTCCCAACGCAAGTGCCAGTTTTACCAGTCGTTTCGCGACCAGCTTCAACCGAGCCGGGATAAAAGCGAGCTTGGCGAGGAATTTCTAAAAAGCGAAGATGCCTTTGTTGCATCGGGATGCACCGGACGCATCCATGTCTGTCCGACCACCGAGGCTGAACTCGATTACGCCAATAAAATGTCCCTGAGAATGATGAATGAAGGCGCCACGGGTTCCTTCCTGCCCTATTCCTGCGCCCCGACAGACTGACATCCGCATCGGGCTTTATTGGCCAAATGAATGATATCGCCAGTTAATCTGCGTCTTGCGTCGCAACAACTTCACGTCTATACACTGGAGAAATTCTAAACGCAGGAGGCTAATTTGCAGGGTAAAGACTACGAACTGACCAAGACCCACGTCGACATCTATAACGGCTATACCGTCTTTATGAAGTGGGGCACTCTTTCTGTTGTCGCCATTCTGATCCTGATGGCCATCTTCCTGCTGTGATCGCCTGATCGCGGGGTAAACAATGCAAAGCTGCCGGTTTCGGCAGCTTTTTTCTTGGCCAAAAACAAACGCCTTACGTTATTTTGATGATCTTTATTCACCCCTGAAATGTGTTACGATGCGTTTGGCATTTCCCGCCAAGGGTCACGCCACACCTGTAACAAGTCAGGGAGGAAACAATGCAGGGAAGCGACTACGATAACAATCTGGTTGATGTCCACCAGCATGGCTGGGAAAACTGGACCAAATTCATGCTCTGGAGCGTCATTTCAATTGCCGTCCTGCTGTTATTGATGGCGGCATTTCTGCTCTGATCGGCTGTATATTTCAGGCATAAAAAAACGCCCCGCACATGATGCGGGGCGCTTCTTATCCGGCGAACCGGAAACCGTATTTCATATCGCTTAACCGACGATGTCGGAGCTTTAAGGCTTAACCGACAATATCGGTCTGGGCGAAGAAATAGGAAATTTCGATTGCAGCATTTTCAAGCGAGTCCGAACCATGGACCGAGTTCGCTTCGATGGATTCTGCAAACTGTTTGCGAATGGTGCCTTCCTCGGCATTGGCCGGGTTGGTGGCGCCCATAACTTCGCGGTATTTGGCAACAGCGTTTTCGCCTTCCAGAGCCTGGACGACGACCGGGCCGGAAACCATGAAGTCCACGAGTTCGCCAAAGAACGAACGTTCCTTGTGAACAGCGTAGAAGCCTTCGGCCTGTGCACGGGTCAGAGCGACACGCTTCTGCGCGACGATGCGAAGGCCTGCGTCTTCGATGACGGCATTGATTTTGCCCGTCAGGTTGCGGCGCGTTGCGTCCGGCTTGATGATCGAAAGAGTGCGTTCGATAGCCATTGGTTTCACCTAGCTACTTGTAAAAATTCGTTACCCCCAAGAAGGGACTGCGGAAGATAAAAAAGCCGACGACAAGGCTTCCTTATCATCCGCAGACCCTAAGGTTGGCGCTGTATAAACGCCCTTGGTTCGCAACGCAACACATAGTTCGGTCCGCGCAATTCAGACCTGCACCCCTTGCATCGGGGGTTGAACAGGTGTGAAAAGCCGCCAAATCCCGTGAAACTGCGCGCCTTGCCACCCCATCACGCTCGTATTTTGTCCTGTTGGTCCTGTGATCGAGTGTTCATGACAGTTTCAAGAATCCTTGCGTCACGGCCCTCCCTGCCCTATTGAAAGCACAGATTTTCAAACGATTCCCGAACGCGGACCCGAAATGCTGCAAATTACCGACCTGACCTACCGCATTGGCGGCCGTATGATCCTTGATCACGTGACCCTGACCGTACCCGACGGGTACAAACTGGGCCTGATCGGACGTAACGGGGCCGGCAAATCCACGCTTTTGAAACTGATTTCCGGCGAAATCGCATCGGATGGCGGCGATGTATCGCTGTCTAACCGCACCCGCATGGGTGTGGTATCGCAGGAAGCCCCGGCGGGGTCGCGCTCCCTGCTTGATACGGTTCTGGATGCCGATACCGAACGGGCCGCCCTTCTGCATGAAGCCGAAAACGTTACTGATCCGAACCGGATCGCCGATATCTATACCCGGCTTGCCGACATCGACGCCCACACCGCAGAAGCCCGTGCGGCATCGATCCTGTCAGGCCTTGGTTTCGATGCCGAAGCCCAGCAACGCCCGTGCGATGATTTTTCCGGCGGCTGGCGGATGCGTGTGGCACTGGCGGCAACCCTGTTCCTGCAACCCGACCTGCTGCTGCTTGACGAGCCGACCAACCACCTTGATCTTGAAGCCACCATCTGGCTTGAAAACTATCTGATCAACTATCCCGGCACGATCATCCTGATCAGTCACGACCGCGACCTTCTGAACAAGGCGGTCAAACATATTGCCCATCTGACCGATGGCAAAGTGACGATGTATGGCGGCAATTACGACAAATTTGCCAAAACGCGCCGCGAGCAGATGGAACTGGCGTCCAAGCATTACGAAAAACAGGTCGCCCAGCAAAAACACATCCAGTCCTTCATCGACCGGTTCCGCGCCAAGGCCAGCAAGGCCAAACAGGCGCAAAGCCGTATCAAGATGCTGGAAAAAATGGGACCGGCGATTGCCGTTGTCGAAGACCGCAGCATTTCGTTCGACTTCCCAAGCCCCAAGGAACTGCCACCGCCCCTGATCAATATCCATAACGGCGATGTCGGCTATGAACCCGGCAAACCGGTCTTGCGCAATATCAGCCTGCGCATTGATATGGATGACCGCATCGCGCTTCTGGGTGCCAACGGTAACGGTAAATCGACACTGGCAAAGCTTCTTGCCAACCGGCTTGAACTGATGGCCGGGGAAAAGGTTGCGTCGGGCAAGCTGCGCATCGGTTATTTTGCACAGCATCAGACCGATGAGCTTCGCCCCGATGAAACCCCGTATCAGCATATGGCTGCCCTGATGCCTGATGTCATCGAACACAAGGTCCGGGCCCAGCTTGGCCGTTTTGCGTTTGAAGGCCAGAAAGGCGACACCAAGGTCAAGGACCTTTCGGGTGGGGAAAAGGCGCGTCTGCTGTTTGCGCTGATGACGCTTGATGCCCCGCATATGCTGATCCTTGACGAACCGACCAACCATCTTGATATCGACAGCCGCGATGCGCTTAATCATGCGCTTAATGCCTATGAAGGTGCGGTGATCATCATCAGCCACGACCCCTATCTGATCGAAGCCTGTGCGGATCGACTTATTCTGGTTGCCGATGGTGCGGTTACCGCCTTTGACGGCGACGTTGCCGAATATCGCCAGTATCTGCTGAACCGGGCGCGTGATGAACGCCGCGCGGACAAGGCAGAAGCCAACGAAAACGGCGAACCGGCACGGCCAGAGGACAAGGGCAACCGCAAGGCATTGCGCCAGCAGGCTGCCGAAAAACGCAAGGCCGCAGCCCCCATCAAGCGCGAGATTGAAAATCTTGAAAAGCAGATGGAAAAGCTGACCGAGCGTCGTGACAAAATCAAGGACGAGATGGCCGATCCGGCGCTTTACGAGCCCGATAACGCCACCAAACTGACCACCTTGCAAAAAGACCTTGGCAAGATCGAAAACGAACTGGCCGAGATCGAAACCCGCTGGATGGAAAAGCAGGAAGAATACGAACAGAAGGTGGCGTAAGCCGCCGCCTTCTGGTGTCTCCCCTGTTTTGACGTCAATTCCGCCCCACTGCCATCAAGTCGCCGAATTCTCCCCGCAGCTTTTCCCAAGGGCAAAGCAAACAATGCGGGAGACGGACCATGGTTGAACTCATCTATGGGACCGACGGCGCAGATGTGCTTGTCGGAACAGAGCAGGACGATCATATTTTTGGGCGCGCGGGCAGTGATTATATCCGCGGGCTTGGCGGCAATGACCGCTTCTATGAGATCGGACCGGGGGACGATACGCTTGATGGCGGTGCCGGTCATGATCATTTCCATGCAAGTATCGGTGACGACACGCTGCTTGGCGGGTCGGGCAATGACAAACTTGATGGCGGCCCGGGGGCCGATGTCATTGATGGCGGTCCCGGCCGCGATGAAATTCGATTTTCCTATTCAAATGACTCGGCCAAGGAAGGCGTCATCGTCAATCTTGCCACCGGCATTGGTGTGGGCGGCGATGCGGATGGCGACCGCTATTTCAATATCGAAGACATCCGTGATTCACGCTATGGCGACATTCTGATCGGCGATGACGGCAACAACGCCTTTTTCCAAACTGGTGCTGGCGACGGCGATGTGATGAATGGCGGCGGCGGCGATGACACTTTCTATGCCGCATATGGCTCTGCTTTTTCTGAGGAACAGACAAGCATTTTCATCGGCGGCGAAGGGTCTGACACCATCAGCTACATCGCCGGCTGGGGCAATGATGCGCCTTATGGTGAATATGGTCCGCAACCGGTCATCAATCTTGAAACCGGCACGGGCCGCACAGGCGATCATTTCATCAGCATCGAAAATGTCGATGGCAGCAATCAAAGCGACCTGATCATCGGCGATGATAACGATAACCGCCTGATCGGCAACAAGGGCGGCGATACCATCTATGGCCGCGATGGCGACGACGTCATTGTCGGCGAAAACATCCATGGCGAAGCCGGAAATGATACGCTCACCGGCGAATGGTATGATGTCTCGCTTTATGGCGGCGACGGCCATGACACACTTGATGCTGGCCCCATCGCCCATGAAGCCTTCTCCGACAATATCCTTTCGGGTGGCGGCGGCAATGACTGGCTTCAGGGCAATATCGGCGACGATACTTTCGTCTTCGACGCCGAAGCCTCCAGCCGTGATCGTGTGGTTGATTTCGAAAGCGGCAATGATGGCGATACCCTGCTCCTTACCGCTGATCTTCAGGCCAGATCGGGCATTACCGATTTCGACAGCCTGCTTGATCATGCGACTGAAACCGATGGCGGTGATCTTTACATCGATTTCAGCAACGGCGATCCATGGACCTTTGGGGTGATTGTTGAAGATATCAGCAAGGATGACCTGACACCCGACAATGTCGAGTTCGGCTAGGCCCCGCCCCCGAAACACCAAGGGCCGCCCGGTTTATCGCAGGGCGGCCTTTTTGTTCGGCATTTCCCGTTTCTGATCTTGTCCGTCAGGTTGCAGTTGGTTGATAGATCCCTGGCACGAAATAGCTGTATCGCTTTCGAACTGTTCGGAATACCGATCAACAAGGTGATCGCGAATGTTGCCGGTTAACCAAACCCTTCAGGCGATTTGGTCAAATCCTTGCGCCTGATGCGTCAAAACCAATTCCCAATGCCAATAACCAGCGACCGAAACCGTCCGGAAAGGATGACACAGCAAGCTATTGTCAAACCATAAGAACTTGCAAAAAATATATCCACAATGCAGAAAAAGCAACAATCACATCAATCATTGATTTAGTCCGGGCGCAAAAGTGCGGGCGATTAATTGTACCAATTTATCGTTCTGCCATTAATGCGAAAGAGTCCCCGGATTGACAAAACTGAAACCGGTTCCCGTATCAAACTTTGACACCAATGATATCGATCCGCGTCACCGCTTTGACGCATGGCAGGAAAATATCGGTATCTTTTTTGATTTAATGATGTCCGATCATGAATGTCATCTCACGAATTTTTTTGCACAGATCGATGTTTACGACCTTCAGGAAACGGTTTTTGGTGTCACCAGATCACAAGCCCAGCAGTTTTTACGGCATCCCCGCCGAGTGATCGATGATGATATGGACCACATTCTGGTTCAGCTTTTTCTGCAGGGCGGCGGCCTTACCAAAGACAATGAACGCATTGTCGCGGGCGACATGCTTATCATCGATCTTTCTTACCCCCACGACATGATCACGGGTGATTTTGAAAACCTTACGCTTGTTCTGCCACGGGAATTGCGACCAGATATCTCGGATATGCTCGCGCCACTGCATGGACTGAAGCTTTCCAAGGACAACCCGATGGTTCGCTTCATGGCCACCGGTTTTCTGAACCTTTGGAAGAACATTCCTGACATGACAACTCAACAAGCTGTTAGTGCCGTGCAAGGAACTCTCGGCCTGATGCAAGGATGCTTGCTGTGCGAAGGCCAGCTTCCCGAGGAAATTGACGCGCCAACATCAGTTGCCCTTGCAAAGGTCATCTACCGCTATATTGATGCCAACCTTTCCGAAAACATCACGCCAGCAAGCCTTGCCCTGACCTTTCGAATGTCAAGAACACATATCTATCGCATTTTTGCCCCGCATGGCGGGGTGGCAAATTATCTTTGGGATCGCCGTTTGCAGCGGAGCTTTCAATTGCTGTCGCAACAGCGTTACAGCCACAAGAACATTGGCAGCATTGCCTTTGAATGCGGTTTTAACAGTGAGTCCCATTTTAGCCGCGCATTCCGCGCCAAATTCCATTCAACACCAAGTCAGATCCGTGCCGATGCCGTAAACGCCCGATTGCATCATAACGGCAAAGCCACAACGTCAACCGGCTACGCCGCAGGGTTGCCAAACTGGGTGCGGCGGCTGTAACGCTTTAGAATCGGTATTCCAGCCCCAGATAGCCTGAAGCAGTGCGTTCGTCGCCAGTTGCAAGCCCCAGTTCCATGTCTGCGACAACCGTCATCCGCCGGTCCACGTCATAGCGCATATTGCCCCCGACATATCCCCCGTACGAGGACGTATCACCGGTTCCCTGATAGCGTAAAACCGGACCGTTGCCGAGCCCGACATCAACGCTGTCACGCCCGAAATAGCTGTATTTCATCCCGCCGCGCAGTTCCATCTCGCCCCGGCCATCTACAAGCACCTGACGGGCTGCCAATTGCAAACGCCCGTTGATCACATCCACACCATGCCCCTTAACCCGAAGATTGGATGATGTCGTGCCGGTTTCGGTATATTCACCGTAATAGCCATAGGTGTAATTAACCTCGGCCGATGGCCGCAATTCAATCCCGCCGCCGATGTCAATCGACCGGACCACCGCCAGTGACGGACTGATATAGACACTGTTGTAATCTGATTGTGCGGTTTCCTCGCCGGTCAGGTTATCGACCACAAGACGTTTATCCTGATGGCGTTGATAGCCGACGAACAACGCCCCGTCGATAGCCCAGTCGCCGACAACATATTCACCATATCCGCCGACAAAAAAGCCGTTGCTGTCACTTTCGACCGATGCCTCGTCGGTTTTCATCCCTGCAACGGACGCCCCGCCAAACACACCGATACTGTGGTCATCAATCGGCTTTTCATATCCGCCGATCACGCCACCAACCCGGCTGCGATAGCCCAAATTCGCCCCGTCATCGCCGCGTTTTTTGTACCCACCAAAAACATGTCCCCAGACAAAGGGCATCTGCGGCGCATATAACATACCCGGTTCAAGTTCGCTGGCCGCGACCACAACCGATTGCGGTTTGTTTGATCGTGCCAGTTGCTGGCTGACCGCCTGATGAATGCCGGCTGCCGTCGTTCCCAGCGCCGCCCGGTTGGCAGCAAGACCTGTCGGATCTGCGATCACCACCGTCGATCCGCTTTGCAGGACAAGCCCGTCACCACCAGCCGATGTATTCACCGTACCGGCATTGCTGATGCTCAGGGTCGATGACCGCGCCCCGGCCGATGTATCGATATTGACCGCATTGGTGCCTGCACCAAGATTAATCGTCCCGACAATCGTCGCACCTGGCTTGATGTTCAGGGTCTGGTTGCCCGACCCTACAATCGCCTCGGTCGCCGCCCCGGTTGCGATCACCGTCCCGCTGACATTGATCGTCCCGTTGGCCCCAGTGGATCTGATCCCGGCCCGTCCTGCACCCAATACGGTAACGGTCCCGCCGTCACTGACCGTAAGGATGCTGCCGCTACCGGATGATCGTATTCCGTCGGCATTCGTGCTGGTAATCGCACCGCTATTGACAAGTGTCGAATTATTTCCGTCGCTCCGCATGCCCTCGCCATCGCTGCCGCTTGTGGTAATCGTACCGCTATTGACAGCTGTTACGCCATTCCCGTCAGCGTACATGCCACGGGAACGAACTCCGCTTGTCGTAATCGTACCGCTATTGGAAAGTGTCGAACCGCTATTGGTGCTTCCGATGCCATAGGAATCTGTTCCGCTTGTCGTAATCGTACCGCTATTAACGAGTGTCGAATTGGCGTTGGCGCTGTTTAGACCGTACGAACCATCTCCGCTTGTCGTAAGCGTGCCGTTATTGACAAGTGTCGAATTGGTTCCGGTGCCATTTATGGCATGGGCATTCGCACCGCCTGTCGTAAGCGTGCCATTGTTGAAAAATTTAGAACCCGGCCCGAAACTGGCCATTCCGTAACCGCTCGCTGCGTCTGTCCGAATTGTACCGTTATTAACAAACTGCGCATTTCTAGCCCCCCCATCACCAAATATGCCCACGCGCCCGCCACCCACCGTCGTGATCGTGCCGTTATTGGTCACACGCACGCCGTCTGCGCTAACAGTGATGGCGGCGCTATTCGCCGGCGTCGTAACATTGAGAACCCCGCCCTGCTCGATCAATCCGGTTTCCCCGACGCTCAGGGTTTTGGCAACCGTATCGGTGACACCGCCAGAAACGGTAAAATCTGCGGCCTGCGCCGCATGACCCGATAATGCTGCACCAACAAACGCCAAGGGAACTACCCGTCGACGTAACAATCTGAATCCCTTAGCCATTTATCCCCCCAATGATGCCGGAGAGAATAACACGCCTAAGATTTTTGTTTTGACTGAGCATCCCAAATTATTGTTACGAGCGTACAGAACGACATGCTTTGATCCGAAACCAGTCCTGACTTTGGCTGGACATTGATGCGCCAATAATTCGGTGAGCAACGCATTTAAAGACAAAGCTTTATTCTCAGGCTTCGTCGCGATTTCACCTGCCCTGATCCAGAAAAACGAAAGGCCGCCCGATTATGACAGGGCGGCCTTTGTTCTGTTCAGGTTGCGGTGGGCTGATTGACCCTGGCCGAAAGGGCCGCGTGGCTTTCCACCCGTTCGGAATACCGATCGACAAGGTGATCGCGAACATCGCGGGTTAACAGCGTGAACTTCACCAGTTCTTCCATCACATCGACAATCCGGTCGTAATAGGGGGACGGCTTCATGCGCCCCGCCTCATCAAACTCGTTCCATGCCTTGGCAACCGATGACTGATTGGGAATGGTCAATAACCGCATCCAGCGCCCCAGAATGCGCAACTGATTGACCGTGTTAAAGCTTTGGCTGCCGCCGCACACCTGCATCACGGCCAATGTCTTGCCCTGCGTCGGGCGCACCGCGCCAAGCGAAAGCGGTATCCAGTCGATCTGGCTTTTCATAAGGCCGGTCATCGCCCCATGCCGCTCGGGCGAGGACCACACCATCCCCTCGCACCAGCTTACCAGATCGCGAAGCTCCGCCACTTTGGGATGATCGGCACCGGTTTCGTCGACCAGGGGCAGGCCTGCGGGGTTGAATATCCGGACCTCTGCACCAAACCGGGTCAGGATGCGCGCGGCTTCCTCGGCGGCGAAACGCGAAAAGCTGCGTTCACGAAGCGAGCCATAAAGCACCAATATGCGCGGCGCATGGGTACTGTGTGCCTTGGGGAACAATGCCGCAGCCGGGATCGGTGCGAACTGTTCGTCCTGAATATTGGGGGTATCAGCCAACGCGCGCTCCTTTCTCGTTTAAAATCATTTCGCCGTCTTCCTTGTAAAGCGGCCCGGCCGGCAGGTGATCGAGCAGATCAAGTACCGTTTCGGATGGGCGACACAACCGAACCCCTTTGGGCGATGCCACAATCGGCCGGTTGACCAGAACCGGGTGTGCCAGCATCGCCGCGATCAGGGCATCGTCCGATATCGCGTCATCAAGCAAGCCCAATTCTGCGGCGGGTGATCTGGTCGTGCGCAATGCCGTGCGCGGCGTCAGGTCGGCAGCGGCAAAAAGAGCGATAAGCTGCGGTCGGGTCCAGCCTTCTTTCAGATATTCGATCACCTGATAGGGATCGCCGGATTTCTCGATGATATTGAGGACATTGCGCGATGTGCCGCAATCCGGATTGTGGTGGACAACGATCATGGCAGAACCTTATGAAACCTTGTTTTGTGCTTCGGGGAAATGGGCGCGTGTCCGGTTGGCAAAAGCCACCAGCGACAGCATCACCGGCACCTCGACCAGAACACCCACCACGGTTGCCAATGCCGCCCCGGAATTCAGGCCAAACAGACTGATCGCCACCGCAACCGCCAGTTCGAAAAAGTTTGATGTCCCGATCATCGCGCAGGGGGCAGCCATCCGATGCGGAATACGCAGCAGGAACGCCGCCCCATAGGCCAGCGCGAAAATCCCGTAGCTTTGAATCAGGATCGGCACCGCAATCAGGACAATCACCAAGGGCTGTCGCAGGATCACATCGCCCTGAAGCCCGAACAGAATGGCGACCGTCGCAATCAGGCCAAGGATCGACCATGGCTTGACCCGGGCGGAAAATCTTTCGATTGCGTCCTTTGATCCCAGGATCCGGCGCGTTAGCAACCCGGCCAGAAGCGGCAGAACCACATAAAGCACGGTTGCCAGAACCAGTGTTTCCCAAGGGACGGCAATGTCGGTCACGCCGAGCAACAATGCGACAATCGGCGCAAATGCCACGACCATGATCAGATCATTGACCGATACCTGTACCAGCGTGTAGGTCGCATCACCCCGCGTCAGTTGCGACCAGACAAACACCATCGCCGTGCACGGTGCCGCCCCCAGAAGGATCAGACCGGCGATATATTGCGCGGCGTCAGCTGGTGCGATCCAGGGGGCAAAAACATGTTCGAAAAACACCACCGCCAGAAACGCCATGGTGAACGGCTTGATCAGCCAGTTGACCACCAGCGTCACCAGAAGCCCCTTGGGCTGGCGGGCCACCCCGGCCACGGCGGCGAAATCAACCCCGACCATCATCGGATAGACCATCGCCCAGATCAGGACGGCGACCACAAGATTGATCGACGCCACCTCGCTTGCGGCAATCGCATCGACAAGCCCCGGGGCAACCACGCCGATCACAACCCCGCCAATCATGGCAAGCCCGACCCAAAGGGTCAGAAACCGTTCGAACACGCCAAGTTTGCCACTATCGGCACTGCAATCGGCACCATTGTTTGCGCGATTATTCTCTGTCATCGGAATTCCCTGTGATCGCTGTGGGCGCTGTGGTCGCTGTGGTCGCTGTGGTCGCTGTGATTATCGGCAGGTTTTGTTCAACATCGGCAGACAGATATCCTCCCGCCCGCCACAACAATCTTCCATCAGAAACACCAGAAGATCGCGCATCGTGCCGATCTCGGCAAAATAGCGGATCGCCCGCCCTTCGCGCACCGACCGAACCAATCCGGCGGTCGACAGGATGTTCAGATTGTTCGAAAGCGTATTGGCGCGAATATCAAGTGCTGCGGCAATATCCCCGGCAATCATGCCTTCCGGTTCCGCCTTGATCAGCAGCCGGAAAATATCAAGCCGAACATCATGCGCCAGCGCCGACAATGCATTTAAGGTATCTATCTTTTCCATAATTCATGAAATATCGAATTATAAAGACAAGTGCAATGGAAAATATGCGCAAATCACGATCAGGTTTCCGTGACCTGCCCCCCCACCCCGAACTGGCGCAGTTTCAAAACTGGCTCAAGTCAGCTCTTTCAGTCCTGTCGGTGTCTTGATCTGCGCCCGATAACGGACGCCGGCCCCCTGAATGATCGCAGGTGGACGATCAATGGAAAGTTCGCGATAGAGTGCCTTGACGAACGCTGGGTCAGGATGCTCCACCCTCATCGAAACAAGGCGCACGCCCAAATCGGGGATTTCCGCCATTGATGTCGGGTCACCCCGATGATCAATGATCGATGGTGCAGCACCATCCAGCGGTAACGAGCCATCAGCAGGAATGGCAAAGGCAAAAGTCGGCTCCGCTGTCGGCAAAAGCACCTTTTCGCCAAAAACCGCGCCATGGGCTGAAACAACGGTATCAATGGATTTTGTCGCGGCAACCCAGCCCCGCAGACGACGGCCTTCTTCCCAATCCGATCTGATCTTGTCCTGATTATCCAATCCAAACCAACGCGCCCTGCCCGGCGTAATACCGTCCGGGTCCAGCGCCACGATTTCAAGATAGACATTGTTGCCAAGCTGAAGCCGGTGATTATGCGTGCCCATATAGCCATGACGCGTCCCGAACGGTACATCAAGATCAAGACACGCCCGAACATGCGCCACACCGTCGGCCAGCGTCGGCGCAATAACAGTAATATGGTCAAGTTTCAGCATGCTTGGGGAAAACTCCAATGCCACCCAATGCATGCATTTGATCCAATCTGACACGAAAAGTAAATGCAACATCGAACACAGAATCCTCCACCATCCTGACATGAGCCTGTCAGGAACGCCCTGCTAGTTTGTCCCTGCCGATCAAGCCGTTCGGTGGATAAATTACGAGCGCCCCATGACACATGCTGAAAATCTCTGGCTGTTCTTTGTTCTGCTGTCGGGCATCATCATTGTGCCCGGCATGGATATGTTTTTCGTGATTGCCAATTCCCTGACCGGGGGCAAACGCGCCGGGTTGTCGGCCACTGCCGGGATCATGCTGGGCGGGGTGTATCACACGTTGCTGGGTGCCATCGGCATCAGCGCGCTTCTCGCCATCGCGCCATGGCTTTTGAATGTCATGCTGTTTGCCGGGGCGGCCTATATGGTCTGGATCGGCATTACGCTTTTGCGCAGCGCCATCACGGTGGAACGCATCCGGGCGGCCAGAACCGCGTCGCTTTGGATCGCGTTTCGCCAGGGCATGATCACCTGCATGCTTAATCCCAAGGCCTATCTGTTCATTTTTGCGGTCTATCCGCAATTCATCCGCCCGCATTACGGGCCGCTTTGGTCGCAGGCGCTGATCATGGGGATCATGACCGCTGCGGTTCAGCTTGCGGTTTATGGCGCGATTGCCCTTGCGGCCGGGACCAGCCGCAACCTGATTACCGGCAATCCGGTGGCAACGATTTTCATCGGGCGGACGGCGGGTTTGCTGTTTATCGGTGTTGCCCTTCTGACCGCGTGGCAGGGGATGGTGACAACCGGGATCAACTTTTGATTGACAGGGCGGTGTGGCCTGATCAATACTTAACTTCATGGTTAAGTATCAAGAAGCCGAACTGAACGACATCTTTGCCGCCCTTGCCGATCCAACCCGCCGTGCGCTTCTCGCCCGGCTGGAGACGGAAGAAAACCTGTCGGTCAGTGAACTGGCGCGACCGTTTCACGTTTCGCTGCCTGCAGTGATGAAACATCTGGATGTTCTGTCCGATGCCGGGCTGATTGCGCGGCAGAAGACCGGGCGCACGGTCAATGTGCGCCTGAATGCCGAACCGATGGAGCACGCCATGGAATGGCTGGCCCGCTATCAGCGCTTCTGGTCGCATAAACTCGATCAGCTTGCCGCCTTCCTTGAACAAGAAGACGACGACGCCACCAAAACCGAAAAGAAGCAGGATTAGGGACTGATGCCCGATACAATACCAGACAAGCCGAGCCTGATGATCCGGCGCCGGATTGCCGCCCCACCGGCAAAGGTTTACGCCGCATGGACCCAGCCCGAGAAACTCGCCAGATGGTGGGGACCAGAAGGTTGCGAGATGATTGATGCCAGCATCGATGCAAAAATCGGCGGCACCTTTCGCATCCGTTTCAAGGAACCGGGGCCCGATGGTGAAATCCACGATGTCAGCGGCACCTATGATGCGGTTGAAACCGATGCAAAGCTGTCCTTTTCCTGGCAATGGATCACAATGCCCGAACGCAAATCGCATGTGACCCTGACCTTTGTGGCCGAGGATCGCGGGGCGGCGACCATATTAACCCTCCATCACACGCAGTTCTTTGACGAGGCTGCGCGTGATGGACATCAGGAAGGATGGAGCAGCGCCCTCGACAAGCTCGAAGTCTGTTGTACTTCGGGTTGCACCTCGGCATGAATTTGCCCCGATTGCAGTCTTGACCTCAACCACGGTTAAGGTCCCAACATCGCCCCGAATAACGAGCGCAGAATAAATTCCGCGATGCCCCAATCCATTGCGGCCTGCGCCACCATAAGAAATACTGGAAACACAAGACATGAGCGCCCCGAACACCCCCGTCGCGTCACCAACCGACGATACCGCCCAGACCGACAACAAGGCCACCCGCCGCGAATGGATCGGCCTTCTGGTGCTGACCCTGCCGTGCCTTCTGATCGCGATGGATATGACGGTTCTGCATCTTGCCGTACCGGCCCTGACCGCAAGCCTTAACCCGACGAGTGACCAGTTGCTGTGGATTGTTGATATCTATGGCTTTTTCATTGCCGGGTCGCTGATCACCATGGGGACACTGGGTGACCGGATCGGTCGGCGCAAATTGCTGATGATCGGCGGTGGCTGCTTTGGCGCGGCCTCCGTGCTTGCGGCCTTTTCCGATACGCCCGAAATGCTGATTTTTGCCCGTGGGGTTCTGGGCATTGCCGGGGCGACGCTTATGCCCTCTACCCTGTCGCTGATCCGGTCGATGTTTCACAATGACAAGGAACGGTCCTTTGCCATTGCCGCATGGATGACGACCTTTATGGTCGGCACGGCTGCCGGGCCGCTTCTGGGCGGGCTTGTTCTCAGCTATTTCTGGTGGGGCGCTGTTTTCCTGCTCAATGTGCCGGTGATGGGGCTTTTGCTGATTGTCGCTCCGATCCTGCTTCCCGAACACAAGGCCAAAAGCTTTGGCCGGCTTGACCTGTTCAGTGCCGCGCTTTCGCTTGGCTCGGTGCTGGCAATCATTTACGGGGTCAAGGTCATTGCTGCCTATGGCTTTGGCAGTGATGCCCTTTCTGCCCTTGTCTTTGGCCTGCTTGGCGCATGGGTTTTCATCCGCCGTCAGCGCAAGCTTGCCGATCCGCTGCTGGATCTTGATCTGCTCAAACAGAAGACCATCGCACTTCCCATCGTCATTCAGACCGCGGTGATCTTTGCCGGGATGGCTTATTTCCTGTTCCTGTCCCAGGCCCTGCAACTGGTCATCGGCCTTACCCCGATCCAGGCCGGGCTTTCGATGTTGCCCGCAACTGTCGCCGGTATTGTCGGCTCGATGGGGGCGCCGGTCCTTATGGGCCGGTTCAAACCGGGACAGGTGATGACCGGTGCCCTGATCCTGACCGCGGCTGGCTTTGGCATGCTGTCATGGCCGGGCAGCGTCGTCAGCCTTTATGTTCTTGTGGCCGGTGCGACGATCTTCTCGCTTGGCATTACGCCGGTTGCGATGATCTGTACGGATATGGTGGTGGCATCGGCCCCGTCTGATCGGGCTGGATCGGCCGCCGCGATGTCGGAAACAAGTGCGGAGCTTGGCGGGGCGCTTGGCATTGCCATTCTGGGCAGTGTCGGCACCGCGATCTATCGCGATGTCATGATCGAAGCCGTACCGACCGGGATCGGGAACGAGGCCGCAGACGCCATCCGCAGCACCCTTGGCGGGGCGGTCAATGCGCTGCATGATCTGCCTGCGGCAATATCATCGGATATTTTGCCACTGGCGCGCGCGGCCTTTACGGACGGTTTACAGGTTATTTCGATTATCTGCACAATTTTGATGGTTTTATCGGCGATTGGCACCCTGTTCGCGTTGCGCGATGTACATTGTGACACAAATAACGATGATGGGACCGATGGGGTAAATGGCGATACCCCTTACGACCCGGCCATCAAACAGGCGGCCTGCGCCACCGGAAATGTGGAGTAATCACAATGCGAAGTCCGGAACTCCCCCCAAGACTTGAAAGCAAGCGTTTCATCCTGCGCGATTTCACGCCCTCGGATCGGGCGGCGTTTGTCGCCTATCAGATGGATGAACGGTATCGCGCCCTTTACGGTAATGCTGATAACGACAGCACGCGCGCCAGCAGCAATGCGCTGTTTGACCGGTTCCTTGCATGGCAGGAAGAACAGCCGCGGCGCAATTTTCAGGTCGGGATTTTTGATAAATCGTCGGGCGATCTGCTTGGCTGTGTCGGCCTGCGAGGCAAGGACCTGCCGGTGGATAGCGCGATTTTCGGGATCGAGCTGTCACCGACCCATTGGGGGCGTTACCGCGCCGCCATCGAGGCCAGCACGATGATGATCGCCTTTGGTTTCCGCGAGCTTGATCTTGCGTCGATCATGGGCGTTACGGCCAGCGACAATAAACGCATTGCCCGTCTGGCTGACTGGTTCGGGGCCGAAGTCGTGGCAGAACGCCATGGGTCGGAAAATTCCCCCGAATTTACCACCGAATGGACCACCGAATGCGGCACCGCAAAGGTCGACTGGTCGCTTAAACGCAATCTATGGGACCATGGTACACCCGATGCGTCACGCCGTACCGACAACTTTGCCTATGCCAACTGCAATCACAAAACCGGCACTGCCGCTGAGATGCAAAAACAGGCCTGCGAGGGAATGTAAGTCAGATCCGATTGGGCGGACATATTGCCGGTAAAACGGCCTTGCCCCCTGATCGGTGCCTGATGCTGCTTGAATTGCCCGCCCATTTCCCGGACGACACGTATTTGCATTGCCTTTTGATCAGCGCGCCAACCGATCAACAAGGAGAATATGATGAAACGCCCCGAAATCGTCTCTCGCGCGGAATGGCTTGATGCCCGCAAGGCGCATCTTGCAAGGGAAAAGGAACATATGCGTGCCTATGACCGCCTGTGCGAGGAACGCCGTTCCCTGCCATGGGTGCGGGTGGACAAGGATTATGTCTTTGACACGCCGGACGGTGAAAAATCGCTCGCCGATCTGTTTGATGGCCGCAACCAGCTTATTGTCTATCACTTCATGTTTGGCCCCGGCTGGAAAGAGGGCTGTGTGGGCTGTTCGTTCCTTGCCGATCATTTTGACGGTGCCAACCTGCATCTCAAACATCATGACGTGACACTCGCGGTCGTTTCGCGGGCCCCGCTTGCGGAATTTCAGGATTTCAAGAAACGGATGGGCTGGAACTTCCCCTGGTTTTCTTCGGCAGGATCGGATTTCAATTACGATTTCGATGCGTCGTTTCGCCCTGATGACGTCAAGACCGGCACCGCGACCTATAACTACGCGCCCTATACCGGCAAGATGGAAGACCTTCACGGCGAAAGCGTCTTTGTCCGCGATCCCGACAGCGGCGAGATTTTCCACACCTATTCCAGTTATGCGCGCGCCGGTGATGCCCTGATCGGGGCGCACGCCTTCCTTGACATGACGCCCTTTGGCCGTAACGAGGACGGGGTGATGGACTGGGTCAAGCTGCATGATCAGTACGAGGAATACCAACCCGTGCATTCCTGCTGTCACTGATCAGGCTGCTCTGACATTTGCCTTACGGGTATTGCCTCCCCCTTGTCGGTGTTGCGGGGCAATACCCATGAATATCCCTCTGCCGCGGCCAAACCTGGCGCAATCCCATACACTCCTGTAAAGACAAGACAATTCGCTTTTTCGCGCTATGATGGCGGAAATAATCGCGGATAAAAATCCGCCCCCGCACGAGCAATGCGAAAAAGAGGATTACATGGAGCTGTTTTTCACAGGTGTCTTCAGCCTGACCATATTGGTCGGCGCGATCATGGGCATCATCGCTTTTTTCCGGATACGCGGTTTCAAACAGAAACTGCAAATGCTGGAACAACAGATCGGGCTTTTGAAAGCCGGTCTGTCGGTGCCTCCGGCTCCTTCGGTCACACCTGCTGCGGCCCAACCGGATAAAACGGCAAAAGCCGACGCGGCTGATCCTGCTGATCAGGCAAAACCGGCCAAGACCGACACACCCGCCCACCCAGCAAAACCTGCGGCGGTCGCGCCAAGACCACAACGCACCGTGCCGCAAGCAGCCCCCAAACGCGCCATCGGCTTTGAAGAAAAGATCGGCACGCGCTGGGCGGTGTGGATTGGCGGCATCGCGCTGGTGTTTGGCGGCATTTTCCTTGTGCATTATTCCATTGAGGCCGGTCTACTCAGCCCGCTGGTGCGCATTCTGCTTGCGGCCCTGTTTGCCGCGGCCCTGTTTGGCAGTGGCGAATATCTTCGCCGTCAGCCCGCCCTGCTTGCAGCCAAGACCGGCAATAATGCCGGTTATATTCCGGGCATTCTGACCCTTGCGGGGACAACAACGGCCTTTGCCACGGTTTTTTCGGCCCATATGCTTTATGGCATGATCGGCCCGGCGATGGCCTTTGTCCTGATGGCGCTTGTGGCGCTGGGTACGCTCGCACTTTCGCTTTTGCAGGGGCCATTGGTGGCATCGACAGGGCTTCTGGCCAGTTACATCGTGCCGTTTATGGTGCAGTCGGGTGAACCCGCCCCCTGGGTTCTGGCCTTTTATGGTTTGATCATCACGGCGGGCAGCTATGGCATTGCGCGATTGCGTGGCTGGCACTGGTTTGCCATGACAACCGCGATTGCGGGTTTTGTCTGGGGCCATCTTCTGGCCTTTGCCGCCCCGTCCGATATGGGGGCGTCGCTTGCGGTTTATGATATTGCCATTCTGCTGGCCGCGATTGCGACCTATGCCAT